>NZ_CP145908.1:2060793-2747724 GCF_051294855.1 Microbacterium sp. PMB16
CCGATCCCGAGTGCGACCGCCACGACCAGCACGATCGAGCCGACCGCGGTGCCGACGATGCTGAGGAATCCACCCAGACGGCCGAGGGCCATGGCGCGACCGATCGTGAACAACACGGTCGGGCCGGGGATGACCACCATGACGAAAGCCGCGACGATGAAAGTCGCGAGAGTCTCGGCGCTGAACATGGTGTGAGCCTAGGGCACCGCCCGACCATCAGCTGCAGATGAGAAACTGGAACGATGAGCTCTTCTCCGGCTGCCGACGTGATCGCCCCGCTGAGCGACGCCGAGGTGCGGCGCCTCCGCGAGGATTTCCCGATCCTGCAGACGCAGGTGCACGGGCATCCGCTCGTCTACCTCGATTCGGGTGCGACCTCGCAGCGACCGTTCGCGGTGCTCGACGCGGAACGCGAATTCGCCACGACCATGAACTCGGCCGTGCATCGCGGAGCGCACACCCTGGCTGCCGAGGCGACCGAGCTCTTCGAAGACGCACGCAGCACCCTCGCCCGATTCGTGGGCGCCGACGACGACGAGATCGTCTGGACGTCGAACGCCACCGAGGCGATCAACCTCGTGGCCTACGCGCTGTCGAACGCATCCATCGGGCGCGGGGGAGAAGCTGCCGCCAGGCTCCGCCTGCGCGAGGGCGACGAGATCGTCACGACCGAGATGGAGCATCACGCTAACCTCATCCCGTGGCAGGAGCTGGCCGCGCGCACCGGCGCCACTCTCCGTGTCATCCCCCTGGACGACGACGGCGCCCTGCGGCTCGATGTCGCAGCCGAACTCATCGGCGCGCGGACGAAGCTCGTCGCGTTCACCCATGTGTCGAACGTGCTTGGCGTCGTCAACCCGGTCGATCGGCTCGTCGTGCTCGCCCGCGAGGTCGGCGCGCTCACCCTGCTCGATGCCTGTCAGTCCGCCCCGCACCTCCCGCTCGACGTCCGCGCTCTCGACGTCGACTTCGCAGTGCTTTCCGGGCACAAGATGCTCGGCCCGACCGGCATCGGCGCGCTGTACGGCCGCCGCGCACTGCTCGAGGCGATGCCCCCGTTCCTGACCGGCGGTTCGATGATCACTACCGTCACGACCACCGAGGCCGAGTACCTGCCGCCGCCGCAGCGCTTCGAAGCGGGGACGCAACGGGTCTCGCAGGCGGTCGCGCTCGCTGCCGCCGTCGACTACCTCACCGCGGTCGGGATGCCGCGCATCGCGGCGCACGAGGCGGCCTTCGGGCGTCGGCTCCTCGATGGGCTGACCGCGATCGACGGCGTGCGGGTGCTCGGCGCCGGGATCGATCTGCCGCGCGTCGGGCTCGCGAGCTTCGACGTGGCCGGCATCCATTCGCACGACGTCGGGCAGTTCCTCGACGATCTCGGGATCGCGGTGCGCGTCGGGCACCATTGCGCGCAGCCGCTGCACCGACGTCTCGGCGTCACCTCGTCGACGCGGGCGAGCACCTATCTCTATACGACGGATGCCGAGGTGGACGCCGTGGTCGACGGCGTGGCCGGAGCCATCGAATTCTTCCGGAGGGGCGCATGAGCGACCTGCAGAACCTCTACCAGGAACTGATCCTCGACCACTCGCGTACGCCGCACGGCTACGGCCTGCGCGAGGCGATCCCGGCGCAGTCGCATCAGATCAACCCCACCTGCGGCGACGAGGTGACCCTGCAAGTGCACCGCGCCGCCGACGGCAGCGTCGAGGCGATCGCCTGGGAAGGCCATGGTTGCGCCATCTCGCAGGCCTCGGCGTCACTCCTGGCCGAACTCGCCGAGGGGCTCTCGGTCGCAGACCTCGAGGTCCGCATCGCGGCGTTCCGCGAGGCCATGCGCTCGCGCGGCAAGATCGAGCCCGATGAGGAACTGCTCGGTGATGCGGCGGCCCTCGGCGGGGTGTCGAAGTACGTCGCCCGCGTCAAGTGCGCGATGCTCGCCTGGGTCGCGGCAGAGGACGCACTGTCGCGAGGCTGAGGACCTCATCCCGGGAATAGCCGCGCCGCGCAGGCGTTGGGCCGAACATGACAACTCTCGGAATCATCGGTGCAGGACACATCGGCAGCCAGGTCGCCCGCGTGGCGGTGGCGAACGGCTATGACGTCGTGATCGCGAATTCGCGCGGACCGGAGACGCTCGCAGACCTGATCTCCGAGCTCGGCCCGCGGGCGAAGGCGGCCACCGCGGCGGATGCTGCGACAGCAGGTGACGCCGTCGTCGTGACCGTGCCGCTGCGCGCGATCGACCAGCTCCCCGTCGACGAGCTCGCCGGAAAGATCGTCCTCGACACCAACAACTACTACTTCGAGCGCGACGGCCACATCGATGCGCTCGACAAGGGCGAGACCACCACCTCGGAGCTGCTGCAGCGCCGCCTGCCCACCTCGAAGATCGCCAAGG
Source organism: Microbacterium sp. PMB16 (assembly GCF_051294855.1). Classification (GTDB taxonomy): domain Bacteria; phylum Actinomycetota; class Actinomycetes; order Actinomycetales; family Microbacteriaceae; genus Microbacterium. Next base: position 2,063,198 of record NZ_CP145908.1, read on the forward strand.
CCTTCAACCACATCTACGCGTCCGAGATCACCACCGACGGAAAGCCTGCCGGTACGGCGAACCGCCGCGCCCTCGCGACCGCGGGAGACGATGCCGAGGCGATCGAGTTCGTCACTCGCCTCTACGACGAGGCCGGGTTCGACACGGTCAACGTCGGGCCGCTCAGCGAGTCGTGGCGGGTCGAGCGCGACCGACCGGCGTACGTCGCCAGGCAGAACGCCGAGGAGCTCACCGCCAACCTCGCGATCGCGAACCGCCTGCCCTGAGTCTCTGACCACGGGGAGAGAGCGGATGCTGCGGCATCCGCTCTCTCTGCGTAGGCGCGCGGATTCGCCGTGAGGCGGTTGGGATACCAAAACTTGGTGAACGGTCATTCAGGTGAGAGAATGCGGGCATGACGGCGGCGGGGGCTACCGGCGAACTCGAGTCGGTCAGGGTGACGCGTATTCTGCGTGACGATATCGTGCTGGGCCGCCGTGTGCCCGGTTCCCGCTTGGTGGAGCGCGACATCGCCGCCGAGATGAACGTGTCGCGGCTCCCGGTTCGCGAGGCGATCCGCACTCTCGTGGCGGAAGGCGTCGTCATCTCCAGGCCGCGGAGCTGGGCGGTGGTCCGCGAATTCACCGACCGCGACATCAAGGACTTCGCAGAGGTGCGCGAATCGATGGAGACCCTGATCTTCGTCTTCGCGGCCGAACGACACGACGATGCCGGGCTGGCTCGCCTCCGGGAGACCCTGGACCGCGAGTGGGAGGCGGCGCGGGCGGGGAATGCGGAAGACGCCCGATCGGCTGCCGGTGAGTTCCACGAGATCGCCGCGAAGTTGGCCGGCAACGAGATGCTGTGCGAGCTGATCGACGTGTTCTCGACACGCCTGCGCTGGCTGTTCGGGCAGCACGACGACCTATTGGCGATGGCGGCGGAGCATCGGGTGCTCTTCGACGCGATCGCCGCGCGCGACACCGACACTCTGCGTCGGATCGTGCCAGAGCATCTCGCAAGCGGCCAGGTCGCCGCTGAGCTGCGCCTCGCGAGCAGCGACATCGCGATCTGACCGACGCTCCCCGCATTCGGAGGGCGGGGGCCGCGCCTGCGACCCTGGCCTCGCGGGACGACGTTGACGCCGGTTGTATATTGGGCACACCGGAGCCGTTCCGGCACTGTCGCGTGTGTTCTGGGGAGCGAGATGCGTCGTCTTGCTGTCGTCGTGGGAAGCCTGCTGCTGGTCGGCGGAGCTGTGCTCGTGGTGGTCGCAGATCAGGAGCGCGCGACGGCTGTCGCCGCCATCCGAACCCAGATCGCTCAGGTCGAGGAGCAGCTCGACGCGTCGCGCGGTGACAACCTCCTCCTCGCGGAGAAGCTCACGGCGCTGCGCTCCCAGATCGCGGAGCAGGACGCGAAGCTCGCCGACACGACAGGATTCTTGAAGTGATCCGCCGCGTCGTCTCCGTCACCGTCGCCGCGGCGATCCTGCTGTCGGCCGGTGTCGTCGCCCGGGCGGATGCGCTCGAGCACCAGCGCGTCGAGGCGATCGCCGAGCTCACGGCGCTGGCGGCGCAGGCGCATTCCGCCGCTCAGCGCACGGACTACCTCGCGGGTGCCGCGGAGCGCGCCGAGGCGGACACGGCCGACCGTGCCGCGGTGCTGAGCGTGCGACCGGCGTTCGTCGTCGAACTGAAAGCCCTGCGCGCCGCACTCGACGGCGCGAAGGGCAAGGTCGACACGGAAGCCCATCGCGCATCGGCGCTCTCCGCGCAGCAGACGGTCCTCGCCGAACGGGCGAACCCCGACACGGTGACGGCTGCGACGGCGACCGTGCACGCGCTCACGGCGAAGGTCGGCGGCGAGGTCACGGCGTGGCAGGCGGCGCAGAGCAGCGGGCCCGGTGGCCCCGCATGGACGACGAGCGGACCCGACGGCTACGCGCGTGTTCGTGCAGCACTCGACCGCGTCGGAGGTGGAGGCGTCGGGCTGTACGAGTCGTCTTCATGCGCCGGGGGCAATGCGCCGGCCTGCGCCAACAGCAGCGGATACATCAAGTACCGCGCCGACATCGCGAACTGGAGCGAAAGTCGGCTGAACTGGGCCATGGCGCACGAACTCGCCCATATCCATCAGTTCCGGGTGTGGGGCGCGCTCAACTCCTCGTCGGCTTACGGATCGCTGTTCGGCGGTGACCCGGAGTTCCTCGCCAACTGCATGGCCGTGGTGCGCGGCTATCCGGGGTCGGTGGGATGCAACGGCGAGCAGCAGGCCTGGGCGTCGGGCATCTGGGTCGGCGCCGTCCGCTGAGCAGCGCTTTCAGGCGATCGGAGTCCTCAGGAGATCGGAGTGGTCGTGTCGATCGCCGCTCGCAGGGGTCGGCGCATCACGCGCCAGTACGCCGAGGGGGCCGCGCGCACCAGCACGTCGATCAGCCGCGCCTCGCGTCCGACCATCGCCCGCGCTGTTCTGCGCTCGGTGGCGCGGACGATGAGGGCAGCGGCATCCGCGGGCTCCGTGTGGTACATCTTGGCCTGCGCTGCTGCGGCCCGCGCCGCGACATCCGGATCGATCGCGGCCGCGTACCGGCCGTGCAGGATGATTCCGGTGCGCACGCCGGCGGGGTAGACCGCGCCGACCGTCACCGAGCTGCCCTCCAGCTCGTGTCGCAGCGCCTCGGAGAACGCCCGTACGGCGAACTTGCTCATCGCGTAGGGGATCCGACCGGCGGGTGCCGCCATCGCGTAGACGCTGGCGAGGTGCGTGATGTGCGCGGAGGGCGCCGCTCGGAGGGCCGGGAGGAGAGCCTTCGTGACCGATACCGTGCCCCACAGGTTGACGTCGGTCAGCCAGCGCATCTCCTCCATCGTGAGCTGGTCGAGGGTGCCCAGCATCGACGAACCGGCGCACGTGATCAGGGCATTGATCCGCGGGTGTGCGGCGGTGATCTCGGCGACCCCGGCGAAGACCGCATCGTCGTCGTGGAGGTCGATCACGTGCGTGGTGACGATGGTTCCGTCCAGCGTCTCGGCCAACATGGCGAGGGCGGCGGCATCGTGATCGATGAGCGCGAGGTGCACGCCGCGCGCGGCGAGGAGTCGGGCGATCTCTGCGCCCATCCCGTTCGCTGCCCCCGTGATCACCGTGGTGCTGCCGACGAGATCGAGATGCTTCACTGCGGCCTCCTGCGGGCGCGGTCGGGGTGGGCGCCAAGCGAATGTCGGATGGGTGGGGGAACCTGATCCGGAACCCATTCTGACCGACACCGCGTCGGAGTGATACCGGTACGCTCGAGGAGAGGAGGTCGCGGTGGGACGAACAGCGGATGCCATCGCCGAAGGCGTGGCGATCGCGACGGCTGCCGCGCGCCTCGCCGTGAAGAACCACATCCTCGTGGGGACCATCGCCGAAGACGGCGTCTTCGACATCGACAAGTACATCGCCGACGCCCGTGAAGCCCTCGGTGCGATGGCCGCAGAGGCCGAAGAAGCTGCCGCGAACGTCACGGCGCTGCGCAAGCGGGCGCGGGGCCGTCACTCCGACCCGCATGGCACACACGACTACCGCGACCGCGATGTGCGCAACCTCCGACGCCGCGCCAAGCAGTCCACCGGAGTCGGCGTGCGCTTGCGCGAGATCATGCAGGATCGGGACCGTGTGAGCGAGATCGTCGAAGAGGCGCGGGAGGCCGCATGGGCCGACGTGCGCCACAACCTCGACCGCCGTCTGCGGGTCGAAGGCATGCGCCCCGACCAGGATCCCGACTACGGCCGCATGCGAGATGCGCGTATGCAGGCGTTGCGTCTGGTCGACCTCCAAGCACTGTCATCGGAGCAGCGTGCCCGCGCCAAACGTCGCAAGAAGCAGGCGAAGGCCGACGCCACCGACGACTGACGCCTCGTTTCGCAATCCCGCCGGGACTGTTGTAGGCTTATCGTCGGCCCGAGGAGCGGTTTCCGCCTCGGGGCCATGCGCCCGTAGCTCAATGGATAGAGCATCTGACTACGGATCAGAAGGTTAGGGGTTCGAGTCCCTTCGGGCGCACACTGTGTTGAGACAGTACAGAACCCCCGTCGCGTAAGCGGCGGGGGTTCTGCTTTTGTCCGGCGGTCCGTCTGGGTGGCGGATGCCGTCAGTCTGCGGTGCCGATCCTGCCGAGCGCCTCCCGGTCGACGACCTCGCCGGAAGTCACAGCGTCCACCAGGATGAGTGTCGCGTCGGCGGCGAGCCGCGGGCCGTCGGGACCGCGGACCCCGGTGATGGTGGGCACGGGTGCGAGGAGCAGCCCGGCGTCGACGAATCCGAGATGCGCGACGCCGCCGAGCGTCACTCGTACCGCGTCGTCTCCGAGGAATTTCTGCACCGCGGCATCGTACTCGGGGTTCGCATCGGCGTCGCCGGCCACGAGGAAGATCGCGGGGACTCCCAGAGGCGAGGCGTCGGCTGAGCGCGGCATCCCGTCGATGTCGATCACACCGCGGATCCGCTCGTCCAGGCGTGCCGCCTCCACCGCGGCCGCGCCGCCGAGTGAGTGGCCAGCCGCGATGAAGTGGGACGTGTCGGCGTGGTCGAGGGCGGGGACGCCACTTTCTCCCCGGTCGACCAGGTCGATCACGGCGCTGATGTCATCCGCGCGGATCGTGGCCGATAAGTCGGCTGCGGCCTGGTCGCGCTCGTCGTCACCGGTCGCGACGAGTTCACTCTCGGCGGTCGACCCGTCCGCGAGCTCGGCGCCGGCCGAGTCGTAGGGGTGGTCGATGCCGACGACGATCACGCCGTGGCTGGCGAGTTCCTCCGCCCACGACGTCATCAGCCATCGGGTGCTCCCGGAACCCGGCGAGGCGATCACGACCGGGAATCTCCCCTCGGCGGGCGCGGCGTCCGCTGAGGCGTTCGTTCGCGCGCGGGCTAGTCCGTCGAACACCAGCGCCGGCATCCCGTACTGGGCGGCGAGTGCCTCCGTCAGTCCATCGACACGATCGCGGTCGGCGAGGTAGGCGGCGGCATCCCCCGATGCGGATGCCGGGTACCAGACGGTGGCGGGGATCGACCGGGTGCCGTCTGCTGCTTCCGCTCCGTCCTCACCTCGCGAACCGCGGGAGTCGTCGACCCACACCGTCGTGGTCACGCTGACGGTCTGAGGGCCGCTCGGCGCCGGCACGTGCACGGGCGGAAGGCCCCACGCCGCGCCCGCCAGGATCGCGATCGCGACGACGACAGCGGTCCCGCCGACGCGGGAGAGGACCGTGAGTCTGCCGGAGCGCGCCCACGCGACGGCGCCGGCGACGAAGAGACCGGCGACGGCGAGCGCGATCACCTGCCAGCGGGTCCCCTCCATCCAGAAGGCGACTCCGAGCCCGGCGAGCGTCATGATGCCGACTGCCGCGACGGGGAGGAGCGACCGCTTCCGCGTCGCGAACCCCGTGATGAGCGTCGCCACGAGTCCTGCGGCGACGGCGATATCGAGCCAGGGCATGGGTCTCCTCCGGATGGTGCGGGTGAGTGCTCAACGCTATGCGCGGGGACCCGCCGAGGTCGTCATCCTCCGGGCGGTCTCCCGTACCTCGGAAGGATGACGCCGTGTCTACAACAGGCTCGTGATCGCCGGATCGCGCCGCGCGACCTCGGCCGCCGTCGCCACGAGAACCCGGCGCATCGCGGCGACCGCGACCGCCGGCGTGACGTCGGATCGGTGCGCGAGGCTGACCGTGCGGGTCATCATCGGATGCGCCAGGCGCACCGAGCGCAGGGCCGGACGATCGAGCAGCACCATCGCCGGCACCACGGCCACGCCGAGACCGCGCTCGACGAAGCGGAGCACGGCATCCATCTCCGCTCCCTCCAGCACGGGCTTCGGATCGAGTCCGGCGGAGCGGAACGCAGCATCCGTCGTCGCGCGCAGCTGGTACGACACATCAAGCTCGATCAACGGAAGTGTCGCGAGATGATCGAGTCCGATCGCGGGCGTCACTGCCACCGGCGGCTGGGATGCCGCAGACACGACGACGAGCTCCTCGGTGAGGAGGGGTGTGCGCGTCAGACTGAATCCCGTCGGCGGTGGCCCGTCCGATTCGGTGATGAGGGCGATGTCGACCGCGCCGACGGCGAGCTGCTCGACGAGCAGCCGCGACCCGCTCTCGATGAGATGGAGGTCGACGTCGGGGTGAGCGGTGTGAAACGTGCTGATCGCCTCGGCGACCAGGCTGATGCACAACGTGGGTGGAGCGCCGAGTCGCACGCGACCGCGGCGGAGTCCGGCCATCTCGCCCATCTCGTCGCGGATGGCGTCGGCCTCGGCGAGCATCCGCTGGGCGCGGGGGAGCAGGGTCTCGCCTGCGGCGGTGAGAGCGATGTGACCGCGGGCGCGATGGAACAGTTCGGCCCCGAGTTCGCGCTCGAGCGTCGAGATCTGACGGCTCAGCGAGGGCTGCGCGAGGTGCAGGTGCTCCGAGGCGCGGGTGAAGTGGCCGAGGCGGGCCACTTCGACGAACCCGCGCAGTTGCTCGAGGTTCATGACCATAGCCTACCCGCATGGTTCAGAGTCGAACTATGCATTGGAGTAATTAGGATCGCCTAACTAGCGTCGAAGGCATGAGCACACGCGAACGTCAGATCTCCACCACTGTCCTCGTCATCGGAACCGGTGGTTCCGGGCTGCGGGCGGCGATCGAGGTCGCCGAACACGGCATCGACGTCCTCGCCGTCGGCAAACGCCCCCGTCAGGATGCCCACACCTCCCTCGCCGCCGGCGGCATCAACGCCGCGCTCGGCACCATGGATGCCGACGACAGCTGGCAGCAGCACGCCGCCGACACCATCAAGGAGAGCTACCTGCTCGCCAACCCGCACACGGTCGAGATCGTGACGCAGGGCGCCGAGCGCGGCATCCGCGATCTCGAGCGCTGGGGCATGGACTTCGCGCGCGAAGACGACGGGCGCATCTCGCAGCGTTTCTTCGGCGCGCACACGTTCCGCCGTACCGCGTTCGCCGGCGACTACACCGGCCTCGAGATCCAGCGCACGCTCGTGCGCAAGGCCGAGCAGCTCGAGGTGCCGATTCTCGACCACGTCTACATCACCCGACTCCTCGTGCGCGACAACGTCGTGTTCGGCGCCTACGGATTCGATCAGGCCGACGGCACGCGCTACCTGATCCACGCGGATGCCGTCATCCTCGCTGCCGGCGGACACAACCGCATCTGGCGCCGCACCTCCTCCCGTCGCGACGAGAACACGGGTGACTCGTTCCGCCTCGCGGTCGACGCCGGGGCGCGGCTGCGCGACCCGGAGCTCGTGCAGTTCCATCCGTCCGGCATCATCGAGCCCGAGAACGCGGCGGGCACGCTGATCTCCGAGGCGGCTCGTGGCGAAGGTGGCATCCTGCGGAACGCGCTCGGCGAGCGGTTCATGGCGAAGTACGACCCGGAGCGGATGGAGCTGTCGACCCGCGACCGCGTCGCGCTCGCCGCATACACCGAGATCGCCGAGGGGCGCGGCACCGAGAACGGCGGCGTCTGGCTCGACGTCTCGCACCTGCCGCGCGAGACGATCATGACCCGTCTGCCGCGCGTCTACCAGACGATGATGGAGCTGCAGATGCTCGACATCACGACCGATCCGATCGAGATCGCCCCCACGGCGCACTACTCGATGGGCGGGGTGTGGGTGCGTCCGGAAGACCACCAGACCGACGTCGATGGGCTGTACGCGATCGGCGAAGCGTCGAGCGGCCTGCACGGTGCGAACCGTCTCGGTGGCAACTCGCTGATCGAACTGCTCGTCTACGGGCGGATCGTCGGACAGGCGGCGATCGCGCATGCCGCGGGTCTCGATGCGCAGCATCGCTCGGCCGCTGCCGTGGATGCGGCGCGGGCCGAGATCGCCGACCTGCTGGCGGCCGACGGGCGCGAGAACGTGCGCGCCCTGCAGCGCGCGATCCGCAACCTCATGACGGAGTACGCGGGCGTCGTCCGCTCGGAAGAAGGGTTGCGCGCCGGCCTCGCCGACCTCGACATGATCGAGGGGCGGATGGAGGACATCGGCATCCATCCCGACATCGCCGGGTTCCAGGATCTCGCGCACGCGTTCGACCTCAAGGCCTCAGCGCTCGCGGCGCGCGCCACGCTCGAGGCGGCGCTGGAGCGTCGCGAGACCCGCGGATGCCACAACCGCAGCGACTTCCCCGACAGCGACCCGACGCTGCAGGTGAACCTCGTGTGGAGCCTCCGCGATGGTGTGACGCGCGAGTCCATCCCGGAGATCCCGGCCGAGATCGCGGAACTCATGCGCGAGGTCGACACCGAGGGCAAGCTCGTCGAGTAGATCACTCGACGATCTGACAGGACGGGCGCGCGGTTCAGCCGGCTTGCGGCTCTTCCGTGTCGATGACGCCGATCCCGACTGCCTCATGGTCGGGCTCCGGCTCGTCGCGCTTCGGAGCCTTGGGTTCCTCGCCCGGGTCCTTCTCCGCGCTGGGCTCCTCGAGCTGCTCCGTGCTGGGAATCTCCTCAGGGCTTGCCTGCTCGGGAGATTCCGCCTGTTCGGGAGTCACAGCCGGTTCGGAGGTCTCGGCCTGCTCGGGTGTGGACTCCTGGTTCGGCGTGCTGTCGGTCATGATCGCCCCTTTCGTGATGTCGTCCTCATCAGGATGCCTCTGCCCTGGGCTGCGACGAAGGGGGTTGACGTGCGCCCCGTCCGGCGTCCGTGTCGACCAAGTTAATGCCGGTGAACCGAAGTGCGGGAATGACGCGTAGCCTGGTGATGTGACAGCGTACGTCTCGGCCTTCGACCTCTTCTCCATCGGAGTGGGGCCTTCGAGCTCCCATACGGTCGGGCCGATGCGCGCGGCGCTCGACTTCTCGCAGCGGCTCAGCGCCGCAGGCGTGCTCGCCCGCGTCGCCCGGGTCGGCAGCACGCTGTACGGGTCCCTCGGAGCGACCGGCATCGGCCACGGCACGCCGGACGCTGTCGTCGCCGGGCTCCGCGGCCTCTCTCCCGAGACCTGTGATCCGGCCGAGGTCCGCTCGGCCTGGACCACCTACCCGCCCGGGGAGCCGCTCCGGCTCGACGGGCATCACGATGTCGCCTTCACGAAAGAAGACATCGTCTTCGCGCCGCGCACGCGACTTCCCGGACACCCCAACGCCATGACCATCACCGCGTGGGACGCCGACGGCGCCATCGTGGCGGAGCAGACCTACTACTCGATCGGCGGCGGATTCATCCGTCGTGACGGCGAAGAGGCGCAGATCTCGACGGGCGGGTTCCCCTACGCGTATGCGGATGCCGCGTCGCTGCTCGCCCTCTGCGACGAGAACGGGCTCTCCATCGCGGAGATCGCCCGGCTCAACGAATCCTCGCTGCGCAGTGAAGAAGACGTCGCGGCAGGACTCGACGCGATCTGGGACGCCATGTCCGACTGCGTCGATGCGGGTCTCCACTCCGACGGCGTGCTCCCCGGCATGCTGAAGGTCAAGCGTCGGGCCGGGGCGATCCGCGGCCAGCTGGAGGAAGCCGAGGCAGACGGACACCGCGAGCTTCCCGGGGAATGGCTCGGCGCCTTCGCCCTGGCCGTCAACGAGGAGAACGCGGCCGGCGGACGAGTGGTCACCGCTCCCACCAACGGCGCAGCCGGCATCCTTCCCGCCGTCGCCATGTACTGGTGGCGATTCCTCGCCGACTCCGGCCTCGGGGCAGGCAACGCCGTCACGCCCTACGGCGAGCTCGTCGGCAGCGCGCTGCTCGGGTTCGAGTCCGGACCTGCGGCGATCGGGCGTCCCGCCGAAGAGCTGAGTCGCGACGAACACCTCCTCGCGGAGGCGAACCGCCGCCGCGGCATCCGCCGTTTCCTGCTGACCGCGACCGCTCTCGGATCGCTGTTCAAGGCGAATGCCTCCATCTCGGGGGCGGAGGGCGGATGCCAGGCGGAGGTCGGATCAGCCTGCGCTATGGCCGCGGGAGGTCTCACCGCGGTGATGGGCGGCACGAACCGACAGATCGAGAACGCTGCCGAGATCGCGATGGAGCACCACTTGGGGCTCACCTGCGACCCGATCGGCGGGCTCGTGCAGATCCCGTGCATCGAGCGCAACGCGATCGCCGCGTCCACCGCCGTCACCGCCGCGCGCCTCGCGCTGCGCGGCGACGGCAGCCACTACGTGTCGCTGGACGCCGTGGTAGAGACCATGCGGCAGACCGGCGCGGACATGTCGACGAAGTACAAGGAGACCAGCGAGGGCGGCCTCGCGGTCAACGTCATCGAGTGCTGAGCGGTCCCCTCTTGTCGACCCGCCCCGTTGTGTACGAGCCGCCCCTCTGTGTCCGTCCTCAAGGGGGCGGCTCGCACACAAGAGGGCGGCTCGCCTTTGTCGGGAGTCGCGGTTAGTCTCCCTGGATGACGGGACGGCTGGAGGATCGGATGGCCGGAGGGGCGGATGCCGAGGGGAGTCAGCATGTCGGGTGATTTCTGGCTGCCGTCCTCGCGCACACGGAGGCAGCAGCCGGTGGTGTCGGTGCGGCCGTCCGACGATGCCCCGCCCCCCGATGCCGAATGGCCCACGAACATCCCGGCCGTCGCTCAGGTGATGCGGGAAGGGCTCGGACTCGACCCGGGGGTGACGTTCCTGGTGGGCGAGAACGGCAGCGGCAAGTCCACGCTCGTCGAGGGCATCGCGATCGCGTACGGACTCTCGCCGGAGGGCGGCTCCCGTCAGGCTCGCCACCGCACCCGGCCGACCGAGTCGCCGCTGTCGGACTGGCTCCGCCTGCAGCGCGGGGTCGGCGCCAACCGCTGGGGATTCTTCCTGCGCGCCGAGACGATGCACTCCTTCTACACCTACCTCGAGGAGAATCCTTCGACGAGCGGGCCCGATGTCCCCTTCCACGAGATGAGCCACGGCGAGTCGTTCCTCGCGCTGTTGGAGAGCCGGTTCGACGATCCGGGCTTCTACTGCCTCGATGAACCGGAGGCCGCACTCTCGTTCAACTCCACGCTCGCACTCATCGCCGTGCTCCGCCGCATCGCCGACGACGGCGGTCAGGTGCTGTGCGCGACGCATTCGCCCGTGCTCGCTGCACTTCCCGGCGCCCGCATCCTCGAGGTCGGCGACTGGGGCGTTCGCCCCGCCGAGTGGGACGATCTCGAGATCGTGAACCACTGGCGCTCGTTCCTCGACCGCCCGGAGCGCTACCTGCGGCACCTGCTCGATGACGGTGAGGTCGTAGGCTGACGGGCATGACCGACGAGAAGGCGCCGCGCCGGCGCGGGCGCCCACGGGGTGGCTCCGACTCGCGCGATCGCATCATCGCGGCGGCGGTCGACGAGTTCGGTGAGCAGGGATACGACGGGGCGACGATCCGCTCCATCGCCGTGCGTGCGGGTGTCGACTCAGCGCTCGTGCACCACTACTTCGGCACCAAGGCCGATCTGTTCGCCGAAGCGGTCGGCATACCGCTGCGCCCTGACATCGACGTGCCCGGCATCATTGCCGGACCTCGCGGAGAGGTCGGCGAGCGCCTCGTCCGTTACGTGCTCGAAGCCTTCGAGCAGCCGGACATCCGTCGTCGAGGCGTCATGCTCATCCGCACCGCGATCGGCAGCCGCCTCACGACGCCGCTGCTCGCCGGCTTCCTCTCACGGGAGCTGATCGGCCGAGTCGCGAAGGCGCTCGGAGTACAGGATGCCGAACTCCGCGCGACGCTCGTCGCCTCGCAGATCGCCGGGCTGCTGCTGACCCGGTACGTGCTCAAGATCGCGCCCATCGCCGCGGCATCCGTCGATGAGCTCGTCGGCCGCATCGGCCCGACGGTGCAGCGCTACCTCTTCGACTGAGCCTGCCGTCCCGGCATCCGCCTTCCGTCCCCGCATCCGCGTGCACAACTTCGGAGCAGCCGCTCGACGCGCCGGTACAGGGGTGCTCGTACCGGCGTGGCGTGAGCCGTGGTCCGCAGGTGTGCACGCACGCCGGCATCCCGTTGACGAGATCCGACCCGAAGCGCATAATTCATCACATGATGAATAACGTGGCCGTCGAGATCGCACAGTTGCATGTGCGGCGTGGGCGCACGCACGTCTTCGACGGGATCGACTTCACGATCCCGCGGGGTCAGATCACCGGCCTGCTCGGCCCGTCCGGATGCGGCAAGACCACACTGATGCGCTCCATCGTCGGGGTGCAGAAGATCGCATCCGGCGACGTGACTGTTCTCGGCGAGCCGCGGGGATCCCGTCGGCTGCGGCATCGCGTCGCCTACGGCACGCAGGGCGCATCGGTGTACGGAGACCTCAGCGTGCGCCAGAACCTCGCGTACTTCGCGTCGCTGCTGAAAGCGCCACGATCCGACGTCGACCGGGTGATCGATGAGGTCGGTCTGCGCGCTCAGAGCGGACAGCTGGTCGACTCGTTGAGCGGCGGCCAGGAGAGCAGGGTCTCGCTGGCCATCGCCCTCATCGGATCGCCGGAGCTCGTGGTGCTCGATGAGCCGACCGTCGGCCTCGACCCGCTGCTGCGCGCGGAGCTCTGGGAGCTGTTCCGTGGCCTGTCCGACCGCGGCGTGACCCTGATCGTGTCGAGTCATGTGATGGACGAAGCACTGCGCTGCGATCGGCTGCTGCTGATGCGCGAGGGCCGGATCATCGCCGACACCACCCCGACCGCTCTCCTCGAGGACACCGCCACGGCCGACCCGGACGCCGCGTTCCTGGCGCTGATCCAGCGCGATCGCGACACGAACGAGAACACGCGCCGATCGCGCCGCGAAGCCCGCGACCACCACCGGGAGGTGGGGGAGTGAACGGCCGGCGGATGCTCGCCACGGCCGGACGTGTGCTCGGGCAGTTACGGCACGATCCGCGGTCCATCGCGCTGATGCTCATCGCCCCGAGCCTGCTCGTCGGGCTCTTCGCCTGGCTGTTCAGCGATCAGGACGGCGTCTTCGACCGGATCGGAGGCGCGATCCTCGCGCTGTTCCCGTTCGTGGTGATGTTCCTGGTCACATCGATCACGACGCTCCGTGAACGCAAGTCCGGAACGCTCGAGCGCCTCATGACGACGCCGCTGGACAAGGCCGACTTCATCCTCGGGTACGCGCTCGCGTTCGGTTTGATGGCTCTCCTGCAGGCGGTCATCACCGTCTCGTTCGCGGTCGGCGTGTGCGGGCTCGACGTCGACGGGCAGCTCTGGCAGTTGGGCCTCGTCGCGGTCGTCGACGCCCTGCTCGGTACCGCGCTCGGACTGCTGGCGAGCGCGTTCGCACAGACCGAGTTCCAGGCGGTGCAGTTCATGCCGCTGCTGGTGTTCCCGCAGATCATCCTCGGTGGACTGTTCATGCCGCGCGACCAGATGCCCGACGTGCTGCACGCGATCTCGGACTGGCTGCCGCTGAGTCACGCGATCGACACGATCAACGCGGTCACGGCGGGCGAGGAAGGCGGGGAGGTGTTCGGTCCGCTCCTCATCGTGGTGGCGTTCGCGGTCGGGGCGCTGGTGCTCGCCTCGCTGACGCTGCGGCGTCGCACGCCGTGACCCCCGGCCGGGCGTGCACAATTCAGCAAGAACGCGCCCGAACCCGGCTGGGCGGTCACTTTTTCGGGGCGTCGGAGCAGAATTGGAGGAGTTGTGCACGCCAGCTGCCGGTCTCAGCGGGCGGCGCGGCCCTTCGTGTGCCGGGTCGGAGCGGCGGCCCACGGATCTTCCGGCCACGGATGCTTCGGGTAGCGGCCCCGCATCTCGGCGCGCACCTGGGCGTAGGGACCGGACCAGAACGACGTGAGGTCATCGGTGACGGCCAGCGGCCGCCCGGCCGGGGACAGCAGGTGGAAGAGCACGGGCACACGACCATCGACGAGCCGGGGCGTCGCGGCCCATCCGAAGCATTCCTGCAGCTTCACGGCGACGACCGGCCGGGCGTCCGGATCGTCGGGAGGCGGGTACGCAATGCGGATGCGGGATCCGCTCGGCACTTCGAGCCGTTCCGGCGCGAGCTCGTCGAGGCGCGCCGCCGCAGGCCAGGGCAGCAGTCGGCGCAGCGCGGACGTCAGATCCAGTCGTGCCGCAGGGGTTCCACCTGCCAGCGCATCGAGTTCCGGCGCGAGCCAGGCGTCGAGGCCGGCGAGGAGCCCGGCATCCGACACGTCCGGCCACGGCGATCCGAGCTCGCGGTGCAGCAGCGCCAGACGGCTCCGCAGCTCCGCGGCCGAACCTGACCACGCGAACATGCCCAGCCCGTCGCGCTGGAGCGCCCGTCGCACGGCATCCCGCCCGTCTTCCACCGACGCACGCACCGGCGCCGAGGAACGCAGGATCGCTCCCACGCGCCGCTCGCGACGTGCCTGGATCCGACCTCCGACGAACTCCGCCTCGACGCGGTCGGTGATCAGGTGGCTCGCCGCCTGTCCCATCTGCACCTCGGTGAGCACTGCCGCCGAGCGGACGATCGCCCCGGAGCCGGCGGCCGCGCGACCTGACGCCCGCGCGACATCGGCGATCGCGAGCCACTCGACCGCCGCGAGCGGACCGCTCACCCCCGCGCGGGTTCCCGACGCCAGCAGGAACGTCGCCCCGGCGGCGGTTCGCTCTACACGCCGGGCCACCCGCTCGGGGAACGCCAGCGCGATCACGAGCCCGACGCTGTCGAGATCTGCGCGCACACCCGGCGCCGGCGTCGTCATGCGCTCGAGGCGATCCGCATCGCTGCGCCACCGCCGTGCCTCCGGCGTCCGCCCACTGCGGAGGGCGATGAGCGTCTGCGCGACGTCGGAGTCGGCGGTGCGCACGTCGCCGCCCAGCAGCGCGACGACCTCGGCGGCGAGTCGAGCACCGACCACCGGGCTGCCGTCGCGAAGCGCGCGGGCGAGCCGCGGATCGGTCGGGATGTGAGCCAGCGCGCGGCCCTCGTCCGTGACGCGACCCTCGTCGTCGATCGCGCCCAGGCCGTGCAGCACGGAGATGGCATCAGCCAGGCTGTCGGCGGGAAGCGGATCGATCAGCCGCAGACCGGCCCCGCCCGGCGCGCCCCAGCAGGCGAGCAGCAGGGCGGCATCCGCGAGGTCGCTCGAGGCGACCTCGGGAGTCGGGCGCGCGGGGGCCGTGGCGTAGGTGCGCTCATCGACGCAACGGACGACGGTTCCCGGGCCCTGGCGGGTGGCGCGGCCGGCGCGCTGCACGCACGATGAGCGGGATGCCGCGGTGGTCACGAGCCCCGTCATCCCGCGTGCCGTGTCGCGCTGCGGAGCGCGGGCCAGGCAGGTGTCCACCACCAGCCGCACGCCCGGCACCGTGAGCGAGGATTCTGCGAGCGAGGTCGTGACGATGATGCGGGCCTGCTCTCCGTCGCGACGGCCGCGGATCACGGCATCCTGCTCGGCGGCGGGCATCCGACCGTGCAGCTCCCGCACGTCGAACGCGCTCGTCGCATCGCGGATGCGGCGTGCGATCTCGGACACCTCGCGCGCGCCCGGCGCGAAGACCAGCACATCGGCGGCAGGGTCGTCACGGTGGAACTCCAGGGCGGCGGATGCCGTGGTGCGCGCGACATGATCCAGGAACGCCCAGGTGACTCCGCGCTCGTCGAGGCGGGGCGCGGGGCTCGGCGCCCAGCGCTCGGTGAGCGGGAAGGCGGGGACCTCGTGGTCGACGACCGGGGCAGGCTGGTCGTCCGTGCCGAGCACGGCGGCGATGCGCGTGGCATCGAGCGTCGCCGACATCGCGATGAGCACGAGGTCGTCGCGCAGTTCGCGCACCTCCGACAGCAGCCCGATCAGGAGGTCGGTCTCCAGCGCGCGCTCGTGCACTTCGTCGATGATCACAGCGTCCACGCCTGCGAGGCCCGGGTCATCCAGCAGTCGGCGCAGCAGCACCCCTGCCGTGACGAACTCGACGCGAGTGTCCCGTCCGACCGCGCGCTCGCCGCGGACGGTGAACCCGACGCGGGTGCCGAGCGGCGACCCGTCGAGTTGCGCGAGCCGCCGTGCGGCTGCCCGGGCGGCGACGCGGCGCGGCTGGGTGACGATCACGCGGCCGGTGGAACGCGACGCGAGCAACGGCGGTACGAGCGTGGTCTTGCCGGTGCCCGGTGGTGCGCTCACCACCGCCGACGTGCTCGTGTCGAGCGTCGTCGAGAGCTCATCGACGGCGGCCGCGAACGACAGACCAGCGCCGATCGTGGCGAGGTCGAAGGCGGCGGGCGTCATCGTCCCAGTCTGCCCGGTCGGGATGGGACTCGGCGGGCCCCGGTGGGCCGCGGCACCCCGGCGCCCCGTGCACAATTCAGCAAGAACGCGGCGGATCGGGGCCGCGCGGGCCGATTCCGACCGGTTTCCCGAAATTCTTGCTGAGTTGTTCACGCGCCACGGCCCGCACACAGCGGATGCCGCGGCCGAATCGGCCGCGGCATCCGCTGTGACTGGGGGGTTCTACTCGGCGGCCGGCGCCGGAGGGGCGGGCGGCGGCGGGGTCGTCGGCGCGGAAGCGCGCTTCGCAGCCGGTGTCCTGGTCTCGGCGACGCCCGCACCGAAGCCGCGGCCGACGGCCTGGGCCTGGATGATGCCGGCCAGGTCGAGGCCCGTGGCCGAGTGGACGCTGTCGAACACCGAGCGCAGCGCCTTCGCGCTGTCGGCGCCGACGACGCTCGAGGCACCGTCTTCGCCGGAGCTGCCGATGATCGACACGTTGCCGATCGCCGAGTAGCCCTTCGCGAACTCGGCCATGATCGACGGCAGCACCTCGAGCACGCGCTGCGAGAGGAACGCGTCCTGGTTGGAGGCGATGGCCTTGGCTTCGGCCTCGAGTGCGGCGGCGCGGGCATCACCCACGGCTCGGATCGCGTCGGCTTCGGCGGATGCCTGCAGTCGACGTGCCTCGGATTCGGCCTCGGCCTTCGACCGCAGCGCGTCGGCTTCACCGGTGGCGCTCGCGACGGCTGCAGCGGCCTCACCGGCGGCGCGGGCCTTGTCGGCCTCTGCCTGCTGCTCCGCGATGCGGGTGCGGGCCTCGGCCTGCTTGACCTGCTCGATCGCCGCAGCTTCGGCGGCGCGCTCGCGCGTGTAGAGCTCGGCCTGGGCGCGGGTCTCGGCCTCGTACCGCTGCGCGTCGGCGACGCGCTTCACGTCGGCGTCGAGCTGAGCCTGCCGGTTCTCGGCCTGCTGCTGCAGAACGGCTTGCTGTGCCTGCTCGCGGGCCAGGTTCTCGGCCTGCTCCGCCTCGGCGCGCGCGCGACCGATGCCGGCGTTCGAGTTCGCGGTGTTCGTGTCGAGCGCGGTCTGCTCGATCAGGTTGGCTTCCTGGTTGGCGATGTTCTTCTGGTTGATCGCACGGTCGGCGTTGGTCTGCGAGATCTCCGCGGACTGACGCTTGGCCTGGATCTCGGGGGCACCGAGAGACTGGATGTAGCCGACCTTGTCGGTGATGCCCTTGATCTGGAACGAGTCGAGGATCAGGCCCTGTTCGGCGAGCTCCTGCGAGACGTCGGCGGCGATCTGGTCGGAGAACTTCTTCCGCTCGCGCATCAGCTCGACGACCGAGAGCGTGGCGACGATGCCGCGGAGGGCACCCTCGAGCTGCTCGGTGGTGAACTGCTCGATGGCCTTGTCCTGCGAGGCGAAACGCTCGGCGGCCCGTCGGACGAGCAGGGGGTCGGAGCCGATCTTGACGATCGCGACACCGTCGACGTTGAGCGTGACGCTGTCGAGCGACTGCGCCTCGGCGTTCAGCGAGACCTGGCGTGAGCGCAGGGAGATGATCTCGTGGCGCTGCGTGATCGGGTTGACCAGCGACTTGCCGTTCACGATGACCGTGACGGGCGAGTCCTCCGATTCGGAGCTGGGCGAGCCGTCGGCGGCGATGACCGTGCGCTGCACCTTCTGCTTGCGGCCCGAGATGACGAGCGCCTCGTCGGCGCGGGCGACCTTGATCCAGCTGCGTGCGAACAGCAGCAGGATCAGCAGGACGACGACGAGGATGGCGGCGGCTATGCCGACGATGACGAGGATGCCGACGATTCCGGCGATCTCCATGGGTACCTCCCTGGTTCCCCCCGAGGGGTGGGACGCGCGATGCTGCGCGTCTCACGGTCCACCCTGCCAGATCGGCGGGTCGCTGCGTTCCTTCCAGGAAGAACTACCCGCGGCGGAGCTTCTCGGCCAGGTCGCGCAGGGTGCGGAGCTCGTCGTCGTCGAGGCGCGACATGCGCTCGGCGATCGAGCGGCCGTGGACCGTGGCGAGCGCGCGGAACGTGCGGGCTCCGGCATCCGTCGCTCGGATCAGCGCTCCGCGGCCGTCGTCGGGATCGGGGCACTTGGCGATGAGGCCGCGGGTCACCATGCGGTCGACGAGACGCGAGACGCTCGGCTGGCTGATGAGCATGTTGGCGGTGACGTCGCGCAGGCGGGCGGTCATTCCGGGCGCGCGGGTGACGGTGAGCAGGACGTCGTATTCGGCCTGCGCGAGTTCGCCGTGCTCGAAGTCGGCGTCCATCTCGTGGAACAGTTCGTGCTGCGCGCGGAACAGGCTCTCCCAGGCCTCCAGGGCGAGCTTGCGATCGGTCATGTTCACAGAATAGCGGGACAGTAAAGGGCCGGTCGGAGAGGCTCCCGACCGGCCCTTGTCCCTTGCACCAAGAGTGTCCTGCAATCACATGCGGTGAGTGCCACAGCAAACATTCACCGTGTGATCACTGTATAACGGCGAGGTAACGAATGCAACGGTTTGGTCACGGAAACTTCTGGAATGCTGTGCGAGTGTCCTGTCTCACCGGATCTGTAGAAATCTCACCTACCTGTAGATCGTCTCACTGGAGTTGTAGATTCTCACCCGAGTTGTAGCTCGGCGGCGTGGTGTCGGTTCCGCGCCAGACAGCGGAGTAGTTTTCCCGTCAAGTCAGGACCCGCACCGCGGAAAACCTCCGCGGACACCGGGGCCGAACGGAGTCCGCAATGACGCTGACAACCAACTGGCTTCAGGCGATCGATGGAACGAACGCCCTGGCGGCCACAATTCGATACTCGCTTCACGGGTTCGCCCGGGAAACGACACCGGCGGACGCCGGGTCGATCGCCTTCGAGGAGACGGCCCCCGTCCGGAAATTTCCGGACTACCCACACAAGCGGAACGTCGAAGGCCGCTTCTGGCTCGCCTCGACGGGCCAGCACGTCCCGTTTGAGTCGTTCTGGGAACGGGCGTTCTTGATGAGTCTCGATCGAACCCGGAGCGCTGAGGTGGTGTCGAGTCAACCGATGTGGATTCATTGGCGCACCCCTAAGCGCCGCCATGCCCCCGACTACTTCGTTCGTCGCAAGGACGGCACCGCGCTGCTTGTCGACGTCAGGGAGAGGTCAGAAATCGAACCGGAGGACGCGGCAAAGTTCGAGCTCACCCGGAGAATGGCAGCGGCTCTGGGATGGGACTACCTCGTGTTCGATGATCTACCGGGAGCGACCCAACAGAACCTGAGGTTTCTGCTGCGCTACCGCGACCCGCAGTGGCTTGATGGCGTGGCTCTCAGGGACCTGCCGGAATCCGGAGCGATTCGACTCATCGACCTCGTCGCGCTCCTGGGTGACCCGCCAAACAGTGCACTTGGAGCGGCATACGCCCTCATCTGGTCTGACGTCGCTCGATGCGATCTCAGCCGTCCGCTGAGCATGTCCGCCGCGGTCAGATTCGGGGTAGACCGATGATCGTCCATCCTGGCGACTTGGTGAGATGGAACGATGAAGACCTGCAAGTCGTCGCTGTCCGGGCGACTTACACCACGCTACGCAACCCAGAGATGGGCGAGGATCTTGAAGTACTGAACGCCGATCTCGCTGAACGCGGCGAGCCCGCAACAGTGCGGTCGACGACCGACGTGTTGGATTTGGGCATCCTTGACGAGCTTCCGCCCGCCGACCGCAAAGTCGTGGACGTGTGGCTCGAAGAACTCGACAGACTCGCGGACCTTCTCGAAGGCGGGATGAAGAAGACGCCCGCCTACCAGGTGGCCGTCGACAATGTGAATCGTCGACTTGGAACGGACTACAACGCGATCAAGGTGACTCGGCAACTCGCCGCTCTCGACGAGTTCGGAGTCGCCGGACTTCTCGACCGACGGCGGTTCGGGATGGCGGACCGGCCCCGGTCAACACAGGATCCGCGACTCCTCGAAGCGATCGTCTCTGCGATGGATGGACAGACTCGAGCGTCGACCGGCACGGCAGACCGTCTGATCTGGATCGTGGAGAGGGATCTCGAAACCCGGTACGGCAAAGGCGCGGTCGAGGTGCCGAGCAGGGCGACGATCTATCGCCTCATGGAACGCTTGGAAGCCGGACGGCATACTTTCGGAACAGCACGAACACGCAGAACGACAGCAAACCAACCCAGCCACGTCTTCGGCAACCGGACCGGGATGCGCCCCGGCGAACAGGTCCTGATCGACACCACTCCGATGGAGATTCTCGTCGATTGCGATGGGGAGCAGGTGCGTCCTGACCTTACGATCCTGCTCGACGAAAGCTCTCGGAGCGTTCCGGGCGCGATCGTGACGATCGGCACGCGCAGCATCGATCTCGTTGTCCTGCTCGCCCGCGCACTCGTCCCATACGCCTACCGACCCGAGGGTGTTCGCGCCAACCGTCGAAATATCGCCCAAGCCTGGGTGGGAGACGACGACCTCATTGCGCAGCGCTTCGAGGACGCACGCGACGCGCAACAGTACATCTTCCCCGAGACGATCACCACCGATCGAGGAGCCTCTTATGTGTCGAGACACTTCACCGATGCATGTCGCACACTCGGGATCTCCCTGAACCTCGCGGCGGCATACACGCCTACCCAAAAGGCAAAGATCGAGCGCATGTTCCGCACGATCAAGAACCGCTTCACCCAGTACGTGGTCTCGTTTCTCGGCGAAAGCGCCGACATGCGCGGCGACGAGAGGTTCCCGACCGATCGGCTGCTCACGCTCGAACAACTGCAGGAGCTGCTCGAAGACTGGATCGCTGCAATCTGGCAGAACCGCCCGCACGGCTCCCTCCGGGATCCACGCCACCCGAAATTCAAGCTCAGCCCGAATCAGATGGTGAGCGCATACCGACAAGCCGTCCCCGAGCTGCTGATCCCGCTCACCGCCGATCACTACATCGCACTGCTCCCAAAGAAATGGCGCGGAATCCATCACTACGGAGTGAACCTCGACCTCCGACGATACGACTCCGAAGCGCTGGGCACCCTGCGCAACAAGCGGTCGCCCGACCGTCGGCACGCAGGCCAATGGCCGATCCACGTCGATCCCTACAACCCCATGATCGTCTGGCTCCAACTCGAGGACGAATTCATCCCCCTCAGCTGGCGATCCCCGTACTCGAATATGCCGATGGCCGATGAGATCTGGCGAATCGCACGCGCACAAGCCGAAGCGCGCGGTGAGGAAGCACCGACGAACGATGACCTGAACGAGGTACTCCGCCGCTTCATGAGTGCCGGTAACAAGTCCCTGACCTCACGCGAGCGTAAGCGTGCGAAGTCGAACATGACGGACCCTCTCGGGATCACCAACCAGCTGGCGACGCTCTCTCCAACACCTACGGGGCCGGAGCAAGAGATCGCGCCAATCAGAAGCGACGACTCGACCGAAGAGGCTCCATCCAGCTGGCCGGTGGCCCCTCCCTTCGGGCTCACGCGCCAGGCGGAAGGGAACTGAGTGATGTTCGACGAGTTACTCGCCCAGTTCGACTTCGATGCCCCGACGGTGAACTTCGACTACACGACAAAGGAAGGGTGGCGGGAGTTCGTCGAGTTCGATGCCCCACGACCTGCGCCTTGCACCATGAGCGTGTATGAGGAGATGGCGACATCGGACCGAGCTATCTACAACATCGCTCGCGAGCGCTTCATGTCGGTGGGTGCTCGTATCGCCACACCGTCACTTCGAAGGTTCGTTGCGGCGGCCAGCAGTGCGATGGCAGACAACCGGTCGCCCGACGCGAGCAAGTCCGGGGTAGTCATCTCCGGACGACCCAGTATGGGGAAGACGACGGCCGTCCAAGAATTCGGGCGAGCATATGAACGGGCTCGGCGAGAACGGGCAGGTACTCGAAGGAAGGACCTGATCCCCGTCGCCTTCGCTCAGGTGCCTACGCACGCGACCGAGAAGACGATGATGAAGAAGCTCGCGGAGTTCTACGCGCTTCCGTTCTCGCAGACAGCGTCCTACGAGACCCTGCTGAGCCGGGTGAGCAACGTGATGCGGGCATGTGAGACCGAGATCGTCATCATCGACGACATCCATCGCCTCGATCTGCGCTACCGCGCGAGTGAGCAAGCGGCGGATGCGCTCAAAGAGCTCTCGGAACGCTGCCCCGGAACGATGATTTACGCCGGCGTGAATGTCGCACAGAACGGGCTCTTCTGGGGGTCGCGGGGTGAACAGATCATGGCCAGATTCGAGACTGTCCAGTTCGACGAATACGACATCGCAACAAACGAGGGAGCCGCGGTCTGGGGAAGAGTGCTCACTGAGCTCGAAGACTCTCTCTGCCTCATCCGTCAGCCTGAAGGCGACATTCTGAGGATTGCCGCGGAGCTTCGTGAGATCTCGCGAGGATCGCTGGGCCGCATGGCCAAGGCGATTCGGCGTTGCGCTCGCGATGCGATTCGTGATCGTTCCGAACAACTCGACCTGGACCATCTCCTGGTGGTTCTCGAGACGATACGGCGGCTCGAAGATCGCGTGGCCGATGAAGCGGCACAGAGCACACGACGACCACGAGGGCGACGGGTGAAGGCTGGCCGATGAGAGTGTTGCCGGCGACGGTCAGTCCCTTCCCGGGCGAAACCGTGACGAGCCTCTACAACAGGCTCGTCGAAAGCAATTCCCTGACGGCCGGAGAACTCTGGACCGCCATCCGCAAGTCGGAGCAGGGACTTCCGTTGCGGACAACACCGGAGGCCGCACCCGACGTGGTCGCTCAACTCGACGATCTGCCAGTGGACTGGTTCGACCGAGATGACACCACCAACCGACTCTTCAGTCGCTGCATCCACAACAACTGGGCCCACGCGCAATGCGCGCGCTGTTCCGCGCTGCCCAAGCCGGTCACCATGTGTCGGCGGTGCGCGGGCGGTATGCGCGTCGAGGTCCAGGCCCGGGCCGGCGCCTTCTGCGCACGCCACGAGCGTTGGCACTACGACGGACGCGACGAGGCGATTCGGATCCCAGTCGCGTATGCCCGCGCTGAAAGATGTTTGACAGGAACTCTCTGGACGCGTGGGATCGGCCTCGACACGGGCGAGATCGAGCTCGCTTGCGAGATCATTTACGCCTACCGTGAGCTCGTCGACGACGCTCCCTCCATCGGCGGTACCGACCAGCAGTTGCGTGACTTCTATCCTGAGGCTGTCGAACTGACCGCATTCCTCACTGCGCCTTCGATGCAGGCGTTCCTTCGCAATAGGCAGATCGGGCACCTTCCCGTCGCCGCGATGGTCGAGGCAGCTGCGACGGCAGTCGCGTCGCGATCGCGGAACCGCCTCAGCTCCGTGCATGGGATGTTTCAGGCCTCCGGTCGCGAACTACGACTGGGCGATTCAGCAACCAAGCCCATACGGCACGGGCGTTACCTTGAGATGGGGGCACTTGGTGTCCTCGTCCGTGACAGTGTCCCTCGCATTCGAGCAGTGTTTCTGCGCCACGACGATGCTCGTCGTCCGCTGCCGACGCGGCGCGACCGACCTCCACGCCATCGATAGACGAGATGCGTACCCTGCCCATCTACCTCGACCCGGTGCCCGCCGAGACAGTCAGCGGGTATATCGGGCGCATCGCCCATACGCACTGCCTGGAGGTTGGAGAGATTCGCCGCATGCTGATTCGAGAAGCGGGGCGTTCAACGTGGAGCGAAAACGATCCACGTGTCACGGTCGCGCTCGTGCGGCTATGCGGCTTGCCCGATGACGCATTCGAGGTATCGTTCGAGGATCACGGGATGTGGACTCGCTGCGGTCATCCGCGCTGGAAGCCTCAGAAATGCTCGCGGTGCCGTACGCTTCCCGAACCACATACTGCCTGCATGGAATGTGCTGGTGGGCTGACAACCACTACCAGAGCGAGAACTGGGCCTCTCTGCCTGAGGCATGGCCGGTGGACGCTTCGCGGACTGGACATCAAGGTTTCTGTTGGGGCGTCCGCGAGCCGCGCGGAACGGAACCTGCGTGGACCACTGTGGGAACGCGGCATCGCCTTGCATACCGGCGAATACAACCTCGCGACCGCAGCGGTACTCGCGTGGTCCCAAGGAAGCGACGGTGACACGTTCCTCGAGGAGCGGGCCCAAAGGCTCGGCCTACCTGCACCGACTACGTTTGAGGAGGTGATGTTGTGCGGCTATCCCGAAGTAGTGAGAGTTGTCGAAGTCGCTATGAGCCCACGAATACTCCGCGGCGTCCTTCAGGTGTCGCGATCGGCACTACCGCAGATCGATGGCTTCGCGAACGTCATCGCAAATGCGCTGGGTGTAACCGTAAACGAGCGGCTGCACGACTGGGCGGGCGCCGTCATCGGGCACGCGCACCGCGCGGTCCTCTACGCTGCAGGGCTCAGGCGAACCAAGAGCGCCAAGAACGCTCTATGCCCGCAAGATCGCGCGCTCATCGTCGCGTCCGGTACTCAACGGGCATGCCTGCTCCGACACGTCTCGCCACGAATACTGGACGGACTCATGCGAGGCCACACTGAGGGCACATCACGACTGAGCGTGACCCGAAGATATCCCCTGGAACCAGATGAGTTGGCTCTGTCGTAACTCACCGGCTTCGAAGGTCGGGAGCACCTTCCGGAATCAGTTCGGCGAGCGGAATCTCGAGCACCTGTGAGAGCGCGAGCATCGTTCGCAGCGTCGGGTTCGCCGGGTTCCCGGGGCGTGACTCGCCCTTCTCGTACTTCTGATAGGTGTATCGGGTGAGGCCCGACCTGTACGCCACATCTTCCTGACTCAGCCCGGCACGCTCGCGCGCAGACCGAAGCGAGGTCGCGAAGCGCTGGGAGTAAGCGCTCCACTCCGCTTCAATCTCATCGTTCCGTCGGGGCACCTAGCAAGCGTCTCGACGGGCCACTCCTCGTATGGCCTAATCGGTATGGCATAATTCGGAAGGCCATACGAAACAATCTCGTCCTCGTCGGATCTCTCCGCTCTCCCCTGCACGTGTGCTGCCCATCCCGATGACAGGCGGTCGCGTCGCGGGAAGGCCCGTGCGAGCGACCGCGATTGTGATGGTTGAGATGCTCGAGTCGTACCCGATCTGGTGGCAGGAAATCGACTCGCCGCCGCCAGCTGAGTGGGTCCTCCTGTTCGAGGACTTCACCGGTGACGACACGGCAGAGCAATGGGCGCTGGCTGCGGCGATCTTCATCGCTCAGACTCGTCGCCGCACGGCGGCCGGCCCCACATTCGCTGAACTGTTCACATATCTTCTGCCAGACACCGATGGGCTCCCCGGGCCCCTGCCACGAAACCTGGACTTCATGCAGCGGCGTCGCGCCGTCGCGGGCTTTCGCGGCCATGCGGCGATCGAATGGCGCCGTCGAGGAATGATCAGCTTCGACAACGGCGTCATGCGTAGCCTGCGCGTTGGACGCGAGTTCCGAGAACGATCTCGGCGTCGCCAGCAGTCCCGAGAAGCCGCGCGCCACCAGCACGGAACCCCACGGGAGACGAGCTCTGAGCTCCGGAACATGGATACATTCACGAAGAGAGAGTTGACATGACCGCAGAATATCCTCCGGAACTCCATGGGCTCCTCAAGCGGGTCGCTCCCGGCTGGCCCGAACTGCTGGAAGTCCGGGCCGGCTGGCACCCGCTGCTCGCGAGACTCGATGCGACGCTGTCAGTCATTGCCCCGAACTACGTCGTGCAGCAGGTCAAGTCGAAGTTTGGCGCCCTGTGCTTCTATGCCGACCCGTCTGATGACCTGTCGAACTTCGATGGGGCATTCGCGGACGCGGTGCGTGCGGCTGAGTGGGAAAGCATCGAGACGTGCGAGGTATGTGGCGCGCCAGCGCGGCAGTACGTGATCAGAATGTGGGTCTCGACACTCTGTGAATGTCACGCCGCCGAGGGGAGGCGGGACGCGGGCTGAAGATCAGTCAGAGCCAGTTGGAGCTTCAGCGGTTCTGATCAGTGCGCTCGAGGACGGCGGCGATTTTATCGACGTCCTCGAGCGTGAGACCCACACGTTTGTTCGGTCGCACGACGAACGAGGGAACCTCGGTCATTGCGGTGAGCCGTCGTGCGGCATCTACTGGCGCACGGTCGTCCGCCCAGGCGACGGCGGAGGGCTTCATGTCGCGCACGTATGAGATCAGGCTTTGCAGTCGCCAGCCGTGTTTCGGCCAGTTCTGCCAGGGCACGTAGGGGCCCGGTAGCTTGCCGCGAAGAGGTTCCTGGATGAGCCACGCGACTTGATCGTGAGGCCACGTTGTCAGCCACGCAACGACAATCTCAGTACGCTCGACGAGCGCGTCGAGTGCATCGACGACGTCATCGTCAACGCTCATCCAAGAACGCCATCCTCGCTCGTTCTGGTACAGCGCGTATTCGTTCTCGCGATAGATCCGAGAGATGGTTCCATCGACGTCGAGCACGAGAAGCCTGCGATGCGCATGGCGAGCCGGTGCTGTCATGCTGGGGACTCCTTTGGGTCACTACGTGCTGGTCCCGCGAGGAACGTTCAGAGCGGGGCGTCCCAGGTTGTGAGCGTGAGCTCGACGCGCTCATCCTCCAATTTGTCCACTGTAATGCGAGCGTAGTTTCCGGACTTCAGGCGGATGCAGACACGGCCATCGAGGCGATGAGGTTCAATTGATTTCGCGGGCGCATACCCGGTAGCGACGGCGCAAGACTCATAGGAGGCTTCTCCTTCGGGAAGTTGGAGCACGTCGATACCCCACAGCGAGGTGAGGACTCCGTTTCCGAACTGAAGGGTGTCCTTCTGGATCCGATCAGCACCGTTTCCGAAGTTGGCGAGCGTCGAGTTCAGATCGATCGAATCGCCGCCGGCGGCCAAAGTCACGGTGCCGATGTTGCGCGCATCAGGCACCTGCTCCGGCGGGATGCTTGGCGGGAGCGCAGCCAGGAGTTCCCGGTTCTCCGCGCGGAGGCTCTCGATAATCTCCTCGCGATCAGTGAGCAACGCCTCGGAGGACGCCACATCTTGGTGAAGCCCATTGATCGTGGCGTTGAGATGAGCAACGTCGGAGTTCAGATTGGTCACCCAGACGCCGAGCGCGATGCTCACGATCGGCGCCACGACGGCGAGTGAGTTCGCGATCACGCCGAGAACGCTGGAATGGCGACTGAGTCGGAGATTGCCGCGCTCGACACGCAACGGATTCAAGGTCGTTTGAGGCATGAATCGCATACTGGGTCCGGCCACCGACATCGTGACCGTCGCCGCTGACTGCCTACATAAACGATCACCCCATGAACACCGCTGCGAACACGTCACTCCGCGTCGATTCTCGCTCGAGCGACCTCCTGCACCCGCCTGGATGGCGCAAGATGTAGACGGGAGGCGATGACGATGAATCTCTACCTCGTGAGGAACCGTGACGGCGTGCCTGTCTGGGTTGCGTTCGAGAGCGACGAAAAGCGCCTGTACACCTACGTGCAAAATACTGGAAAGTTCCATCTGAACGCCGGGCTCTATCAGGACTTCTACTTCGACCACGAGATGACGTACGAACTAGTCGATCAGCAGGCCGCTGAGGCAGCGATCCTGAGCGGAGTCGGCCGCCGCTACGAACGCTCGTTCATCCACATCATCGCCCGCTATCAACGGGATCCGGATGCCCTCTCACCGCAATCGGTGCTCGGTCATGTTCTCGAGCCGCTGGTGGCGTCAGACCAACTCCCAAACAAACCGACGCCTGCGTCAAACGACATCCGATACGGTGAGGAACACACCGATGGCTGAGGAGCAGCGTGCAGTACAACCTCGAGCAACTCGGACCCACGGGCTTCCAGGATCTCGCTGCCTCGCTCGCGGTCGCTGAGTTCGGTCCGAACGTTCAGGCGCTCGGACCGGGACGTGACGGCGGCCGAGATATGGTCCACACCGGTCGCACTGTGTGGACCGCCGACGACGGTGCGCACGCAGATGCCTGGGACGGTTACACCGTCTTTCAGGTGAAGCACAAGCACCAACTGGATGCGAAGCCTGAAGACAACGCATCCTGGCTGAGATCCGAAGTTGGCAGGGAACTCGAGCGCTGGGCCAGTCCGACTAGCGGACGCGACCCAGTTCCCGACTACATGGTGATCGTCTCCAACGTACGGCTCAGTCCCTACCCCGGCAGCGGCGGATACGACGGCCTCCGCTCGGACATCGCCGCCTTCATCAACCAATTCGAGGACGACAGTCGGGACATCGACGCCGCCGCCACAAACGTGCGGCTCAAGAAGCTTGCACGGCTTCGCAAGATTCGGGGATGGCAATTCTGGGACGGCAACCAAGTCGAAAAGCTCCTCGCCGCCCACGCGTCGGTACGGCATTCCTTCCCCGCATTTCTCACCGCAGCTGATGTGTTTGCCAACCTCAGCCAGTTCACGAACAACCTCCCTGCTGCGGAACTCGAGCCGGCACTGCGCTCGCATGCGCGGTCGGCGCTCACTAGCGACGGGCTCATCTACTTTGACGAGGCGGGAGGCAGCGAGGGATCGGGGTTCCCCGTCCACGAGCTCGCCACTGACCTCCCCATCACGACCCCCAGCGGCGAACTGCACGTCAGCGCGATCGGGTATGTCCTCGATCGTGCCGAACACATGCTCAAACCTCGAACGACGATGCATCAGCGGCCCCGCCACATGGTTGTGACGGGCGCCCCCGGAAATGGTAAGACAACTCTGTCGAAGTTTCTCGTGCAAGTATTCCGTGCTGCGATGCTCGACGGCGCGGCAAGCTTGAGCCTCGATCAGAAGCGAGTGATCGATGGCACACGCGCCGCGCTATCCCGACTAGATCGATCTCTCCCGCATCACCGCCGATGGGCGATGCGAATCGACCTCGCCGAATATGCCCAAGAGGGCGGTCTGATCACAGACTCAACCCTCCTTCGTTGGATTGCCCAAAAGGTCTCTGCCAGGTCGAATCACGGCGACATCCAGCCTTCGCTTCTGAAAAGCTGGATGACCCGGTGGCCTTGGTTCCTGGTCCTAGACGGACTCGACGAAGTCACCGAGCCGCACACGCGCAAACGCCTCATTCAACAGGTCACTGAGTTCGTCGACGAAGCGGAAGCTGACAACTGCGACACCTTCGTCGTGCTCACAACAAGACCCGTGGGCTACACAGAACAGATCGCACCAAACCACTTCGAACGAGTCGACCTCGACTACCTCCGATTAGACGAAGCTCTTCGCTACGGATCTCTGGCGATTCGAGTTCGCCTCGGCGGCGACATCGAACGCGTCGAGCGTGCGCTCCGCAGGCTCCGGGAAGCAGCCAACGACGATTCCCTCAAGAACCTGCTCCGCACGCCACTGCAGGTCTTGATCCTCACCATCATCGTGGAGGCATCTGGCCAACTGCCCCCAGACCGCTTCAGCCTGTTCTGGAGTTACTACGAGACCATTTTTCGGCGCGAACGCGACAAGCCTGGTGACTTTAGTTACCTCCTTCGCGAACACGGCACTCAAATCCAGCAACTGCATGAGCGAATCGGGTTTGAGCTACAAGCAAGAAGCGAGATCGCCCAACACTCCTACGCGACCCTCACCTATCCAGAGCTCCGAGAAGTCGCTTGGTCAGTCCTCGAGGACGAAGGTTTCCGCCCCGCCGGCAAGGATGCTGACCTCCTGACTCGGCTCCTCAACGCGGCGACTCACCGCCTGGTGCTGATCGCGCCCCGAGGCAACGAAGGATATGGCTTCGACGTCCGCTCCCTCCAAGAGCTCATGGCAGCAATGCGACTCACAAACGCCGAACCCGAGACGGTTCACGCGCGCCTCAGACAAGCGGCCGCGAGTCCGCATTGGCGAAACACTTGGATCTTCGCGGTCGGGAGGATTTTTGCCACCCCACAAGGCCATCAGCACGCTGCCGTCGTTCAGCTCATCAATGAGCTCGACCGCTCCTCTCCAGAACGGCTAGGCAACGTTGTACCCGTAGCGCCCAGGTTGGCACTCGAGATCGTCGATGACGGCATGGTGCGATCGATGCCGAAATGGCGAGCCAAGTTGGTGACACACGGTCTGCAGGTCCTACAGGAACCCGTCCCCCGGGACTTGCTTTCTATCGCGCGCATCCTCCTGAGGTATGCAGATCTCAGTGACGACCAGACCGCGGAAGTCTCAGCTGGCATAAGGCGAGCCCTGGACGGCGAATCCGTTGCTTCTCGCGCCACCGCGCTCGCCCTGCAAGAGCAGATTCCAGCCCTAGCGGAAGAGATGAGTCTTGGCATCCGAGCGAAGGGGCTTGCCCGGGTGCTGAAGACACCAAACGCGAAACTCGGAAGGTTGCCACGAGAACCAGATTGGGCCGCGTTCGACGAGGAGATCCACACCGCTCCTGTCGCCCCCGCTGTCGTGGCGGTGATTCAAGAAGCTGCGGATGGGCTGCGTAACCTCCTCGTGGGCATCCCGGATGATCATGCGATGGAACAACTGGTCGAGGGCCTACACACGACGGAATCCTCCGAAGTGCTGCAAACGGCGCTTCAACACGTCACCGAAAAGTCGAGTGTCTTCGTCGAGTTGCGCGACCACGTGCTGCCGACGGTGAATAGGCAACCCATCGGCGACTCTCTTAGATGACAGCGTGAGTCCGTGCAAACGGGCCGCGCTGGTAGTAGCAGTGTCGGAGGTGTGGGGTTCAATGTTCCCGTGGCCCGACGGTCGTGCCACAGGAACGGGTTCGCTATATGAACTTCACAAAGTACGACCTAGGACGCCTGGACAAAGGCGCGACTGTCGTCGTCACGCTGAGTACCGGCGCGAACGTGCGCCTCATGGACAGCTCAAACTTCAACAGCTACCGAAGCGGCCGCCGCCACCAGTACCGCGGCGGGCTCGCGAATCGATCGCCGATGCGGATCGTGGTTCCGTCGACAGGGAACTGGTACTTGACGGTCGATCTTGCGGGGCTACGAGCATCGCAGGTCCGTTCCAGTGTTGCAGTCGAGCCGCCGGCACTCCCGGTGGCTCGCTCAGCCCAATCGCCTCTGATTGGTATCCGAAACGAGCCGCCGACTCATCTGACCCCTGACGACACGGGGCAGACTTGGGACGTCTTCATCTCGCATGCAGGAGAGGACAAGCAGGCCGTAGCCCTCCCGCTGTTCGACGCGCTCACGGAGCGAGGCCTAAAGGTGTGGCTAGACAAGGGTGAATTGCGCATCGGGGACAGCCTTCGACGCAAAATTGACTACGGGCTCGCTCACTCTTCGTTCGGGGTCGTCGTCTTTTCGAAGTCGTTCTTTGCAAAGGGGTGGCCGCAGTACGAGCTCGACGGGATCGTAGGATTGTCCGTGGCGGGGAAACAACGCATGCTGCCTATCTGGCACGAGATTTCCAAAGACGAAGTCGAGGCCAACTCTCCGTCCCTTGCCGACAAGATCGCCCGGACCACGGCTGTGAGTACGATTGCCGAGATCGCGGACGAGATCGTCTCCGTTGTTCGGGATGCGGACGCCGCCTAGATCAGAAGCGAGCCGCCTCCGACACTACCGCCGGGCACAATAGAGACGGCTTCGGTGAGACGGAAGACCCGAATCTTGCAATAGCCGCTCCGGGGTTCTCGGGTCTCATCTCGCGACAGCTCTCGCGAGATGAGACACACCCTCTTGCTCTCTGCTCGGCACAGCTACGTTCACAACCGTCACTGAACTGACCTTCGAGACTCCGCCGTGGTCGACGCGGCGAACGTTCTCCGCTTACCCCCGGAATAGGCGCGACACACACCGCTCCCGCTTCCTCCGGACTGTCTTTCCTGGCGTTCGGTCGCTGGCGAACAGATTCGCTCTCACTCGATCGTCCGTGACCGGATTTCGGAGCATACGCTGGGCGGCACCCGGATGGCACACCCATCCTCCGTGACCACAGTGAGGTGACCCAGATGACCCCGTTCAACGTAGATCGACGCAGCTTCCTACAGATCACAACTGCAGGAGTAGCGGTCGCGGTCTTCGGCCTTGGCGCCGACTCAGCGGTAGCTGCGTCCAAGAAGCCGCCCCGCGTGACCATCACCGATCTCGGGGCTGGCGCGACGGTCTTCTCGCTCGCAGGGTCGGTGCACATCGGGGACGTCGTCTACGTCGCTTCTCGCAACATCGACCCGATGCTCGTGGTGGGCTACGACCTGGACAAAAACGCCGTGACAACTATCACTGAGGTTCCTGGCAGCAAGAGCGCCCAGGCGCTGACCACGAGCAGCGACGGACGATACGTCTACGTCGGGATCGATGGCACCAAGTCGGACACGCTGAAGAACCTCATTCGAATCGATGTCTCCCAGCCTGACGCGCCGCGGGAAGAGCTTGTTCGGATCCCGAAATTCAACGCGTTGCACATGACTACGGCTCCCGACGGCGTGATCTTCCTCGTCGGCCAGCCCGGGGGTGACATTCACGAGTACAACCCCAAGACGGGCGCCACCCGCCTTCTCGCGAATCCGGAGCCGACCGCACAGTGGGGGCGCACTGTGGTCGCCACCGATTCGACGGTGTACGTCGGATATCGCGGACGCGGTGCCGACGGCACCGGCAGCGCGGCGAAGCTGTACGCCGTCGACCGCACCAGCGGCGTTGCGACCTCGATCCTGCCGCAAGAGTTCGCGGCCGCCACGGAGCTTCGCGACCTCGGGATCATGGATGACAAGCTCATCGCGGTCGGCAGCACCGCTGGTGGAGTGGGCGTCGCGCTCATCGACCTGGATACCCCGGCGAACTACACGATCGCCTCGACGGGACGCACACTCGCGAAGCTGCCGATCACGTATGACGGGAAGATCTACTTCGCCGGCGACGGCGTGACCGAGTACAATCCCGCCTCCGGCGAGTTCCGGAACATCGACCTTCCCGATGGCCAGTATGGCGAGACCTGGGGCCTGTTCGAGCGAAACGGACGTCTGGTCGTGACTTCAGGTTTCGGATTGATCTTCGAGATTGATCCTGCGACCTTCGAGACTGTGCAGCATGACCTTGTCGAAGGCGGCGCACCGGCGGGCCCCCAGCTCGCGATGAGTGTCACTGCGTCCTCGCAATACGTCTACGTCGGCGGCAACAACGCGATCGCGCGTCACGACCTCCGCACCGGCGAAGTGGTGAACCTCTACGCACCGGGCGAGGCAAAAGACGGGGCCATCGTCGATGGCGTCTACTACACCGGTCAGTACAGCGGCGTCGGCATCATGCGATACGACCCTCGCTCCGACGGGCGCTGGCCCGTCGTCGCAGCAACGTTGCCCCACGGCCAGAATCGGCCGCAGGATGTGCAGTGGGATGCCGCCACCTGCCGACTACTGGTCGGGAGCCAATCCGACACCGCCGGTGGAGGCGCCTACTTCGCATTTGATCCCGCCACCGGCACTCTTTCCACCGAGGCGCTCAATCCGTTCGGTGATGGCCAGTACGTGCGTCAACTGACCGCGAGCGACGGCATCGCGTATCTCGGCGGACAGCAGGCGACCGGTGATGGCGGCACCATCCTCGCGTGGGATCAGCGCAACCGCCGCGAACTCTGGAGGCTGGCGCCCACCTCCCTGAAACGAGGGATCACGGGCCTCGCGGTACACGGCCACTACCTGTATGTAGTCGCCTACGCGGGCGCCTTCGCGGTGATCGACCTGCGCAATCGCACGGTCGTGCACGAGTCCCAGCACAACGATCTCATCCCCAACTGGGGCACGCTCCTGGTGCATCGGGGCCAGGTATACGGCGCTTCCGCGGAAAGCTTCTTCCGATTCGACCGGCGCACGTTCGCGATCGAGCCTCTCGCCACCGGACTGGGCGGCGAGTGGTACGGGATGCCGCGGGTCTCCGTTGACGAGCGTGGAAGGTTCTACGGGATCAAAGGCCGCAACCTCGTACGCATCGAAGTTCAAGGCTGAACCACCAGGGCGGGTAGTCCGTCACAAACATGTGCGGATGATCCACGGCTGTGGAGGCGTGGCCGCCTCCACAGCCGGCGCTGCGATCGCGCTCCGACGACGCAAGGGCGATCCGGATGCAGCGAGCCAACCCAGGAAACCGGGCGGCTCATCGGCGGGGTTGTGGCGAGGTGTGATGCCGCTCCTCAACCCCGCCGAGAGGCGCCGTCAGGTGCCCACGACGCCCGACCGCGTTGAGCCGAGCTCAGTCGGGCGCTTCAGCGGGATCGCCGCGTTCCAGGTGTCGGTGACTGTCGAGAAACCGCCTTCGCCGTCGGCCACTGCCGCAAACATGTGCGTCGGCACTCCGTGGTCGATCAGAAGGAACGGGCGCTCGAAGTGGCCCACCTCACCGAGGCCATCGTCCCAGCGGATCGTCCGCGAGTAGGCGAGCGGAGCATGGTCGAGCTCCCATTCGATACCGTCGGGAGAGTACGCGTGAATACCCGCGTAGACAGTTCCCGCGACATTGCCCTCCATGTCTTTCGCGATGAGGTCCCAGCCTCGGTCCGTCTTCCAGATGAAAGGGTCTTCCAGATGGAACTCCGGCGGAAAGATGGATTCTTCGGATCGGGAGTACGGTCCCAGCACAGACGGAGCGGTTGCTACGCCGAGTCGCATCATTCCATGGGTGCCGTCTTCATATGCTCGGGCTTTGTACACGAGTAGCACCGATCCGTCTTCGTCGACCCAGGGGGCGGGGTTCGATGTGAAGAAGCTGTCGAAATGCGCTGGTCGTGGGTTCAGGATCGGACTGTCCGAACGGGTCCAAGGCCCCTCGAGACTGCGAGCTGTCGCGACTCCGATGCGCTTGTTGGCCCGCGCGACGATGCACCGTGGATCGTTCAGGTCGAAACCGTCCGTCGCTGACACATCCGACAGTGGATGCGTCGTTCCCATGTAGAAGAGGGCGTAACCATCGGGAGTGCGAGTGATCTGCGGGTTGTGGGTCGAACGGCCATCCCAGTACTGAGGACCCCGCGCCGGCAGTACCACCTCGACGAAAGCGAACGGTCCCGCCGGCTCATCGGATACTGCTCGAACGACTTCTGAGCCCACCATCCAGCCTGGGTGCATCGGGAGCGATTTCGGCCACCGAGACGCGAACATGTGCCATCGTCCGTCCTCGCCTTCGATGACGGACGCACACCACACCCAATACCCGTCCATGCGAAAACCCGACGATCGAGAGGCGGGCAGGAAGAGTTCGGAAATCGACATCGGTCCCTGACTTTCTGTGGGCGAATTCGGCCATTGTGTGCGACCAGTCGCGCGGTGGTCCTACGCGAGAACGTTCAGTTCTTCCCACCTCACGGGATGGATCGCGTCGCCGCCAGCCGTGAAGCGGTCCAACTCATCGAGAACGGCTTTTCCGAGCAGGCGTAGCTCGGCGCCGTGCGCGCCGGCGAGGTGCGGGGTCACGAAGACGTTGGGCAGGCGCAGGAGTTCGTGTCCGATGGGCAGCGGCTCGGGATCAGTGACATCGAGCATCGCTGACAATCGACCGGTGCGAAGCTCGGCCAACAGTGCTTCCTGGTCGATCAGCGCGGGACGGGCCGTGTTGATCAGGGTGCTGCCGTCGCGAAGACGAGCGAGCTGCACGGCACCGATCATGCCGCGCGTGGCAGGGATATCGGGGGCATGGATGCTCACGACCTCGGCCCGCGCGAACAGCTCGTTCAGTCCCAGGAGTTCCACGCCGAGTTTCGCCGCTTCGGTTGCGTCGAGCGTTGGGTCGGCCACCAGGATGCGGCAGCCATAGGCCTGGAGGATCGCGATGGTCGCCCTGCCCGTTCGCGATGCGCCCACGATCCCCACCGTCGACTCGAAGACGCCGGACACCTCGGCCTCATCGGGCATCGCCGCTGCAGTGCCTCGAGTCGCATAATCCCGAGCTTCGGAGAGTGCGCGTTTCAGGGCGAGGACGATCAGCGACGCGGCGAACTGGGCCACGGGAGTCGCGTTCGCATGGGCAGCACTCGTCACGCGGATGTCGCGGTGCCACAGCTCAGGCGTAGCGAATCCTCGCACCGTCCCTCCTGCGTGCAGCACGGCGCGCAGCGACGGCATTCTGTCGAGCATCTCGGTCGTGAGTCGGGGCGCACCCCATCCGGTCAACAGCACCTCGATATCGGCGAGCGACGGGTGCGTGCCATCTGTCCATGTCACGTCGACATCGATGTCGGTGAGGCGCCGAACCCGTGCCAGCAGTTCCTCGCCGAACAACGCATGCTGCAGCCCATCACGCATGGCGAACGCCGCCAACGGTCGAGTTCTCATTGATTGTTCGGGCACGAGTAGTCCGGGCGTATGGTCGCTCATGGCTCAGCGACCGCCGAGTCCGGCCGTCGCGATGCCCTTCACCAGATGCTTCTGGAGGGCGATCACGATGATCACCGTGGGCACCATGGCGATCAGCGAAGCCGCGAGCTGCAGATCGGTGCGGGTGAGGTACTGACCGGCGAAACTGGCCAGACCGATCGGAAGAGTGCCATGCGCGGCGTAGTCCGTCGTGATGACCAGCGGCCAGAGGTAGCCGTTCCAGAACGAGAGGAAGGTGAATACCGCCAGGACAGCGACCGCGGGACCGGCCAACGGAAGTACGATCCGCAGGAACGTGCGGACGGGGCCCGCGCCATCGACGCGCGCAGCTTCCTCCAGCTCGAACGGGATGCCACGGAAGAACTGTCGCATCAGGAACGTCCCGAATGCGGTGAAGGCGAAAGGAACGATGATGCCCTGGTACGTGTCCACCCATCCGAACCACTGCATCAGGATGAACATCGGGACGACGAGGATCTCCTGCGGCACCATCAGCGTGCCGAGGAATAGAACGAACACCACATCGCGGCCCTTCCATCGCAGGCGGGCGAATGCATAGCCGGCGGTCGTCGATACCGCGAGCACGAGGATCGTTCCGAGTACCGATACGAACAGCGAGTTGCCGATATACGTGAGGAACGGGCCGTACTGGAACACATCGACGAAGTTGGACCAGCGCACCTCTGTACCGAACAGGGACGGCGGGGTTTCGAAGATCTGATCGTTCGGTTTCAGGGCCGAGAAGAAGGCAAAGATCAGCGGCACCATGAAGAGGGCGCCCGCTGCGTACACGCCGACGTGAGCGAGTACGAGCTTGATTCGCGAGAAGCGTGACCGGCCGGCTCCTGCCGCAGTTCGCCCCTTCGATGTCGATGACGGCGCCGGGTCAGGCCCGTTCAATGCGACCGGCGACCCGGCACGATCGGCGCGCGTGAGCTGCTCAGTGCTCATAGTGGACCCACTTTCGCTGCGCTCGGAACTGGAGGACCGTGATGGCGATGATGATCACGAAGAGGATCCATGCCGCTGCGGCGGCGAAGCCGAGGTCCTGGAACACGAACCCCTGGTTGTAGATGAACATCACGAGAGGTTGGGTGGCGTTGCCGGGTCCGCCTCCGGTGAGGAGTTGCGGCTGCACGAAGACCTGCAGTGCTGTGATCATCGTCATGATCGTCGCGAAGAAGACGGAGGGCGAGATCATCGGCAATACGATGCCGAAGAATCTCCGGGCGCCACGCGCCCCGTCCATGGTTGCGGCCTCCATGACTGACTCCGGCAGTTGCTCGATCGCCGCGGAGAAGATGAGCATGTTGTAACCGAGGCCCTGCCAGACGGACATCACGACGACCATGACCATGGCCCAGTACGGATCGGCCAGCAGGTTCGGCATGTCGATGCCGAACCACGACGTCGTTACCCCGTCGACCAGTCCGTCGGGCTGAAGAACCATCTTCCAGATCAGCACGGTCGCGACCATAGGAGTGACGACCGGTATGAAGAAGAGCACTCGGAGCGCCGACCGCCCTCTGATCCTCGGACCGAGCGCCCACGCCAGCCCTAGGGAGATGGCCACCGTCATCGGCACGGAAAGCACCGTGAAGACGATCGAGTTCCGCAATGCCGGCCAGAAGTCGGGGCTGTCGTTGAAGAGTCGTGCGTAATTGTCCAGACCGATGAATGTCTTCTCGCCGAATGTCGGCCAATCGAAGAAGCTCATCGCGACGGACAATGCCACCGGTACGACGGTGAACAACGCGACTCCGAGCATCGCCGGGCTGACGAATCCCAACGCGTGCCATGTTTCGCGACGCTGCATCACGCCCGGTCTGCGCCGCTCCAAGGCGATAGTCATCGTCTCATCGCCCGAACTGAGACTGAGCGTTCTCCAGCATCTCGTCCATGCTCATCTGGCCGGTGTAGACGCTGACGAGATTCGGCTGCGTGTAGGCGCCGATCTTGGACCACTCCGAAGTCACTCGCTGACCTTCGACGTTCTCGAAAGCGGCCTCGAACGCCG
The DNA here is from genome assembly GCF_051294855.1 of Microbacterium sp. PMB16. Classification (GTDB taxonomy): domain Bacteria; phylum Actinomycetota; class Actinomycetes; order Actinomycetales; family Microbacteriaceae; genus Microbacterium. The sequence continues at coordinate 2,101,631 of NZ_CP145908.1, forward strand.
CACGAACGGTCTCGCGATGCTCTTCCGGGAGCGACTCGAAATACAGGGGCTGCGAGTCGATCCGCGCAGGATACCCGCGGCCGGACTCGGCGATCTCATCCTGCACCTCCGGGCTGGAGAGCGAACCCAGAACCCTGAGGGCCGCATCCGTGTTCTCGCAGCTCTGGGAGAGACCGTAGCCGGACCCGAGGATCATGCTCAGAGGTTCTGCGCCATCAGCGGCCGGGAGCGTTGCGATTCCGGCCGCGAAGCCCGCCTCGTTAGCGAGGTAAGCGCCCGCGTTCCAGCTTCCGTCGATCACCATGGCGGCGTTTCCGTTGCTGTACTGGTCTCGCGCCCAGTTGGCGTCGGCGGCAGAGGCGACGGGCTGCGCCACTTTATCCTTCAGCACCAGGTCGGCGAAGGCATTGGCTGCCTCGGCGAAATCGGGATTCACGAGATCGAGCTCGCCGTCCTCGTTCACCGGTTGCGTCCTGCTGATCGACATCGGGATCGCCTGCCAGGTCGAGGGGGAGATTCCGACCGCGAAGCCGTCCTTGCCATCTGTGGTCGTCGCCTTGGCCGCGTCCCGGAACTCGTCGAAAGTCCAGCCAGGTTGCGGTGAGACGCCTGCCGTGTCGAGCAGATCCTGATTGGTGAAGATGACCATCGTCGCGATGTCCCACGGGATCCCGAAGAGGGAATCGTTCGCGCTGAGAATATCCATCGCACCATCGGCATAGTCGTCGCGATCGATGCCGGCGGTCTTCAGATCGGCATCGCTCAGGGCGCGGAAGCCGTCCGTGTAGCCGGTCAGCATGCTGCTGTTCATCGCGGCGACGCACGCCATGTTCCCCGAGGCCAGGTCGGTTGTCATCTTGGTGAAGTAGTCGGCCCATGGTGAGGTCCGCAGCTCGATGGTCAGATCCGGGTTCTGCTCCTGCGCGACAGCGATCTGAGATTCAAGAGCTGCCGTCTCTTCTTCACTGCTCGCCCATGCGCTGACCACAACAGTGTCGTCGCCGCCACCGGCATCGTCGGTGCTTCCGGAGCATCCCGAGAGTAGAAGGGTGGCTGACGCCGCGATCGCGGAAATGCCGAGCAGTGATTTCTTGATTGACGGACTCATCATCGACTCCAGAGGTTCGGGTTCAGGTTCGCGCGACGTGACGTGACGTGACGCGATGGGGGTGTGGCGCGGCCCGGCGGCATACGACCGAGTGGACCGCGACGCAACGATCGTAAGCTTGGCTGTTCACCAGAGTCATGCGTATACGAGGTCGAGACAGATCGAATCGGATCGAATAGGGTCAGTAAGGTTGGATTCGTTGGCGTTACCACGCGCAGCGAGATGAAATGGAGGCCGGCCTAGCAGGGGAGGAGCACATGAGCGATCAGCGCGTGCTTTTCGCGATCGAACGACGCGAGCGCATACTGGATGACCTCCGCACTCGCGGGTCTGTGACTGTGCGCGCGATCGCCGAAAGCCTCGGTGTCGCAGAGATCACCATCCGACGTGACATCAATGCTCTCGCTGACCGGGGGCTTGTCACCCGTGTCCATGGCGGCGCCACTCTGCGGAGCAGCCTGGACCGCACAGTCGCTCTCGAGGCAGAATCCGCTCAGCCGCAGTATCGAATCGGTATGGTGCTGCCGACCTTGAGCTACTACTGGCCGGAGATCATCAACGGCGCCCGCGCCGCGGCGACGTCAGCCAACGCGCAGATCGTGTTGCGTAGCGCGTCCTACGAGCCCCGCGATCAACAGCGGCAGCTCATGGCTCTCATCGAGTCCGGGACCTTGCACGGACTGATCGCCGCACCTGAGACGACCGGAAAGGACGGCGCCGCGATCCTCGAATGGCTCGACGGCCTCGATATCCCGGTCGTTCTCGCCGAGCGCCGAGTTCCCACAGCTCTTGCACTGCGCCATTTGGAATGGGTATGCACCGACCACGAGTTCGGCGCGATCCTGGCCGTGCATCACCTGTACAACGAAGGGCATCAGAGAATCGGTCTGGCCCTGCCGCCGACGTCACCAACATCGAATCGCCTCCGCGATGGCTGGCTCCGCGCCGGCGAAGAACTCGGCCTCGAGACGCCGCCCGAGCTGGAGCACGTGCTCGAGATCGCAGCGAACAGCGATCTCGATCGCAACCTCGCGGACCTGGTCGACCGCTGCGAGAAAACCGGCACGACGGCGTTGATCGTGCATTCCGATCCGCAGGCCCTGCATCTCGAGCACTACTGCATCGACCACGGCGTTCGCATACCTGAAGATCTCGCGATCGTCGCTTACGACGACGAGATCGCTGCGAGCGGAGAGCCCCCGATCACTGCCCTTCGACCACCGAAGTCGGATGTGGGGAGAGTCGCGGTGGAAACGATGGTCGAGCGACTCGAGAACGGCCCGTCACGACCGGTCCGCCGAACCGACCTCCTCCCCGAACTCGTGGTCAGGGCGTCATCACTCACAAACCGATCATGAATGGCGGCTACTGAGCAGGCAGGATCGGGATCCGCGGCGTGAGCTGCGGATCCCGTCTCAGTCGATCCTCAACGATGGCTTGACCTGAAACTCTGACAACTCTCGTGAGACAGAATGCTCTGCAGGTCGATCACGGCTCCCGCGGATTTCCGCGGGAGGTGTGTCTCATTTCAAGACAACTCTGGTGAGATCGGACAGCGAGCTCGCCGCGCTACCGACGCCTACCTCAGGTGATGCCCGCTCGCCGTCGGCCCCGCAGTCAAACGGCCGGCTGCTGCTGTGTCGCGCAGTGAATGGTCCCGCCGCCGCTCATGAGGCCGTCGGTGGCGATCTGAAGGACGACGCGATCCGGGTACAACTGCGAAACCCGATCGAAAGCGATGCGATCGGATGCCGCGTCACCGAATTGGCTCATGATGATGCAGTCGTTCGCCTCGTAGTACCCGATGTATCCAGGCGCGGTCGTGAGCGCGAATTCCTCGATGGTGCGACTCGTGATCGGATGCTCGGTGTTCCGCGCCCGCACGGATGAGTAGACCTTCTCGATGTCGGGGGTCGGCAGTTCCCGTGTCGAAAGGCGTGCTGTCGGTGAACCGAACAGTGCCATTCTCTGCTCCGGCCGCAGCGCGTTGAGCTCGGCGACGGACGACTCCAGAGCCGTGCGGTTGCGCTGGTCCGAGGGCTCGAACTTCTCGTCGAAGGCGAAGACGAGCAGGTCTTCGCCCACGAAACGCGCGGTGAAGTCCACGTGCCAGTCCGTCAGCTCGACGCCGGTGACGCCCGGCATCCACAGCATGTACTCGACACCGAACAGGCGTCGAAGCTCGCCCTCGATCTCTGCTCTCGTCTTGCCCGGGTTACGGTTCGGATTCACGATGCAGCTCTCCATCGCGATGCCGAGACCGGCGCCGTTGACCTCGAGTCCGCCGCCCTCCATCGTCAGCCAGGTGTCGACGACCGGTGCGTCAGCGAGGCGTGCGATGGAGGCAGCGACCCCTCGATCGCGGTCGACCGGCTGATCCAGGACGCCATTCCTCGTCTTCTCGGCATCCTTGCGCCACCCGGGAAGTGACGTCGAGATCGGCCACTGCCCCCACCCGTTGAAGTTCAGGTCGACAGCGTGAAGCCGCCGCGCGGCGTCTCTGACGAACACGGGGGCCGTGTCTCGAGTCCAGAGATCGTCGAGCGGGCTGCGGAAGAAGGTGATCCGGTTCGGATCGATCGGCGGCATATCGCTCGATCTGGCGATGCCGCCCGTGAAGATCCGGCCCGTATCGTCCAGCTCGTTCGAGAGCTGGTCCTTGGGAGATACGCCCCCGATGATGTCGGTGAGGAACCCCCTCGCCTCCGCCTCGTCTTCTGTGGAGTCGACGAGCATCGCGACAGGCTCGAAGCGGGACAGATTCGCGGCGATCCTCATCAGATCCTGACGAGCGAGGGTTCGGCTGTTGCCGATGTCCCGCCCGAACGGAGACAACAAGTCCTCCCCCCAGGCGCCCGGCGTCGCCCCGTACGCCATCCACGTCATCGCGTGCGGAGCACCTTCAGCGGGCATGACCAAACCCGCCGGCGAGAGAGGTTGCAGATCGGACATGTGTGCCTTTCGAGTCATTCGTCCACCTTGATGGTGTCCCAGTAGTACATTCCCCACGGTGCGGCCGTGAAACCCGAGACGCGGTCGCTCACCGCGTGCAGCACCTGGTATTCGGCGAGGCTGATCACGTTGGCGCTCGCGAGCGTGTCGTCCTGTACCGCCTGAACGATCTGCTGCTTCTCTTCCGGAGTACTCGCCGTCGTGTAGTCGAGGTACTGCTGAGTGATCGTCTCCGTCTCGTATCCGGTGAACAGCCAGTCTCCGCCGGCGAACACCCCCAGCGGATCGACGACATCGGGGGAGATGGCCCCGGTAGACCAGAGCACCATGTCGGCGTCGAGCCCGTAGGCCCGGCTGAGGAACACGCCGGTCTCCTGCGGGCTCAGCGTGACCTCCACGTCGATCTCATCCAGGTTCGCCTTGAGAATCTGCGCGACGAGAGCGTCGGTGGGGTTCGCCGAGTCGTAGATCAGCTCCAGGGGTTCCGTCGTATCGAAGCCGCTCTCGTCGAGAAGATCGACGGCCGCCTCTCGGTCGAGCGCATACGGCTTTCGAGTCGGCGGCACCCAGTTCTCGAGGTTCGGCGGAACGATTCCCTGAGGCTCCGAGCCGTAGCCCTTGAAGGCCCCGGCAATGATGGACTCGTAGTCGATGGCGTAGGCGATTCCTTGACGCACGCGTTCGTCGTCCAGGGGCGCGCGCGTCGTGTTGAAGCTCAGGTGCTCGACCTGACTGGCCGGTAAGGCGACGAGGGCATCGCCGTACGCTGCGGCATCGATCGGGCTCACATACTCCGAGATGTCGACCTGCCCCGCAAGGTACTGCGCACTCCTCTCTGTGGCATCCGGCAGCACATCGATGACGACCTCATCCAGATACGGTCGCCCCGACTCGTAGTAGTGAGGGTTCTTCTTGAGGATGGTCTTCCCGCCCGGCGACCAGTCCGCCACCACGAAAGCGCCGGCCGCGACGGGGGCCGAGAAGTACTCGTCCTTCGTCTTCCCACCGAAATCAGAGGGGAAGATGGCGGACGAAGACCACGTCATCAGCACGGGGAACGTGGTGTCCGGAGTCGAGAACGAGAACACGACAGTGCGATCGTCGGGGGTCGAGACGGAAGCGATGTTCGCATACAGGGAACCGACGTTGGGGCCTTCGGCCCACACGTCCGCGGAGAACGCGACGTCCTCGGACGTCAGGTCGGAACCGTCGCTGAAGAGCAGCTCGTCACGCAGAACGAACGTCCACGTCAGCGCCGCAGGATCGAACGTCCACGATTCCGCCAATCCGGGCGCGAGGCCCGTGCCATCAGGCGTCACCCGCACGAGCGGCTCGAGAACCCCTTGAAGGGTCTGGAAGGTGCCGTAGGCCGCAGCGCTGTCCGGATCCCATCCTTCGAAGGACTCGGCTCGCGCGACGTGCAGGATCGCCTCGTCGCCACTGCCCGAACCCGATGGCCCTGACGACGTGCATGACGCGAGAACGATGCCGATGGCTCCGAGTGCCAGGGCGGCCCCGGCACGCTTCGCGGCGCGCCTCATCAGTACGGTCATGATTTCACCAGTCCCTCGAGCCGCGGAGTGCGCAACGGCGGCGTCCGTCGATGACCCGTCGCCTCGAAAGCGGAGGCGATCTCGAGCAGCGCCGTGTCGTCATACGCGCGCCCTGCGAAGGTGAGTCCCACCGGCATCCCGATGTCCACTCTGGTGCCCATGGGCACCGTCACCGTGGGGATGCCGAGATGTCGGGGAACGAGATTGCCGTTCGCGACCCAGACGCCGTTGCGCCAGCCTCGCGCTGCGGAGATCGGATTCACGTCCATGTCTGCGGCACCCACATCCGCGGCGGCGGGGAACACGACCGCGTCCAGTCCGAGAGAATCCATCCAAACTTCCAGATCGACGCGGCGGGTCTCCTCGAGCCCGCGCAGGCCGTCGGCGAGTTCCGGCATGTCGTCGAGAGTCGCGCCCTCGTGGGCACGCGCCCACTCCGGATAGTCCGAGATGTCGTCATCGAACCCGGTGTAGCGATCAGGGAGCGTGACCTCGTCGGGCGGGAAGATCTGCGAGCCGTCGACATCCGCGAGGCGATGCAGGGCAGGGTCGCCGTTGGCCTCGAGGAATTCGTTCCAGGACCACGCGGAGAGGTCGACGGTCTCGCGCCGAAAATACTCGGGACTGACCAGTCCTCGCGTCGCGATGGTCGACGCGCCGGGCCGATCCCCCTCGTAGTTCGACACGACAGGGAAGTCGACTTCGACGACCTCCGCCCCTGCGTCCTCCAGGTCATGCTTCGCCGCGTGCCAGAGTCGGACGATCGTGGGGTGCGTCTCGATCCGCTGCCCCGTGGGACCGCCGATTCCGACGCCCCGCTCAGCTTCGGCGACGCCGGCATCCGGATCGGCGTTGATGTACATCCGGGGGATGCCGAATCGGATGCCGCGCAGTCGGTCCTGCGCGGCCGTCAGGTCCGCGGGGCGCAGCGCCGCATAAGAAGGAGGGCGGACAGACGACGCGCTCGGGATGCTCACCCAGGGCTGCACGCGCCAGAAGTCGCCGCGGGTCTCCGGATCGTCAGCGACGATCACGTCGAGCACCTCGAGAAGGTCGGCCATCGTGCGGGTATGCGGCACGACGACATCCATCGTCGGGACGAGTGGCCAGTTGCCGCGCACCGAGATCACGCCGCGCGACGGCGTATAGGCGCACAGGGCGTTGTTCGACGCGGGCGCGCGACCGGACGACCAGGTTTCTTCACCCAATCCGAAGGCGGCGAACGACGCGGCGGTCGCGGTGCCCGACCCGTTGGACGAGCCCGACGCGAAGGCGGCCGTGAGGTACCGCGCGCTGTAGGGGCTCTCGGCTCGTCCGTACAGTCCGCGCTGCATGCCGCCGTTCGCCATCGGCGGCATGTTGGTCAGACCGATCAGCACCGCGCCTGCCGCACGCAGACGCTCGATCGTGAAGGCGTCCCGTTGGGCGATGAGGTTCGCGAACGCGGGGCTACCTGCCGCGACGCTGAGGCCCCGCGCGAGATAGCTGTCCTTGGCCGTGTAGGGGATCCCGTCGAGAGGACCGAGCGTCGCCCGGCGCGCCCGGCGTTCGTCGGACGCGCGGGCCTCGAGAAGCGCATCCGGGTTCATCACGACCAGAGCGTTGAGTGCCGTCGCGGTTCCGGGCCGGTCGTAGGCCTCGATGCGCGCGAGGTAGGCGAGGGTGAGCGATTCGCTCGTCGCCCGCCCGTCTTCCAGGGCCGCACGCAGGTCGGCGATCGACGCCTCGACGACATCGACGACGACGGACGTCTGCGTGGTCATCTCGCGCTCCGGGTCGTCGGGGCGGGGATCTGCTGCGTGATGCAGTGCGGGCCCCCGCCGCCGAACGCGATGGTCGCGCCGGGAACGCCGACGATCTCACGACCGGGGTACGAGGTACGCAGGAACTCGAGCACGGGTTCGTCGTGCGCATCGCCGCCGATCGGCACGATGACGGCACCGTCGGCGAGGTAATGATTCGCGAACGACACCTCGGAGTCGACATGCGGGTCGAGGAGCGCCACCTCGATCTCGCGTCCGGCCGCATCGCGGGCCTCGCCGAGTCGGGCGAGGTTGGCACGCGCGCGGAGGTACTCCGTGGATGCCGGGTCGGTGGGCACTTCGAGCAGCACACGCCCGGGTGCGATGTACTGGGCGACTCCGTCGACGTGTCCGTCGGTGCCCGCGGGTCCAACATCGAGGCTGTGCCCGTAGGGAAGCCAGATGATTTTGGAGACGCCCAGGTAATCACGCAGGCCCTGCTCGATCTCCTCCTTCGACATCGTCGGGTTGCGGTTCGGGTTGAGCAGGCACTGCTCCGTGGTCAGCAGCGTCCCCTCGCCATCCACGAAGAAGGCGCCGCCTTCGAGCACGAACGGTGCACGGAACAGCGGGATGCCGAGATGTGCGGCAATGCGGTCGGGGATCAGTGCGTCCTGGTCATGCGGATGCCACCGCTCGCCCCAGGCATTGAAGCCGAACTTGACGGCAGCGAGATCGCCGCGGTCGTTCGTGACGAATGCCGGGCCGCTGTCGCGCGCCCAGGAGTCGTCGACGGGAACCTCGAGAGGTTCGACCCCGGCGCCGCAGAGGGCGATCACCTCGGCGGACTGACCCGGGTTGCACAGCATGATCACCGGCTCGAACGCGGCGATCGCCCGAGCCACCGTCGCGTAGTCGCGCTTGGCCTCATCGAGCCGGTCCTTCCAAAGCGCGAGGCGGGCAGGCCAGACCATCACGCAGCCGGAATGCGGTGCCCATTCGGCGGGCATCGAGAAGCCGGCATCGGCCGGGGTGGTGTTCGTGTCGATCACGACGGACCTCCGTTGGTTTTCGTGTGTTCACACTATCTTGGATCTCATCCAATTCTTTCGCAACCTCGACCGAGAATCCACCGAAATAGGAGAAGCAGCATCAGGACACACGACGAACAGCGCTCCCGAAGGAGCGCTGTTCGTCGTGCGATGTCAGGCCTGAGCGCCCGACCTGACGTTCAGGAAGGCCGCGCAGACACGCATGCACAGCTGTAGCATCCGCTCGCGATCGAATCCGGGCGCACCCACGGTGAGCTGGACCGAGAGACCATCGATGGATGCCGAGATCAGCTGCGACACGTCCTCGAGGTCGTCGAAGGAGAACACGCCGCGGTCCCGCCCATAGGCGAGCACCCCGCTGAGGATCTGCAGCCAACGATCGTCGAGTTCGTTATGAACGTCCGCGACCGTGTCGTCGGTCGCCGCATCGGACCACACCTGGAACCAGAGGATCCAGCCGGTGTCACCTCGACCGTTCGACGCCGAGAGCTCGATGAGCCGTTCCAACCGCGCCCACGGCTCTTCGATGCCGTCGAGCTCAGCATCCACCTGATCGACGAGCGACTCCTCGCTACGACGAATGGCCAGCATGAGCAATTCGGTCTTCGAAGGGAAGTAGTAGGTCACGTGGCCCGGAGTCATCCCGGCACGCTCGGCGATGTCCGAGACTCGCACATTCGCAAGCCCGAGGTCCGCAATGGCTTTCGCCGCTGCTTCCACCACGATCTGCTGGCGGGCTTGCCCCTTCGCCAGTCGGCCGGTCACCCCACTCATAGTGGATCCATCCTAGCCGCGCCGTTCGCCGGCACCCCAAGACGTTCCGATGGTGCAGCGTCGGTGTCCCAGGCGAAGTGACAGGCGGCGCGCTGATCCGGTGCCGGCCCCGCGAGCACGGGCACTCGGTCCGTGCACTCAGGCCTCGCGACGGGGCAGCGTGGATGGAATCGACACCCGGACGGAACGGAGTGCAAGCTGCCGGGTTCGCCGCTGAGCGCCGATCCTCCCGACAGCTTCTCGAAGCCCAGCCGAGGCGCCGCTGACAGGAGGGCGGCCGTGTACGGATGCCGAGGGTCCTCGAAGAGGTCTTCCGTCGGACGGTCCTCGACCACCGTGCCCAGGTACATCACCACGACGCGATCGCAGAGATGTCGCACCACAGCGAGGTCGTGTGAGATGAAGAGGATCGTCAGCCCGAGTTCCGCGCGCAGCCGTTGTAGAAGATTGAGGATCGCGGCCTGCACCGACACATCCAGAGCCGCCACCGATTCGTCGGCGACGAGCACTTCCGGCTCGAGCGCCAGCGCACGGGCGATTCCGACGCGCTGTCGTTGTCCTCCGGAGAGCCGACGGGGGTAAGCCTGCAAGAGCGACACCGGAAGCTCTACCCGTCGCATGAGCTCCTCCGCCCGCGCCTGCACGTCCGCTGGCGCCACCATGCGGTGCACACGGAGGAGCTCGCGTAGCGTCTGCCCGATCGTCATCGAGGGGTCGAGCGATGCGCTCGGATCCTGGAAGACCATCTGCACACGTCGCGTCTGCTGTGGGGTGCGGCGCGGGCTCAGAGTCTCACCATCGAGCGTGATCGACCCGCCGGCGAGCGGCGCGAGCCCGACCAGCGCCTTGGCGAGCGTCGACTTGCCGCAACCCGACTCCCCGACAATGCCGACCACCGATCCGCGCTCCACGACCAGGTCGAGCTGCTCGATCGCATGCACTTCAGGAACGGCGTGCCCGCGGACGCGCGCCCAGAGCGCCGATCCCACACGGTAGCTGACGGTGAGGTCATGTGCCTCCAGCAGGACGCTCATGCCGCCACCGCCTCGAGCACTTCAGGGCGGATGCAGGCGGTGGCTCTCTCGCCGTCTCCGTCGAGGGTGTACGGCGCCCGGAGGCACTCCTCCGTCGCGAATGCGCAGCGCGGAGCGAATCGGCATCCGCTCGGGAAGTCGCGCGGGTCCGGTGGGGACCCGGGGATCGTCGCCAGTTCGTCCGTTCCGCCGGCGAAAGAGGGCGCCGATGCCAGTAGGGCCGCCGTGTAGGGGTGGCGCGGTGAGCGCAGCACCTCGGCCACAGGTCCGGTCTCGACGACCCTTCCGGCGTACATCACCGCGATGCGATCGCATACCTCGGAGACGACGGCCAGATCGTGCGAGACGAAGACCATCGCCATGCCGCGCTCTTCTTGCAGGCCGCGCAGCAGTCCGAGGATCTGGTCTTGGATCGTGACGTCGAGGGCCGTCGTCGGTTCGTCGCAAAACAGGATCTCGGGTCCTGTGGCGAGGGCCGCGGCGATCATCACGCGCTGGCGGAGCCCTCCCGACAGCTCGTGCGGCCACATGCGAGCACGGCGCGCAGGTTCGGGGATGCCGACGCTCGCCATGAGCTCGATCACCCGCTCCTTGATCGCGCGTCGGGAACGTACGCCGGTGACCCGCACTGCCTCCCCGATGAGGTCGCCGACGCGCATCGTCGGGTTCAGGGCGGTCATCGGTTCCTGGAAGACCATTGCCGCCCCTCGTCCGCGCACGCGCTCGGCATCCGCTCCGATCTTGCCGTCTGCGAACGCGTAGCGCACGGATCCGGTCGATGTTCCGCCCCGCGGCAGCAGGCCGAGCACGGCGCGCAGCGACAGGCTCTTGCCCGATCCGGACTCGCCGACGATACCCAAGGACTCCCCGGCGCGGACGTCGAAAGAGATCCCGTCGACCGGTGTCACGGTGTTTCCTCCCAGCGACAGCGAGACGTGCAGGTCTCGCACGCTGATCACGTTCCGGGTCATTTCCTCGTCCATTCTTCGATTCCCTCTCCGACCAGGCTCAGGCCCAGCCCGAAACCGACGACCACCAGTCCCGGCACGGTCGAGAGCCACCACTGCTCTCGGATGTACGGTTGGCCGGCGGCGATCATCGCTCCCCACTCCGGCGTCGGCGCCTGGATGCCGAGCCCGAGGAACGACAGCGCAGCGAGCCCGAGGGTCGCCCCGACGATGTCCGACGGCAGGTAGACGAGGGTCTGGCCGACGGAGTTCGGGAAGACATGCCTCCAGAGTGTTCGGCGGCCTGAGAGGCCGGATGCCCTCGCCGCCGAGACGTAGTCGAGCCCACGTTCGCGGAGCACCTCAGTGCGGATCAGTCGCGCATACGAGACCCACGCGATCAGCGTGAAAGCGACCAGGATCGACGTCACGCCGGGCCCGAGGGCGAAGACGAGGGCGATGATGAGGATGTAGGTGGGGAACGCCTGCACGATGTCCGAGATGCGCATGATCACACCATCGAGCCACCCGCCGCGGAAGCCGGCGACGGCCCCGAGGAAGGTGCCCAGCGCGGCCGGCAGCGCTGCACCGAGGAAGCCGACGAGCAGATCGATCCGTGAGGCGTGGATGAGTCGGGAGAGCACGTCGCGCCCGAGTTCGTCGGTGCCGAGCCAATGTGCGGCGCTCGGGGCGGCGAGCGAGTTCACGACGTCCTGTGCGAGCGGATCGTACGGTGCGATGAGGGGGGCGAACACCGCGGCGAGCACGTACACCGCCACGATCGAGATCCCCACCCATACGCGCCGGGGTAGGCGGGTGCGCTCTGCGGCGACGATCAGTCGCGTCTTCGGAGAAAGTGCTCCGACCGTGTCGGCGGCAATGGCGCTCATGATTCGACCTCCAGTCGTGGATCGGCCATCGAGGTGACGATGTCGGCGATGAGGAACACCACGACGACCGCCAGCGCGAACAACAGGGTGTATCCCTGGATGGTCGGTATGTCGCGTTGACGGGCGGCCAGGACGATGCCCTGCCCGATGCCGGGGAGCGCGAATGTGGTCTCGACCACGACCGCACCGAACAGCAGATAGCCGATGTTGAGGGCGAGGATCGAGACGGTCGGCGGGGCCGCGTTGCGAAGCACGAAGCGCGACATGATGCGCCCGTTCGAGAGACCGAGGGAGCGCGCCGTCGTGACGTGCTCGGCGCCCAGGACCTCGATGATGCTCGTGCGCAGGCTGCGGATCTGCAGTGGAGCGATTGAGAGGGCGAGGGTGAAGGCGGGCAGCAGCACCGAATGCAGGTGCTCAGCCGGCGTCGACCCGAATCCGCCGACGGGGAACCATCCGGTCGGTACTGCGACCGCGAGGATCAGCACGATCCCGACCCAGAACGAGGGCATGGACAATGCCACGAGACCGAACGCCCTCGCACCGTGATCGATCGGTCCGTCGGGTCGGCGGGCCGAGAGGATCGCGAGCGGCACGGAGATCGCGAGCGACATCAGCGCGCCGATCCCCAGAAGCCAGAGGGTCGCGGGCAGCCGCTCGGCGACGATGGCCGCTACCGCCTCGTTCGACTTGAACGAGTAGCCGAGGTCTCCGGTGAGCAGGCGCCCGACGTAGGCGAAGTACTGCACGATCGCTGGGTCGTTCAACCCGAGCTGCTCGCGGACGATCTCGAGCTCGGCTTCCGGGGCGCGAAGGCCGACAATCAACCGCGCGGGGTCGCCGGGGGTGATCTTGAGGATCAGGAAGACCAGCAGCACGATGCCGAGCAGCAGCGGGACCGCGAGGGCCAGCCGTTTGACGATGAAGAGGTAGCGTCCCACGGCTCTACTCGCTCACCTGGATCGTGTCCCAGTAGTACATGCCCCACGGTGCCGACGCGAATCCGGAGACCCGGTCGCTCACCGCATGCTGCACCTGAAACTCGGTGAGGCTGATCGCCTGTGCGTTGCGCAGCGCATCGTCCTGCACCTGCGCGACGATCGCCTTCTTCTCGTCGGCCGACTCGGTCGCTCCGTAGGCGAAGAACTGCGCGGTCACCGTGTCGGTCTCGAACCCGGTGAACAGCCAGGAGGTGCCGGTGATCCAGCCCAACGGATCGACCACATCAGGGGAGACGGCGCCGTACGACCAGAGAACCATGTCGGCGTCGAGGCCGTAGGCCCGGCTGAGGAAGGCTCCCGTCTCGAGGGCCGTGAGGCTGAGGTCGACATCCACTTCGGCGAGATTCTCCTTGAGGATCTGGGCGACGAGGTGATCGGTGGGATTCGCCGCGTCGTAGATGAGCTCGAGCGAGGCGATATCCGCGCCCGACTCCTCGAGCAGGCTCTCGGCCTCGTCGAGGTCTTTCGTGAAGGGCTGCTCGGTGGGCGGCGCCCAGTTCGCGAGGTTCGGCGGGATGATGCCGCGTGGTTCGGCGCCGATCCCTCGGAACGGGCCGGCCGCGATGGCTTCGTAGTCGATCGCATGAGCGAGGGCTCGTCGCACGTTCGGATCTGCCAGCGGACCGCCGGTCGTGTTGAAGCTCAGATGCTCGATCTGACTGGCGGGCAGCGCCACCAGGGCGTCGCCGTACTGCTTCGCGTCGATCGGGGAGATGTACTCGGAGATGTCGATCTGGCCTGCTTGGAACTGCGCGCCGCGTTCGGTCGCGTCGGGCACGACCTCGATGACGACCTGATCGAGATAGGGGCGCCCCTCCTGGTAGTAGTGCGGGTTCTTGTCGAGCACGATCCGACCGCCGGGGGACCAGTCGGCGACCGTGAAGGCTCCTGCGGCGACCGGGGCGGCGAAATACCCCTTCTTCGTGAGGCCGCCGAAGTCGACGGGGAAGATCGCCGACGACGACCACGTCATCAGGACCGGAAGGGTCGTGTCGGGCGCGGCCAGCGCGAAGACGACCGTGTGCTCGTCGGGCGCCGACACCTCGGTGATGTTCGCGTAGAGCCCGCCGTAGTTGGAGCCCTCGGCCCACACTCCGGCCGAGAAGACGACATCGTCGGAGGTGAGCGGCGTGCCGTCGCTGAACATCACGTCATCCCGCAGCGTGAACGTCCAGGTGAGCGCCTCGGCGTCGTAGGTCCACTCGGTGGCGATCCCGGCTTCGACCTGATCGCCCTCCGCGGTGAAGCGCAGCAGCGGCTCGAGCACGCCCTGCAGAGTCTGATAGGTCGAGTACGCCGCGGCCTTATCGGGGTCCCACCCGTCGAACGACTCCGAGCGCGCGACGTGCAGCGTGCTCTCTGCATCGGTCGCGGGGTTCGACCCTTCGCCGTTGCACGCAGTGAGTCCGGTCGCCACAACCACGACTGCCAGAAGTGACAGCGTCTTTTTCATGAAGGGAGCCATGATTCCTCCTGTCTCCCGGGACAGCAGCGTCACCGGAGCGGAATTGGATGATATCCAATTATCATGCGCGTGGTCGGCCCGCTTGTCAACCGCCGGGTCTCCCGAGCTCCGAAATGGTCAACGCGCAGCGCACGATGTCGGGTGCGCCCGGGTGCCGTGCGCGATGGCCTGGCCGGTGCACTCCCGGCCTCAGCGCGCGGATCCTGCGCCCGCGTCCGTTATCGGCTCGTCAGGCTCATCCGCGGCGACGATCTCCGGGGCATCTGATGACGCGGGCACTGCCGCCGTCGCCTCGCTCTCCTCCACAGCCCGCTCGGTTCGCACCCCGATCATGACCACCGCGAACACGCAGACCGCGATGATCGCCTCCGCCCAGAAGAACGCGAGGTAGTCGATCAGCGAGCCGATCGGCGGGGAGCCCGGAGCCGCATTGCGGAATCCGGCGATCGCGAACAAGGTCGCCGCCATCCAGCCGAGCGCCGGCCAGACGAGGCCGCGACGACGCGACAACAGGTGCCAAGCGCCCGTCGCAACGGCGATAGCGAGCGCCCACATCGCGAGGATCATGAAGATCGCGAAAGTCAGCACGCTGACGGAGCGCGTGAGGGTGAGCTCTGCGACGGCCGCGTCCGACTCCTGGTAGGCGTCGATCGCTGCCCCGAACAGCGCGTCACGATGGGCCAGCGTCAGGTGCACGGGCACCGTCTCGCCGTCCATCTTCGCGGTGAACTCCATCGTCGCCGCGTACCGGTCGAACGGATAGGCGGTGACTCCGGTGCCAGTGAGCACGACGGGCACGTCAACGCTGCCGATGCGTTCCAGTGCCGGGAAGAAGGGATCCGTCCTCATCGCCGCCGAGGTGAGGATCTCGAGATCCTCACGGGGGGAGAGCCCACCCTCGGTGGTCAGATCCCCCCGCGGCACGACGAGCAGGCGCAGCAGGAGCTCACCGCTCGACGGATCCACGCGGATGATCGAGGCGGTGATATCGACGCGATCCGGGTCGTCGGCCGGACCGGATTGGACGCCGCGGTCTCCGCCAGCCGTGCTGCCGAGCTGGGACCACGCCGCCACGCCGGCGACCAGCGCGACGATCGCCACCGCCGCGGCGACCATGCGTGTCCGTCGTGACCGCGTCTTCATCGTCTTCGCCATCGATCTCCTTCTCGTCCGAGCGAACTCGGATCATGGCGCTCGCGACGGTCGCGAACGGACACTCACTCCTCGGGGTTGCCGGGCATGTCGTGCGTCGCGCAGTGGATGCCGCCGCCGCCAGATGCCACCGTGTCGATGGCGAGCGGCACGATCTCCCGGTCGGGGAAGTGATCCTGCAAGATCCCCTGGGCGCGATCGTCGGCGCGGCGGTCGCCGAACTCGGGAACGAACACCGCCCCGTTCCCCACGTAGAAGTTCACGTAGGAGGCGAGGAAGTCATCGCCGGAGCCGCGGATCTCACCGAAGTCGGGCTGCGGCAGATCGACGACATCGAAGCCGTCGCCGCCCGCATCCGTCGCCTCCTCGAGCACCGATCGCGCCTGCGCACTAGAGCGTGACCACACGTCGTCGGGAGCACCCTCGCCGGGAACGTCGAGCAGCACGACGCCGGGAGCCGTGAATCTCACGAGGGAGTCGATGTGCGCATCGGTGATGTCTTCGTCGTAGACGCCGTCGAACCAGATCACCTTCTGCATGCCCAACAGCTTCTTGAGCCTGCTCTCGACCTCGTCGCGGTCGAGCCCGGGGTTCCGGTTGGCGTTCACCAGTGAACTCTCGGTCACGAGCAGGGTGCCGAGTCCGTCTGTCTCGAGCGAGCCACCCTCGCCGACAAGGTTCGCCTCGATGCGCGGAATCTCGAACTCCCGCAGGAACTCTCGGCCGACGAATGCATCGTTCGGATGCTCCTGCTTGTTCCCCCAACCGTTGAAGTTGAAGTCGACGCCTTCCAGGCCATCCGCAGCCTCGACGAAGACGGGGACGGTGTCGCGTGCCCACAGGTCATCCACCGCCAGCTCGACGACCTCGACCTCGGAACCGCACTCATACTCGGCATCCTCCACGTCCACCGGTGACGCGAGCATCACTACGGGTTCGAACTCGGCGATCGCGCGGGCGATGTTCGCGATGTCTGCTCGAACGTCGTCGACGTCCTCGCCCCAGATCAAAGCGGTCGGCCACGTCATCACCGTGCGCGCGTGACTGTCCCACTCGGCGCCCATGCGCTTATCCACGCGCGCCTGTGTGCCACCCGAAGGCGCTCCCGTTGCGGCGGGTCCGTTCGGCGCGCACCCGATCAGAGCCGTGCCGAGGATCCCGAGCCCTGTCGCGGTGAGCAGCCCTCTCCGAGTCACCTCAAACGCAGTCATGTCTGACCTCCAAAAATTAGATGTCATCCAAGAGTATAGGCCGCCACTCTCTGGCTCGAATCCTAGGACGGAAGTCCTGGTGGCGACAGGGCTTCGCAGCTCGCGATTTCATCGAATCCTTGACAACGCGGCGCGAGCACGTGACACTGTGATCGAAGATTTGGATTTAATCCAAATGTGGTCGCAGTGCCCCACTTCCACACTGGCGTGGACGACGGAAGGAACCAGACGTGAGCGAGCAACGACGCAGCACCACGACCGAGGGGTATCCCCGCAGGCAGTTCTTGGCCTTTGCCGGGATCGCCGCCGCCGGACTAGTGGTCGGCGGCACCAGCATCAGAGCCATGACGACGCAGGAGGCCGCCCAAGCCGCCGGAACCTTCGCCGTGCCCGGGGAAGCGGGGCCGCTCAAGCGGATCTGGATGGCGTGGCCATCGAGCACATCGATCTGGGGCAGCCTCCTCAACGGCATCCAGGGCGACATCGCCAAGATTGCGAACGAGATCGTCAAAACGACTCCGGTCGTCATGTGTGCCGATGGGGCGAGCGCCGCTACCGCTGCGCGCGCACGCGTCAGCTCCAACGTGACCGTGATCAGCTCCATCCCCGTGAACGACTGCTGGATGCGCGACTCCGGCGCGGTGTTCCGCACGGACGGAGCCGGTGGCATCGACGCGATCGGTCTCAACTTCAACGGCTGGGGCAACGAGCAGACCCATGCGAAGGACGCGCTCGTCGCCCAGAGAATCGCTCAGTACAACGGCTTCGCCTTCACCGCGGCGAACGTGGTCGGCGAAGGCGGAGGTGTGATCACCGACGGCGACGGGACGCTCATCGCAAACCGCAGCTCCTGGGTCGACTCCGCCCGCAACCCGGGCAAGACGGCCGCACAGATCGAGACCGAACTTCTTCGCATGTACGGCGCGACCAAGATGATCTGGTGCCAAGGCATCTCGGGACAGGACATCACCGACGACCACATCGACGCCACCGTCCTCTACACCGGCCCGGGCAAGGTCCTCGTGCAGCTCAGCAATCCGGCACGCCCGTCGACCATCTGGTCCCAGTCCGCGATCGCGACACGGAACCTGCTCGCCTCCGCCACCGACGCCAAGGGGCGGCAGCTGCAGGTCACGACCATCTACGGGCCCGCCTCACTTCCCCGTATCCCCTCGTCCGCGCAGGGGACCTTCTTCGACGGGTACCTGAACTGCATCGTCACCTCGGGATCGGTCATCACCGCGCAGTTCGGCGACGCCACGACCGACACCGCAGCCCGCAACGCTCTCGCCGCAGCGTTCGGCCGTCCGTGCGTTCAGCTGAACCTCGATGTGCTGATGGGCGAGGGCGGCGGCGGCGCGCACTGCGTCACCATGGAGGAACCGCTCGTCGCCGGCGGCCCCACACCGACACCGACGCCGACTCCAGTCGGTGCCACGGTCACCGCCGACCGCACCACCGTGAGCCGCGGCGGCACGATCCGCGCCACCGTCGCGAACGGCCCCGGCGGTCGCCGCGACTGGGTCGGCCTGTACCGGGCCGCCGACGCGGACAACGCCGGCGGAGTCGACGAGAAATACCTCAACGGCCAGAACACCCCGCCATCCAGCGGACGCACGTCTGCAACGATCGCGTTCACCGCACCGTCGGCGCGTGGAACGTACAACTTCCGCTTCTTCGCCGACGACGGCTTCACCCTGCTCGCCACCAGCCCGACGTTCCAAGTCACTTGAAGTCGTGAGTGCGGTCGACGCCCCGGCCGCACTCACGAAAGTGCCACGACAAGGGAGCCGTCGGATCAGACGTCGTCGTCAGAGTCGTCAGAGGTCGCGAGCCGCCGGTAGCGGCGATTGCGGGCTCCGAGCAGCACCGAGGCGCCGACAGCAGCGACGACGGATGCGGTCAGGATGGCGACCTTGGCGTGGTCGTGGTGCTCGCTCGTGACGGCGAAGCTGAGTTCGGCGACCAGAAGCGAGACCGTGAACCCGATGCCGGCGAGGAGTCCGACGCCGATGATGTCGATCCATCTCAGGGCGGGGTCGAGGTCGATGCGACGGATTCTGGTGACCAACCAGGTCGCCGCGGTGATCCCGAGCGGCTTCCCGACCACCAGAGCGAGGACGATCCCGACGACGACGGGGTCTGCGAATGCCGAAGCGAACCCTTCGCCGCCGCCGATCGCCACGCCCGCCGAGAAGAACGCGAAAACGGGCACGGCGAACCCGGTCGACAACGGACGGAACCGGTGTTCGAAGACTTCGGCGAGCCCGGGGCCAGCGTCGGGTCCGCGGTCGGCCTTCTTGTGCAGCACGGGGATCATGAAGCCGAGCAGCACGCCGGCGATCGTGGCGTGGATACCCGACGCGTGCACGAGCGCCCACGCGCCCACGCCGATGGGTAGCAGGATCAGCCAGGCGGCGGTCGGGCGCAGGTGGAAGAAGTCCCGGTACCGCTGCGCGATCACGCCGTATACCGCGATCGCGACGAAGGCGAGCACCAGCGGCACGACCTCGATCGTCTCCGTGTAGAACAGCGCGATGATGCCGATGGCGATGAGATCGTCGACGACCGCCAGGGTGAGCAGGAAGATCCGTAGCGCGCTCGGGAGGTGCGATCCGATGAGGGCGAGCACGGCGACCGCGAAAGCGATGTCGGTCGCGGTCGGGATCGCCCACCCGTGAGATTCCTCCGCGGATCCGGCCACCACGGCGAGGTAGATCACGGCCGGCACGATCACACCGCCGACCGCCGCGACGATCGGGACCACGGCCGTGCTGAAGCTGCGCAGGTCCCCGGCGACGAACTCCCGCTTGAGTTCGAGGCCGACGAGGAAGAAGAAGATGGCGAGCAGGCCGTCGGCGGCCCAGGCGCCGAGACTCAGTTGCAGATGCCAGGGCTCGTACCCGATCTCGAAGTCACGCAGCGCGAAGTACGACTCCGCCCAGGGCGAGTTCGCCCACAGCAACGCGATCGCCGCGAGTGCGACGAGGAGGATTCCGCCGACGGTCTCCATGCGGAGGATCTCGCCGATGCGGCGCGACTCGGCACGGGAGGCGGAAGGGAAGACGGCGCGGACTCTGGCGAGACGCGAAGAATTGTCCATGAGGGAGCTTTCGGGTCGACGAGCGGGCATTCGTCGACCAGGCTTCCCGACACTCCACTTTCCATTCTAACCGCAGCGCGTCTTCTCATCCTGGGGGAGGCGGACCGCTCTGAGTGCTCGGTGCGCCGGGAAGCCGTCACCCCCGTCTCTGAGGTCGCAGCTCGATCTCCGACGCCGACGGCATCAAGTCAGCTCCGCACCTCCGGCTACCGCATCGAGTGCCCGATCCTCGGGTAGCCCGATAGACACGCTCCAGTGGGCGCCTCCGCACGAACTGTGCGGCCTATACTTCCCTGAAGCCCGCGAAACGGGTCGGAGCGCCGGGAAGCCTGGTCGGCACCATTCTTCAACGACCGAGAAGACCGGATGCACACCACAGTCGCGTACATGGGCGATGTCGCCGACGACGCCCCTCCCTCACAGCTCGCCGCAGCCGAAGCGACCGAAACACGATGTCTCGTCTGGGCGATCGACCTAGCCGGCGTTGAACGGCGGCGAGAGGCGCGGCGCATACTGCGTTCGGGCGCAGCCGAAGCCTTCGCTGCTAGCCGCGCATATCGCGGCCTGAGGCACCTCGTCGTTACCTATCGTGGTGCCGATGGGCGCCGACGAGCACTGCGTTTCGCGGCACAGAGCATGGCGCGTCGGCTCCACAGCGAACTCGAACGAGTACGCGGCCGTTACGTTGACGTCGTCGTCATCGACCTGTCCGGAGTCGACGGCCAGGGACTCGTCACGCAGCGCATCGACGAACTCGCCGGCACCGGCAGTGGAATTGTCGGGTACGCCGCCATTCCATGGGAGGACCTGCGCGGCGAGAGCATCCGCGACGCCTGCACCCGCGACGTCATCTAGGGCTTCCTCACCTCATACGGGTCGCGCGGTCACCGCAGTTGCGCGAACTTCTCAACCCTGTCCGTCGGGCCCACGACGAGCACGGTATCGCCCTCGCTGAGGACGGTGTCCGCCTGCGTATTTCGCCAGTCACCGGACGCCGACCGATGTGCAGCGATCGTGACACCATGCGTCGCCCGCACAGCCCCCTCCGTCAGGGTGAGGCCGTGGAGATAGCGGGGCGCCACCGTCTTGACGATCGCGTACCCCTTCTCGATTTCGAGGTAGTCGGCAGCCGCACCTCGAACGAGATGCGCCACGCGTCGCCCCATGTCCTTCTCCGGGTAGACCACCTTGTGGACACCGAGCTGTTCGAGAACGGCACCATGCCGTTCGTCGACGGCCTTCGCCCAGATGACGGGCACTTTGAGCTGCAGAAGCAGGGACGCAGTGAGGATCGACGAAGTGATGTCAGAGCCGATGGAGACGACGACACGGTCGAACTCGCCGATCGCGAGCTGCTCCAGAACCTCGAGCCGTGTCGAGTCAGCGCGGACAACCTGGGTGAGTTGGCCGTTCAACGCTTGAACGATGTCCTCGCCTGCGTCGATACCGAGCACCTCAGTCCCGGAAGCCATCAGTTCGAGCGCGAGGGAGGTTCCGAAGCGGCCGAGACCGATCACAGCGACGGAGTCAGCCTCGGCGATTCTCCTGGCGTCCTGACCGAACGAGAGAAACTTGGGCACGTGAAGTCCTTTCGATTTGATGGGCAATGCTCGATGCCGACACGTCGTTAGCCGATCGCGGGCCGTTCCTTGGGGAGTTCGTATGATGTCCGCCGTACCCGCAGCGCGAGTGCAGACCCGAGGGTGAGCGGGCCGAGGCGACCGAGAAACATGAGCAGAGTGAGGATGACGTGCGCGGCGGCCGGCAGATCCGCGGTGATCCCGGTGGAGAGACCAACAGTGCCAAATGCGGAGACGACCTCGAACAGCACCTGATCGAGGTCGAGATCGGTCATCGCGAGGATCATGATGACTGCTGCCATGATCGCCCCCAACGCCACAATCACCACAGTGATCGCTTCGCGGTGCACAGCACGCGAGAGTCGCTTGCCGAAGACGTTGACAGCAATTCCACCGCGCAGCTCTGTCCACATGATGAAGAACAGCACAGCAAAAGTGGTCACCTTGATGCCACCAGCGGTTCCTGCGGGTCCGCCACCGATGAACATCAGCACGTCCGTCCCCAACCAGGTCTCATCGTGCATCTGCGATACGTCCACGGAATTGAATCCCGCCGTCCGGGATTGCACCGCGTGGAAGAATCCCGCGAGGATACGTGATCCGGGCGGCAGATTCCCGAGAGTGCCCGGGTTGCTCCACTCGATGAGCAGCACATATGCAGTACCGCAGACGAGAAGCACGCCCGTCACGGCCAGCACGATCCTCGTATTCATCGTCCAGTGCAACGGACGATGGAACTCCCTGCGAAGCTGACGAAGCACGGGAAACCCGAGTCCACCCAAGATGATGGCGACGCAGATCGGAAGACAGATCCAGGGATCTTGGACGAAGCCCATAAGGCTGTCCGTGTACAGAGCGAAGCCTGCGTTGTTGAATGAAGACACCGCGTGGAAGACCGCATGCCAGCCTGCGCGTACAGGGTCATATCCATACCCTGTGGTGAAGCGTAAAAAGAGCAACAGTGCAACCGCCGCCTCGATCGCGACCGTGGTGACGACGATGCCGGCGGCGACGCGTTTCATGTCTCCCTCGCCGGCAGTCTTCGTCTCCGAGCTCGCAAACATGCGCGAGCGCACCGAGAACCTGCGTGCCAGCGCCAACCCCACGAGTGCGGCGAAGAGCATAATTCCGAGGCCGCCCAGCTGGATGAGCAACAAGATGACGATCTTCCCGAACGGGCTCCAGTGCACCGGGGTATCAACCACCACCAGTCCGGTCACGCACACCGCCGATGTCGACGTGAACAGCGCCTCGACAAGCCCCGTCCATTTCCCCGTAGCTGAGGAGAGCGGCAGCATCAACAGTGCGGTCCCGACGACTATCGCCGCCCCGAACCCGAGCGCAATAGCCCGAGCGGGTGCCAGATGAAGGCTCTGAGCGAGCCGAACGCGGGCGGAACTGAGTAGAGCCACGAAGAAGCAGACTACTCCCCGTCGCGCACTCTGCCCGAGCGGAGACGATCGCCTGCCCCGAAGCTACCGAGAGGATCTCCGCTCCGAGGGCGCCCGTGAATCCGGTCCGGCGACGTCAACGCCGCCGAGTCGCGGGAAGATCGATCGGACCCGTGACCGAAAGCTCGTCCTCCCAGACCTCGATCCCGCGTACACCAGGCAGTCGCGCCTTGGTGAAGACGGGGTCAAGCCCCTCTCGTCGCTGCTGCGTGTAGTCCTTCAGGAGCTTGAAGGCGACGCCGGAGAGCAGTGCGATGGCGACGAGGTTGACGATGGCCATGAATCCCATCGCGCCGTCGGCGAAGTTCCACACGACATCGGCCGAGACGAGTGCCCCGGCGAACACCGCGGCGATCGCGAACAGACGGTAGCCGAGGAGGACACCTGGTTTCGAGGTGATGAACTCGATGTTGGTCTGGCCGTAGTAGTAGTTGCCGAGGATCGAGCTGAACGCGAGCAGGAAGATGATCACGATCAGGAGGATGTTCGACCAACTGCCCAGCGCACTGACTACCGCGCCCTGCGTCAAACCGATGCCGCGTTCGGCATTCGCCAGGTCCGGAACCGACACCAGGATGATGAACGCGGTAATCGAGCAGACCAGGAACGTGTCGAAGTAGACGCCCAGCGTCTGCACGAGACCCTGCTTGACCGGATGCGTCACTGCTGCGCTCGCACCGGCGTTGGGCGCCGAGCCCAGTCCGGCCTCGTTGGAGAACATGCCCCGCTTGGCGCCGGTGAGGATGATGTAGCCGAGCGCCGCTCCGACGATCTCGTTCGGTCCGAAGGCCTGGGTGAAGATCTGGGCGAAGACTTCGGGCAGGCGCTCGATGTGCATCGCGACGATGACCAGCCCGAGAAGCAGGTACAGCAACGCCATGACCGGGACCAGCGTCTGGGTGACCGACGCGATCCGTCGCACGCCCCCGAAGATGACGAGGCCCATGAGCAGCGCGAGCGCCCCGCCGATGACCCAGGGGAGCCAGGCTGCCGGCTCCCGCCGAAGCTCCCCGAGATGGTCGCCTGGATGGTGTTCGCCTGCAGAGAGCTGAAGGCGATGGGGAAGCAGATGATGAGGATGATGGCGAACAGCACGCCCATCCATCGTGCTCCGAGTCCGCGCTGCATATAGTAGGCGGGTCCGCCGAGGAATCCGTCCTTATCGCGAGTCTTGTACAGCTGCGCCAGAGACGACTCGATGAACGCGGAGGCTCCACCGATGAACGCCATCAGCCACATCCAGAAGATCGCACCGGGGCCGCCGATCGCGATGGCAGTCCCGACGCCGGCGATATTGCCGACTCCGACACGAGAGGCCGCGGAGATGGTGAACGCCTGAAACGAGGAGACGGATTGCGGTTCACCGCTCTCCGTGCGGGGAGTTCGATCCTTCAGCGTCCGGAACATCTCGGGGATCAACCGAAACTGCACGACGCCGGAGCGGATCGTGAAGTACAGCCCGAGGAGGACGACGATCGGGAGGACGATCCACGTCCACAGGTTGTCGCCCCAGGTCAGTAGCCACTCATTGACAGCATCCATCCGCTCAGTATGGCGACGTCGGCCCCGGCTGACCAGGCTGAGATCGTTTCTGGTCAGTGACCGGCGCCAAGTGAGATGCTGTGCGCAAGGGGCGCAGCCACCTATTCGTGCAGCTGTCCCGCTCGCAGGACTTCCCACCGTTCACGAGTCAGGAACGCCAGCTGCCCGGTCTTGTCCGCCAGTTGCACGGGAGGACCGAGCTCGAAGCCGAAGAGCTGCACGCGAGCGAGGGCCCGATCGTTGCCGATGTCCGGTTCGATCACGATCCGATCGACCTGCGGGCGTGCGAACAGGAACTCTCCGATCAGGCGTCCGAGCTGTGTGGTGAATCCGCGCGCAGGCGCGCCGCGGGCGCCGAGCAGAAAATGGATGCCGATATCACCCGGCTCGGGTCGATACACCTCGCCGAGCGGATCGTTCTCGGGTTCGTACGTCTGCAGCAGCACGACGGGAAGTCCGTCGCGGCGGATCAAGAATGCATGATGACTGGGGAGGCCGTCGACGAACGCATAGAGGTCGCGCAGTTCGTCGCGGGAGAGCGCGGCGAGCCCCCAGAAACGGGCCGCGGGGCGTGTCACCCACTCGTGGATGACGTCGAGGTCGCCGATCGGGTCGAGGACGGTGATCTCGATGCGTCCGAGTTCGGTCGAATCACTGGTGTGGACCGTGGTGCCTGCGGTGCCGCTTGCCAGTCGAACGTCGCGTACACCGGTCATTGCGTTCCCATCGTGCGGTCGAATCGGAGGGTGTGCCAGTCGGTGACGACGCGGGAGGGGTGCACGTCGGCCCATGCGGTGAGCTGATCGGCGAAGTGCGGCGATCCGGGATCGCCCGATGCCCCGAAAGGCACGCCCCACATGCTGTTGTCTCGATCGGCGAGGTCCCACGCCCAGTGTGCGACCGATCCGCGCCAGGTGCGGTCGGTGATGCCGGGCGTCGACCCGGTGCAGCGCACCGTGTCTCCGTCTCCCGACACAGTCAGATCGAAGGAAGGAGCACTCGCACCGGGTACATCCGCGAGAACGTGCAGCGGCAGCATCCGATGTGTCGTTCCCCAGGCCGAGGCGTCTGCCGCGTTGAGGAGGGCTGCGATCACGATCTCGTCGACATCTCTCGCGAGAGCAGGATGCCGCAGTAGGCGAGGAAGAGCCGCGGCGACCTGACCTTCGACGGCGAGCCAGGGGTCGAAGATCGCACCGAACGGGTGAGGCCCGAGGAGCGGCTGAAGAGCGGGGTGTGCGGTGACGGCGCGAACCAGCTCGTTGCGCCAGGCGGCGAACTGTCCAGCGGCCGAGGACACCGCATCCATGCGTCCGTCCCAGTCGAGGAGAGCGTCGCGCACCACGGCGGCCGAGGGCGGGATGGGCCCAGAAGGGAGCAGAGCCAGCAGCCCACCTCGGGAACCGCTGACGGTATCCCCCCAGATCTCCGGCAGATCCTGGACGCTCCACCGGGGCGTCAGCTCGAGCAGTTCCGAGATCCGCCGCGCGCGGTGGGCCGAGGGGTAGGCGAACCCCAGATCGATCGGCTCCGCTCCGGGTCGTTCGTTCGCATCGACCACCGCATCCGTCACGACGACCGGATTCGACGGCGAGTAGTTCGCGACCGGACGTTCGTTCTCCGCGGGAAGCGGGAGTCGGCGCTCATCGCGCGCGCGATGCGGTACTCGTCCGACCGTGGCTGACAGCACGGTCCCCTCCCGGTCGGCGGCGAGCACTCGGTTCACCGGGTCGACCCACGAGCCGAATGCCGTGATCACGTCATCCGCGGTTCGAGCCCTCAGCAGGGGGAGGAGCGCGTCCACACCGAGGTCGGCGTCCGTCCGCGCAGGGTGTCGAATACTCCACGCGCGCAGCTCATCGCCATGCGGATGCAGGTCGGTGACGACACAGCCGTGCGCAGTCTCCAGGGCCTCGATCTCGATATCGACTCCGCCGCGAACTCGGATCGTGGTGCGCTGCACATCGACGGGCTGCCATCCGTCGGGCCCGAGAGCTTCGTAGCCGTGCTGCTGCACGCGAATTCGCTCCCGGAACACGTCGACGCTGTGCGCGATCGCATTCGTGATGCCCCACGCCGCCGTGCCGGTGTGCCCGAAATGCGGCACGCCGGGAACTCCGGGAAACGCGAGGCCCACGACGTCGAACTCCTCGCAGGCGAGCCGCACCTGCTGGTAGACGCCCGGAAGTTCGAAGATCCGGTGCGGATCGCCGGCGACGAGCGGCATGCCGCTGGCGGTTCGTGTGCCGTGGAGTGCCCAGGCATTGCTTCCCGCGGCGGGCAACGTCTCATCGCCGTCATCGTGAACGCCATCGCCGGACCCGACGAAAGCGTCCACCCACTCGTCTCCCAGCGTCGTGGCGACATGCTCGCGCCAGAGCAGGAGGGGGAACGTCGAGAACAACGCGTGTGCGACATGCAACACACCGAGGGGATCATGATCGTCCCATGATGAGGGCGATTGTTCGTCGCCGAACAGCTCGTCGAGCGTGCGGAACTCGACGGCGTTCCGTCCGTCGGCATCCATCCCGCGGCGCACACCTGCCGCATAGGCGCGCACGAAGTCGCGCGTCTCATCGCCCAGCCGAGCGTAGGCGCGACGTGCCGTGTCGTCGATCCGGGCGCGACGGGCGAACACGTCCCACGTGATGCCGGCATCACCGATGAGTTCTGCGAGCCGCCCGGACGCGCGTCGCCGATCGACCTCGATCTGCCAGCCGCGGTCGCGCGCCGTCACTTCTCCTTGCGCCTCGGCGAGATCCCGCACGCCGGAAGCGCGGATGTGCGGGATGCCAAGCGGATCTCGGAAGACGTCGGCCATGCCGTCAGACTGCCACGGTCTCGTGCGGGTCCTGGCGCGCGAGGAGTGAGCGTCCGATCGGATTCGTCAGCGCGCCGGCGTACATCAGCGACGCGGACTGATTCGTCAGGTCGACCATTCGCAGGGTGTTCCGTAGCTGCAGCCGGTTCAGACACGAGTGCGCGAACGTGTCGGCGCGTAGGTCGACGAGGGAGTCGAGTCCGGGATGCTCGGCCGCATGCTGGTCCACCGTGTCGGCCGCGATGCGCCAGAAGTCGGTCTCCGGCAGGGTTCCGTCGATGTGCAGGATGCCGGCGAGGTGACGAAGAACTCCGTCGAAGACGTCTGTGAAGATCGCAAGCGCCTTCTCCTGGTCCTCGACCGGCGACACGATGCGGCGGATGTCGTCCGGTACGGAGCGATCGGCGAGGATCGCGACCTCTTCGCCGATGTCCTTCATGAAGACACCGGTCGGCACGTGGTGATCGATGATGAGGATGAGGTTCTCGCCATGGGGCATGAACGCCAGGTCGTGTGCGAGCAGGCAGTGCACGAGCGGCCGCAGATACACGCGGAGGTACGCTCGCACCCATGCCTCGGCACTGATGCCGGACGCACGGATGAGCGCCGTCGCCACCGACGCCCCTTCGCCGTCGCGGTGCAGGAGTGACGCCATCGTGGCCAGCTGCTGCGTCTCGGACACCAGGGGCACCGGGCTCTCGCGCCACAGCGCGGCGAGCATCTTCCGGTGCGGTGATGGCTCCGGAGTGCGATGGTAGACATCGCCGGTGTAGCCGATCGACGCTCGTTCCCGCAGTACTCGGAATCCGGAGTCGCGCAGGGTGGCGTCGCCGGCGACGAGGTCGAACACCCAGTCGTTGATCGCCGGGGTGACTCTCATGTAGGCAGGCGACAGGCCGCGCAAGAAGCCCATGTTCTGCACCGCGAGGGCCGTCTTGACGTAGTGCCGCTCGGGATGCGTGGCGTTGAACATCGTCCGCACCGACTGCTGCGCGCGGTACTCGTCCTCGCTTTCGCCGATGAGAACGAGATCGCGACGAGCAAGATCGGGTGCGAAGGTGATCGCGACGCGGTTCTCCCACTGCCAGGGGTGCACCGGCAGCAGCTGGTAGTCGGAGGGGTCTTCGCCGATGTCGTGGAGTCGAGAACGAAACTGCTCCCGCTCGGTCGGGCTGAGTTCTCCCGCGATGAGCGACTCCTCGTCCAGCCCGGCACCGAGGGCGAGATGCGACGCCGATCGTCGGGCCGCGACCCAGACGAGACGGAACGGGCGGCCGGTTTCGGGAGCGAACGCGGCATGGTCGGCGGCGCCGAATCCGATGCGACCGTTGTTGGCCACGAATCCGGGGTGCCCCTCGGTCATCGCCGCTTCGATCGTCTGGAAGTCCGCCTCAGTCAGCGCCTCCGCGGACTGCCCGCCCTGCGCGATCTTGAACGCGGCACCGGCCAGCGTCGAAGCGATCTCTTCCAGATAGACAGGCAACAGTGCGTCAGAGAGCCCGAGGAGCGGTTGCAGCTCGAGGATCATGGTCTGGGCATCCAGCGATGTCTCTGCGCCCTTCACCAGCCGGCGGATGCTTTCCTCGTCGACGATCCAATGCTCGAGGGCGGTGCGGATCGCGTCGAAACGGTACTCCGCGTCGCTGCCGGGGACCGAGAGTGTCCAGCCGCCGCCCTCGACCCGTTCGGGGGCGATCAGGCGCTCGTGGCTGAACTCGGCGAGAGCTTTGGCGACCAGGTGGCGCTGTGCGCGGTCGAGGGTGGCGGGGGTGAGATGGTCGGCGTGCGCGATCATGCACGTTCCTTCGATTCGAGGCGGGCAGGTTCGGTTCGGGTGAGGTCGGAGCGGGCGAAATCGTCTCGAGTGCACACCGACAGCATCGCCGTCTTGCGATGTCCGCCATCGTCGACGATCACCTCGCGCAGTTCGGTGAAACCGGCGCGCACGTTCTTTCGGCGAACACGATCGTTGCCCACATCGGGCTCGACCACGACGCGCTCCGCGCCGAGCTCGTCGAAGCACCACGCCATCACCGCAGCGAAGACGGCGTCGGTCAGCCCGTGCCGTGGCGTGCCCTCCGGTGGAGAGATCAGAATGTGCATCCCGAGGTCGCCCGGGAGAGCCTCATAGAGGCCCGGCAGCAGCACGTGCGCGGGGTCGTAGGTCTCGGCGTAGAACGACGCGACCCCGTCGACCACTCCGAGCCAGGCGTCCTGATGCGGATGGTCGACCACCGCCGCGACGTAGGCCGATACGGCAGCGACATCGAGATCCCCCATCCCCCAGAACGCGGCGTGCGGGTGCGTGAGCCACTCGTGCAGCACCGGAGCATCCCGCCTCGATTCGGCCCGGACCAGGGCTACGGCGAGATCGGGTGTGACCGTCATCGCGTGCCCTCAGCAGCAAGCGTGGCCTCGCCGGGAACGGTTGTCGGCACGCCGAACTCCTGGAAGGCGATGCGACGCTCGATCGGGTAGATCTCGGACCCGATGATCGACGCGAGGATCGACGAGTTGCGCCACGCCCCGAAGCCGAGATCTGGCGCAGTCGGGCCGTGTGTGTGCTCTTCGCCGTTCTGCACGAAGATCCGTCCGCGACCGCCGTCGATGCTGTAATTGCGCGCGACCGCGAGCCGACCCAGCTGATCCCAGTCGAGCTCATCGGCGACCGGGGCGAGGAATGGCGGTGTCCCGGCGGCGTATCCGGTCGCGAGGATGAGCGACGCGGTCTCACGTTCATGTTCGTGGCCGAGTTGTCTGTGGAGCAGGCCCAGCCGGTACCGGCTTCCGTCCCACGTTGCCGCGGTCACCTCGGTGTCCGTGAAGAGGGATGTCTGCACCGTGCCTTCGGCGCTGAGTCGGTACAGCGTGTCGTAGATGTCGTCGATGAGTTCGCCCGAGATGCCCTTGTAGAGGCTCCGCTGCTCACGCCCCAGGTGCTGACGCAATCCCAGGGGCAAGCCGTGGAAGTGATCGGTGTACTCGGGTGACGTCATCTCGAGGGTGAGCTTGGTGTACTCCATCGCGAAGAACCGGGGCGATCTGGTCACCCAGTCCAGCCGATAGCCTCCGGCGCGTGTGCCCTCGAGCAGATCCCGGTAGATCTCCGCTGCCGATTGGCCGCTGCCGACCACCGTGATCGAATCCGTCGCCTGCAGCGCCTCTCGGTTCTGGAGGTACTCCGAGCTGTGCACGAGCGGGCCGGCAGCATCCCGCAACGATTCCGGTACGACCGGCTGCGTGCCGACGCCCACCACGACGTGACGGGCCCGCAGCTCGCGCTCCTCGCCGGTATCGGTGCGCATCGTGCGCACCACGTAGACATCGTCGGCGGCGTCGTGCTCGATCGCGACGACCTCGTGGTTCCACAGCAGGTTCGGCAGCTGGTCTGTGGCCCACCGGCAGTACGCGTCGTATTCTGCGCGCAGCGCGTAGAAGCTCTCCCGGATGTAGAACGGGTAGAGCCGTCCGGTCTTCTTCAGCCAGTTGAGGAAGGAGAACTTCGAGGTCGGATCGGCCATCGTCACGAGGTCCGCGAGGAACGGGACCTGGATGGTCGCCCCCTCGATCATCATGCCGTGGTGCCAGCGGAACCCGTCCTCGCGGTCGACGAAGACGGCATCCAGACCGGTCGGCTGCGCCAGGCACGCCAGGCCCAGGTTGAACGGCCCGATCCCGACCCCGACGAGATCGTGCACATGATCGCTCATGCCGAGACCTCCGCATCGGAGAAGACGGCGTCCAGCTCGGCGTCGATCTCCGGGGCGATCCCGGCGAGGGTGGCCGCGGCATCCTTGACGATGGTGAGGATGCCGCGCACGTCGTCGAGCGTGGTCTCCGGGTTGAGCAACGTCAGCTTCAGGCACGGGCGGCCGTCGATCACCGTCTTCGCAACCAGTGCCCGGCCCGATTCGAACAGCACCCGGCGCACGCCGGCGACGAGTGCGTCCTGCCCGGCAGGGTCGATCCCCTGCGGACGCACCCGGAAGAGCACGGTGCTCAGCTGCGTCCGTCCCACGAGTTCGAGCTCGGGGTCTGCGGCGACCTCGTCGCTGACCGCCGAAGCGAGATCGATCACCGTGTCGAAGAGCTCCCCGATGCGGTCGGCGCCGATCGCCCGCAGCGTGACCCAGAGCTTCAGCGCGTCGAAACGGCGGGTCGTCTGCAGTGACTTGTCGACCTGGTTCGGCTCCTCGTTCTCGACCGGGTTCAGGTAGTCGGCGTGCCACGCTCCCGCAGCGAGATCGCGCGGCTCTCGAACCAGGATCGCGCTGGAGGAGACCGGCTGGAAGAAGCTCTTGTGGAAGTCGACGGTCACGGACCGCGCGCGCTCGATTCCGGACAGGAGGTCCCGACTCTGCGGCGAGACGAGCAGGCCGCCGCCGTAGGCCGCGTCGACGTGCATCCACACATCGCGGGATTCGCACACCGCGGCGATGGGGGTGAGAGGGTCGATGACTCCCCGATCGGTGGTCCCTGCCGTGGCCACGACGGCCATGGGGATTCGTCCGGATGCCTCGGCGGCAACCACCGCCGCGTCGAGACTGACGGGATCCATCCGTCCCTCGCCGTCGTCGGCGACTTCGATCACGGCCTCGTCGGACAGCCCGAGCAGGAGAGCGGACTTGCCGACGCTGAAGTGGCTCGATGCCGTCGCGAACACCGCCATGCGAGCGAAAGCCTCCGCGCGTGATGACCCGGCGCGCGCGAGAGCGGCTTCCCGCGCGAGAAGAAGTGCATGGAAGTTCGACTGGGTGCCGCCCGAGGTGAACACGCCGTCGCCTGCGCTGAATCCGATCCACTCCGACACGCGCTCGATGAGTCTGCGTTCCATGAGGGTACCCACCGTCGACTGGTCATAGGTGTCCACCGACGTGTTGACGGCGGCGAGCACGATCTCGGCCGCCACCGCGGGAAGCACGACCGGGCAGTTCAGGTGCGCGGCGTAAGCCGGGTGGTGGAACCACACGGCGTGCTCGAGAAACAGGTCATCGATCTCACGGATCGCAGCAGGTCCGCCGACACCTCCTCCGGCCAGGTCGACGGCGTCGACGAGTCGCTGCAGCTCGGCGCGCGACGCGCCGGAGGCCGGCTGAGTTGTTCTCTCGAAACGGCCGGCGACGCGAGACGCAGCTTGCGCGACCAACGAGCGGTATACGTCGGCTGTGGATGACGTGAGCATCTCGGACTTCAAGACTCCTCCTTATTTAGGCATGCCTATCCTAAACATGGAAGCGTGATTCGACGATACGGACGCGTCGAGATGACGGCGGCGCCGCAGACGACTGCGGGTGTGTCGTAGCGTGTCCCGAGTCTCTGTCAGAGTTTCGATGGGCTGGCGGAGGGAGGATCGAGGAGAGGTATGAGCGCGAAGAACCCGCCGACCGAGCCCGTGCGCGTCGTCGGCGACAGAGACCGACTGAGGTTCGAGATCGGGCCGAGAGATGGGCTGAGCGCCTCGATGCGACGCGTCGACATCCACGCGGCAGGTACGCACGTGACGGCAGCGGACAACAGTGTGTATGTCCCCGACTTCACGTTCCGCCTGAACCGAACTCTGAAGAGCTTCGCGCGGGGAACCCGATTCGAGCAGAGACGCGATGCTTTCGGTGACCTCGGGCCGAGAGACATCCACATGATTCTCGCGGACGGCTCCGACCGATTTCCGGACGCCGGAAGACTGTCGGATCTCTGGAGCTTCCTCGAGTTCGGGGGTACCACATTGCATGCTCTGGGCTTCCTGATTCCGACCCGAGGTGGCGTGTACGTGACGTGCGAAACATCCGTCCACCGAGGCGCGAAGAGCAGGGACATCCGGACAGCGGAGGTGTCGGTCGAAGAGATCACCGAGACGCTCGCCGAGACGCTGGATTTCGTTTCTGCGGGCTTCACAGCTCAGGAGCGCCGCTGATCCGCGGCCAGGTCCACGCCCACCGCAGGATGAGGGCGAGGATGACAATCTCGAGCGCGACGCCGAGGACGTAGAAGACCATCCACGACCCGCCCCACTCACCGACCGCGTTGAAGGCTGCGAAGGGGACCTGTATCGCGGCCACGATCAGATTCAGGATGCGGCTGACCCGCGCGGGCAGCGCCACCGACAGCACGACCATCAGGATCGGGATCGCCAGGAGGCTCAGCGCGGTGATCGCCCAGGTCTGGCTGATGTCGAACCGCCAGACGATGCCGGCGAGGATGTCGTCGACGACGCCGGGCTTGTAGAAGGCGAGGATGTCGACATAGATGTACAGGAACATGAAGCTCGTCCACGCGGCAGCGAGCGTGACTCTGACCGGCATCCGTTGTTCTTCCAGCGCCGTGGTCGTGGGCTGACGTCTCCTCATCGGATGCTCCTTCGTCGGGTGTGGATTCGTCGGATGCGGATTCGAGAACGGGTTGTCATGACTCGATGGTCGCCGTCGCGGGGTCGCACGTCATCGGCCGACAGGTCTGGATCCGACCGGCCGAAAGTACGACTCGTAGTCCGTGCCGATGGCCGATGCCCTCCAGTGCTCACTCGCGCCAGCATCGGTACATGTCGCAACAGATGAAGGCCACCCGCCCGACCGCCGGGCAGAAGGAACGGCGTCGGCGATCGAAGAGCGGCTGGCCGGCGATCACCGGCCTCCTCCTGCTCAGCGCGCTCCCGGTGCTCGGTGGTGTGTTCCGCCTCACCGAAGTGAGCGGCGAACCCGAAGGCGCCCTGGGCGTTCCATCGACGGTGGCTCTGGTCACGCACATCGTGTCGATGACCGTGTTCTGCCTGCTGGGGGCCTTCCAGTTCTCCCCGGCGCTGCGGATGCGGCATCGCTGGCACCGCACCGCCGGGCGCATCCTGATTCCCGCCGGGTTCCTCGCGGCTCTGTCTGCCATCTGGCTCGCGGTCTTCTTCGGTGGGCGCCCTGAGGAGCTCGCCCTCGCCATGATCCGCCTCGTCTTCGCCGTGGCGATGACGGCGTTCCTCGTGCGCGGGGTGATCGCGATCAGACGCCGCGACTTCGCAGCGCACGGAGCATGGATGACCCGGGCCTACGCGATCGCCGTCTCCGGCGGCACGCAGGCGCTCGTCTTCGCGCTGTGGACGATCCCCCTCGGTGAGGTCGACGCGTTGGGTGAGGCGTGGCTGGTCGCTGCGGGCATCGTGATCAACAGCGCCGTGGCCGAACTGCTGATCCGGCGACGGGCCGGCAGATGCGGGGTGTGTCGGGTCGTGGCGCGCTTGTATCCTGACGGGGTGACCGGCCTCTGGCGTTCCGCGTGGAGTGCGCCGAGCGCCGTGCCCGCTCCGCCGCGCCGGGTCTGGCGGGATGGGGCTCTCGTGGGGCTCGTCGCCCTGCTGGCCGTGGTCGAGGGCATCTTCCGGACCGACCTGCAGCAGCCGCTGCTCGCGGTGATCGCGCTGCTCGTCCTGCTGCCGACCACGCTGTGGCGCCGCACGAAGCCGCTGGCGATGCTCCTGGTCGCGATGGTGCCCCTCGACCTCCTCCTGCCCGGCTCGACCCTGTATTCGACGCTCTTCGTGATGGTGAACATCTATGCCCTGTTCCGTTGGGGTGCAGGTCGCGCGCTCGTGATCGGATCGGCCGTCCTCATCGTGAGCCTCGGACTCACGTTCGTTCGCGGGGGAGGTTTCGAAGATCTGATCGGCGGGTTCGCGCTGCTGCTCACGGTGGTGCTGCTCGGCATCGCATTCCGCTACCGGGCGGGATCCCGGCAGCGGAGCCTCGATCGCATCCGGATGCGCGAGCGCGAGGACCTGGCGCGTGACCTGCACGACACGGTCGCCCATCACGTCTCGGCCATCGCGATCCGTGCCCAGGCCGGCCTCGCGGTGGCGGCGCGAGACCCACGCGCGGCGCAGGACGCGTTGAACGTGATCGAAGCGGAGGCCGCCAAGACGCTGAGCGACCTGAGGTCGATGGTGCGGGTGCTGCGGCACGACGAGACGGCGGAGCTCGCGCCGAGTCCGCGGCTGAGCGATATCGAGCAGCTCGCCGGGACGCGGCCGGCCGTCGCGGCCGTCGCTGTGACAGTCGTGGGCGACGACGGCAGCATCCCGCCCCCGGTGGCGGCCGCGGTCTTCCGTCTCGCGCAGGAGTCGGTGACCAACGCCCTCCGTCACGCGCGTCAGGTCAGCCGTGTCGATGTGCGCGTGGAGGCGGATGCCGGAGGGTTGCGGGTGAGCGTGACGAACGACGGAGACGTCGCCGCGTCGCCGGCGCCCGGATTCGGCATCATCGGCATGATGGAGCGTGCTGCCCTGCTCGGCGGCACCTGCCAGGCGGGGCCAGCGCCCGGCGGCGGATGGGCTGTCCTCGCGGTGCTGCCTCGTGCGGGATGGGCACCATGACCATCCGCGTGCTCATCGCCGACGATCAGGAGCTCGTGCGCACGGGCCTGAGCATGATCCTCGGCGCGCAGCCCGACATCGAGGTCGTGGGGGAGGCCGTCGACGGCGACCAGGCGGTCGCCCTCGCCCGCACGCTGCGACCGGACGTCTGCCTGTTCGACATCCGCATGCCCGATCTCGACGGCATCGAGGCGACCCGCGTGCTGGCCGGCCCGGGCGTTGATGACCCGATGGCCGTCGTCGTCATCACGACCTTCGATCTCGACGAGTACGTCTTCGCGGCGCTGCGAGCCGGCGCCAAGGGATTTCTGCTCAAGGATGCCGGCCCCGAGCTGCTCGCCCAGGCGATCCGCGCTGCCGCGAGCGGGGACGCGCTGATCGCCCCCAATGTCACGGTGCGGCTGCTCGAGGCCTTCGCCGGAGCGCGGCCTGCCGCTCCGCCGCCACAGCCGGTCGAGCCGCTCACCGACCGCGAGGATCAGGTGCTCGCGAAGGTCGCGGAGGGGCTGAGCAACGGC
Source organism: Microbacterium sp. PMB16 (assembly GCF_051294855.1). Classification (GTDB taxonomy): domain Bacteria; phylum Actinomycetota; class Actinomycetes; order Actinomycetales; family Microbacteriaceae; genus Microbacterium. The sequence goes on from NZ_CP145908.1 coordinate 2,137,877, forward strand.
GAGATCGCGAGCGAGCTCTTCATCACGCTCAGCACGGTGAAGACGCACATCGGGAGCCTCATGACCAAGCTCGGCGCCCGCAACCGCGTCGAGATCGCCATCTGGGCGCACCAGACGGGGCGGATGCGCCGCTGAAGCCACTGCCTGGTCGTGTCCCGAGTCGCGGGTGCGTCACAGGAGCGGATCAGCGATCGACGACCGTGAACAGCCGGTCCGAGGGATCGACGACCACTTCGACCGTCTCGCCGACGTCCATCCGACTCCATCCGCCGGAGCGAACGCGCGCCTCGAAGGGATCGAGGCCGTCGACGCGGATCCGCAGAATCACGGAGTAGCCGTCGTCTTCCGTCTCGACGGAGAGCACGATGGCGGTTCCGCGGACGCCGTTTGCGCGAAGTTGGCGCGTGTCGCGAATTGATGAGCGCACGCCGGCGAACAGGAGCAGCGCGACGAGAACGCAGATGATCGCACCCGGAGCCCAGCTGTCCGCGTCTTCCGCGTTCCCGCTCACCAGGTGGAACACGAACATCGCCGGAGCGACGAGGAGACCGGTGATGGACACCCAGAGAACGGCGAGCAGGACAGGACCGAGCTCGTCGGAGGCCTGGTTCCCCTGCCAGATCGAATTCGTCGGTGTCATGTCCGCATCGTAGCCAGCCTTCGGATCCGGGCATAGGTCCGTCCGCCAGGAGCGGGGGTGCTAACCATCCGCGTCGCCGAGCTCGCGGACAACCGTCACCTGCGCTTGGAGACCCGGGAAGTATCGACCGGGGAAGTAGAGACGGCCCGCGTCATCCGTCATCTTGAATGCGGCGATGCTGGTGCCCTCCACGAATTGCGCGACGCACGGCACCGCGATGATGACTTCCTCGCCGGGAGCCGTGTCGGGAATCCGCGTCTGCACAGGGGAGGTGATCAGGCCGGTGCCGGCTGCGATGCCGACGCGCGTGAGACGGCGGTCGTGCCATGGCACCGTTCCGCTGTTGCAGATCGTCCACGTCTTCACGAATCGATGCCCCGGACTCATGAGCGTCCCGTCCGGCACCGTCTCGCCGATGAAGGTGCTGGCATCATCGGCGGTGGCGTTCGGCGCGGGAATCGCGGTCGACGTCGCTCGCAGCAGTCGGAGCCGTCGCTTCTCCATGAGGACGCCTTCGTAGCGTGCGATCAGCAACCCCTGTGTCTGCAGCTCGTCCTCGAGCCGGTGCACCACGAACTCCGAGGGCAGGTCGCGTCCGTCTTCTGCGCCGGTGATCGTGCGACGGTCCTTGCCGACACGCTGGGCGAGTTCGACGACGGTCATGCCTCGCGCCTCGCGCCAGTGCCGCAGTTCCTCGCCGAACTGCTGCTGCTGGCTGTCGTGGTTCTCGGGAATTCGACGTCTTCGGGGCATTCGCGCTCGATCCGCGTTGGGGGGTGTTTGCCCACAACTTACTGCCGGTGGGATCGTCGGTGCACCTTCAACTGTGGAGGATCAACGAGAGGAGACGCGTCACGATGAACGCAACGAACTGGCTGTCTCGGAGTGCCCGGAATCGTCGCTCCGAGAAAGGCCCGCGCCGCCTTCGGCGAGGGATTCGATGGGCGGTAGGGGTTGTGGGTGCAGTGGCCCTCAGCGTCGGTGTGGCCTTGCCGGCGAGCGCAGCGCCCGGGGACTACGGAACCCTTCCGTACGGCGGGACCAACTGCGCTTCGTCCAAGCAGCTGCTGCACACGTACTACATCGGCGGCGGGGCGATGCGCACGTACTACAGCACCGGGTGCCAGACGAACTGGGTCGAGTGGTCGGGCCCCAACGTGTGCACCTGGAAGCGGATCAAGACCGCGGACGGCAACTGGACAGCGTGGGAGAACGACCACGCGGCGTGGTCGTACTCGAGGCAGGTGTACGCGCCGGGAACGACGAGGGTCGACATCGAGATCGGTGTCTCCAGCACCGCCTACGGCAACGGCACGTGCGGGGCCGGCGCGTGGGACTACCACCACGAGATCGGGCAGCACCGCTGGTACTCGATGACCTGAGTTCCCTCTGACAGGTCGCATCGTCATCCCGTCGCGGGGGATGCTGAGGATGACGATGCGACCGCGGCCTCGCGTCACTCGCGCCTTGGGAACGGCATACGACGCGGTTAGTCTGGTGCCGATTGCTGCCGAGGGACGAGGACGGGTGCGATGGCTGACTACGACCGATTCGACACGTTGCGGGACGCGGCGAAAGAGCACGGGCGGCAGGGAAACACCACGGCCGCTGCGAGCAACCTCGCCGAGGCGCTGGCCGTCGCGCGAGCCGGCCTCGCGGAGGAGCCTGCCGCCTGGTACCCCCGACTCGGTATGGTGCAGATGGACATCGAGCGCTCATCGCCGTCGCAGGAGTTGACGGCCGCGAGCGAGGCCGCGACGCGAGAGGTCATCGCGTACGCGAAGGAGGGCGCAGACGACGATCCGACGCGTCTCGATCTGCTTTCGAGCCGGCTGAACTCGCTCTCGATGGAACTCGAAGCCGAACAGCGCAACGAGGAGAGCCTTGCGCTCGCCGAAGAACTTCTCGCGCTGCTGACGACGCATCCGTCGCGGCCCAGCGAACTCGCCCACACCCGCCGACGCACGGCCGAGCTGCGCCTGGTCACCGGTGATCCGGCCGGGGCATTGGAGCTCGCAGATGCTCTCGTGGAAGACGAGCTCCGCCTCGGCAGCGGCCCCGGGGATGGGACCGGCGGGTTGTCGTCGTGGCTGCGACTCCGAGCGCGCGTTCGTGCGGCGCTCGGGCGTGAGGCGGACGCGCGCGCAGACTTCGACGCCTCTCTGGCTCGGCAGCGCGCCCGGGTCGACGCTGGCGGGTTCTTCCTCGCAGATCTCGACCTCGCTGACGGACTGGACGAACATGCCGTCTTCCTCCGCGCACTCGGGGCGTCCGACGAGGCCCGCACGTCGGCTGAGGAGGCGGAGCGGATCCGTGCCGAAAGCGAAAGGCTCCGGGAAGAGAAGAAGCGCCGCTGACGCGATCGTGACAGGTCAGATCTCCGAGGAGTCGAGTCGCCGCGCGAGCCCGGAGCGCGAACGCAGCCCGAGCTTGCGGAGGATCGTCGCGACGTGACTCTCCACGGTGCGCACGCTCACATGCAGAGACTGCGCGACCTCCCGGTTGCTGAGTCCGTCTGCGACCAGCTCGGCGACCTCCGACTCCCGTCTCGTGAGGTCGCTGCGCTCGCTCGCCGGTGCTCCCATGTCTCCGCCCGTCCCTCTCGACACATCTCACTCTGAGATGTCTGCCGGCCGCGATTCATGACATCGGATGCTGAGGGGTGTCGGACGGCGTCCATGCCACCATCGGAGGATGAGCGATGAATCCCTGACTCTCCCGGACCTGGCAGGGGAGCGCGTCCGTCTTCGCGAATGGCGTGAGACGGATGTCGCGGTCGTGCAGGAGGCATCGCGCGATGCGTTGATCCCGCTCGTGACCACGGTCCCGCAGACGGCGGGGGAGGTGGAAGCCCTGGCGTTCATCCGTCGCCAGCACGACCGGCTCCCCTCTGGTGCGGGGTACGCCTTCGCCGTCGCAGACCTCGAGGACCGGGCTGTCGGCCACATCGGCCTTTTCGCGGCCGGCGACGCACGTGCCAGCGTGGGGTACTGGATCGCGGCCTCGCAGCGCCGACGCGGCTATGCGGCGGACGCCCTGATCGCTCTCACGTCCTGGGCGATCCGGCGGGAGCACCTCGACCGACTCGAGCTGTACGTGGAGCCATCCAACCAAGGCTCCTGTCGGGTGGCGGAGCGCGCCGGCTTCGAGCGCGAAGGGCTTCTGCGCGCATGGAAGCGGGTGGGCGGTCGACCCCGCGACATGTACATGTACGCGCGGCTCACCGAGCGGGCGCGAGCTGCTGCGGCGGACGCCTCCGGGTGAGTTGCGACCCCGCTCAGCGCACGAACAGCAGCACGATCGACAGCACGACCCCCGCGGCTCCGGCGCTGGCGAGCGTGATTCCGAGGACCTGAACCGCATGGAGTCCGGGGCGTCGGGGCTCGAAGTGCATCGACTGCGGGTGTCGTTCGCTGACGAACGCCGGCGCCTCTTCGTGGCCGCTCCACTCGGCGGCCTCGTGCGCGCGCAGAGGTCGCTCCCAGAAGTCGCCCGCGGTGAACCATCGCGCTCTGGCGCCCGCATCGTCGACCACGATGACGACGTCCATCGGCAGCCACCGACCGTCGTGCGCTCTGCCGATGAGCACCGCGAGCAACAGGGGGATTCCGAGGCCGAGCCCGATCCACGAGATGATCTCGGCGATGTTGCCGATGACATCGATCGCGTCCATGGTTACGACGGTACCGGTCTCCGCCCTGTTTCTCGCCGGATCGGGCTCCGCCGCGATGTCAATCCCGCCCGATGGCCTTCTTCCACCGTGCGGCATAGGACAGCGGCACGAACCCGACTGCCTCGTTCACATCGAGCATGGGGCGGTTCTCCTCGGCGTTCATGGTCTCGATGAGCCCGTGGTCGGGGAACCTCTCGCCGAGTTCCCGGATGTTCGCGAGCTTCATCAGCATCCCGAGGCGGTGCCCGCGGTGGTCCTTCAGCACCAGGGTGTCGATCTGCTCGACCGGTCGGTGCGGTTCCGGCGGCACGTCGAGTTCGGTGAAGCCGGCGATCAGACCGGTGGCGTCGTCGACGGCGATCGTGGTGAGCCGAATCCGCGGGCTGGTCTCCCACAGGTCGTCGACGGCGCGCACGCGATCGGCCGTCCAGACGTCTTCGGTCTGCTCGATGCCGGCATTCGGCGCATCCGTGCTCATCCGGGTGCGCACGAGCGCGATGCTCTCCGTCCACTCGTCCGGGGTCCGGCCCTGCCAGCTGACGGTGCGATAACTGACCGCGGACGTCTCGGTATCGGTCAGAAGCGCAGTGAACGCGTCCGGGTCGACGGGCAGAGCCAGGCCGCTCAGGCGACCGACCTGCTCGAGGGAGAACCCGTGCTCTCGAAGGAAGCGCGTCGAATCGAGCTCGGTCGGCACGGAGCCGAAACCGGTGGGGGCGGCAAGGGTCGCCCCCGACATCGCGTGCGCGGGGAAGCTCGTCTGGTTCTGCACTGTCGTTCTGCCCTGCGAGCGAGCCACCTGCTCGAGGCGCTCGTAGAGGGCGGATCCGATGCCGCGATTCCGGAACTCCGGAAGCACGGAGACGGCGGCCCAGCACTCGTCCGCGCCCGACGGCAGTGCCACGTTCGCGCGGGCGACGACGCGCCCGTCGACCTTCGCGACGAAGCCCACCAGGGGCGTGTGCTCGTCCTTCCAGTTCGGCAGCATCTCTGCCGCCGTGAACACCTCGGTGGAGGCGCCGCGCTGCTCGGCCTCGACGGTGTTCCGGACCGCGGCCATGCCGATGAAGTCGGCGGCGTCGGGCGAATCGGTGCTCTCAGGCACGGTGAGTTCGGTGATGGTGAATGACATGGTGAACCTTCTGTTCGCAGGATCGTTCGACTCACCCACGGCGTGGGGAGGAGGAGGGATCGCTGTCAGATGGTCACGACGGAAGCATCCCATGCCGCCGCGCTCCCGCCAAGGCCGCCGCACCGGTATTCCGTACCTCGATCTCACGCCGAAGACTTGACAGGAGTCGATCTCGGTGGGATCGTTCTGTAAATCGTTGGAAACGTTTACAGCACTCGAAGGAGAGACGCGTGGCACGAGTCACCATCACTCAGGTCGCCGCACACGCGGGCGTCTCCATCGCCTCCGCCTCCCGCGCCCTCAACGGGCAGATCGCGAGTGCCGAGACCATCGCGAAGGTGCGGGATGCGGCTGCCGCACTCGGCTACATCGCGGATGCGACGGCCCAGTCGCTCAAGCGCGGACGCACCGACCAGCTCGCCTACGCGGTCGCCGACATCGGCAACCCCGTCTACGTCGAGATGATGAGCGTCATCGAGCGCGTCGTCTCGTCGTCTGGTTACCGTCTGGTGCTCTCCTCGACGGGCACCTCATCCTCTTCCGTCGACGTGGTTCGCGATCTGGGGCGCGGCTACGTCGACGGAATGATCCTCTCGCCGCTCCGAGTGACAGACGAGCTGCTCGCCGCGCTCGCGGCCAGCCCGGTACCGGTCGTCGTGCTCGGCCGGCTGCCCGACGGCGCTCCGCTCGACAACGTCCGCGCGGACTCGCCCACGGCCATGCGGCTCATCGTCGACCACCTGGTCGCCGAGGGCCGCCGCGACCTCGCCTTCGTCAACGGCCCCGCCGACACCACTCCGGGAATGTATCGCCGAGACGGGTTCGCGGCCGCCGTCGCCGCGCACCCGGATGTCGCCACCCGCAGCGTGGACGCCGCAGACTTCACCATCGCAGCCGGCTACGCCGCGGCACTCGAGGCCCTCCAGCACGATCGTCGCCCTGACGCGATCGTCGCCGCCAACGACCTGATCGGCATCGGCGCACTCCGGGCCGCCGAAGACCTGGGGTTGACGGTTCCTGACGACATCTCCATCACCGGCGTGGACAACACGGAACTGGCCGGCGTCCTGCGCCCCGGCCTGACGAGTGTGGACCTCGGTGCCGAGGAGCGTGGTCGCGTCGCCGCCGATCTCCTGCTCGCGCGGATCAGCGAACCGTCCCGCCCGGCGCACACCGTCACGGTCGCGCCGACTCTCGTCGTCCGCGGCTCGTCGTCGCGGGCACACGATCATGGCCGGATCGCCCCCTTCGTCGAAGGCGGCTCTGGCGACCCCGACCTCGATGAAGAGAGGGCAGCCGGATGAGCACCACCGCCACCAAGGTCGACACGAGCACCTCGGCCCCGAAGACCAAGAAGCTCGGCCACCGGGCCCGCGCGCAGCGCAAGGAAGCCATCGCCCTGGTCGTGCCGGCGCTGCTGCCGATCATCGTCTTCTCTCTCATCCCGCTCGTGAGCGGCGTGGCGCTCGGCTTCACGAACGCGACGCTCAAGCGCAACGCCGACATCGACTTCATCGGATTCGGCAACTTCATCGAGCTGCTGGGCGACCACCGGTTCTGGGGGTCGTTCGGCATCGGCATCGTCTGGGCGGGCTCCGTCGCACTGCTGACGCTCGTCTGCGCGATGGGTCTCGCCCTGCTGCTGAACAGCGACCTGCGCTTGAAGGGCCTCACCCGCGTGCTCGCCCTGATCCCGTGGGCGATGCCCCCGGTGGTCATCGCGATCGTCTGGCGGATGATCTACAACCCCAACTCCGGGCCGCTGAACGGCACGCTCGAGGCGGTGGGAATCCCGGGCGTCAACTGGCTCGGCGACTTCTCGACCGCGCTGCCCGCCGTGATCGTGGTCGGCGTCTGGGCCGGCATCCCGCAAACCACCGTGCTCCTGCTCGCCGGCATGCAGTCCATCTCGGCCGAGCAGCACGAGGCCGCGGCCGTCGACGGTGCCGGCGTGCTCCGCCGGTTCTGGCACATCACCCTCCCGGCGCTCCGCCCGGTGATCTTCGCGGTGACGGCCCTCGACTTCATCTGGCAGTTCAACTCGTTCGGACTCATCTACGTGCTCACCGAGGGTGGCCCCGGCGGAAAGACGATGATCCCGCCGCTGTTCACGTACCTCGAAGCCTTCCGCAACAGGGAGATCGGCTACGCCTCGGCGATGGGCGACGTGCTGGTGGTGGCGATCCTGCTGATCCTGTCGCTCTACCTGATCAATCAGTTCCGCCAGAACAAGGGGGCGCGCTCATGACCTCGAAGCGTCCCTGGTGGGGAACCGTCCTCATGTACGTGGCGCTCGCCGCGTTCCTGCTCTTCCTCGGATTCCCGCTGCTCTGGCTGCTGTCGGCGTCGTTCAAGTCGACGGGCGAACTGAACTCGCTCGCCGTGAACCTGCTGCCTGCCGAGTGGGACTTCAGCAACTACGGCTCAGCGCTCGAACGGCAGAACCTCATCACCGCGGCCGGGAACTCGCTCCTGGTGTCGGTCGCGACCATGGTGATCACGGTGCTGCTGTCGATGCCGATGGCCTACGCGCTGGCCCGGCTCAAGGGAAAGCTGCGGGCCGCCGGCACCATCTGGATCCTCACCAGCCAGGTGTTCCCGACGATCCTGATCATCATCCCGCTGTTCCTGGTGCTCCGCTCGATCAACCTGAACGACACCCTGTTCGGTCTGATCCTCGTGTACGTCACGTTCACCCTGCCGTTCACGCTGTGGATGCTGCAGGGCTACGTCGCCGCGATCCCGACCGAGCTCGAAGAGGCCGGGGAGATGGACGGGGCATCGCGCGTCACGATCCTGCGGACGATCATCCTCCCTCTGCTCGCGCCAGGTCTCGTCGCCACAGCGATGTTCACGTTCGTCTCGGCGTGGAACGAGTTCTTCCTCGCCCTGGTGCTGCTGCAGAGCCCGGAGCTCTACACACTGCCCATCGCTCTGCGCTCGTTCCTCGGCGCCGAGGGGCAGACGCAGTTGGGCCCGCTGGCCGCCGGTGCGATCCTCGCGACCATCCCGTCGCTCATCATCTTCAGCATCCTGCAGAAGAAGCTCACCGGCGGCATGCTCGCCGGCGCTGTCAAGGGCTGACCCCGTCTCACAGCACCCGCACCACAGACCCCACCACGAGAAATCACAATGAGAAAGGCGAGCAACATGAACAGCATCCGAGGCATCGGCGCCATCGCTTTCGCGGGCGTCGCCGTCCTTGCCCTGAGCGGCTGCACCCAGGGCAGCGCGAACAACGGATCGGGCGAGGGGGAGGACGGCGCCGTCACTCTCCAGTTCCAGTCCCTCTCCGACCAGCCGGCGACGCAGGAGGCCGTGAAGTCGATCGTCGACGAGTGGAACTCCGACAACCCCGACATCCAGGTGAAGATCGTGCAGGCCGGATGGGACGGCACGTTCGACAAGCTCATCACGCAGTTCACCGGCGGCACGGCTCCGGACATCATCCACTTCGAGGCGAGCTCGATCGTCTCGTTCGCGGCTGACGGCTACCTCGCCGACCTGACCGACTACATCGACGACGAGCTCAAGTCGGACATCTCCGAGGGCATCTGGGATTCCGTCACGCACGACGACCAGATCATCGCCTACCCGTCGACGCTGCAGTCGTACATGGCCTTCGCCAACGCCGACCTGCTCGAGGCCGCCGGGGTCGAGGTTCCCACGGGCGACACCATGACGTGGGACGAGCTCCAGGACATCGCGAAGGCGACGACCACGGGCGGCACCTACGGCCTCGGCTGGGGCCTCGCCTCGCCGACCGCGACGATGATGAGCCTCGGGCTCGGCTTCGACGGCGGCTACTTCGACGGCGAGGGTGCGGATGCTTCGATCGAGGTCGGCGACGATGAGCTGGCCGTGCCGGAGCGCATCCACGAGATGGCGTACACCGACAAGTCGATCGAGCCGACCTCCCTCACCCAGTCGGGCTCCGACGTGCTCGCCTCGTTCTACGGCGGCAAGGTCGCGATGACCGTGCAGGGTTCGTTCCAGGCGACGAACATCGCGAACGACGCCCCCGAGGGCTTCAACTGGGTGGCGCTGCCGCCGCTCGAGGGCTCCGCCGGCGCGGTCCAGGCGGCCAACCCGCAGACGTATTCGGTCAACATCGACTCCGAGTACGTCGAGGAGTCGACCGAGTTCCTGAACTTCTTCATGAGCGGTGACAACCTCGCGCAGATCGCCTACGCCGACGCGCTGATCCCGTCGTCGGGCGCGGCACGCACCGAGGTCGAGAAGCTCGCGGCCGACAACCCCGCCTGGACCCAGGTGCTGGCCTCCGGCGAAGGGCTCGTCGGACCGCCGTTCCTCAAGGTGGAGAAGTACACCGAGTGGAAGGACACCATCGCGACGCCGGCCTTCCAGCAGTACCTGGCCGACCAGATCACCAGCGAGCAGCTCGCGAAGCAGCTGTCCGACGGCTGGGCAGAGATCGCCGGCTGATCACGCGAGCGGGGGCGGATGACCATCCGCCCCCGCTTCTCAGCGTCGAACCGGCTGCGGCCGACAAAGGCAAGAAGGCAAGAAGGAGTGGGAATGTTCGTGTTGCAGGACCGAGTGGCCGGAGTGCTCGCCGGCGCCGCCGTGGGAGACGCGCTGGGGGGCGCGACCGAGGGGTGGACGCCGGAGCAGATCGAGGAGCGTCACGGCGGTCGCGTCGAGGGCATCGTGGGTCCCTTCCTCGCCGACTGGAAGACCGCGCGCCCCATCGCGCCGTACCACAAGGGCGACGGACACGTCACGGACGACACCCTCATGACGCACGCGCTGATCGAGGTGTACGCCCAGCGCCGTCGGCACCTCGACGCCTACGACGTGGCCTCCGACCTCGTGCCGCTGATGATCGGCGAGCGTCGTTGGATCCCCGAGCTCGAAGACGATGCGCTCATCCTGCAGCGCGTGTTCCTCGCCGAGAAGTGGATCGTGGCGAAGCTGCACTACGGCCACGCCGACCCCCGGGAAGCCGGCGTCGGCAACATCGTCAACTGCGGCGCCACGATGTACATGGCGCCCGTCGGACTCGTGCACATCGGCGACCCGCGTGGTGCCTACGCCGAGGCGATCGACATCGCCGGCGCGCACCAGTCGTCGTACGGGCGTGAGGCTGCGGGCGTCTTCGCCGCGGCCGTGGCGGCATCCGCTGCTCCCGGCGCGACCGTGACCGACGTGCGTGATGCCGTGCTCGCCGTGGCGCATGACGGCACCGCCGCGGCCATCCGCGCGGTGTTCGATGCGGTCGATGCCTTCAACGCCGGTGGGGGATCGGATGACCCCCGCGACCTCGCGCGCGTCGTTCGAGCCGCTGTCGCCCCCTTCGACACCGTGGGCGAGCAGTACCGCGCCCCGGCGATGGACGCTCGGCTGCCCTCGCGCACCAAATCGATCGAAGAGCTTCCCGCCGCGCTCGGGTTCGTGGTGGGGCGCGACGGCGACCTGCGTGCCGCAGTGCTCGATGCGGTGAACTACGGGCGCGACTCCGACTCGATCGCCACCATGGCCGGCGCGATCTGCGGCGGACTGCATGGCGCGGATGCCGTGCCGAACGAGTGGGTGACGGGCGTGACGACCGCCAGTCGTCTCGACCTCGACGGTGTCGTGACCGCGATGACCGAGGTCGTGCAGGACGTCGCCCGTGACGACGCCGACCGGGCAGCGCAGCGCGCCGCCACGCTCGCCGGACTGCTCGGTCAGGACGCCGCCGCGTGAGACTGACCTGGGCACAGCCGGAGGACCTGGTTCCCGCGGAGTTCGCGGCCTTGCGAGAGCAGGGTGTCGCGGAGCATGCGCTCACACCCATCGAGCAGCGATGGGCGGATGCCGGAGGGGCGACGCAGCTCGCCCCCTCGGGGGCGAGCGCCGATGCGGCCACGCCGGAACTGCGTGCGCTGGCGCGGACCGTGCTCGAGGAGCTGGCCGCCCTGCAGGCGCCGAGCGCGGACGAGCCCGACGAGTGGGATGACATCGTCGCGCTCCTTCCGGAGGCGCCCCGCGGTGCGACGGAAGCGGCTTTCGACCGGGTCCACGGCGCCTGGCTCGGCCGGGCGGCCGGATGCCTGCTCGGCAAGCCGGTGGAGAAGATCCCGCGCGAGGGCATCGAGGAGATCGCTCGCGCGACCGGCAACTGGCCCATCGACCGGTACTTCACCGCGGTCGGCCTGCCGGCGGAGATCAACGAGCGCTGGCCGTGGAACCGCCGATCCGCGCCGACCTCGCTGCTCGAGAACATCGACGGGATGCCGGAGGACGACGACCTCAACTTCCCGATCCTCGCCCTCGACCTGCTCGAGACGCACGGCGCGGGCCTGACCACTGACGACGTCGCGCAGGCGTGGCTGGCCGCACTGCCGGCCGGCCGCGTCTTCACCGCCGAACGCGCGGCGTACCGGAACATCCTCGACGCGCGTCCCGTGCCCGAGACCGCCACGCACCTCAACCCCTTCCGGGAATGGATCGGAGCCCTGATCCGCGCCGACGTGCACGGCTGGGCGCATCCGGGCGATGTGCGGGCGGCCGCGGCATCCGCCTGGACCGATGCCCGCCTCAGTCATACCCGCAACGGCATATACGGCGAGATGTGGGCCGCCGCCCTCTGCTCGGCATCGATCGTGGCGTCCTCGATCGACGAGGTGCTGGACGCCGCCGACACGGTCGTGCCCCCGGCATCCCGGCTCGCCTCCGCCGTCGCGCTCGGGCGCGAGGTCGGCCGCGCCCTCGCTGCGGGCTCGCTCACCGTCGATGCGGCGCTGGACCGGCTGCACGACGAGTTCGCCGGAATGCACTGGGTGCACACGCTGAACAACGCCGCTCTGACCGCCTGCGCGCTGCAGGCTTACGGAGACGACTTCGGATCCGCGGTCGCCGTCGCTGTGGCCGGCGGCTGGGACACCGACTCCGTCGGAGCCACCGTCGGATCGGTCGTCGGAGGGCTGCTCGGTGCGGACGGCATCGACGAAGCATGGACCGCGCCGCTGCACGGCCGCATCGCCACCTCGATGCCCGGCGGACCTGAGCGATCCATCCGCGAACTCGCCCAGCGCACGCTCCGACTCTCGCAGGCGCCGTCATGAGCGACGTGGTCATCGTCGGCAGCATCAACCAGGACATCGTCGCGCAGGTCGAGCGCATCCCTGCCCCCGGTGAGACGGTGCTGGCCTCCACGCTGCTGCGCACCGGAGGCGGCAAGGGAGCGAATCAGGCCGTCGCCGCACGCCGTGCCGGGGGAGCGTCGGTGGCGTTCGTCGGGGCGGTCGGAACGGATGCCGACGGCGACGCGCTCCGCAGCGCGCTCGTCGCCGACGGCATCGACGTCTCCGGCCTCTCGCAGCTCGACGGACCGAGCGGCACGGCGCTGATCGCGGTGGATGCCGCCGCGGAGAACACCATCGTTGTCGTGCCGGGCGCGAACGCCGCCCTCTCGAATCTCTCCGCCGTGCAGCACGCGGTGGTCGCCGAGGCGCGGGTTCTCCTCACACAGCTCGAGATCCCGATCTCGCTGGTGCAGGATGCCGCCGCCACGCGCTCCGCGGCAGCCTGGCACCTGCTGAACGCCGCGCCGTCGGCGCCGTTCGTCGCCGCGGGAGCAGACCTCCTTCCGGCGGTCGACGTGCTCATCGTCAACGAGCACGAAGCGCTCGACATCGCCGGCGTCGCCGATCTCGATGCCGCCGTCGATGCCCTGGCGTCCCGTGTAGGGGCGCTCGTCGTGACGCTCGGGCGCCGCGGATCGCTGGTCGTCTGCGGCAGCGACCGCGCCGACGTCGCGCCGTTCGCGGCCGAGGCCGTCGACACGACCGGAGCCGGCGACACCTTCTGCGGCATGTTTGCCGCCACACTCGCGGCATCCGGTCGCACGCCGGCCGACGTCGACGTCTCGCTTCTCGCCGATGCCGCGCGTGCCGGGGCTGCGGCCGCCGCACTCGCCGTGACCCGGCCGGGCGCGCAGGCTGCCGTGCCCTCGCAGGCGGAGGTCGTGGCACTGATCGAAAGGACCCCGGAATGAGCGGCGGTTTCGACCCCCTCCACCCGCGCGAACTCGACCTGCCGACGGCGGTGCCGCTGTCCACCGATGTCGCTGAGGGAGACGCGGCGTTCGCCCTCGACGACGCCAAGATCTTCGCCGCACCGACCGACCGCGCCGACGTCGAGCAGTGGCGTGCGCAGCTCGCCGCCTGGCGGACGGGCGCCCTGCGGCGCCACGGAGCCCCGACTCGTTACGACGAGCCCGCGTCGCGGTGGGCCAGTCGGTGCTTCACGGTCGCCCAGGTCTGGCTGTGGGACGAGCTCTTCTTCGATTTCGACGCACAGCGGTTCACCCCCGAGCGCTTCCTGGCCGACGCCCGTGAGCGGTTCGGCGGGCTCGACGGCGTCGTGCTCTGGCACGCCTACCCGGTGATCGGCATCGACGACCGCAACCAGTGGGACTTCTACGACGTGCCGGGTCTCGCCGACGTCGCCGCCGAGCTGCGTGCCGCGGGAGTCGCCGTCTTCCTCGACTACAACCCCTGGGACACCGGCACGCGTCGCGCGGGCGCCGACAAGGACGAGCTCGCCACGACCGTGCGCCGCCTCGGCGCCGACGGGGTCTTCCTCGACACGCTCAAGAAGGCCGACCCCGAACTGGTCGCCGCCCTCGACGAAGCCCGTCCCGGCATCGGCCTGGAGGGGGAGTCGAAGCTCGCCACTGAGCGCATCGCCGACCACACGCTGTCGTGGGCGCAGTGGTTCGCCGACTCGGAGACACCCGGTGTGCTGCGCGCACGGTGGTTCGAGCGTCGTCACATGCAGCACCACATCCGGCGCTGGCACCGCGATCACGCGGCCGAGCTCCGCTCCGCCTGGCTCAACGGCGTCGGCATCATGGTGTGGGAGGTCGTCTTCGGCGCCTGGGTCGGCTGGAACGAGCGGGATGCCGCGACACTGCGGCGGATGCTGCCCGTGCAGCGCGGATTCCACCGGTGGCTCGTCGATGGGGAGTGGACACCGCTCGCCGTGAACGACGGGCCGCTCGCGGGGTCTGCGTTCGACCTCGACGGCGTCACCCTGCTCCTGCTCGCGAACACCTCCGACGACGACATCGAGTTCCGCCCGGAGGGTGACGGATGGGGGCCGCTGCACGCCGGGGATGCGGCCGGCCAGATCACCGTGCCAGCGGGCGGTATCGCCGCAGCGGTGCGGGTCGCCGGCGGGCTCGCTGTTCCGGCCGAGGTGCTCGGCGCCCAAGAGGCTCTCCGTGGTGAGGTCGCCGTACGGGAAGCATCCTTCCCGCACCGTCGCGCGGTGCGGCTGCCCGCTCCGCGCTGGGAGGGGGTCGTTGCGCCGACGGCCGCAGCATCCGTTTCTGTGGTCGTTCCCGCCGGCGAGCACACGCTCACCGTCCGCTTCCGCATGCGGGAGACCGGGATGTACGACGGTGCCCCGTACGTCGACGAGTGGAAGCCGCTTCCGCCTCGTCTGCACGACCAGCGCACGCTCGAACGCTCGGTGACGCGTGCCGCGCCCGTGCACGTGGACGCGGCCGAGGTGAGCGAGGCGGAATACGCCCGCTTCCTCGAGGCGATCGGCGAGGAAGCCGTCGCGCGTGACACCGAGCGCCCGGCGACGAACGTGACCTTCGCGCGGGCCCGCGAATACGCCGCATGGGCTGGCGGACGCCTGCCCACCGAGGATGAGTGGCAGCTCGCCGCCGCGCAGCCCGGATTCACCCGCCGCGTTCCCGAAGTGTGGAACTGGACGGAGTCCGAGCACTCCGACGGCCGTACTCGCTTCGTCATGCTGAAGGGCGGCAGCGCGCACCGCAGCGAGGGGTCGGACTGGTACTTCGACGGGGGAGTGAAGCCGGCGGAATTCAGCGCAAAGCTGCTGCTGCCCGGCCTCGGACAGGATGCGTCACCGTCGATCGGGTTCCGTGTCTGCCGGGAGGAGACCGCATGAGCGCGCTCGAGGGACTGAAGGTCGTCGACGCGTCGACCCTGTTCGCGGGGCCGATGGCTGCGATGCATCTGGGCGATATGGGCGCCGAAGTGGTCAAGGTCGAGCATCCGAACCGGCCCGACCCCGCGCGCGGACACGGTCCCAGCAAGGACGGTCAGAATCTCTGGTGGAAGACGCTCGGTCGCAACAAGCGCACCGTGGCGATCGACCTGCACACCGACGGCGGGCGCACCGCTTTCCTGCGTCTCGCGCGCACGGCCGACGTCGTGATCGAGAACTTCCGACCGGGCACGCTCGAGCGCTGGGGGCTCGACTACGCCGCGCTGTCGGCGGAGAATCCGGGGCTGATCCTTGCCCGGGTGACCGGCTTCGGACAGATCGGTCCGTATAAGCGTCGCCCGGGATTCGGAACGCTGGCCGAGGCGATGAGCGGGTTCGCCTCGTCGACGGGGGAGCCCGACGGACCGCCGACATTGCCGCCGTTCGGGCTGGCCGACGGTGTGGCGTCATTGGCGACGGCCTACGCGATCATGGTCGCCCTGCATGCGCGCGAGCGGGACGGAAAGGGTCAGGAGGTGGACGTCGCGATCATCGAGCCGATCCTCGCGATGCTCGGGCCCCAGATCACGCGCTGGGATCAGCTGGGAACCGTGCAGCCGCGCACCGGCAATCGCTCCGTCAACAATGCGCCGCGCAATGCGTATCGCACGGCCGACGGCTCGTGGGTCGCGGTCTCGACCAGTGCGCAGTCGATCGCCGAGCGGGTCGTCGCGCTGGTCGGGCGTCCGGAACTCGCCGACGAGCCGTGGTTCGCCACCGGGGCCGGGCGCGCCGAGCACGCCGACCTTCTCGATGACGCGGTCGGCGGATGGATCGGTCGGCACTCGCGCGATGAGGTCGTCGCGGCCTTCGAGCAGGCGGAGGCCGCCGTGGCCCCGATCTACGACCCGTCCGACATCGTCGCCGACCCGCAGTTCAACGCGCTCGGCACCATCCACCGCATCCATGACGACGACCTCGGCGACATGGCGATGCAGGGGCCGCTCTTCCGCCTGTCGCGGGATGATGCGACGATCGCCTTCACGGGCCGCGCGCACGGCGCCGACACCGACGCGGTGCTGGCAGACCTCGGCTACACGGCCGACGAGATCGCCGTGCTGCGTGACGAGGGGAGCATCGCATGACCCGACCGATCATCGTCGCCCTGTATGCCCCGGCCGACCGTCCGGAGCGCTTCGAGAAGGCACTGGATGCCGGAGCGGACGCCGTCATCGTCGACCTCGAAGACGCGGTCACCGCATCGCGGAAGGATGCTGCGCGCGAGGCGCTGGGAGAGTTCGCTGCTCTGTGGTCGGCGAGGGGCGAAGGCGCCCCGGCCGTGCAGGTGCGGGTCAATGCGCGGGGGGCGGCGTGGCACGCGGCCGACCTCGCTGCCGTCGCCGACCTCCCGACCGTGTTCGGCGTGCGGCTGCCGAAGACGCAGTCGGCCGATGACGTCGCGGCCGCCCGCGCGGCGGCGCCTGGGCGCGACGTCCACGCTCTCCTGGAGTCGGCCCTGTCGATCGAGCGGGCCTTCGAGATCGCGGCATCCGGTGTTGCCGCGATCTCCACGGGAGAGGCCGACCTGCGTGCCGAACTCGGCGTGCCCGCAGGCTCCCCCGGCGAAGCGGGTCTGGCGTGGTCGCGCAGTCGCATCGTGAACGCCGCCGCCGCGGCCGGACTGCCGGCGCCGCTGATGGCCGTGCACGCCGACGTGGCCGACCTCGATGGGCTGGAGGCGAGCTGCCGTTCTGGTCGCGTGCTCGGTTTCGGCGGGCGTACCGCCGTGCATCCGCGTCAGATCGCGGTGATCCGCCGGGCTTTCACGCCGGATGCGGCGGAGATCGCACGGGCCCAGAGCATCGTGGACCGCGTGCGTTCTGCTGCTGCCGATGGCTCCGGGGCCTTCCTGCTCGAGGACGGGACGTTCATCGACGTCGCGATGGTGCGGGCGGCCGAGCGCGTCCTCGCTGTCGCCGTGAGCTGACGGCAAGCAGAATAGCTGCATGCTCTCCGTTCGCGTCAGTGTCACCCAGGCCCTCTCCGATCAGGCGCAGGAGACTCTTTCGGGAGACCCCACGGTCTGCGGGATGGCCGTCCTCCCCGGGGCGGCGATGGACGGACGCGGTGACGTGATCCTGTTCGAGATGACCAGGGAGAACGCGAACAACATCATGCGCTCGTTGCGGCATCTCGGCATCCCCGCCGAGGGCAGCATCGTCGTCTCGGAACCCCTGGTCGTGGTCTCCGATGCCGCCGACCGTGCCGAAACCCTCGCCCCCGGGCATCCGGCCGACGGCGTGCTCTGGGCTCAGCTCGCCGGCAAGGCGGAGGAAGATGCGCATCCGTCCGTCTCGTTCTTCGTCTTCCTGCTGCTCGCGACGCTCATCGCAGGTGTGGGCCGTCTGCTCGACCAGCCGATCCTCATCATCGGTGCGATGGTCGTCGGTCCGGAATTCGCGCCGCTTGCGGCGATCTCCTACGCGATCGTCCGTCGACGCCGCGGCATCGTCGCTCCCGCCTTCGGAACGCTCCTCGGGGGCTTCGCCGTCTGCGCCGCCATCGCCTGGGCGATCTGGGCGATCCTGTACTCGATGGGCGTCATCACCTACGTGCAGGCGACCACCGGTCCCGCGACGGAGTTCATCGTCGCCCCGGACGCATGGTCGTTCGTCATCGCGATCCTCGCGGGTATCGCCGGGGTGCTCTCGCTCACGACAGCGAAGTCGTCGGCCCTCGTGGGAGTGTTCATCTCCATAACGACGGTGCCGGCGGTGGGGACAATCGGGTTGACGCTCGCCGTCGGTGCCTGGGACGAAGCACGAGGTTCCGCGATCCAGCTGCTCATCAACCTCGCCGGTCTCCTGATCGCCGGGATCGCGACGCTGTACGTGCAGCTCGTCACCGGCCGACGGCGGGGTCGGCGCGCGGCCCGCCTCCGCAAGACGCGTCGCGGGAGAAGCACGACTCGTCTGCGGATGCTGAGCATCGAAGACGACGGGCGTCCGTCCCCACCGCGCCAGGACTGACTCGTCACCCGCGGCGACGACGTCATCTTTTCGCATGGAAACAGTGCGACGCCGTATGGGTTCCGTCTGCATCCGCGCCGTCGAGGTCCGCGCGGAGGAATGTGGGGGCATGTCTCTCGTCCATCGTCCTCGCTACACCGTCAGCACCCCCGCTCCCGCGAATCGATCGGTCCCGCGCTGGGGCCACATCTCGCGCACGGTGAGCCACTACGGCACCGTCACGTCCGTGCTCGCCGTCTACCCACCGGATTCGACCGCTGTCGAGCGACGCCTCGCCGAGGTGAACCGCTTCTTCGCCCCCCTCGCGCTCAGCGGTGGCGTGGTCGCGTGGATCGGTCTGTGCGCAGCGGGAATCCCGCCGCTGGTCGCCGCCCTGCTCCTGGCGGCGGTTCTCTTCCCGGTTGGTGTCTCGGTCTCTCGCCGCGCACACGACATCCGTCAGCGCACCGTGACACTGGCGTCCAGCCGTTCGGGCCTCCATGAGGAGAGCGCTCAGGAGCGTTCGCAGCAGCGCCGGCTCGACACGATCGCGGAAGCCCTGCAAGACGCCTCCTTCGCCTGCAGGCACGGCGTGATCAGTCGGGCGGAGTTCGACCGAGCCTGGCGAGCGGCGTACGCGCACGCCGGCGATACCATCGCCGAGCCGAGCCGGCGGTGACCCTCCGGTGCTGGTGATGGGCCCGGAGAATCGCCGACCGGTCCGGATGACCGCTCAGGAGCTCAGTTGATGATCTCGGCGCTCGGGTCATCGCGGATCGTGGCCAGCCGCTCGCGCCAGATCTGCAGAGCCTCGGCGGACAGACGCGTCCAGTCGAGGACCTCGCCGACGATCCGCACCGGCTCCGCGCTGCGATAGGACCGGGTGGGGTTGCCCGGGAACTTCTTGTCCGTCACATTCGGGTCGTTCTCGAACGGCCCGGTCGGCTCGACGATATAGACACGGGGTTCGCCTTCACCGGCCGCGAGCTCGGCCGCGAGTCCGGCTCCGTCGCTCAGAGCGGTGAAGTAGATGTGGTTCATGACGATCTCGGGGCGGTAGTTCGACCGGAACCCCGCGGTGAGAAGGTCGCCGTCCTGCAGATCGGCTTTCGTGCCGTGGAAGAACGGTCCCTCGTCCAACGTTGCGCTCATGCCGTCAGCCTAGATCGGGGCCGCGTAACAGGGGAGAGGCGAGGCGGTAGAACTGGACCTATGACTGCGAAGATCACCGTCGCCCTCGTCGGTCTCGGTTTCGGCGCCGAGTTCGTGCCGATCTACCGCGACCACCCCGACGTCGGAATGCTCGCCATCTGCGACGCCGACCCCGACGTGTTGGCGAGGGTCGGCGATGAGTTCGGCATCGCGGAGCGCTATACGAGCCTCGACGAGGTGCTCGCGCAGGATCAGATCGATGCCGTGCACCTCGTGACCCGGCTTCCTGATCACGGCCGGGAGAGCATCGCCGTGCTGAGCGCGGGCAAGCACTGCGCCTCGACCGTGCCGATGGCGCTGTCGATCGAGGAGATGCGCGAGATCGTGCGGCTCCAGACCGTCACGGGCAAGAACTACATGATGATGGAGACTGCCGTCTTCACCCGCGAGTTCTTGCACTGCCGGGCGCTGTTCGACGAGGGTCGCTTCGGGGCCATCACTTTCGCGAAGGGCTCGCACTATCAAGACATGGAGGGATGGCCCGCGTACTGGCGCGGGCTCCCGCCGCACTTCTACATGACGCACGCGATCGCCCCGGTGCTGAGCCTGCTCGGCACACGTGCGACCTCGGTGCGCTGTCTCGGCTCCGGGCGGCTGCCCGACGGCCGCGCGGCTGAGTACGGCAACCCGTTCCCCGCCGAGACAGCCATCTTCGAGCTCGAGGGATCGGATGCCGCAGTCGAGGTCTCGCGCACCCTGTTCCAGGCGACGCGTTCGTACTCCGAGGCCTTCGCCGTCTACGGGGAGCGCTATGGGTTCGAGTGGCCGCAGATCGAGGGCGAGTCCCCGGTGCACTTCCTTCGAGCGACGGATGCCGGAGACGATGCGCGCGGCGACGGCATCGAGGCGCGCCGTATCGAGGCGCCCGACCGGGGCGACCTCCTGCCGCCCGAGATCGCGGGGTACACCGGATCCAGCGTGTTCGCCGACGGCAGCCATGCCTCGTTCGTGCAGGGCGGCGGGCATGGCGGCTCGCATCCGCACCTCGTGCACGAGTTCGTGCGGTCGATCGTCGAGGAGCGGCTGCCCTCAATCGACGCGGTGACCGCCGCGAACTGGACCGCGCCGGGCGTGATCGCGCATGAGTCCGCGCTGCAGGGCGGCATGCCGCTGCCGATCCCGGCCTTCGACGGAGCTGACCCGGAATGAGAAGGTCAGGGGTGCTCTTCGACGATGGTCGGCCACGCGGGGAGGGGGTCGTCGAACATCCGCCACGCATCCGGTCCGGCGGTGAGTTCGTCATCGCTCACGGCGGCGGTGTCGAGGGCGGCGCTGAGCGCGTGCGCGTCGATGCGCAGACCCGTGAACGAGATGTCCTGCCCGGTTGAGGCGGCATCGAGATCCGAGGTGAGCGGGTCGATCCAGATCGCGGAACCGACGTGGTCCCAGCGTGCAAGAACGCTCGACCGCGTCGCCAGCCGACAGAACCCGGCGGATCGGAGGACCAGGCCGTAGCGGCCGGATTCGATGTCGTCGAGCACGGCGGTGAGTCTCGCGGGATGAAACGGCCGCTGCTGCTCGTAGCGGATCGTCGACACCCGCGAGTCCGTCATGTGGGGGTCGTGTTCCTCATTGAGCGCATGCACCCACCCTGCCCTCTCGAGCAACGGGGGGAACTCCTGCGGCGCGGATGCCAGGGCGCTGACATCCTCGACTGGGCCACGCGACAGGCGGACGCGAGCGGCGGGATTGAGGTGGGAGGCGATCGACATCAGAAGCGCCAGACGAGACGTGCCGACGGACTCCCAATTGACGAAGGAGACCAGCGTCGCGCCCTCGATGAGGGACACGGCTCGGCGCGCACGAGCGCCGAAGTCGCCTCGGTCGTCGCCGGGGCGAGCGGTCTCGACGAGCGGGCGCTGGTCTGCGATGTCGTCCAGCAGGTGGAGGGCGTCGACGACGCAGACGACCGGAATCCGCGGATCTCCCGCGAGGTCGAGGTGTGGAAGATCGAGTTCCGTTGCGACGTCCGCCACGAACCGCCAGAGTTCGCCGCTCCCGAGCGGATGCTGCGGCGCGCTGGGCCCGCTGTCGGGCCGGCGCGCGGGAGACCGTTCGGTGATCCGCACCAGGCGTCTGCCTGTCGCCTGGGCGAGCGCGGCTGCGTACCGTCGTCGCTCCGGGATGCATACGCCGACGACGACGAGGGGGTTCATGATCTCCACCGACAACCTGCTCTCTTCTTGACGGGCGCTCCTTGTCACCCTACCTTGTTATTGAGAAACGTTATCAATAAGGAGGATCATCATGAAGGTTCGCGCATCACTCAAATCCTTGAAGAATCAGCCCGGCGCGCAGGTGGTGCGTCGTCGCGGACGCGTATTCGTCATCAACAAGCTCAACCCGCGGTTCAAAGGACGTCAGGGATGAGCTGATCTGCTCGTCTGCCCCTCAGAGGAGAATGTCGCCGGGTGCGCGCAGTGCGCGCCATTCACCCACGCGCGCGTTGCTCTGATTCATCGTGTCGGCGGCGATCAGCGGGCCGAATTCGATCCCCGTGATCCCCGCGATGTCGGCGATCGGCGCCTGGAACGTGCGGAAGGCGCCGAGCGGCGGGGCGGCGAGCAGCCCGTCGCGGGTGTCGACCAGTTCCGTCTGGTCCAGGATGAAGCCGGCGGCGGCGAGACCTTTCGGCCCCTGCCAGGCGGCGACCTTCCAGAATCGCAGCGGGATGCGGATGCCGCGGTACGGCGGATCGGCGTCGCCCAGCACCGGCGCGGTGAAGACGCTCAGACGCTGATCGGTCGTCTCGGCGTACGCGAGCACGTGATCTTCGAGACCGAGCCAGAGCTCCTTGGACTGGTTGAAGCCGGCAGCCTGCGGGGCGGCGTTCGGGTAGAAGAACGTCGCCTCCATCGCGGCGCGCGCGTCATCGGCGTCGCCCCACCCCGGATCGCGCCGGCGCACCAGGTGCCCGCGATCGAGATCGTTGCGCGCGTACACCTCAGGGCCCGTCTGCTCCTCGGGGGTGATCCGCGGGTCAAGCCGCCATTCGCCCTCCCGCGCCAGGTCGCGGAGCTGGGCACCGTCGATGTTCACGGCCGTGACGCGCGCCAGCCGCCGCTCCCGGTCGAGCAGCACGGAGAACCGCGGATAGTCGAGCCGCACGGCATCCGCCCCCGCCCCTCCTCCCGGCAAACCGACCGCCGTCTCCAGGAACCCCGCCTCATACCCACCCGTCATACCCCCATCATGCTGCTCCCGTGGCAGTTGTTGCGGGTTCCGGCAAGGAATGGCCGCAACAACGGCCACGGGAGCGCGCGGGTCAGACCGGGGCGATCTGGGCACGCTGGTCCATCAGGGGGCAGCTGAACACGTCGCGCTCGCCGAGGCCGACGCGATTGATGTAGCGGACCACGATCGCGTAGGACGCGAACAGGCCGATGCGCGTGTACGGCACCCCCAGCTCTCGGCAGTACGCCTCGACCATCGGGGCGGCTCGCCGCAGGTGCGGACGGGGCATGGACGGGAAGAGGTGATGCTCGACCTGGTAGTTCAGCCCGCCGAGGAGGATGTCGACGAACCGGCTCCCCCGCACATTGCGACTCATCAGCACTTGCCGTCGGAGGAAGTCGAGCGTCATGTCGCGCGGGACGACCGGCATCCCCTTGTGGTTCGGCGCGAACGCGATGCCCATGTAGAACCCGAACACCCCGAGCTGCACGGCGAGGAACACGAAGGCGATGCCGGGCGAGAGCACGAGGAAGACGAGCACCAGGAACCCGATGATCCGCACGCTCAGGAACACGATCTCCGCCCAGCGCCGCTCCAGTCGGCCGCGCGTGAGCACGCGCCGCACGCTCGACGCGTGCAGGGAGAGTCCCTCCAGCAGCAAGATCGGGAAGAACATCAGACCCTGATGGGCCCGCAACCACGACACGAGTGGGTTGTGATGTCGAGCGGCGCTCTCCGGCGTGACGGCGATGACGGGTAGCTCGATGTCGGGGTCGGCGCCGAGCTTGTTCGGGTTCGCGTGGTGGCGGGTGTGCTTGTGCTGCCACCAGCCGTAGCTCATGCCGACGAGCAGGTCGCCGAGGATCAGGCTGATCCAGTCGTTCCAGCGGCCGGAGACGAAGATCTGCCGGTGTGCGGCGTCATGCCCGAGGAATGCGATCTGGGTGAAGACGATCGCGAGCGCCGCGGCGGTGAACAACTGCCACCACGTGTCGCCGATCCAGAGGAACGCGAGGATGCAGAGGATGAGCACCAGCGGTGCAGCCACGAGCTTCGTCCAGTAGTAGCCATATCGGCGGCGGAGGAGGCCGCGGGTGCGAACCAGCTGGGCGAGCTCGGTGAAGGTGCTCGATGCACGGGACGCGGTCTCGCGCGGGCGCGGGCGGACGGTCGGACGAATCTCGTCCATGATGACCTCTTCGCAGGTGTCGCCCTAGCGGTGGGCGGCACCGCCTTCTTCTGCCCAGTCCAAGATACGGGCGTCGTCATCGTCGACCGGCTCAGGTGCATCCTCTGTGGTCAGTGTCGGGAAGAGCGCACTGACGGGGACGGATTCCCGTCCCGACGGTTCGGGGCCATGCCCCGCGATCTTCAATTGTGCATTCATGTTCGGACGTTACGCCTCTCAGCTGTATGTGCTCACAGGCTCAGACCGTGCTGCCCGCGGCGAACCGGACCCCTGTCATCTCCTCCGAGATCTGCCACACGCGCCGGGCTTCGTCCTCGCTGCGAAGGCGGGAGTAGACCCGCTGTTCGGCCGGCCCGCCGCCGAGGTGGCCGATACCGCTCGGGCCGTACATCGACCGCCGTCGCGCGTCGGGCGAGGTAGCCGCATACAGTGCGGGGAGGGATGCCGATTCGGGCGTGCCGAACACGATGCCGCGCGCCGACCCCCAGCGGATGATCCGCACGCCGAGGGTGTCCTGCGCGCGCCCGACCTCCGGCCGTGCCGCCAGGAGGCTGGTCGGCGCGACGCCCGGGTGCGAGAGGTTGCTGGTGATGCCCCACCCTTCGGCCTCGCTGCGGCGGTCGAGCTCGAGCGCGAACTGACCGAACGCGATCTTGGACTGGCTGTACGCATGCAAGCCGTTGTAGGACCGCTCCCAGTTCAGGTCGTCCCAGTGGATGGAACGCTCGTTCGCGGCGACGCTGACCTGTGACGTCACGCGGGCGTTCCCGGCGCGCAGCAGCGGGAGCAGGTGCCCGACGAGCGCGAAGTGGCCGAGGTGATTCGTGCCGAGCTGCAGCTCGAAGCCGTCGGAGGTCGCCTGCCGATCGGGCGGGGTCATCACGCCGGCGTTGTTGATCAGCAGATGAACGGGACGCCCGTCCTCCCGCATCCGATCGCCGAACTCCGCGATCGATGTCAGCGACGAGAGATCGAGCGGCAGCAGGGTGAGCTGAGCGGCCGGAACCTTCGCGCGGATGCCGGCGACGGCGGCCTCGCCCTTGCTCGGGTTTCGGACCGGCAGCACGACCTCGGCGCCTGCCTGTGCCAGGCGCGTCGCGATCCGCAGGCCGATGCCGTCGCTCCCTCCGGTGACGACGGCGCGGCGTCCGTGCAGGGAGGGGATGTCGATGTCGATGATCGTGCGTGGCATGAGGTGCTCCTTCGGTTCTTCTCCAGCCTCGTCGACGCGCGATCCGCTATCCAGGACTCGTCGATCAGTGGATGCCGTGGCCACCGCATGTCAGGATCGGGAGCGACGAGAGGATGCCGGGCGCATGGAGATCGACAGGGCAGGGCTCGCGGAGTTCCTCCGACGCCGACGCGACGTGCTGCAGCCGGAAGACGTGGGGATGTCTCGAGGGCAGCGTCGGCGCACGGAGGGTCTTCGCCGCGAGGAGGTGGCGGCGCTCTGCCACATGTCCGCCGACTACTACGCCCGTCTGGAACGCGGCAGCGGTCCGCTGCCGTCGGAGCAGATGATCGCCTCGATCGCGCAAGGGCTGCATCTCTCCCTCGATGAGCGCGACCACCTCTTCCGACTGGCCGGTCATCGGCCTCCGGTGCGAGGAGCCGAGAGCGTGCACGTCTCGCCGGGGATGCTGCGCATCCTCGATCGGCTCGAGGACACTCCCGCCGAAGTCGTGACCGAACTCGGGGAGACGCTGAAGCAGACGGCGCTCGGCGTCGCGCTGACCGGTGACACGGCGGCCCTGGTGGGCCCCGCGCGGAGCATCGGCTTCCGCTGGTTCACCGATCCCGGGTCGCGGGAGCTCTACGACCCGCGCGACCACGACTTCCTTGCGCGCCTGTGGGTCTCGGGTCTGCGTGAGGTCATGGCGCGGAACGGCCCCGGATCGCGGGCCGCCGAGCTCTGCGCCTTGCTCCGCGAATCCAGCGCGGAGTTCCGCGCCCTGTGGGAACGGCAGGAGATCGGGCTGCGGCCGCAGGAGACGAAGCGCTTCGTACATCCCGAGCTCGGAGCGCTCGACCTCTCGTGCCAGAGCCTGATCGACCCGGCGTCCTCGCAGGCGCTGCTCGTGTACACCGCGGCCCCAGGGTCGGAGAGCCACGAGAAGCTCGAGCTCCTCTCCGTCCTGGGGCCGCGATTCGCGCACTGAGCCTGCGTCAGCCGGTGCCCGCCTCCGGCTCCACCCACTGGACGAGCTGATAGACGATGCCGTTCGGGTCGGTCATCTGGAAGTACCGTTCGCCCCACGGCTCGGTCTCGATGGGAGTGACGATCGTGGCGCCCGCCTGCTGCAGGCGGGCGTAGTCGTCGTCGATGGCATCCACCGTGAAGACGACGAGGACGCCGGTCGCGTCGACGGCTGCCGACGACGGCTTGAAGCTCGGCAGACCGGTTCGCAGGAAGATCAGGTTGATCCCGGCATCCGGATGCTGCAGCGAGGAGAACCCGTCTGCCTCCATCGCGACGGCGAAGTCGAGGTGCTGCTGCACCCACTCGGCAGACGCGGCGACGTCGGGCACATTCAGGGAGATGGCGGTCGAGGTGAACTTCATGGAGTTGCTCCTGTCGTTAAACCGTACAGCGTACAATGTACGACGTATAACGCAGATGTGGCAAGATCATTCCCATGGATGCTGATCGGACGGGTGCGGGCGAGCCGAGCAGAACTCTCGCTCTGCTCTGGGGCGAGCCGACGGTCCCGCGCAAGGGCCCGGCCCGCTCTGTCGCGGTCGGCAAGGTCGTCGACGCCGCCCTGGCCATCGCCGACGAGCACGGTCTCGCCGGCGTCACGATGCGGGCGGTCGCCGAGCGCGTCGGTATCGCGCCGATGTCGGTGTACACCTACGTTCCCGGGAAGCCCGAGCTTCTCGACCTCATGGTCGACGCGCTCTACGCCGGGATGCGGACGCCGGAGCTGGCGGAACGATCGTGGCGCGAGCGGATCACGCTGATCGCAGAAGCCAACCGCGACCTTCTCGCCCGGCATCCGTGGCTCACCGAGGTGGCAGCGCTCAGTCGTCCGCCCCTCGGCCCCGGGGTCATGGCGAAGTACGAGTACGAGCTCTCGGCCTTCGACGGCACCGGGCTCGCGGACGTCGACGTCGACGCCTCGCTCACGTATCTCCTCGGTTTCGTGCAGTCGCACGGCCGCGCGGCGCACGATGCGGTGCGCGCCGTGACGGACACGGCGATGAGCGACGAAGGCTGGTGGGCGGCGAATCAGCCCATCCTCGTGCGCGCCCTCGACCCCGAGCGTTTTCCTCGATCGGTGCGGATCGGCGGCGCCGCCGGTGAGGCGCAGGGCGGAGCGTGGAACGCGGAACGGGCGTGGACGTTCGGGCTCGAGCGGACGCTGGATGCGCTCGCCGCGCTGATCGAGGGGCGCGCATCATGAGGGGCCGCCCGCCGGTGCGCGGAGCCGTCGTCGACGACCAGACCCGATGCGTGCACTACCGGAGCTCGGTCGACATCGTCGCGATCCGGTTCGCCTGCTGCGGCGAGTACTACCCGTGCCACCTCTGCCATGAGGAGGCGGCCGGGCATCCCGCCCGCGTCTGGGGGCTCGATGAGCGCGAGACGAGGGCCGTGCTGTGCGGGGCGTGCGGCGGGGAACTGACGATCGCCGACTATCTCACGGCGACCGGATGCCCCCGGTGCGCGGCACCGTTCAACGAGAAGTGCGCGCTGCACGCCCACCTCTACTTCCAGACCGACGCGGGAACCTAGGCGCGGTCAGGCCGTTCGCAGGGCATCGGCAGCGGCGTCGAGTACCGCACCATTGAGGGAGAAGTACGCCCACTTGCCGCGCTGCTCCCTCGTGACCAGACCGGCATCCGCCAGCAGCTTCATGTGGTGAGAAACGGTGCCCTGCGAGAGGCCGACCGGTTCTGTGAGGTCGCAGATGCAGGCTTCCCCACCCTCGCCTTCCGCGATGAGTGACAGCAGTCGCACGCGCGTCGGGTCGCCGAGGGCCTTGAACACTCGGGCAGCTCTCTCCGCGTCCTCGACGGACACCGAGGAGGTGACACGGGGGACGCAGCAGGCGGTCGATTCGATGGTCAGAGGCAGGCTCACATCGGTATTCTCGCACGTATTGACAAACTTCGATAGGTGCGGGATGGTTCTCATATTCAAGAACGTCAATCTGAGGAGAAAGCCATGATCGAGCATCCTGTCGTCGTCATCGGAGCGGGCCCGCAGGGGCTTGCCGCCGCCGCGCACCTGACCGAACGAGGGCAGGACGTCGTGGTGCTGGAACGGGGAACTACTGCCTCGACCGCGGTCCGCGAGTGGGGGCGCGTCCGCCTCTTCTCCGCATGGCCGGAGCTCACCGACTCCGCGGCCCGCCGTCTCCTCGAGCCGTCGGGGTGGTCGGCGCCCGTCTCCGGATATCCGACCGGTGCAGAGTGGGTCGACGGATACCTCGCGCCGCTCGCCGAGGTGCTGGGGGAGCGCGTGCGCTACGGGTTGACGGTCACCGGCGTCGCCCGCCAGGGGCGCGACAAGGTCGTCGACGGTGATCGCGGAGCCCGGCCGTTCGTGGTGCATACACGGGATGCCGCTGGTGGCGAGGGGCGGGTCCACGCGCGAGCTGTCATCGACGCGAGTGGCACGTGGAGCCTTCCGAATCCTGCGGGTGCTGACGGCTATCCGGCCGTCGGTGAGGTCGCATCCGCGCCGCACATCTCCTACCGCATCCCGGATGACGTCTCCGCCTTCGCCGGCGCGCACGTCGTGGTCGTCGGTGCCGGGCACTCGGCCACGCACGCCGCGCTGCGCCTGAGCGGGCTCGTGCGCCGTCAGCCCGGCACTCGTGTCACCTGGGTCCTGCGCCGCGGCGGCACCGCGAACGTCTTCGGCGGCGGTGCAGGGGACGAGCTCCCGGAGCGCGCTGCGCTCGGCTCCCGAGCGCAGAAGGTCGTCGAGAACGGCGCGGTCGACGTCGTCACCGGATTCCGTGTCTCGGAGTTCCGGCAGCAGCGTGACGCTCTGACGATCGTGTCGGACGACGGGCGCGAACTGACCGATGTCTCCCACGTGTTCGCCCTCACCGGGTTCCGGCCTGACGTCGACCTGCTCCGGGAGCTGCGCACCAATCTCGACCCCGCGCTCGAGGCCGTCGCGGGGATCGCCGCGGAGATCGATCCGAACATCCACTCGTGCGGCTCGGTCTCGGCGACGGGTGCGCGGCAGCTCGCGCAGCCCGAACAAGGGCTGTTCATCGTCGGCGCGAAGTCGTACGGCCGGGCGCCGACGTTCCTCGCCCTCACGGGCTTCGAACAGGTGCGAAGTGTCGCCGCTCACCTCGCGGGTGACCACGCGGCTGCGGAGCGCAATGAACTGGAGCTTCCGGCGACCGGTGTCTGCGGGGGCGCGGGAGGTTTCGATGCGACAGAAGGCGGATGCTGCGGCACGCCCGCCGTGCTGCAGATCGGGGCGCGCCCGGTCGCCGTCGGCTGACAATGCCGCCCCTCGCGGTGGCCGGGTGTCCGGGAGGTGAACTCTTCGTCAGTGGCTTGCCGTTGATATCGATGAATGTCAATATAGACACATGTCGATTCAAGAGGTTGAGCTGGTCATCATCGGGTCCGGCCCCGCGGGCTACACCGCGGCCGTCTACGCGGCGCGTGCAGGCCTCGCGCCGGTGGTCCTGGCCGGGTCGGTGACCGCGGGCGGCGCGCTGATGACCACGACCGAGGTGGAGAACTTCCCCGGATTCGTCGACGGAGTGCAAGGCCCGGAACTGATGGAGTCGATGCGCGCGCAGGCCGAACGCTTCGGCGCTCGCATCCTGCTCGACGATGCGATCCGTGTCGACCTGGACCAGACCGTCAAGACGATCGAGACGGGTGCAGGCGAGACGTTCCATGCGCGGGCCGTGATTCTGACGATGGGATCCGCGTACCGCAAGCTGGGCCTGCCCGACGAGGAGCGGCTCAGCGGGCACGGGGTCTCCTGGTGTGCCACCTGCGACGGATTCTTCTTCCGCAACCGAGAGATCGTCGTCGTGGGTGGCGGGGACTCGGCAATGGAGGAAGCGCTGTTCCTCACGCGTTTCGCATCCAAGGTCACGCTCGTGCACCGTCGCGACGAGTTCCGGGCCTCGAAGATCATGGCACAGCGGGTATTGGATCACCCCAAGATCGAGGTCGTCTGGAACAGCGAGGTCGCGGTCCTCAACGGAGCCGAGAAGGTCGAATCCGTGACTCTCCGCGACACTGTGACCGGGGCTGAGCGCGATCTGTCTGTGGCCGGAGTCTTCGTCGCGATCGGTCACGACCCTCGTTCAGAACTGGTCGCAGGCATCGTCGACACGGACGCCGAAGGGTACGTGCTGGTGGAGCACCCGTCGACGCGCACCGACGTGGTCGGCGTCTTCGCCGCGGGCGACCTCGTCGACCACACGTACCGTCAGGCGATCACCGCCGCGGGAACCGGATGCGCGGCCGCGCAAGACGCTCAGCACTACCTGAGTGCGATCGAAGGGGCCGCGGCATCCTCGGTCTCGGCGGGAGCAGTCCACGCATGAGCACTGCCACGCTTCCCGCATCCGTGACGCCGCGCCGCCTCTCGACGCTCGACCGGTGGCTGCCGCTGTGGATCGGACTCGCGATGGTCGGCGGCATCCTGGTCGGCCGATTCATCCCCGGCGTCTCCGAGGCGCTCGCAGACCTCGAGGTCGGCGGAATCTCTCTGCCCATCGCGCTCGGACTGCTGGTGATGATGTACCCGGTCCTCGCGAAGGTGCGCTACGACAAAGTCGCCGCGGTCGCGGGGGACAAGAAACTGTTGGTCTCCTCCCTCGTGCTCAACTGGGTCGCAGGCCCGGCGCTCATGTTCGCGCTCGCCTGGGCTTTCCTCCCTGACCTTCCCGAATATCGCACCGGCCTCATCATCGTCGGACTCGCACGCTGCATCGCGATGGTCGTCATCTGGAACGATCTCGCGTGCGGTGACCGCGAAGCCGCCGCCGTGCTCGTCGCCATCAACTCCTTGTTCCAGGTCGTGGCGTTCTCCCTGCTCGGCTGGTTCTATCTCACCGTTCTGCCCAACTGGCTCGGCCTCGACTCCCAGGGGCTCGATATCTCGATAGGGCAGATCGCGCTCAACGTGCTGATCTTCCTCGGCGTACCGCTGGTGGCGGGCTTCGCCTCTCGATTCATCGGGGAACGGCGCAAGGGCCGCGACTGGTACGAAGCGGAGTTCGTCCCGCGCATCGGCCCCTGGGCCCTGTACGGCCTGCTGTTCACCATCGTGCTGCTCTTCGCTCTGCAGGGGGAGCAGGTCGCGAACCGGCCGTGGGATGTTGCCCGGATCGCTCTTCCGCTGCTCGTCTACTTCGCGGTGATGTGGTTCGCCGGGCTCTTCGCCGGCAAGGCGCTCGGCCTCGGATACGCGCGTTCCTCCACGCTCGCCTTCACCGCAGCGGGCAACAACTTCGAGCTCGCCATCGCCGTCGCCATCGGTACATTCGGCGCGACCTCGGGCCAAGCGCTGGCCGGCGTGGTGGGCCCGCTGATCGAGGTTCCCGTCCTCGTGGCGCTCGTCTACGTCTCGCTGTGGGCGGCGCGACGCTGGTTCCACACCGATCCGTATATCGCTGAGAGGATTCCGTCATGAACGTCACCCTGACGGCGGCAGCCGACACCTGCAGTCCCGTCGCCACTCATGCGATCGGCCTGGAAGCGGCTTCGTCGGTCGCCGCGACGCTGAAGGCGCTCTCCGACCCGCTTCGTCTGCGGATGCTGTCGGCCATCGCCTCCGACCCCCGCGGGGAATCGTGCGTCTGCGACCTCGCAGAGCTGGCCGACGTCTCCCAGCCGACGGTTTCGCATCACCTCAAGGTGCTGAAGGACGTCGATGTGCTGACCTCGGAGCGTCGCGGTACCTGGGTCTGGTATCGGATCAACCCGAACAGGCGAGGTGCGGTGACGGCACTGCTCGACTCGTTCGCCCCGGCGACGGTGACACAGGAATCCACCGGAACGCCTGAGGACGACGGCGCGCTGCGACCCGATTTCGACGCGCGCGTGACGCGACTCGCTCAGGAGCTGGCCGCAGCAGTGCCGGAACTCGACGAGAGCACGGTGCTCGCGACGGTGCGCGAGTCGTACACGGCGCTCGCACTGTCCGCACGGGTGACGTCGTCCCTGATACCGCTCACCGAGCGTTTCGCCCGCCAGCGTCTGAGCGACTTGACGCGCGACCGCCAAGGCTCCGTCCCGCAGGTGCTCTTCGTCTGCGTCGCGAATGCCGGACGCTCTCAGCTCGCGGCTGCGCTCGTGAACCGATTGGCAGGCGGAAAGGTCATCGCCCGCTCGGCAGGCTCGAGTCCCGCCGATGTCATCCATCCGCACGTGCGCTCGCTGCTTGCCGAGATCGAGGGCGAAGTGGCGGCCGAGCGCTTCCCGAAGCCGCTCACCGACGACGCCGTCCGCGCGGCCGACGTCGTCGTGACCATGGGCTGCGGCGACGTCTGCCCGATCATTCCCGGAGTCCGCTACGACGACTGGGCGGTCGGCGATCCCGCCCTCGCGTCACGCGAAGGCGTCGAAGCAATCCGCGATGACATCGCGGCCCGGGTTCGCGTCCTCGTCGACGGCCTCCTTCCCTGACCACACCACGCACCAGGAGCAAATCATGACCGAAATCAAGACCACCCCTTCCGTCCTCTTCGTGTGCGTGCATAACGCCGGACGCTCGCAGATGGCAGCGGGATTCCTGCGCGACATCGCGGGCGATCGCATCGAAGTCCGCTCGGCGGGATCCATGCCCGCCGACCAGATCAACCCGATCGCGGTCGCGGCCATGGCGGAGCTCGGCATCGACATCACGGCCGAGCAGCCGAAGGTCCTCACGACGGAGGCCGTCCAGGCGTCCGACGTCGTGATCACGATGGGATGCGGCGACGCGTGCCCGTTCTTCCCGGGCAAGCGCTACGAGGACTGGAAGCTCGACGACCCGGCCGGGCAGGGCATCGATGCCGTGCGACCCATCCGCGACGACATCCGGGCACGGATCGAGCAGTTGGTGAGCGAGCTCGTCTGAGGCACTCCCCGCGCGTTCGTTCACGAAGTTGGATACCTACATGACCCGGCGAGGGTGAACGGCGCCCCAACTTGTATTGACATCTTCGCGAGAACCGCGCGCGCGGGGGCGGCCCGGTTCGAGACTGGCTCATGGCACGGACCTCACCATGCCATGACCCCACATCTCGGAGATGAAATGTCCTCGTATCGCAAGCGAGCGGTTGTCGTGACAACCGCAGCCGCATGCCTCCTGTCCCCGCTCGCGGCCGTTCCCGCCGCCGCAGTCGACGACGCCAAGCCCGTGAAGACCCTCGTGGTCGGCATCGACGGTGCGTCGTTCGACTTCCTCGACGACGCCGACATGCCGAACCTCGACGCCCTCATGGCACGTGGCATGGTCTCATCGAGCAACCTCTACGCTTCGCCGATGGCGGGAACGATCTCGGGCCCCGGGTGGTCGACGATCGCGACGGGCGTCTGGCCCGACAAGCACAACGTGCTCGACAACAACTTCACAGCCCCGAAGTTCGACGTCTTCCCCGACTACCTGACGCGCATCGAGAAGGCACAGCCCGATCGCTCCACCGCGGTCGTCGCCACGTGGTCGCCTATCGCGACCACGGTGTTCGGCTCTGCGGTGGACTCCCGCGTCCAGGGCGGAAACGACGTCGGCACGACCGCGAAAGCCGTCGAGACCATCGCGAACGGTGCCGACGACGTGTTCGTGCACCTGGATGAGGTCGACGGCGCCGGACACAGCGTGGGAACGAACGGCGCCGCCTACGGACGCGCCCTGGCGAAGGCGGATGCCGAACTCGGACAGATCCTCGCCGCCGTCGACGCCCGCTCGGCCGAAGAGGACTGGCTGGTCGTCGTGACTGCCGACCACGGACACACCCCGACCGGCGGACATGGCGGCAGCAGCCCGGCCGAGCGCAAGGTGTTCGTGATCGCGGCCGGTCCCGGCATCGCGCCCGGCGTGCGGCACGACGTCAAGATCTCCGACGTCGCCCCGACAGTGCTCTCCGCGGTCGGCATCGCGGCCGACCCGGCGTGGAAGCTCGACGGCGCCGCGGCATCCGCCCTCGCGCCCGATGCGTTCGATGCGCTGCGACCCGTCCTGCAGACCCGCGCCGACGAGACGCGCCCCGGCGCCGACGTGAAGGGCTGGACGCACGCGGCACCCGAAGGCTGGAGCATCGACAACTCCCGCATGCCCACGGGCGGCGTCAAGGAGTGGTCCGGCTGGTCGTTCGCCACGGATGAGTTCTGGACCAACGTCGAACTCGGGCAGCGTCGAGAGACGTCCGTGCGTGCGCGCGACGTGTTCGCCGTGGCCGACTCCGACGAGTGGGACGACAAGTCGCACGCGGCGGGAGCATTCGACTCGACGCTCGTCAGCCCGGCGTACCCGCTCACCGGGGCAGCCACCGCGACCCTGGCCTACGCGACCAACTACGTCATCGACGGCCCGCAGTCGGCCGAGGTTCTGGTCAGCTTCGACGGCGGCGAGCCGCGGTCGCTCAAGACGTACTCGGTGAACACGAACGGCGCAGAGCGCCTCGCTTTCGACGTGCCGGTGGGCGCGCGCACCGCGCAGTTCCGGTTCCACTACACCGGCACCAACAGCGCCTTCTGGGTGGTCGACCAGGTCGCTCTGCAGCAGGCGGCTGCGCCGGTCGACACGACGAAGCCGGTCGCGACCCTCGCCGCGCCGACGACCGCAGGCCCGACGCCCTCGGTGAAGCTGCGCGTGGAGGCGACCGACGACATCGGCCTGAAGCGCATCGTGGCGAACATCTACAAGGACGGCACGCTCGTGAAGAGCACGCAGACCGCGATGAACGGTGCGAAGAGCGGTGTGCACGAGTCCACGCAGACCCTGCCGGACGGCACCTACACGGTGAAGTACAACGCCGAAGATCTCGCGGGCAACATCGCGCGAACGGGATCCTTCGCCTTCACGATCGACGCCACTGTTCCGACCGCGACCGTCAAGGAGGGCGGCGCGTTCACGCTCGGCACCGGCGGCGCATACGACGTCGTGAGCTTCAAGCTCTACGACGCGGGCAAGGTCTCGCAGGTCACCGTCAACGGGGTCGTCAAGGATCTCTCCGACAACACCTGGTCTGACCTCAACTTCGTCAAGCCGGGTGCCTTCGGGGCGGTGCGCGGACAGAACACTCTGGTCGTCCAGGACGTGGCCGGCAACACGAAGACGGTCACTTTCACCCTGAACTGACCTCACGACCGCGGGTGCGTCGTACGCGACGCACCCGCGGTCACCTCTCGGCTTTCGGGTGATCCACAGGAAGCAAGCGAGCGCCCTTGTAGCCTGGAGATCCCAAGGGGAGCACTCCGATACGGTCGGGTCGTCACTACGGATGCACGTCGCATTCCGGGCCACCGGTTCCTGATCTCAGGAATGGAGAAGACTTTGGCGGTGCTTTTGCACGCCGAGTCTGGAGTCCCTGTTGGAAATCACCCCGCTCATCTGGGTCATCACGATCGCGGTCACGATCGCGTTCTTCGTCTACGAGTTCTTCGCGCACGTGCGGAAGCCGCATGAGCCCTCGATCGCCGAATCCGCGCGCTGGTCGGCCTTCTACATCGGCCTCGCCGTGCTGTTCGGTGTGGGCATCGGTGTCTTCTCCGATTGGACATTCGGTGGCGAGTACTTCGCCGGGTACCTGACCGAGAAGGCGCTGTCGATCGACAACCTGTTCGTGTTCCTGATCGTGATGACCGGGTTCGCGGTGCCGAAGATCTACCAGCAGAAGGTGCTGATGATCGGCATCGTGATCGCCCTGATCCTGCGCGGCATCTTCATCGCGGTCGGCGCGACGCTCATCGAGAACTTCTCGTGGATCTTCTACCTGTTCGGCGCTCTCCTGCTCTTCCTCGCCTACCGTCAAGCGTTCAGCAGCCACGAGAGCGACCCGGCGAACGGCCGCTTCATGACCTTCGTCCGGCGGCACCTTCCTGTCACGAACGAGTACCACGAGGACAAGCTCACCGTCGTCAAGAACGGCACCCGCTTCGTGACCCCGATGCTGCTCACGATCATCGCGATCGGGTTCATCGACCTCGTCTTCGCGGTCGACTCGATCCCCGCGATCTACGGTCTCACCGACGAGGCCTACATCGTCTTCACCGCGAACGCCTTCGCGCTCATGGGGCTGCGTCAGCTGTACTTCCTCATCGGCGGACTCCTCGAGCGTCTCGTCTACCTCGCGCAGGGCCTCGCCGTCATCCTCGCGTTCATCGGCGTGAAGCTCGTGCTGCACGCGCTCCACGTGAACGAACTGCCGTTTCTCAACGGTGGCGAGCCGATGCTCTGGGCGCCCGAGATCCCGATCTGGTTCTCGCTCCTGTTCATCGGTGCGACGATCACCGTCGCGACGGTCGCGAGCCTTCTCAAGACCCGCGGTGACCGCGGTGGTTCCGATGAGGTGGCCTCGGATCCGGTCGGGGAGAAGCAGGCGGAACTCTCCTGACCGGGCCCGACGTTTGGTGACCGGGCCCGACGTTTCGCGGAGCCGATGACGTTTCGCTGAGCCTCCCCGGTGGGATGCTCCGTGAAACGTCGGGTACTCCGTGAAACGTCGGGTGGGGTCGGGCAGAAGGCCACGTAGAGGGCCCGGATCGCCCGACAGGATTCACGCCGGCAGGCCGGTGCCCAGCCCGTGCAGTCCCTCGTCGAGGATGTCGACCAGCAGTCGCGCGTAGCGGCCGTCCGGGTCGAGGTCGGGATCGAACACCGTGATCGATGCACCCACCGCCTGAGGGGCGAGCGCACGGAGCAGGTCGGTCAACTGCGCCGCGCTCAGGCCTCCGGGATCGGGACTGTCGACCGCCGGCATCACAGAGGGATCGAGCACGTCGACATCGACCTGGAGCCAGTATCCGTTCGGACCTGCGACCCGGGCTGAGGCGGCCGCCACCTCGTCGGCGCCACGCGCGATGACGAGAGCGGCCGGAGACACGAGCCCGAGAAGGCGGCGTACCTCCTCCTGTTCCTCGTCGTCGTCGCGGTGACCGATGTGCGCCGTGTGCCGCGGGTCGAAGTACGGCGCGAGGCCGTCGATGTCGGCGATCGCCGGCCAGTGCAATCCGATCGCGGCGGCCAGTCCCTCGCCCGCCACGCTGGCGCACTCGTCGCTGTTGTCCGGATGCCGGAAGTCGGTGTGACCGTCGACATGCACCAGGCCCGTGCCACCGCGCTGCGCGCACGCGATCCCGGCTCCGACGACGAGCGAGCAGTCGCCGCCGATCACCAGCGGTGCACGTCCGGCGTCGAACACGTCGGTGATGCGCGTCGCGAGACGGCGGGCGTGATCGACCAGCGCTGCCTCGTTGCGCACGCGGCCGGTCGGCCGGTCGTCGTCGTCATCGACGTAGCGCCCGGGCAGGAGGACTCCACCGTCGAGGGCGCCGTGGGCGGCGAAACGCGTGTGGAGACCGGCTTCACGCAGCGCCTCCGGTGCTTTCGCGGACCCCGGAACACTCCCGCGCTGGGGCGGCCGGAGCCCGAGGTTGCTGGGTGCGGAAAGCAGTGTGATCATGCACCTCAGTCTGGCGCTGACGTCGGACATCGCGGCGGCCGGAAGGGTCGCACGCCCGATCCGGAAGAACCACACGCCTCCGTGCGTTTCTCCCGATATGAAGATCGGCGAGGCTGCCCGGATGAGTGGCGTGAGCGCGCGATCGCTGCGGCACTACGAGGACGAGGGACTGATCGTCCCCGGGCGGCGGGGCAACGGCTTCCGCGACTACTGCCCGTCGACCATCGACCGCGTGCGGGCCGTGCGGGCGCTGCGGGAATCGGGGCTGCCCGTGCGATTGATCAGAGACCTGCTGGCCGGCTCCGCCGCCGCTGGCGTCGGCGCAGACGTGTGCGTCGAGTTCCTCTGCGAGGTGCGGGAGTACCGAGACCGGCTGGGCGTCCGCATGGAGGCTCTCCGCGATCAGCAGGCGGCGCTCGACGAGTATCTGCGGGAGCCGCGCCGCTCTCCCGAATGAATCGACGCTTGACCTTCACGCCAGCGTCAACCTCGTAGGTTCGCGCCATGCAGAAGAACGAGCAGACGGATGCCGACGGCCGGACGATGCGGGCGCTGATCCAGACGTCGCACCGAGGCCCGCGCGACCTGGTGCTGACGACGGAGCAGCCCCGCCCCGTCCCGGCAGCAGGGGAGTACCTGATCCGCGTCGGCGCCGCCGGGATCAACTTCGCCGACGTCATGCAGACCCACGGAACGTACGGCGGAGGCCCGACAGCACCGTACGGCGCCGGGTTCGAGGCCGCCGGGGAGATCGTCGGCGTCGGGCCAGCGATCGATGCGCCTCTGCCGCTCGGCACCCACGTCGTCGGAGCGGGGCCCGCCGCGTTCGCGCAGTACATGACGATGCCCGCGGCCGGGGCGATCCCGGTGCCGCAGCGCTGGAGCGATGCTGCGGCTCTGGGGCTGGTGCTGAACTGGGCGACGGCGTTGGCGGCGTTGCGGCCACTCGGCGGACTCCGCGAAGGGGAGGTCGTGCTCGTGCACGCTGCGGCGGGAGGCGTGGGGCAGGCGGCGATCCGCCTCGCCCGCCACTACGGCGCCAGAGTCATCGCCACGGCCTCGCCGGCGAAGCACGACCTCGTGGAGGGCCTGGGCGTCGACGCCGTGCTCGACAGCCGGCGGCCTGATCTCGCCGAGGAGATCGTCTGCCTGACCGGCGGGGTCGACCTGGTGCTGGAGTCCGTGGGGTTCGCCACCTTCGCCAGCAGCCTCGCCGTCACCACGCCCTTCACCGGCCGCATCATCGTGTTCGGTGCCGCGTCGGGCGATGCCACCGTGAGCACACGCGACCTGGTCTTCACGAATCAGGTGCAGATCAAGGGCCTGCACATCGGAGCGCTGGCGGTCGCGGCCCCGGCCATCTACCGGTCCGTGATCGAAGAGCTCGAGAACCTCATCGAGCAGGGCGTGTACCCGCCGGGAGCCCCGCAGGTGCATCCGCTGGATGCCGGAGCCGAGGTGCTGACGCGTCTCGATGCCGGAGAGACCCACGGCAAGCACGCCCTGGACCCGTGGCTGTGACCGGTCGCCGTCGTCAGGCGGGAAAGCGCACGCCAGTCGATTTCTCCGCCGCCGACCAGAGGGGTACCCCGGTGCTCGCCGCGCGCACCTCGTCCGAAGCCTTGACGCGCACCGGCGCGCCGCGGAACTCGAGCATCCCGCCCGGTCCCCAGTAGTCGCCGCTCGTGACCTCGGTCGCGGTGGCCGCGTGGATCACCGGGGTCGCGCCGTCGTCCTTGCCCTGCACGAGAGGTCGGGCGAGGGTCGCGAGCGCGCGCACCGGCGCCGGGGTCTCGATCACGCCTTCGCGCGTCGCGGTGAGCGGGTCGACGGCGTACCCCGGATGTGCGCACACGGCTGATCGCGCCGAGCCGGACCACCGACGGTCGAGCTCGAACGCGAAGGCCATCAGCGCGGCCTTCGAGCGGCCGTACTGCTTCAGAGAGGAGCCGCGCCACGGGTCGGTGAGGCGCGCCGGGTCGAGGTGTGCAAATCGGTGCGCGAGCGACCCGACTGCCACGACGCGGGCATCGTCGGCGAGCAGCGGCTCGACCCGGCCGACGAGAGCGAAATGGCCGAGGAAGTTCGTGCCCATCATGAGATCGAGGCCGTCGGTGGTGCGGTCCTGCCGTCGTGCGGTCTTGACGCCGGCGTTGCAGATGACCGCATCGAGGCGTTCTCCGATGCCCGCCGCGCCGCGCTCGATGCTCTCGAGCGATCCGAGATCGACGGAGACGACCCGCAGAACCGCTCCGGGCACGCGGGCCAGGATCGCATCGACGGCGGTCTGCGCGCGCTCGGCCGACCGGCATCCGAGCACGACGCGCGCTCCCCGGGCGGCGAGCCGCTCTGCGCACCAGTAGCCGATTCCGGCGTTGGCGCCGGTCACCAGGATCGTGCGGCCGGCGAGATCGTGGTGCTGCAGCGGGAGAGCATCCATTCCTCCAACCTACGGGCCGCGAGGGAGGTCAGCTGTGCGCAGTGTCGTGCTCGTCCTCGAGGATCATCCCGACCGAGGTCGCGCACGCGTCGCCCTTCCACGCTTCGAGGCCCTCGCGCACGGCGAAGCCGGCGATGACGAGTCCGGCGACCGCATCCGCCCACCACCAGCCGAGCAGGGAGTTCGCGAGGAGACCGACCAGCACGGCCGCGGACAGGTACGTGCAGATCAGGGTCTGCATCGAGTCGGCGACCGCGGTCGCCGACCCGAGTTCGCGGCCCGCCCGGCGCTCGGCGAACGAGAGGAAGGGCATGATCAGCACGCTGACGGCCGTCAGGACGATGCCGACGGTGCTATGCTCCGGACGCTCGGCGGTGATCAGTGCGAGCACGGAGGTCGCCGTCACATACAGGGCGAGCGCGAAGAAGGCGACCGCGATCACGCGCAGGGTGGGCTTCTCCCAGCGCTCAGGATCACGTCGGGTGAACTGCCATGCCACTGCCGCGGCGGAGAGCACTTCGATCGTGGAATCCAGTCCGAACCCGATCAGTGCCGAGGAGGAGGCGAGGGAACCCGCGGTGATCGCGACAGCGGCCTCGATCAGGTTGTATCCGATCGTGAGGGTCACGATCAGGCGGATGCGGCGGTGCAGCGTCGTGCGACGCGCGGCCGACGGGGTCGTCATCAGCAGCTGCATCCTTCGCCGTCGCAGCATCCCGGTTCGACGAGGAGCGTCACGCGCATCAGTTCGTCGAGAGCCGGCGCGAGGTGGGGGTCGGCGAGCCGATAGCTGCTGCGGCGACCGTCGGGAACACTCTCGACGAGTCCGCACCCCCGGAGGCACGCCAAGTGGTTCGACATGACCTGGCGGGAGACCCCCAGAGCATCCGCGAGTTCGGCCGGGTAGCGCGGTGCGCCACGGAGCGCGAGCAGGACACCGGCGCGCGTCGTGTCCGAGAGCGCGTGTCCGAGGCGTGCGACAGCAGCAGTGTGGGTGACGGAAGCGGGCGCCGTGATCATGGAACTACACTACAGCCAATCCTGAATTCAGGATCTTGTGAATGAATCAGAACCACGCAGGGCGCTGCACCGCGAGGTCGGTGATCTGCCCCTCCGCGCCAGTGTGGAAGACCGAGAGCGTGTACTGTCCCACCGGCGACGGGAGTTCGAGAGCGCCGGTCCAGTGCCCGTTCTCGTCGAGGTGCACCGTGAGCCCGGTGGGTTGATAGTCGACGACGATCACGAACACCCCGCAGGGTGGTCCGGTGACGGACAGCTTCGCGGTCGACTCGAGACCGGGCGTCGTCAGGCGCGAGACGACGAGGTCGACCGCGGGAGACGAACGCGCGTACGTGTCGATCGGCTCGTGCTCGATCGGAACGGTGAGAGTCCCGTGATCGACGGGGACGGGGATCTTCGGCCGGTCGTCGCCCGGGCCGGACGTACCGCCGCCGACCGCGCCGGGGCTTCCGGCTTCATCGGCGGGCGGGGCGGGGAGCGGTGCGCCGCCGCTCGGCGGAAGAACCGTCGGCGGAACGGCTGCCGGTGGCGCCGTGGCGCCGGGCAGGGTCGACGGGGTCGGGGCCGGGTTCTGCGCCGGAGGGGCCGCAGGGGCCGCGGTCGGAGGCAGCGCGACCGCCGGAGTGTCGACGCCGGTCGCGTCCGGCTCGGTCGGTGTGCGCACGAAGAGGCTCCCGCTCACGGCGAGCGCGACGGCGACCGACGCCGCGACCGGCCAGAGCACCGGGGCGGCGTGCCCGACGGCGGTGGCCGCCGGGTGCAGCATGATGGGCACGCTGAGCCACCCCGGCGCGTGAGATGCGCCGGCGAGCGTCGCCGCGGCAGCCTGCTGGGCAGGGAAGAACGCGGGGGCGATGACGAGCCCCGCCCCTCCGACCAGGAGGGGGCCGAGCGTGATGGCCCGAGCCAGATGACGTGCTTCATCCGCGGCGGCGCGGCAGTCGGCGCAGGAGGTGAGATGCGCGGTCACGAGCTTCTGCGGTCGCGGTCCCAGATCTCCGTGCACATAGGAACCGAGCAGTTCGATCACGCGCACGTGGTCGGAGCCGGCGGGAGCACGACGGAGGTGCGCGCCGATCCATGCCTTCCGCAGGCCGTCCCTGGCGCGATACGTCAGTGCGGCCACGGCGTTCGCCCGCATGCCGAGGACGTCGGCGATCTCTCTCGGTGGGAGCTGCTCGACCTCGCTGAGCCACAGCGCGTGCTGCCAGCGCTCCGGGAGGGCGCAGAA
This sequence comes from Microbacterium sp. PMB16, assembly GCF_051294855.1. Classification (GTDB taxonomy): domain Bacteria; phylum Actinomycetota; class Actinomycetes; order Actinomycetales; family Microbacteriaceae; genus Microbacterium. The sequence continues at coordinate 2,180,172 of NZ_CP145908.1, forward strand.
GGCTTCGGAGAGCGCGGCGGAGTTCACCATCGCGTCGACGTCGATCGTGCCGATGAGCGAGGGCGGATCCTCGGCGCTTTCGAGCGGAACGGTGGAGGGCGCACGCCGAGCGGCGGTCAGCCAGGTATTGCGCACAGTGGTCAGCAGGTAGGGGCGGAACCGCTCCACCGGCCCCTTGCCTGTGCGAAGCAGCTGCAGGATGCTCACGAAGGCGTCGGAGACGACGTCTTCGGGGTCGGGCGGTGCGGCGCCCAGGCTTCGGGCGTAGGCGACGGCGGTGGGCGCATGTCGTCGCCAGAGCTCGGAGAACGCTCGGCGGTCGCCGTCGCGACTGAGTCGGAGCAGATGGGCGTCCGCATCACCGTCGGCGTGCTCAGCGGAGCTGTCCATCAGGCCTCGTTTTCCTGCTACGACGTTCGCGTCGCGAATGGTCGGGATTGAGACGATACCGCAGAGAACGCGGGGTGCTCGGGCATGGTTACGGCCTACCGGAACGAAGAAGGCGGATGGGGTCCCGGGGAGGACCCCATCCGCGGGCCGCTCTGTGTGAGGGGTGGGCGACCCGACGTCGAAGCCGAACCGATATCCCCAAAGGTTCGGACTTCCGTCATAAGCAAGACATCGTCCTGGCCGGATGATGACGCGAGTTCGTGAAATCGATTCAGCGGGAGCTTCAGCTGACCGCGGAGACCGCGCTGCCGACGATCACGGCGACGATGGTCGTCCAGCCGATGATGGCGAGCGCCTGCCAGAACAGCACGCGCGCCTTGCCGATCCCGGCGGCGGCGAGCATCGTGGCGGTGAACTGCGTCGGAAGCAGGAGCGGGCCGAGCAGGCTGACTCCCGGGACGCCGTAGCGCTCGAACGCGCGCTGGAACTTCTCGCGACGGGCGGCCTTGCGATCCGTCTGCGGTGCCTCGGCGCCGGCATCCGATACGGTTCCTCCTCCGGCCAGAGCGGGCTCACCGACCCGAGAGCGATTCACGATCGCACTGCGTGCACCCGAACTCGCCAGCACCAGCACGGCGACGCAGACGAAGTTGCCGACAATCGCGGCGATCGCGGCGATGACCGGGTGGATGCCGCCGATGATGCCGATACTCGCCGCGCCCTCACCCTCGATGAAGGGGATCGCGCCGGCGAGGGCGACGATGAGCGGCTGCACGAGCTCGGGGACCTGGGCGACCCAGTTCTGGAAGATCTCGATGAGGTTCATGGGGTGTGCTCCCGGTTGTCGATGCGGACGGCGTATCCGTCGCGATGCATCCAGTCCACCGTCTGGCGGGTGCCGGCGACAGTGTCCGCCCGTCACCGATAGGCGGGCGGATCGCACGCCGTATCCGTGACATCTGTCACACCCGTATCGTGTGGAGCGTGAGCAGCCGCACCGAGCCCCTCGCCCCCGTCGAACCGAATCCGGGGGCGCTCTCCCTGACGCGCGGAGTCAACGCCACGTGGTGGTACACGGTGACCGCGGTGCTGTTCATCGAACTGATGCTCGTCGGCGCGTGGGCGGGCATCACGGCGGCGACGGACTTCGGCGGCGGCGTCGTGCTCGTCATCGCCGTCGGGGGCGTCATCTGGTGCTCCTCGACGATGCTGCTCCTGTTCGACTACCGGCATCGCATCGACGCCGGCCCCGGTGTTCCGTGGCGCCGGATCGCCGTGCCGCTGCTCGTCGCGGCGGTGTTCGGCACGGTCGCGGGACTGCTGACCGGCAGCTGGCAGTTCGCGGTCATGCCGCTCGCCCAGTCGGTCGTGCTGCTGAACTGGCCGCGCGGTGTCCGCTACCGCGTCGTCGTGGCCGCGACCCTGCTGCTCGTGGCCCTGGCTTTCGTCGACTCGGCCACCGACGCGCTCGGCGTCGGCATCCCCACGTGGCTCCCCGGCGCCTACGCGGCGCTGCTGCCGGGGATGACCGTCAGTTCGCTGTGGTTCTGGGACGTCATGGTGACGCTGGACCGCGCCCGTGCGTCCGAGTCGCGGCTCGCGGCGACGCAGGAGCGGCTGCGGGTGGCGACCGATGTGCACGACCTGCAGGGACACCACCTCCAGGTCATCGCGCTGCAGCTGGAGCTCGCCGAGCGGTTGCTGCCCCGTGATCCGGATGCCGGGATGGAGCAGCTGCGCGCCGCTCGGGTGAGTGTCGACGAGGCGCGCCAGGGCACCAGAGACCTCGCGACGCGCTATCGCTCGGTCCCGCTGAGCGATGAACTCGCGAACGCCCGCGATCTGCTGCGCGCCGCCGGGCTGGACGTGGAGGCGGTCATCGATGCGGGTGCGAGCTCGGCACCGGCATCCGCTCTCGGCCCGGTCATCCGCGAGACCACGACCAACGTGCTGCGGCACGGCGGCGGTCGCCATGCGCGCCTTGCCCTGACCCGGACCGCGGATGCCTGGCGCTACGAGATCGCCAACGACGCGGTGCCGGGCGCGGAAGCCGGCGACGACGGTTCCGGGTTGGACGGCATCCGTCGTCGGATCGACGAGGTGCGCGGCACGCTCGACGTGCAAGCGCAGGGCGAGGAATTCGTGGTCGTCGTGACCGTGCCGTCGGATGTGGAGGTGACCGGATGATCCGCGTGCTGATCGCCGACGACGAGGTGATGATCCGTTCCGCGCTCGCCGCGCTCTTGCGCCTGGAGGAGGACATCGACGTCGTCGCCGAATGCGAGGACGGTGAGCGGGCCGTCGCCGAGGCCCTGCGGTTGCAGCCGGACGTCTGCCTGCTCGACCTCGAGATGCCGGGGCTCGACGGGGTCCAGGTCGCCGAACGGCTGAACCGCGCCATCTCGACCCGCTGCGTCGTCGTCACGCGCCACGCACGCCCTGGCGTGCTGCGCCGGGCTCTGGCCTCGGGCGTCGCCGGTTTTCTGCCGAAGTCCCGTGGCGCCGATGAGGTCGCCGCCGTCATCCGCCGCGTCGCTGCCGGCGCACGGTACGTCGACCCGGAGATCGCCGCCGATGCGCTCAGCGACGAGCGCTCGCCGCTGACCGACCGTGAGCTCGACGTGCTCCGGGCAGGGCGGCGCGGCGAGACGACGGGACAGATCGCACGAGCCCTGGCCCTCGCGCCGGGGACTGTGCGCAATCACATCTCCGTGATCCTCGGCAAGCTCTCCGTCGGCACACGACAGCAGGCCGTGCTGATCGCCGAGGAGCGTGGCTGGATCTGAGTGGAGCGTCGCACCGGGCGTCGCTAGGCTGTCATCCATGGGAACAATATGCTTCGCGCCCGTTATGGGGCGCACCCTCGTGTTCCGCGACCGCCGCGCCTGACGGCGCGCTCGCTCCTCGCACGCATCTGCGCGCCGTCCATCGAGATGTCATCGCACCTCTGGACGGGCAGTCCGCACTGACGCTTCTCTGCGTCCTCCCTCATCCGAGGTGCTCCGATTCTTCTTCTGGAGCGCACTCATGCCTCGTTCAATCCATGGCGGCCGACACGAACTCGGCCAGAACTTCCTCACCCACCGACCGACCCTCGGTCGCATCACCGCACTCGTCCACGAGACCTCCGGTTCGATCCTCGAACTCGGGGCGGGCGACGGCGCCCTCACGCGCACCCTCGCCGACCTCGGCCGACCGCTCACGGCCATCGACATCGATGAGCATCGCGTGCGCCGACTGCGCGGACGACTGCCCGGTGTGCGGGTCGAGCACGCGGATGCGACGCGTCATCCGCTCGACGCCGACGTCGTGGTCGGCAACATCCCCTTTCACCTGACGACGCCGATCCTGCGTCGGCTGCTCTCGACCGGGAGATGGCGGCACGCGGTGCTGCTCACCCAGTGGGAGGTGGCGCGCAAGCGCTCCGGGGTCGGCGGCAGCACGATGATGACGGCACAGTCGGCGCCGTGGTTCGAGTTCGAGCTGCAGGGGCGGGTGCCGGCCTGGGGCTTCTCTCCGCAGCCGAGCGTCGACGGCGGCCTGCTGTCGATCTCGCGGCGAGGTTCGCCGCTCGTGCCGGTCGGTGAGCGTCGATCGTACGAAGGTTTCGTCCGGGCGATGTTCACGGCCCGCGGGTCGACGCTCGAGGCCGTCGTCGGTTCGGCGGCCCGCGTCGCGAGGCCGCGGGCGCGACGCGCGCTGACCGCGGCTGGGGCATCGCAGGAGCGCCTGCCCCGCGATCTCACGCCGGCGCACTGGGCAGGGCTCTGGCGCGACATCGGTCGACCGGACTGAGCGGGAGGGGCGCGCCGCGAAGCCACGGCGCGCCCCTCTCGTCTGGGGGTCAGACGCCCGCGAGTACCGAACGGAGCCGCGTGGCGAACTCCTCCGGATGGTCGACGAAGCCGGTGTGGTCGCCGGGGAACCGGGTCGGCTCGACATCGAGGAGCCGACCGAGCGCCGTGGTGGTCCGCTCGCAGAGCTGGCCGACGGACTCCTCGCCGATGCCCAGGACGAACCGCGTCGGCACACCGCGGAGCGCGTCGATGTCGGGCTGCCAGCCCACGCTGCCGCGGTACTCGTGCCCGAACCAGAACTGTTCGTCGGCCAGGTGCTGCGGGTCGGCGTCGCCGCCGAACCACTGCACGAGCATCTCCTCGGGCATCTCGATGTTCGCCTGCGCGAAGAACGTGCGCCACGCGCCGAGCCGATCACCGGAGAGCGCCAGCGCGATCAGACGGTCGGCGGTCTGCAGCTGCTCCACGCGGTCGGGGAGGAGGTCGAGCAGCGGCGGCTCGTGCGCGATCACGACGTCGACGAGGTCGGGACGCGCCTGCACGAGGGCCAGCGCCGTCACCGCTCCTCCGCTCGAGCCGAACACGGCGGCCGGCCCCGCTCCGACGTGCTCGATCAGTGCGGCGACATCGGCGGCACGCAGGGCGGGACCGGAATCCTGATCCGGGTCGGTCACCGAGCTGCGCTTGATCCCGCGCGGATCGGTGGTGAGGACGGTGTGATCCGTCGCCAGTTCGTCGGCGAACGGGGCGAAGGCGTCGGCATCCATCGGCGAGCCGATGAGCGCGATGAGCGGACCGGACCCTCGAACCTCGTAGTGGAGGCGGGCGTCGGTGCGATCCAGGGTCGCGGTGGTGTTCATGGGATTCTCCTTGTCAGATGGTGCGGGTGGTGTCGGATACGGCGTGGTCGGTCGAGGGCGTCGTCGGAATGGTCGATGGGCGGATGCTGCGGCAGCGGCGGATGGCCGCGGGCGCGATGGTCGCGACGAGGAGGGCGAGTCCCGCTGGCAGCAGCATGGCGGTGGGCAGGGACACCGCAGAGGCGAGGAACCCGATCATGGCCGGCCCGAGCAGCCCGCCGCCGTAGCTGACCATCGTGACGAGCGACAGCCGTCTGGCCGACTCGCCGCGCTCCGCGAGGGTGCCGATCACGATCGGCCAGACGAGGGCTGTTCCGGCTCCTGCCAGCGCCCACCCGAACAGGGCGACGGCGACCGCGATCGGTGTGCCCGGCACCAGGCCGGAGATCAGTATCGCGACGTAGCCGATCACGGCGAGGGTGCCGGTCAGACGGACGGTGTGCAGGGGACCGATGGCCTGTCGGAGAGCGTCACCGCAGAACCGCATCACGGTCATCGCGAGGAAGAAGACGCCGTAGACCAGGGAGCCCGCGGCGGGGTCCGCGCCGAGGGCGCGGACCGCGTGCACGCCTGCCCAGTCCGTCGCGGCGCCCTCGGTGACGAAGGCCGCGGCACCCAGCAGGCCCAGGGCGATGAGCGGGCCGTTCCCGATGGCGGGCGCAGTGCGGTCGTTCGAGGACGGCTCGGGGCGCGAGTCCGGCGCCGGCGTGTGAGCATGGTCGGTACCCGCGGGAAGAGTGCGCAGCCGGACGGCCACCAGAAGGGATGCCGTCACCAGCAGTGCCGCCGTGCCGGAGATCGCGAGACGGCTGTCGAGTCCCGCATGCAGGACACCGGCGAGCAGGAGACCGCCGCCGGCCGCACCCAGCGTCCAGAACCCGTGCATGCGGGCGATCACCGGCCGTCCGATCGCCGACTCCACGCGCATCGCTTCGGTGCTCAGCGCGATGTTGATCACGCCGCAGGCGGCGCCGAACAGTCCCGCCGCCACCACGAGGACCGGCAGCGATGCGGCGACACCCGCCAACACCAGAGCGACACCGGCGATCGGCAGCGCGACGGCCAGCATCCGCTCACCCGATCGGCCGAGACGACCGCCGGCTCGCATGGCCACCAGAGCGCAACCGGCGACAGTGAGCAGCATCGCGCCGAGTGCGGCGGGGCCGAGGTCGAGCCGCACGTCCAGCGCGGGAAGCCCGGCGCCCCAGACAGCCGTCAGCAGCCCGGTCAGCCCGTGACTGAGCGTGATGATCCGGTGGCGGGAGCGGAGTGTGTCCATGCGTCCAGAGTGACCCCGCAGGGGGCTCCGCCTCCAACACCCGTTTCCCGCGGATTGACGCGTTCCTGTTGTGAATCGGGTATAACGAGATCATGGCCGATGAGCTGGAGCTGCGTCTGCTGCGGCACTTCGTCGCGGTGGCGGAAGAGCTGCACTTCCGCCGCGCGGCCGAGCGGCTGTTCATCGCGCAGCAGGCCCTGAGCCGTGACATCCGCCGGCTCGAGGATCAGGCCCGCGCTCCGCTGCTGACGCGCTCCACGCGCAGCGTCGAGCTGACGGATGCCGGTCGGCGGCTGCTGCCGCGAGCGCGCGAGATCCTCGCTCTGCATGATCTCGCGCTGCGCGAACTCCGCGAAGACGAGCCGCTCGTGGTCGACGTGGTGGACCCCGAGCTCACTCCCGCACGCGTGCTCGATGCCGCCAGAGGCCGCGCGCCAGGGCAGGAGTTCTTCGCGCGGTTCAGTCGCACGGGAGGGGGAAGCAGGGGCGGTTCCGCCGACGTCGCCTTCGATCGTGTGAGCCGGCCGTCGGCGGAGACGGCCTCGCAGCTCGTGCGGTTGGAGCCGGTCATGGTCCTCATCCCGGACGGGCATCCGCTCGCGGACCGGCAGGCGATTCCGTTCGAGGATCTTCGGGGCACGCGCGTCTGCTCGCGGGCGGGCGCGCATGTCACGGACGGCTGGATCGACGCCACCACCCAGCTGCTCGCACCATTCGGGATCGACCCCGCGATCGGCCACCCGATGGTCGCGGGCGGGGATGAACTCGCCCAGCATCTGCGCCTCCGCAGTGCACCCGTGCTCGCCCTCGCCTCCCAGCCGCCGGTCGATGGCGCCGTGCTCCTTCCGGTCATCGATCCGATTCCGCTCTTCCCCTGGGCGATGACGTGGCGCAGCGGTCTGGAGCACCCCGCTCTGACAGACCTCCGGCATGCCGCGGCCGAGCTCGCGCAGTCGCACGGATGGCTCGAAGTGCCGGACGGCTCCTGGCTGCCGTCGCCGGAGAACCGGGCTCTCGCCGGGTAGCCCGTCCGATGTCCCGCGTCGGCGGTACTCTCGTCGCATGCCCGCCTTCGCCACGCTTCCGACACCGGTCGGAAACATCGGAGTGGTGAGCAACGGTGCGGCGCTGACCCAGATCTCCTGGCGCTCGACTCCGCCCGACGACACCGCGCCGGAGATCGACCCGCTGCTCGCTGAGGCGATCGCACAGCTGCGCGCCTACTTCGACGGCGCCCTGCGTCGCTTCGATCTGCCGATCGACCTGGGTACTCAGACGGCGGCGACGGGTGCGGTGCTGACCGCCCTCCATGAGACCGTCGGGCACGGCGAGACGATCACGTACGGCGGGCTCGCCGCACGCAGCGGCACCGACGTTCCCGCGCGCGGCATCGGCTCGATCATGGGTGCGAACCCGCTCCCGATCATCGTCCCGTGCCATCGCGTCGTCTCCGGTGACGGGCTCGGCGGATACTCCGGGGGAGACGAGGGCCGGGGCCTCGAGACCAAGCGCTGGCTGCTCGAACTCGAAGGCGCGCTGCCGACCTCGCTGTTCTGATCGTCGGCTGAGAGATTCTCCGAGGCCTCTCAGCCTATGGAGTGATCGCGACCCTCGTCATCCGTCCGATCCCGCCGATGCGGCCTGCGAGAATGGAGACGCCGAGTCCCGATCCGAGGAGCCAACGTGCCGTTCATCTCCACCCGCGGCGGCATGCAGCCGCAGTCGTTCAGCGAGACGCTCCTGGAGGGGCTGGCGCCCGACGGCGGCCTCGCCGTCCCCGAGACGATGCCGACGGTCGACGGTGAGACGCTCGAGCGCTGGCGCGCGCTGACGTATCCGCAGCTCGCGACCGAGGTGCTCGCACTCTTCGCGACCGACATCCCGCGCGAAGACCTCGCCCGGATGACGGCCGACGCCTACGAGGATTTCCCGGACGGCGTCGTGCCGCTCCGCGCCATCGACGACGACATCACGCTGGTCGGACTCTCCGAGGGGCCGACGCTCGCCTTCAAGGACATGGCGATGCAGTTCCTCGGCCAGGCGCTCGAGTACACGCTGGAGCGCAAGGACTCGGTGCTCAACATCCTCGGCGCGACGTCGGGTGATACCGGGTCGGCCGCCGAGCACGCCCTCCGCGGCAAGGAGCGGGTGGCCGTGTTCATGCTGTCGCCACAGGGACGCATGAGCGCATTCCAGCGTGCGCAGATGTTCTCGCTCGACGATGCGAATGTGCACAACATCGCGGTCGAGGGTGTCTTCGACGACTGCCAGAACCTCGTCAAGCACCTCGCCGGAGACCTCGTCTTCAAGCGCGCCCAGCACCTCGGCGCGGTGAACTCGATCAACCTCGCGCGCATCACGGCCCAGGTCGTCTACTACTTCTGGGCGTGGCTGCGCGCGACGGATGCCGGGGGGTGGACCGAACTCTCCGTGACGGTGCCGTCGGGCAACTTCGGCAACATCCTCTCCGGGTTCTACGCGAAGCAGATGGGCCTGCCGATCCGCCGACTCGTGCTCGCCGCGAACGAGAACAACGTGCTCGACGAGTTCTTCCGCACGGGCATCTACCGGCCGAGGAGCGCAGCGGACACCCTCGCAACCTCCAGCCCGTCGATGGACATCTCCAAGGCGTCGAACCTCGAGCGCTTCATCTTCGAACTGGTCGGTCGTGACGCCTCCCGTGTCGTCGGCGCCTGGCACGATCTCGCCGAGCAGGGCTTCTTCGACTTCTCGGCCGATGTGGCGCGCTTCGTCGACGAGTTCGGCATCGTGAGCGGCACCTCGACCCACGAGGACCGCCTCGCGACGATCCGGTCCGCCTACGAGACGACGGGCGAGGTCATCGATCCGCACACGGCGGACGGCGTGCGGATCGCGCGCGAATACCTGGAGCCCGGTGTGCCGATGCTCGTGCTCGAGACCGCGAAGCCGGAGAAGTTCGCCGAGACGATCCACGAGGCGATCGGTATCGAGCTCGCGTACGCGCCGGAACTGCGCGAGATGCTCGACGCGCCGCAGCACGTCACGGAGATGGCCGACGACGAGCACGCGCTTCGTGCCTTCATCGAGGAGAACGCACTCCACTGAGCGCGCGAGCGGTCGCCGTTCTGGCCGTTCAGCTCACTCCGGGTCTCCGTGCAGCATCCAGGCGATGCCGAAGCGATCGACGAGCATGCCGAACGTTCCGCCCCACGGGGGAACGTCGAGCGGCATCGTGATCGTGGCGCCGTCGGACAGCCCGTCCCACACTTTCTTCGTCACCTCCTGCGAGTTTCCGCTGAGCGACACCGAGATGCCCTGTGGCTTCTCGTAGGTCATGCCGTCGGGGGTGTCCGACGCCATCAGGACCAGGCCATCGGGCGTGTTGAGCTGCCCGTGCATGACGAGGTCGTGCTGGCTCGGATCCTGCACCATGTCGGGGAAGTCGCCGAAGACACTGATGTCGAGCTCGCCGCCGAGGACGCTCTGATAGAACTCGAGCGCTTGACGGGCATCGGTGCGGAACGACAGGTACGGATTGAGATCAGGCATGAGCGGCTCCCCGGGATGGCTGGACGAGTGCCGGGTCGGCATCGATGCCGCCAGTCTGCGCCGCGGGCGGTGGCTCCGCAAGGGCCCGTGTCAGGCTGGCAGCGCCTTGACCGCCGCGGTCAGCACCTGCGGGACAGTCGGCACGCCCTCTGCCCGGAAGACCTCTGCGCCCGAGTCGTCGCGGATGATGACGGTCGGCGTGAAGCGGATGTCGAGCGCCTCGGCGGCATCGGGCTCTCGAGCGACGTCGATCTCGGTGACTGTCGCATCCGGCAGGAAGCGGGCGGCGTCGGCGAGCACGGAGCGGGTGCGGGAGCACGCGCCGCAGAACGACGAGGAGACCAGGGTCAGCTGCATCCGTACCTCCTCGGCGGCGTTCGCTGCTCAGAGGATGCAACCCGTTGAGCGTGCGCGATGTTCCCGCGACACGATCGTGCAGTCGAACTCAGAAGTCGGTGCGCTTGACCAGGCCGCGGTTCGTGCGGATGTGCTCGTAGTCCCACTGGATCGTGCGGGCCGTCGACAGCCAGCTGGCGAGTGCATCGATGTCGATCTCGCTGGCGTCGTTGAACCGCACCTCGGCGGCCTGGAAGGTGCCGGACGGGGCGAGACCGCCGACGTCGAAGGACCGCCCGCTCCAGAACATCAACCGCACGGCGTCCTTCAGGCGGTCGTACCCGACGATCGGATTGCCGTCGAGGAACCAGACCGGGTGCGCGTGCCACACCTTGGACTGCGCTTCGGGGAGTCCGCGACCGATCTCCGAGGCGAGCAGCTCGCAGATCTCGCGATCCTCCGGATCGAGCTTGCGGTGGTAATCGGCGATGTCGGCGGGAAGTGCCATGCGGGCTAACCCCGATCCAATCCGAAGGTGTGTTTGACGAGGGCACGCACGTCGCGATCGAGCCCGTCGATGCGGGTGTTGACGGAGTCGAATCGTGAATTGACGGAGTCGAATCGTGAATTGACGGCATCGAATCGTGAATTGACGGCATCGAATCGCGCGTCGACCGCGACGAAGCGTTCATCGACGGCATCGAACCGGCTGATCATCTCGGAGCGCAGCCCGCCGAGCTCGGAACGCACCCCGCCGAGCTCGGCCCGGAGCACGCGGATGAACAGTGTCGAGACCAGGGTCATCATGCCGAACATCAGGGCGACGACGGCTCCGATCATGGTCCAGGTCTGTGGTTCGGTCAAGGCGGGCACGCTCCCATTCTGTGCTGATGGTTCGATCATGCCAAGAGGTTCAGGCACACGGCGCAGAGTGGGGACGACGTCAATCTGACGAGACCTGTGCAGGAGTGGTGCGGTGCTCGCATCGGCGGGTGGCGTTCCCTCCGAAGGTCAGCGCGCGGCGAGCCATTCGGCGAACGTCTGGCGACCGAGGTCGGCGTCCGCACCGGGCAGCGCGTCGCCGGCGCGCATGCCCCGCATCTGTGGACCCGGCACGTTCAGCGCCGGTATCCACCCGCGATATCCCTCGTGGCGGGCGAAGGCGCGGATCATGTCGGCGAGCCTCTCCTCACGAGGTCCGGCGAAGTCTCGCACCCGGCCCTGCGGTCGTCCCAGGGCGAGGGCGACCAGTCGCTCACCGACCTCCCGGGCGGCCACGGGCTGGGTCCGCGCGTTCGGGGCGACGTGCAGCGGGCCGAGCTTCGCCCGCTCGAACATCTGCGCCGCGAACTCGTGGAATTGCGTCGCACGCTGGATGCTCCACGGCACCCGTGAAGCCTCGACCACCTTCTCCTGGGCGACCTTGCCGGCGTAATAGTCGTAGGGGATGCGGTCGATCCCGACGATCGAGAGCAGAACCACGTGCGAGACTCCGGCATCCGCTGCCGCGGAGAGAAGATTCCCGGTCGCAGCGGTGAAGAACTCGATCGCGGCCGCCGCCTTGAGCGTCTCGATGCTGGCGACATCGATCACGGCGTCGACACCCTCGAGCGCGGCATCCAGTCCCTTCCCCGAGACCAGATCGACGCCCTGGGATCGGCTGAGCACGACCGGCTCATGACCGGCTTCCCGCACCGCATCGACGGTGTGCCGACCGACGACACCTGTTCCTCCTGCGACGGCGATCTTCATGACGGACTCTCTCTCATAGGGGCTCGTACCTCTCCGACGACGGGGGAGGCGGAAACGTGGGGTGCGGCAGCGAAGAAGAACGACGGTCGACGAATCGTCCGGCCGAGGACAGGATAGGAGACGAGGGACGATATCGATGCGCTGGAGTCCGAGCGTCGCAACCTGCTCGCCCTGTCGTACCGCATGGTCGGGACCGTGGCGGATGCCGAGACGAGCCGCTCGCTACGATGACGACTGTGACCACACCGACCGTGCGGCCGGGCATCGCCGACCGGCTCTCCCAGATGATCCGGCTCCCCACCGTCTCCGCCGAGCTCGAGGAGCGAGGCGCTGCTCCGTTCGAGGACTTCGTCGCACTGATCGCGGAGCTGTACCCGCTGACGCACGAGAAACTGCGGCTCGAGCGTCACACCGACTTCGGGCTGCTGTTCCACTGGACAGGACACGACGCGGCATCCGATGGTCCCGTTGTCCTGATGGCGCACTACGACGTCGTCCCGGTCGATGAGAGCGACGACTGGACCCATCCGCCGTTCGCGGGTGTGGTCGCCGACGGCTTCGTCTACGGGCGCGGCGCGCTCGACGACAAAGGGCCGCTGATCGTCGTGCTCGAAGCCGTCGAGAACCTGCTCGCCGACGGCTTCGTCCCGGCGCGCGACGTCTATCTCTCCTTCGGCGGCAACGAGGAGACATTCGGGCGGGGGGCCGAGGAGATCGCGCGCGTGCTGCGCGATCGCGGTATCGTGCCCTGGCTCGTCGTCGATGAGGGTGGTGCCGTGGTCGACGCGCCGCTTCCCTTCGTGCCGGGGCGGGCGGCGATGATCGGCGTGGGCGAGAAGGGCATCATGACGGTGAAGCTGTCCGCCCGTGGTGACGGCGGCCACGCGTCAGCACCGCCGTCGATCACCGCCGTCCGTCGCATCGCGCGGGCGGTCGATCGACTCGGCCCCACCACGTTCCGTCCGCACGCCTCGAAGGCGATTCTCCGGATGCTGACGCAGCTGGCCGCGCAGACGCCGGGGCCGGCGCGGCATCTGCTGCGACTCCTCGGCGCCGTGCCTCCGCTGACGGCGCGTGTCTTCGCCGCGCTGGGCGGCGAGCCCGCGGCGCTCGTCCGCACGACGGTCGCGCCGACCATGCAGTCCGGCGGTACGGCGGCGAACGTGTTGCCGTCGCAGGCGTCCGCCACGGTCAATCTGCGCATCGCGTTGGGGGAGACCACGCAGCAGACCGCGCTGCGCCTCCGTCGTCGTGTCCGCGACCCGCTCGTCGCGGTCGAGGTGGTCGATTCGAGTGAACCGTCGCCGGAATCGCCGACCGACAACGCGCAGTTCGCCCTCCTCGCCGACGCACTCGAGGTCTCGCACCCGGGGGTCCCGGCCGTCCCGTACGTGATGATGGCAGCCACGGACTCGAGGCATTTCCACCGCTTTTCGCCCGCGGTGTACCGCTTCGCCCCGCTGGACATGTCGAACGCGCAGCGCGCTTCGATCCACGGGGTCGATGAGAGCGTCGAGATCGCGGCGCTCGAACGCGGAGAGCGGTTCCATCGCTCACTCCTCGAACGGCTGCAGAGCCCTTCGTCTCGTCGCTCCGCTCCTCGCTCAGGTACCGACCCCGAAAAGGAAATCGCATGACGCGCACCCGGACACTCGGCACCCTTGCGGTCGTCGTCGGCTTCCTCGCCTTCGTCGAATTCACCAGCGGCGTGCTGCAGGGCTACTACACGCCCATGCTCAGTGACATCGCCCGGCACCTCGGCATCCACGACGCCGACGTGAACTGGTTGGAGGGCGCGCAGCTCATGCTGTCGGCGCTCGTCGTCCCCGCCTTCGCGAAGCTCGGCGACATGATCGGCCACAAGCGGATGCTGTTGATCTCCACCGCGCTCACCGCCGCGGCCGCCCTGGTGCTGCCGTTCACCGACTCCTTCGGCGTCTTCCTCGCCGCGTGGTCGCTGATGGGGTTCTACGTCGTCTGGCTGCCGCTCGAGATCGCCCTCATCTGGTCGCGTTCCCGGCGCATGGAGGGGCGCTCCTCGATCACCGCCAAGGCCGCAGGGCTCCTGGTCGCCGCACTCGAGGGTGGCGCGATCATCGGCGCGCTGGTCGGCGGTGCGCTCATCGACGTGCTGCCTCTGACGATCGTCCTGCTCGTTCCCGCCGTCCTCATCGTGATCTGCTTCTTCGTCATCCTGTTCGGGGTGAAGGAGTCCCCCGACCCGACCGGAGGCATCTTCGACACGGTCGGCCTCGTCCTCATCTCCCTCGCACTCGTCTGCTTCACCGGCGGACTCAGCCTGCTCCGCCTCGAGGGCGGCCTGTCCAACCCGTGGTCCTGGGCGGTCGTCGTCGCCGGACTCCTCCTCGTGATCCCGTTCGTGCTCTGGGAGCTCCGCTGCGACGACCCGCTGATCGATGTGCGCATGTTCCGCTCGCCCGCGCTGGGTCCGGTGTTCCTCACTGCCGGCCTCTTCGGTGTCAGCGTGCTCGGTGCGCAGGCCCCGCTGTCGACTTTCGCGCGCACCGACCCGACCGTCTACGGGTACGGGCTCGGTACGACGGGATTCGCGACGTCGCTGATCATCGGCGTCTACCTGATCGCGATGATCACCGGTGCCCTGCTCTTCCCGACGGTCGCGCGGAGGCTGTCGCCGCGGGTGACGCTGATGGGCGCGTCGGTCCTGGTCGGCATCGGCTTCCTCCTCTTCCTGCCGTTCCACCATGAGTACGCACAGGTCATCACGAACATGGTGGTGGTCGGTCTGGGCTCCGGCGCCCTGGTCGCGGCGCTGCCCGCGGCCGCGGCATCCGCTGCTCCTGCGTCGCAGACGGGCGTCGCGACCGGCCTCACCAACTCGGTGAAGACGGTCGGTGGTGCGATCGCCTCGTGCGTGTTCGGCATCGCGCTGCTCAACGGCGTGGCGAGCACGGCCGCCGGTGCGACCGAGGGCACGGCGGGGTCTCTCGCCGGCTACTTCACCGTGTGGGTGGTGTGCGGCGTCACGGCGCTCGCCGCCGCGGTCCTGCTCGTGTTCGTTCCGAAGGCCGCGTTCACCGATCGGACGGTCGAGACCGAAGCTGCGCCGGCCGTCTGAGATCAGCCGCGACCGCGTCGGTCGTCCTGCCCGAACGTGGCAGGGTCGACCGGCCGTTTCGCGCGCGGAAGATTGGCCACGACGAGCAGATACGAATCCGTGACCAGGTCCTCGATCAGCTCCGGCTCCAGGTCTCCGGACGGGTGCACCGTGATCCAGTGCTTCTTGTTCATGTGATAGCCGGGAGTGATGGCCTCGAACTGCTCCCGGAGTGCCTTGCTGTCCTCCGGGTCGGCCTTCAGGGTCACCATCGGATCACCGGTGACATCGGTCATCAGCAGGAACACCTTGTCCCGCACCTTGAACACCTCCCATTCGGGGCCGAACGGATATTCCAGGACGGCACCGGGAAGCTCGCCGACTCGTGCCCGAGCGCACTCCTGCAGTTCCTCGCCGTTCACGTGTCCTCCTGCATTCTGGTTCTCTCCACTCTGCCGCAAGAGGGGCCGGGCGGAGCATGCTCCACCCGACCCCTCTGCTCAGTCGCCCTTCACGTTGACGAGCTGCCGCAGCGTGTGCCGGATCGACACCAGGCTCGCGGCATCCGCCATCACCTGGTCGATCGGCTTGTACGCCTGCGGGATCTCGTCGATGAAGGCGCTCGTGTCACGGAACTCGATCCCGACCATCGCCTCCCGCAACTGCTCGTGTGTGAACGTCTTCCGCGCCGTCGACCGGGAGAAGTTCCGCCCGGCGCCGTGCGGAGACGAGTTCAGCGACTGCGGGTCGCCGAGCCCCTCCACCACGTAGGAGGCGGTTCCCATCGACCCGGGGATGAGCCCGGGACGTCCGGCATCCGCCTGGATCGCTCCCTTCCGCGACACCCACACCTGCTTGCCGAAGTGCTTCTCCGACTCGGTGAAGTTGTGGTGGCAGTTGATGCGCTCCTGCTCAGCCACCGGCGTGCCGAGGAACTCCGACACCTGCCGCACGACGCGGTCCATCATCTCGTCCCGGTTCAGCAGGGCGAAGTGCTGGGCCCACCGGAGCTCCCGGATGTACCGGGTGAACTCCGGCGTTCCCTCCACCAGGTACGCCAGGTCGGGGTCGGGGAGGTCGATCCACCACTGCTTCGCGAGCCGCTGCGCGACCGAGATGTGCTTCATGGCGATCTTGTTGCCGACGCCTCGCGAACCCGAGTGCAGGAACAGCCACACACGGTCGAGTTCGTCGACCGAGACCTCGATGAAGTGGTTGCCGGAGCCGAGCGTGCCCAGCTGCAGCCGCCAGTTCTTCGCGTACTGCTCGGGGTCGAACCCGTTCTTCTCAGCGAGCGCTTCGAGCTCGGCGATGCGCGGCTCAGCCGTCGCGACGACCTTGTTGTTGTAGCGTCCGGCCGACAGCGGGATGGCGCGCTCGATCTGCTCCCGGAGGGGAGCGAGGTCGCGACCGGTCAGGTCGTTCGCCGTGAACTGCGTGCGCACGGCGATCATGCCGCAGCCGATGTCGACACCGACGGCGGCGGGGATGATGGCGCCGAGCGTCGGGATGACCGAGCCGACCGTCGCCCCCTTGCCGAGGTGCGCATCCGGCATCAGCGCCAGGTGCGGGTGGATGAACGGCATGCGGGCCGTGGTGTGCGCCTGAGCGAGTGTCTTCTCGTCGATCAGCGATGCCCACGACAGCAGCCGTGTGGAGAGCCTCTCCATGATTCCTTTCCTTGTGTGGGTGTCCAGCCACAGGTCGGGGAAGTCAAGAAGAAAGCCCCGGACCTGACGGTGCGGGGCTTGCGAGAGCGGATGCTGTCACACGGCGCGCGCCGGAGGGTACGACTCGTTGCGGTCGTCGTGCTTCTGCTGAAGCGCGTCGACCGCGGCGAAGGGCTGATTCCGCAGGGCGGTCATCCGGTCGTCTCCTCGGCTGGCGTGCTGCGCCGGTCGGCACAGCTTTCCGAGAATAGGGGGCGACACGCCCGGGAGTCAAGCCGGATCGCGTGGCGGGTTGTACATGAACTCGATGCGGATGCCGTCGGCGTCCTCGACGAACGAGGCGTAGTACCGGTCGGAGTAGCGCGGATACGCCTTCGGCTCGCGCACGGCGGTCCACCCTGCCTCCAGGGCAATCGCGTGGAGGCGATCCACCTCCGCGCGGGACTCCACCGCCCAGGCGAGATGCTGCCACCCGACGCGGCCGTGCCGGTGCGGGCCGGACTCCTCGTCCCACACGTAGAGGATCATCTCGGTCTCGTCGCCGTTGTTCCACGAGATCGAGTGGTCGTCCTCTCCGCCGCTCCGATAGCCGAGTGCCGTGAGAACCGGATGGAACTGCGCCCGGCCCCGTTCGAGGTCGGCGACGGTGATGCCCAGGTGATCGAGGAGAGCCATGTGCCCAGTCTTCCAGGGGCGACGGACGTCGCGCCAGAGGGCGGTCAGAGCTCGATGCCGTGGTCTTCGTCGTTGACGCCCGCGTTGTTCCCGCGGCGCGACTCGTAGCCGAGGAACCAACCGAGCCACACGATCGCGGCCAGCAGCAGACCGAGCCAGACGTTCTGGAAGATGAGCCCGATGACGACGCCGAGGATCAGCAGACCGACGGTGACGGACACGCGGAGCATGGTGCGGGACATGACCTCAGCTTAGATCTCGGGGGCTCAGCGGTCGCGATGGTTCTCGGGTGCGAGGCGCGGGCCGCGGCGCGGCTCCTTCACGCCGCTCGCGTAGATCAGGCGGATGACGCGCTGGCGATGCCCCGCCCAGGGAGCGAGGAGCTCGAGCATGCCGTCGTCGTCGGTGCGGGTGCCGGTCAGGACGTAGCCGACCTCGTGTGCCAGGTGATAGTCGCCGACGCTCACCGCGTCCGGGTCGCCGAGGGCGCGGATGCGCGTCTCGGCCGAGGTCCATGGTCCGACTCCCGGCAGGCTCGTGAGGATCCGCTCGCTGTCTGCGCCGCCGGCTGCGGCGCGGACCGCACGCTCGATGCGGTCGCCGCGTTCGGCAGAGCGCACGATCGTCTTCGACTGCGGCGGCTCGACTCCGGCGCGGTGATACGACCACGAGGGGATCGTCCGCCAGACGGATGCCGCGGGAGCAGCGAACATCGGGCGCGGAGTCGGGCCGGGGGAGCGCTCGCCGAACCGCGACACCAGGAATCGCCAGGCGCCGAAGGCCTGCATGCTGGTGACCTTCTGCTCCAGGATCGCGCACGCGAGGGCATCGAACACCTCGTCGGTGCGGGTGAGGCGCAGGCCGGGGGTGCGACTGGCGACCTCGGCGATGAGCGGATGCCCCGAGGCGTCGAACCCATCGGCGTCATCGCGGGCGCCGCACAGGTCGGGCACCCGGTCGAGCGCCTCAGCAGCTCCGGCGCCCCACGCGGTCGCGCGGATCTCGTCGCCCGCCGCCCGCAACGCGAGCGTCGCGGCGCCGAGCGGGGTGCGCACGGCTCGCCAGATCACCTGTCCGTCGATGATGGTCGTCGGATCGCCACCACCTCGGCGCAGCACGCCGACGGTGCGACCGAGATCGAGGTCGTGCCGAGGCCGGTAGACGGTCTCCTGCGCAGCATCCGAGCCTGCGGTCTGGGCCGCTGCGGAATCCGCTGTCAGAGTCATGCGCCCACCCTACGCGGGGCGACTGACAGTGATCAGAAGCGGTCGGGCGAAGGCGTGCCGTGACCGTAGCGGATGACGACGTCGGCGTGCCGGTCGAAGCGGTAGCCGATGCCGCGCACCGTGCGGACGATGTCCTCGTAGCGGCCGAGCTTGGCGCGCAGGCGGCGCACGTGCACATCGATGGTGCGCTCACCGGGGGTCTCGTCGTCCTGCGCCTGCCAGAGGGCGGAGACGAGTTCGCTGCGCTCGATCGTGCGGCCCTCGCGGAGGACGAGGTACTGGAGGAGCTCGAACTCCTTGTAGGTGAAGGCGGCGGATTCGCCGTCGATGAGCACGCGCTTGCGGGAGATGTCGACGGTGACGCCGCTCTCCTCTTCGGCGACCTCCTCCTCGGCGGCGGCCTTGGTGCGGGCGATCGCCCCTGGCTCCTGCAGGGCGAGGCGGACGACGTCGAGGTCGCGTCCACCGGAACCGTGCGGGGCGAGGGCGACGGTGGCGTGGGTCTCGGCACCGGGAGCGAGCTCGGCCAGTGTGCGGCGGAGGGCATCGACGAGGAGCGGGAGGCTGACGCCGGCCTCGGCGGCCTTGATCTCGTCGAGTCCGACGTAGAGGGCGAAGCCGCGCGGTGAGCGGACAGCGGGGAGGTCGGCGGCGGCGGCGTTGAGCGGGGCGGCGGCCTCGGGCTGCTGCGGGCGGACGGTGCGGGCCTGGGCGGTGGCGGCGGGACGCTCGAGAAGTGCGATGTTCGACATGATGATGTGGTCCTCAGGACGTGAGCCGGAGAGAGGCTCTGATGCGTTGCATGAATGACCGGCGGAGCCGGGAAGCGAGCAAGGGTGGATGCTCGGTGACTCTGGCCTCGCAGATGGCGAGAAGTTCAAGTCAGGCGGGGTGGCTGTTCGTTCAGCGACACATTCGGCAACACATGCCAACGCGACCGGGCATCATCATCCCGGCAGTCCTGTTCGCCTCCTGGGCGGACAAAGGGCTTGCGTTGGTGGTCATGGGGGGATTATGTCCGATCGTGTCACCCCGTGTCAAAACGGACCCTCTGCGCAGAAGCGGGCGTAACGTTGCTCGAATGACGATCTCGAGCACGATCGGCGGGTTCATCCTGACCGATGAGAAGGATGAATCCCGCTACACGCTCATGCGCGACGGTCGACTCGTGAGCGTGCTCGACTATCGGGACGACGGACACACGATCGCCCTGACCAGGGCCTTCACCGTCCCGACTTTCCGCGGGCACGGCTACGCAGGGAAGGTCGTCGAGGGGGCCGTCGCCGACATCGAGGCACGCGGGGATCGCAAGGTCGACGCCGTCTGCTGGTACGTCGCCGACTGGTTCGCGGCGAACCCCGAACACGCCTCGCTGCTGCGTTCACGCTGACCGCGCAGACTATTTCGTTCTGTTACGCGGGGGATTTGGCAGGATGAAGGAATGAAACTCGCCGAGGCCCTCACCGCACGAGCCGATCTGCAGCGTCGCATCGAACAGCTGCGCGCCCGTATCACCTCGAATGCTCGATTCCAGGAGGGGGAGGAGCCGGCCGAGGACGCCGCGGCTCTCATCGTCGAAGCGGATGCCGCGCTCGTCCAGCTGCGTGATCTGATCCGTCGCATCAATGCGACGAACTCGCGCCTCGACCTCGGCCAGGACGGGACCATGACGGATGCTCTCGCCACGCGCGACGTGCTGCGGCTGCAGCACTCCTTGCTGGCGGATGCCGCGGCCGCAGCATCCGGGTCGAACGACAACTTCCAGCGCCAGATGAGATCGGAGCTGAGGAAGATCTCCGCGCTCCCGGTCGCGGAGCTGCGCACCAGGGCCGACGCGGTCGCGAAGGAACTGCGCGAACTCGACAACCGGATCCAGCAGGCGAACTGGACCAACGACCTGGAGGGGGAGAGCGGAAGTCGGTAGTCACGACGAAGCGGGCACAACCCCCGCCGGGAGGGGCAAGTTCCGGCACACCTGAGGGGCGGAGGGCAGCCCGGATCGCATCGCGCAGCCCCGCACGCCGCACAGGTGAAAGCGCACAGCGCACCATGCACCACCGCGTGTCGATCGTCGTGACGAGGGTGGGTCAGGGGACCTTCCGCTCTTCTCCTCCCCGTCTGCGGCACGCCTCGGACGGAATGTCGGAGGGGGTTCGTACCGTGTGAGTATGCGAATCCTGCACACCTCCGACTGGCACATCGGTCGCACATTCCACGGTCACTCGACCATGGACGCGCTGGCCGAGGTGCTCGGAGCGCTCACTGCGCAGGTGAAGCAGCATTCCGTCGACGTCGTGGTCGTCGCGGGCGACGTATTCGATTCCGCGACTCCGTCCGGTCCCGCCTACACCCTGCTGGGCGACGCTCTGGTCGCGCTGCACGAGACCGCGGCCAGCGTCATCGTGACGAGCGGCAACCATGACTCCGCGGCGCGGCTCGGCTTCCAGGCCCGGCTGCTGCGAGACGGCATCCACGTGCTCACCGATCCGCTCGCGGTCGGAGTGCCGGTCACGCTCGATGATGCCGACGGTCCCGTGCAGTTCTTCGGCATCCCGTACCTCGAGCCGGCGATCGTGCGTCAGCACTGGCCGGACGGTGACTCCGAGGGGCGGCAGCTCCGCACACAGGCGCAGACGATGGCGCACGCGATGGACCTCGTCCGCGCGGGCATGAGCGCGCACCCCGGGCGATCGGTCGCCATCGCACACTGCTTCGCGGCAGGCGTCGACGCCACGGCAGGGCTCGAGCGCGAGGTGCGTCAGGGCGGGCTCGACGTCGTCCCGCTGGGCGTGTTCGACGGGCCCGACTACGTGGCTCTCGGTCACATCCACGGGCGGCAGCAGCTCAGCGATCGCGTGCGATACGCCGGAGCGCCGCTGCACTACAGCTTCGGAGAGCAGCACAAGCCGCGCGGATCGTGGCTCGTCGATCTCGACGCCGAAGGGCTCGCATCGGTCGAATGGCTCGAGCTGCCGGTGCCGCGCCGCCTCGTCACGCTCACCGGCCCGCTCGACGAGATCCTGACCGCGGCCAACGTCGCGGAGCATGCCGGCGATTGGGTGTGCGCGATCTACACCGACGCGGTGCCGCAGCCCGAGCCGATGCGCCGCCTGCGCGAGAGCTTCCCTTACTGCGCCATGGTGCAGCATCAGCCGATCGCTGCTCCCGAGGAGCGGGAGCGGTCGTACTCGCAGCGCTTGCGGGCGGCCGTCACCGACACCGAACGCATCGATGCCTTCCTCGAACACGTGCGTGCGGGTCGCGGGGCGACAGAGACCGAGAGCGAGCTGATCCGCGCGGTGCTGGATGACCGGGTGCGTGCGGAGGCGCTCGTCTAGATGCGTCTCCACCGCCTGGAGGTCGAGGGGTTCGGCCCGTTCCGGTCGCGTCAGACGGTCGATTTCGACGCTTTCGCCGACGACGGCATCTTCCTGATCGCCGGTCGCACGGGCGCCGGCAAGTCCAGCATCCTCGACGCCGTTTGCTTCGGCCTCTACGGTGGTGTGCCGCGCTACGACGGCGGCGAGAAGCGGCTGCGCAGCGACCACTGCGAGCCCGACGACATCTCGGAGGTCGTCGTCGAGTTCAGCGGGTCGGCCGGTCGGTTCCGCGTGACGCGTTCGCCCGAATACCTGCGTCCCGCCAAGCGCGGCGGCGGCTTGACCAAGCAGGCCACGGCCGTCTCGCTCGACGAGTGGACGGATGCCGGATGGGTCGGTCGTGCCGCCAGGGCGGTCGACGTGGCGAACGAGCTCGATGAGATCCTGCAGCTGAGTCGCGAGCAGTTCCTGCAGGTGATCTTGCTCGCTCAGAACCGGTTCTCCGAGTTCCTGCTCGCCGGTAGCAAAGACCGCCAGACACTGCTGCGCCGGCTTTTCGGCACGCAGCGGTTCGAAGACGTGCAGGCCCGTTTCGACGAGCGGCGCAAGATCGCCGAGCAGGCCCTCGGTGCGCGCCTCGCGACAGTCGCTGCCCGCGTCGAGGAAGCCGAGCGTCTCGTCCTGACCGCCGAACTCTGGGGGGAGACGACCGACGCCGACACGTCTGCGGGCCCCGATGCGGCAGAGCCGGCGGCACGGACGACGACTACTCAGCGTCTCGATGAGCTGCGGCGGGCGAAGGCGCGTGCCGACTACCGCGCCGAGCGCCGTGCCTCGGAACGCACGGAGGCAGAGCAGCATTCGATCGATGCCGACGCGCTGCTTGCCGCGCGGCGCGAAGAGCGGCGAGACCAAGCCGAGCGCGATCGCGCACGGGTGGCACTCGCGGGACTCGACGACGAGGAACCGGCGATCACCGCGGCTCGTGCAGAGCTGGCCGATGCTCGGTCGGCTGAAGGCCTGCGCGCGACCATCGCTGCGACTGCTCGTGCGCGGGCGGCACTCGCGACCGCGGCTGCTGCGGAGCAGGACGCCCGAGCCGTCTGGGAGCTGTTCGAGGTCTCTGACGCCGATGATCTCGAAGCCTGGGCCGTCGAACGCACCAGGGAGAGCGGAGCGTGGGACCGCGCGCGGGAGCTCGAGAAGCAGGAGCCGGCGCTCTCTTCCGAGCTGCGCTCCGCAGAGGAGGCCGTCGAGGCAGCGAACGCACGCGTGGAGGAGGGGGAGACGGAGCGCTCTCGCCTGCCGGCGCAGACAGCCCTGTTGACGTCTGAGCGCGATGAACTCCGGCGCGCGGCCGATCGAGAGGCGGATCTCCTCGCCGCCCGCGATGCCGCCACGGCTCGGGTCTCGGCGGCTCGCGATGTCGAGCGTCTTCGGGCGGCGCAACAGCTCGCCGAGCAGCAGCTGACGGCGGCGACGATCGCCCACGCCTCCGCGCAGAGCGCCCTGGCGAAACTGCGGCAGCGACGGTTCGACGGCATGGCGGGCGAGCTCGCCTCCGACCTCGTCGACGAGCAGCCGTGCCCGGTGTGCGGGGCGCTCGAGCATCCGGCGCCGGCCACACACGCAGATCCCGTCTCGGCCGAAGACATCTCCACGGCTGAGGCCGCCCGAGACCAGGCGGCAGAAGAGGAGCGCGACGCGGCTGCCACGACGTCCGCCGTGCGGGCCGAGCTCGCTGCCGCCGACACTCGGGCCGACGGCCGCAGCATCGAGCAGGCGGAGGTCGAGCGAGCAGCGGCGACCGACCTGCACACGCAGAGCCTCACGGCTGCCGAACGGCTCGAGGTCGTCGAGACGCAGCTGCGTGAGATCACCCTCCGCGCCGAGGGGCTGGAGCGGCAGGCTGTGGAAGACGCTGCGACCCTCGCGGCGGCGAGAGAACGCCTCGCTCTTCTCGCTCAGCGCATCGCGGAGGCCCGCGAGGTGATCGCCGAGGCACGCGGATCATTCGCGTCTGTCGCCGAACGCCAGGCTGACACGGCGGCGAAGGTGTCGTCCGCCCGCACGCTCGCCGAGGCGACCGCCGAACGTACGCGCAGGTCGCAGGCGTTCGCCGACGCGGAGGCGGAGCAGGTCGCGGCACTCGCGGCATCCGCGTTCCCCGACGTGCCTGCCGCCGAAGACGCCCTCCGGAGCGCAGCAGCGCAGGAAGCCCTCGACCTCCGCATCTCCCAGCACGCGGTGCAGCGCGAGAAGGAGCGGGCGATCCTGTTCGATCTCGAGCTGCGGACCCTGCCGGAGGAGCCGATCGATCTGGCTCCGGCGGAGGAGGCCGCCACCACCGCCCGCGTGACCTGGACACGCGCCGTCGATGAGGCGAGCCGTGCGTCCGGCACCGCGGAGCGGCTCGACGACCTCATCGAATCAGCCGCCGCCGAACACGCCCGAACAGGGGAGGATGCAGCCGAGTTCGAGGTGCTCCAGAATCTCGCCGACACGATCGCGGGTCGCGGCGCCAACACCCGCAAGATGACGCTGGAGACGTTCGTGCTCGCGGCAGAGCTCGAAGAGATCGTCGAGGCGGCGAATCGTCGGCTGTATGACATGTCCACCGGCCGCTATCAGCTGCAGCACTCCGACGCGCTCGCCGCCCGTGGCGCAGCATCCGGTCTGGGGATCGTGGTCTCGGATGCCTTCACCGGCCAGACGCGCCCGCCCCAGTCGCTCTCCGGAGGAGAGACCTTCCTCACCTCGCTCGCCCTCGCGCTGGGGCTCGCCGAGGTGGTCACGGCGCGAGCCGGCGGCATCCGATTGGACACGCTCTTCATCGACGAAGGATTCGGCTCCCTCGACGGCGACACCCTCGACGTGGCGATGCGCACGCTCGATGAACTGAGGCAGGGCGGTCGCACTGTCGGCGTGATCAGCCACGTCGAAGCCATGCAGGAGCAGATCCCTGCGCAGCTCACGGTGCGGGCGATGCCGAACGGGCCGAGCATCATCGAGACGCGCTGAGGCGAAGCGGCTCCCGCGCAGAAGCTCCGGGGTCAGACCCCGTACGCCTCCCGGATGAAATCGCGCAGCTGCACGCTGCAGCGCGCGACAGCCTCACGCCAGTCGGTGAGTGCGCCATCCTCCGCCTGATCCGAGACGGCACGGAACACGCGGATCGGCACGCCGAACTGCTCGGCGACCCAGATGTAGGCGTAGGTCTCCATGTCGACCAGCGCGGCGCCGGTCGGTCGGATCACGGCCGTCACCTCGGCGTCGTCCACGAAGTGGTCGCCGGTGGCGATCAAGACGCCGTCGCGGCCGGTCGCGACGCGTGCGGGCAGCGACACATGCTGACCGGCGACACCGTCGAGGTCGGTGACGTCGTGCTGGAACGCGGAACCCACCTCATGCACGATGGCTTCGAGACCGGGGATGATCGCGCCGGCGGTGCCCACGACCACGATCTCGTCGTAGCTGCCCGCGTCGAGTGCACGGGTGAGGGCATAGGTGGCCTGCAGTTTGCCGGGACCGGTGACGAGACGGTCGAAGCCGTCGAGCGTCTCCGGGAAGGCGGACAGTTCGGAGGCGAGGGCGGCGACGAGGAGTTTCACTTCCTCATTCTTTCAGGTCTCGGCTGGCAGGAGCGTGCAAGCGGGGTCGTCGTCACCCCCGCGTAACACAGAGGGGTGATACTGATTCGAGGAAGAGTGGAGGATCACGTGTCGTTGCAGAAGCAGATCTCTGAAGACCTCGGCGTCCAGCCCGAGATCGATCCCGAAGTCGAGGTGGAGCGTCGGATCGGATTCCTCGTCGACTATCTCCGCACCACAGGAGCTCGAGGCTTCGTGCTCGGCATCTCCGGCGGGCAGGACTCGACCCTCGCCGGGCGGCTCGCGCAACTCGCCGTCGAGCGTGTCCGCGCCGAGGGTGGCGAGGCGAGATTCCTCGCGGTGCGCTTGCCCTATCGCGTGCAGGCGGATGCCGCGGACGCCCAAGCGGCGCTGGAGTACATCGCGCCGGATGCCTCGGTCGAGGTGAACATCCAGAACGGTGTCGACGGCGTCGAGGAAGACATCGAGTTCGCCGTGACGAGCGACATCAGCGACTTCAACCGCGGCAACATCAAGGCGCGCGTGCGAATGGTCACCCAGTACGCGCTCGCCGGGCACGACGGGATGCTGGTGATCGGCACCGATCATGCGGCCGAAGCCGTGACCGGCTTCTTCACGAAGTTCGGCGACGGCGCCGCCGACATCCTCCCGCTGTCGGGCCTGACGAAGCGACAGGGGCGCTCGCTGCTGCAGTTCCTGGATGCGCCGGATCGTCTCGCGTTCAAGGTGCCGACGGCCGATCTCCTCGACGGCCAGCCCGGGCGCGCCGACGAGGACGAGCTCGGCCTCACCTACGAGCAGATCGACGACTTCCTCGAGGGGCGTCCCGTGGATCCGGAAGCCGCGGGCCGGATCGAAGCCAAATACCTCGCCACACAGCACAAGCGCCACCTTCCGGTGACCCCCGACGACGACTGGTGGCGCTGACTCGGGACGCGCGCCGTTCGTCCCGTGTCGGATGCCGCGGATAGTGTCGAAGCATCCGACAGAACGGGAGCATCGTGCGGATCGATACCGAGGCGCAGCGCGTCATCTGGAGCGCCAGTGACCTCAAGGCGGCCGCCGAGTGCGAGTTCGCCTGGTGTCGCGCGATCGACGCGAAGCTGGGTCGGGTTCCCGCGGTCGAAGAGCCCGAAGACGCCACGCTGCAGCGCGCCGCGCTCCTCGGCGACGTGCACGAGCGCAACGTCCTCGCCCGCTACATCCATGACCTCGGCGACGAGAGCGTGCATCAGATCGAGAAGGTCTCCTCGATCGATGCCGAGGCGCTCGGCGCCGCGACCCAGGAGACGATAGCGGCGCTGAAGTCCGATGCGCTCGTCGTGTTCCAGGCCGCCTTCGCCACCGAGGAGTTCGTCGGTTTCGCCGACTTCCTGCGCAAGGACACCGACGGCCGCTGGCGCGTGCAGGATTCGAAGCTGGCGCGCAAGGCGCGAGTCACCGCCCTTATGCAGCTCGCGGCATATGTCGATCAGCTCGACCGGCTCGGCATCCCGCGCTCCAACGAAGTCGACCTGATCCTCGGCGACAGCTCGCTCAGCACTCACGCGGTCGACGACCTGCTCCCGCTGTTCCAGGTGCGGAGAGCGCGACTGCGAGCGCTGATCGCCGACCGGCGAATCACCGATGGCGCGACCGGTGCTGCCCTCGCCTGGGGTGACGACCGCGGTGACCTGCAGGTCGTGGCCTGCGGCCGATGCGCCACGTGCGAGGAGCAGGTGCTCGGCCACCGCGATCTGCTCATGGTCGCGCGGATGCGTCCCGTGCAGCGGGCTCGACTGCGGGCGGCGGGAATCGAGACGATCGACGCGCTGACGACGGCGACCGAACCGCCGGTCGGCATGAACGTCGACACTTTCGAGACGCTCCGCGCGCAGGCCCGACTGCAGGTCAGGGCCGACGCCGAGGGCGTCCCCACCTACGACGTGCACTACGCGCCGGCCATCCACACGCTGCCGGTACCCAGCCACGGCGACATCTTCTTCGACTTCGAAGGCGATCCGCTGTACACCGAGCCGGCGCCCGACGGCGAGGCGCACTGGGGCATCGACTACCTGTTCGGGTGGGTCGACAACACCGACCAGTACTCGGCGCTGTGGGCGCACACGTTCGCTGCAGAGCGACGGGCGATGGAGGATTTCCTCGACTTCGTGAAGGTGCGACGGGCAGCGCACCCCGGCATGCACATCTACCATTACGCCCCGTATGAGACCTCGCACCTGGTCGCCATGGCGGCTCGGCACGGGGTGCGCGAAGGCGAGATCGACCGACTGCTCCGCGAGGGCGTGTTCGTCGATCTGTATCCGCTCGTGCTGCGCACGGTCCGAGTCGGCTCGCGCTCGTACTCGATCAAGAAGCTCGAGCCGCTCTACATGGGCGAAGACGTGCGCACGAGTGACGTGCAGAAGGGCGATGACTCGATCGTCCAGTACGTCGCCGCGCGAGAGCTGGCTGCCGCGGGGGAGCAGAGCGAGGCGGATGCCGTTCTCGCCGACCTCGCCGACTACAACCGCTACGACTGCGTGTCGACCCGTCGACTGCGTAACTGGCTGATCGACATCGCTCGGCAACGGGGCGTGACGCCGGCGCCGCCCGACGAGATCGACGAGGTGATCTACGAACCCTCGCCCCGTTCGGTCGCCCTGCTCGCCGACGCCGAACGCGCGGTCGAGGCAGGCGGCGACGGGCAGGTGCACCGTCTCGCGGCGGCCGCGATCGACTACTTCCCGCGCGAGGCGAAGAGCTTCTGGGTTTCTCACTTCCAGCGGCTGCGCGAGCCCGTGACGATGTGGGACGGCACGCGCGACGTCGTGCGCATCGACCGCCCTTCCTCGGCGGTCAGCCGGGACTGGAGCATCGGCGAGGGGCGTCGGGTGATGTCGCGCGACATCGAGATCCGCGGCGAGGTGTCGCCGGGCACCACTCTGGGCGTCGGCTCGCAGCCCTTCGCGCTCTATGAAGTGCCTGCTCCTTTCGACACCGAAGTCCCGTCGCGGGCGGTGCACGTGCCTCACACGGTGACGGTCACGGAAGTGCTCGACGACGGCTATCTCGTGACCGAATCGGCAGTGCAGGGGCAGACCTGGGATGAGCTTCCCGTGGCGCTCACACCCGCCTCGCCGCCGCGCGTCGCGTCGCTGCAGGGGGCTATCGACGAGTGGGCGGATGCCGTCCATGCATCGGCACCGGGATTCCCTGCCGATGCGGCGACCGACATCCTGCGGCGCATCCCGCCGCGCACCACCTCGGGCGCGGCGATCCCCCTGGCCGGGGACGACGCGATCGACGCGATCGTGCGTGCCGTCCTCGATCTCGATCGCAGCTACCTTGCCGTGCAGGGCCCACCTGGCACCGGCAAGACCTACACCGGATCGCGGGTGATCGCGCGACTCGTGAACGAGCACGGCTTCAAGATCGGTGTCGTCGCGCAGTCGCATGCCATCATCGAGACGCTGCTCGGGCGCGTGGTGGCCGACGGCGTCGCGCCGGCCCAGGTCGCCAAGGCGCCGAAGGACTCCGAGGCAGAGGTCCCGTACACGGCGATTCCGAAGAGCGGAATGGCTTCGTTCCTCGCCGAGCATGCCGGCGAGGGAGTCGTCGTCGGCGGCACCGCGTGGGACTTCAGCAACACGCAGCGCGTGGATCGCTCGGGTCTCGACCTGCTCGTGATCGACGAGGCAGGGCAGTTCTCGCTCGCCTCGACGATCGCGGTCGCGGCCGGGGCGAAGCGACTCCTGCTCCTCGGAGATCCGCAGCAGCTGCCGCAGGTCAGTCAGGGCGCCCATCCCGAACCGGTCGACACGTCGGCGCTCGGGTGGGTGATGGACGGCGACCCGGTCGTCCGGCCCGAGTACGGCTACTTCCTGGCCCGGTCGTGGCGCATGCATCCGCGGGTCGCGGCTCCGGTGTCGAAGCTCGCCTATGCCGGACAACTCGCGTCGGCACCCGGTACGGAGAACCGGTCGGTCGAGGGCATCGAACCGGGGCTTCACGTGCTGCCGCTCCGGCACCGCGGCAACGCGACCCAGTCGCCGGAGGAGGCCGCCGAAGTGGTGCGTCTCGTCCGAGATCTTGTCGGCCGCACATTCACCGACAACGATCTCGACGCATCGACGCGACCCCTCGTGCAGTCCGACATCATCGTCGTCACGCCCTACAACGCGCAACGCCAGCTGGTCCTCGACGCACTCGACGAGGCGGGCTTCTCCGAGGTCCCGGTCGGCACGGTCGACAACTTCCAGGGCAAGGAGGCGGTCGTCTCGATCACCTCGCTCGCGGCGTCCAGCGGCCGCGATGCTCCGCGCGGACCTGAATTCCTCCTGCTGCAGAACCGGCTCAACGTCGCGATCTCGCGCGCCCAGGCGGTCGCCTACCTCATCCACTCGCCGGCGCTGCTCGACGATCTTCCGTACACCCCCGAGGGGGTTGCCCGCCTCAGCGCCTTCGCCCGTCTGGTGGGGGCGGCCCAGTGAGCAGCCACTCGACTGACGACATCCTTCGCGCGTCTGCCGCCTGGGTCTGGTTCCCGCGCGGCAGCGCGCAGACGAAGGAACACCTGCAGCTGGTGCGTTACCCCGCCCGGTTCGGCGGTGGCGTGCGCGCTTCGCAGGTCCGCTCGACAGCGGATGCCGCCGCCGTGCTCGACCACGCCGTCGAGCGCACCCGCGCCTGGGGAGAGACCCGTCTCACCTTCTGGACGAACCCCTCGGATACCCCCGACCTCGAAGGTGAGCTGCAGCACCGCGGAGCCGAGCACATCGATACGGTCGCGGTGTTCGCCCGAGCGATCGACGAACTCGCGGTCGATGTCCCCACGACTGCCACCGCAGAGGTCGTGCGCACACTCGGGCAGGTGCGTGAGGTCGACGCCATCAACGTGCCGGTGTGGGAACAGGCTCCCCTCGACGAAGAGGGGCTTCGTGTCGAACTCGAAGACGTCTCGGCGGGGCTGGCCGCGAAGCAGCACGTGCGCGTCCTCGGCCGGATCGACGGCACGGCTGTGAGTACCGGCGGATGCACGATCGTCGACGGGTTCGCCCGCCTGTGGGGCGCCGCCACGCTGGAGCAGGCACGGGGCCTTGGCGCGTACCGTGCCGTGCTTGCGGAGAGACTGCGCGTCAGCGCGGAGCTCGGCGCGACGACGGCCCTGGTGAAAGGGCGGATCGCCACCTCCGCACCGATCCTGCGACGCGTCGGATTCCAGCA
This sequence comes from Microbacterium sp. PMB16, assembly GCF_051294855.1. Lineage (GTDB taxonomy): Bacteria > Actinomycetota > Actinomycetes > Actinomycetales > Microbacteriaceae > Microbacterium. The sequence continues at coordinate 2,210,900 of NZ_CP145908.1, forward strand.
CTTCGGCGACGAGCGTGCCTACCTGCTGCCCGTCTGAGAGTTCAGGACCGTCCGGGTCGCAGACTCGGGGCTCAGACTGTGCCGTAGAGCCGGTCGCCGGCGTCACCGAGACCGGGCACGATGTAGCCCTTCTCGTTGAGGCGTTCGTCGAGTGCGCCGAGGACGAGCGTGACGTCGCGGTCTCCCGCCATCGCCTCGATCGCGGCGACGCCCTCCGGGGTGCCGAGCAGGCAGATCGCCGTGACGTCCTTGGCTCCGCGGTCGAACAGGAACTGGATGGCGGCGGCGAGCGATCCGCCCGTGGCGAGCATCGGGTCGATCGCGAAGCACTGACGGTCGCTCAGGTCGTCGGGCAGACGCTCGGCGTAGGTCGTCGGCTCGAACGTCTCCTCGTCGCGGACCATGCCGAGGAAACCGACCTCCGCCGTCGGAAGAAGCTTCACCAGGCCCTCGAGCATGCCGAGTCCGGCGCGCAGGATCGGCACCACGATCGGACGCGGTTCCGAGATCTTCACACCCATGGTCTTCGTCACGGGGGTCGTGATCTCGATCGGGCTGACCTTCACGTTGCGCGTCGCCTCGTAGGCGAGCAGCGTCACCAACTCCTCGGTCAGTTGACGGAACACAGGCGACGGGGTGCGCAGGTCGCGCAGCACCGAGAGCTTGTGGGTGATGAGGGGGTGGTCGGCGACGTGAACACGCATGGATACAGGCTAATGCGCCGCACGCGTTCGCACGACATCGTCCGCCGCGAACCCGACCGAGCGCTGTCGTAGGCTCGACCCATGACCGCCGCCGACGACCTCGCGATGCAGCGCGCTCTGGAGCTCGCTGCCGACGCGGCGGCGGCGGCCGAGATCCCGGTCGGTGCCGTCGTGCTCGACGCCGACGGCCGCATCATCGCCGAGGGGCGCAACAACCGCGAAGCCACGCATGACCCGACCGGCCACGCCGAGATCGCCGCATTGCGGGCCGCGGCGGCATCCGTCGGTTCGTGGAATCTGCAGGGCCACACGCTCGTCGTGACCCTGGAGCCGTGCATCATGTGCGCCGGTGCGATTCTGCAGGCGCGGATCAGCCGTGTCGTGTTCGGGGCGTGGGATGAGAAGGCGGGCGCCGCGGGATCGATGTACGACGTGCTGCGCGACCGGCGCCTGCCCTACCGTGCCGAGGTCGTCGGGGGACGAGAAGCGGATGCCGCCACCGCGATGCTCCGCGACTTCTTCGAGCCGCGCCGCTGACCCCGCTTTTTTTGTGGAATCCTCCGAAAACGTGAGGCGCGTCAGTCCGACGACTTCAGCACGAAGACGTCGGTCGACGGCTCAGGGTCGATCGCGGGACGATACACGTCGGGTTCGATGTAGACGACCCGCGCCACCGGCACGGCCTCGCGGATCCGTGCCTCGATCGCATCGATGTCGTCGGCGGCCTCGCGCAGCGGCTTGTCGGCGCGGAGAGCGATCTTCGCGGCGACCATCAGCTCGTCGGGGCCGAGGTAGAGGGTCTTCATGTGGAGGATCTTCTCGATCTCGTCGCCCGCGTTGATCGCGTCCACGATCCGGTCGTAGTCGGCTTGCGTCGCGCCCTCACCGACCAGCAGGCTCTTGGTCTCGACACCGAGGACGATCGCGATCAGCACGAGCAGCACGCCGATCATCACCGTGCCGAGTGCGTCGAACACCGGGTTGCCGGTGATCAGCGTGAGGCCGACGCCGAGCAGCGCGAAGGTGAGACCGGTCAGCGCGCCGACGTCTTCCAGGAGCACGACGGGCAGTTCAGGAGCCTTCGAGCGTCGCACGAACGACACCCACGACTGCCCCTTCTCGCGCACGACGTTGCTCTCTCGCACGGCCGTCCGCAGCGAGAACGACTCCAACCCGATGGCGATGACCAGCACGACAAGCGGCAGCCACCACCAGGTCTTGTCGAGCTCGTGCGGGTTGGTGAGCTTCTCGACGCCCTCGTAGATGGCGAACAGGCCACCGACGGAGAACAGGATGATCGACACGACGAACGCGTACACGTAGCGTTCGCGGCCGTAGCCGAACGGGTGCGAGCGGTCGGCCTCACGCCGCGCCTTGCGCCCTCCGAGCATCAGGAGCAGCTGGTTGCCGGAGTCGGCGACCGAGTGGATGGCCTCGGCGAGCATCGAGGCGGAACCGGAGAGCGCCCAGGCGATGAACTTCGCGATCGCGATGCCGAGGTTCGCCAGGAACGCCGCGACGATGGCCTTGTTGCCTCCGGATGCACTCATGCCACGAGTCTAGAACTGCGCGCCGATGGATACCGGAGAGCCCGCCGTAGGATGACGACATGGCCGATTCGCTTCCCTCGCTCGCTTTCCTCGGTGCCGGTTCCATGGGAGGTGCGATCCTCCACGGAGTGCTCGCTTCCGGCATCCGGATCGGCGGCGGGATCACCGCGACCAACCGCACCGCCGAGAAGGCCGCCACCCTTGCGGGGCTCGAGGGCGTGACCAGCATCGCGCTGTCGGAGAACCCGAACGGCAACGCTGATGCCGTCTCGGCGGCGAGGATCGTGCTGGTCGGTGTGAAGCCCGCCATGGTGCCCGACCTGCTCCGCGAGATCGGTCCCCACCTCGCCGACGACACGATCGTCGTCAGCCTGGCCGCCGGCGTCACGCTGCAGACCTTCGCCGACGTGCTCGGCGCCGACGCCCGCGTCATCCGCTCGATGCCGAACACGCCGTCGACGGTCCGCAAGGGCGTCGCCGGTCTCGCTGCCGGGGCTGCGGCGACCGCCGACGATGTGGCGCTGGTGCGGCGCCTCTTCGAGACGGTCGGCGTGGTCGTCGAGGTTCCCGAGTCGCAGATCGACGCCCTCGGCACCATCTCGGGATCCGGCCCCGCCTACGTGTTCCTGCTGATCGAGGAGTTCACGAAGGCCGCGGTCGGTCTGGGGTTCACCGAGGACGACGCCCGTCTCATGGCCGAGCAGACCTTCATCGGCGCGACGACTCTGCTCGACGCCTCCGGCGAGGATCCGGCTGAGCTCCGCCGCCGCGTCACCAGCCCCAAAGGCACGACGGAACGCGCGATCGCGGTGCTGCAGGACGCGCACCTCGATCGCTCCTTCTCGGATGCCGCGGCGGCCGCTCTCGCCCGTTCCCGGGAACTCGCAGCCGGGAACTGACCTGTGCGACTGCAGTTCGAAGGCGAGATCTGGTACTGGCGCGGTCCCGCGCCGTTCCACTTCGTCACCGTGCCGCCGGCGGAGAGCGAGATGATCCATGACGTCTCGGCGGTCGTCACGTACGGATGGGGGATGATCCCGGCATCCGTCACGCTCGGCGCCACCACCGTGACGACCGCGCTGTGGCCGAAGGACGGCGGCTACATCGTGCCGATCAAGAAGGTGCTGCAGGACCGCGAGGGCGTGACTGTCGACGACGTCGTCGAGCTCACCCTCGACATCGACGCCTGACGGGACCGATCGAGCGGATGCCGCGGCTCAGCGGTCGAGGGCGGCGAAGCGCTCGATGTCGCTGTTGGTGCCCGACACGATGATGAGGTCGTGGTTGGTGACGATCGTGTTCGCCTCGGCGTAGCGGAAGGGCTTGCCGGGGCTCTTCACGCCGACGACCGTCACCTTGTACTTCGAGCGCACGCCCGACTCGTTCAGGCCGACGCCGCGGATGAACTTCGGCGGGTACATCTTGGCCAGCACGAAGTCGTCGTCGAAGCGGATGAAGTCGAGCATCCGTCCGCTCACGAGGTGCGCGACGCGCTCGCCCGCTTCACGCTCGGGGTAGATGACGTGGTTCGCGCCGACGCGGGCGAGGATCTTGCCGTGCGACTGGGAGACGGCCTTCGCCCAGATCTGCGGCACCTTGAGGTCGACGAGGTTGGCGGTGATCAGGACGGATGCCTCGATCGAGGAACCGACCGCGACCACGGCGACCTGGAAGTCGCCGGCGCCGATCTGCCGCAGCGCATCGATGTTCTTCGCATCCGCCTGCACCGTGTGGGTGACGCGGTCGGACCACTTCTGCACGAGCTCGAGGTTGTCGTCGATCGCGAGCACCTCGCGGTCGAGGCGGTCGAGCTCACCGGCGCACGCGGCACCGAATCGACCGAGACCGATGACGAGGACGGGAGCGTCGCCCCGGAGGACTTCAACCAACGATCGGCCTTTCCACGGGCAGCGAGTAATACTGCGATCGCGACGTCGCGGCGACTGCCGCGGCGAGAGTCACTGTACCAACGCGCCCCATGAAGATGGTCGCGGCCATGACGTACGAGGCCGAATCCGGGAGCTCCGCGGTGAGACCGGTCGACAGGCCGACCGTGCCGAACGCCGAGATGACATCGAACAGGACATGACTGATGTCCTCCTTGGTGATCTGCGCGATCACGATCGTCGACAGTGCGACGATGGTCGCCCCCCATGCGACGACGCTGAGGGCGACGCGCTGCACGTCGCTGGGGATGCGGCGGCCGAACACCTCGACCGACTGACGCCCCTTCGCCTCCGACCAGACGGCGATGGCCAGCACGGCCAGAGTCGTGACCTTGATGCCGCCCGCGGTCGACGCGGAACCACCGCCCACGAACATCAGCATGCTGGCGGCGAGCAGGGAGGAGCCGTTCAGATCGTCCATCTCGATGACGTTGAATCCGCCGGATCTTGTCATCGCCGACAGGAAGAACGCCTGGAAGGTCGTGTCCGCGGCATCCATCGAGCCGAACGTCTTGGGGTTGTTGAACTCCAGGATGAGGAAGACGGCGGCGCCGAGAACGAACAGCAGCACGGTCGTGACGAGGGTGAGCTTGGTGTGCAGCGACCACTTCTTCACGTGCCACACGTGCTTGGCGAGCGTGTAGATGACCGGGAAGCCGATGCTGCCGAGGAAGACGCCGACCATGAGCAGGAAGAGCACGAGGTAGTCGTCGGCGAAGACGGCGACCCCGCCGTCGTTCGGCGCGAAGCCGGTGTTGGTGAACGCCATCGCCGCGAAGTAGGGCGCCTCCCAGAGCGCGGCGATGGGATCGACCTCGGCCATGACGAGCGCCGGGTAGAGCAGCACGGCCAGTGACGCCTCGATGATCAGGGCCGAGACGGCCACCGTGGTGAGCAGCTGCCCGACCTCACCCAGCCGGACCGTCTGGCTCTCGTTGACCACACCGCCGTGCGCGCGCAGGGGGTTCGTGTCGCCGGCGGCCATCAGCTTCGCCCGCAGGCCGAGCCGGCGGGAGATGAGCATTCCCATCAGGGAGGCGAGGGTGAGCACCCCGAGCGCCCCGATGTTGACGCCGACGAACACGACGACGTGGCCGAACGGCGACCAGTAGTTCGCCATGTCGACGGTTGCGAGGCCGGTGACGCAGATCGTGGAGACCGCGGTGAAGAGCGCATCGCTCAACGGTGTGACGGTGCCGCTCGCCGAGGCGATCGGCAGCGACAGCAGCACGGTGAACACCAGGATCAGCATCGCGAAGATGACGATCGCGAAGCGCGAGGGGGAGGAGGTGACGATGTGTTTCACCCAGCCGGCGATGCCTTCCAGGCGCTCGCGCGGGGACGACGCCGAAGCGATGCCCGACATCGCGTCCCCCTTCGTCGTGCCCTGCCGCTCGTCACGGTCACACGGCGCCTATCGCCGAGCCTTCGTCATGGTACTCCGTGCCGGGGACGACTACCCTGATCTCATGACGGACATCTTCGACGTGATCGCAGACGGTACGAGGCGCGACATCCTCCAGCTCCTGCTGCGACGCACGGCCGAAGGCGAGACCGGCACGAGCGTGAGTCACATCGTCGCCGATCTGGGCATCAGTCAGCCCACCGTGTCCAAGCACCTCAAGGTGCTGCGCGACGCCGAGCTCGTGTCCGTGCGGGAAGACGGTCAGCGCCGTTTCTACAGCCTGTCGGTCAAGCCGCTCGAGGTCGTGGACGATTGGCTGGTCCCGTTCCTGGTCGACGCCTACGGCGACGAGGCACCCGACATCGCCTACCCCGTCATCCCCCTGAACGACAGTGCGGCCCATGCCGCCGAGGTCGTCGGTCGCGCCGCGGCATCCGCCAAGCACGTGGTCGCGACGGCGCTCAAGCGGCTCGGCGCCTGACTTCTCCCTCGAAGGCTTCATTAGCCTTGTAGCGATTTAGCTAATCAGCTAACATCGCGGTATGAGCGAAACAAGAAGCGACCCGACGACGCGCGTCATGGCTGGACTGACCACGATCCGCGGTCATATCCGTCGCCGCCTGCTGCTCACCTACCGGGTCGACGCGGGCGTGGCGAGAGAGGTCGTGCCCGCGCCTTTCCGGCCTCAGCTCGTCGACGGTAGCGCGGTCGCGGGCGTGTGCATGATCGCCTTGACCGAGCTTCGCCCGGGATGGGTGCGGCCGCGATTCGGCCTGTCGACGGAGAACGCCGCGCATCGGTTCGCAGTCGAGTGGGACGAGGGCGGCGTCACCCGTTCCGGTGTCTACATCACTGGACGGCACAGTTCTGAACTCGTTCCGGTCCTCGGCGGCGGGCGGCTCTTCCCCGGTGTGCATCGACGCGCCCGGTTCGACGTCGAAGAGGGCGGTGGTCGCTTCCATGTGCGCATGCAGGCACGCGACGCCCACGTCGCGGCCGACGTGCAGCTGACCGACGACTGGGGCAGCTCGCTGTTCGCCTCGGTCGACGACGCGTCCGACTTCTATCGCGCCGGGGCGATCGGCTGGTCCCCCCGTCGCGGCAACCGTGGGGTGGAGGCGCTGGAACTCTCGTCGACGGCGTGGGCGGTGCAGGCGGCCCGCGTGAACGACGTGTCGTCGTCGTTCTTCGACGGACTTCCGCGTGGCGCGGCCGTCATCGACAGTGCACTCGTGATGCGCGACATCCCGGTGACCTGGCGGAGCCCGGACAGGCCTCGCCCCTGACGACAGGGGCTTGTCGTCAGGGGCGATCCGCGGGCCCCAGCCCGCGTGGACTCGGCGGTGCCGGCACAAGTCCTACCGAAATACTGGCAGGCATCGCTGGGGGATGGGCGCAGGTTGTCTATGTCTTCGCTGAGACTCGTTTCCGAACCCGGTGATCCCCGGTGTCAGCGTCGAGCGGACTTGCGGCGGAACAGCCACGCTCCCCAGGCCACAGCGGCCAGAAGGATGACGAGACACCAGCCGATCGCCCACCACGGCTCGCCCTGCAGGGGTGCGTCCGTCAATAATCCGCGGATCGTCTCGACGATGGGCGTGATCGGCTGGTGTGCGGCGACGGGCTGCAGCCAGGCCGGCATGCTCGCGACGGGGACGAATGCGCTGGAGAGGTACGGCAGGAACAGCAGGACGAAGCCGTAGCCGTTGGCACCCTCCGGGCTTCCAGCGGCGAGACCGATCGCGGCGAACAGGTAGGTGATCGCGAGGATGTAGAGGGCGATCAGCCCGGTCAACGCGATCCACTCGACGAGCGAGGCGGTCGGTCGGAATCCGACCAGGATGCCGACGCCGATCACGATCGCCGTCGCGAAGAGGTTGCGCAGCACGCTGGCGACCACGTGCCCGGTCAGCACCGCTCCCGCGCGCAGGGGCATCGTGCGAAAGCGGTCGATGACTCCGGTGCGCATGTCGTTCGCGACGTACACCGCGGTCGAGGACGCTCCGAAGCCGGCGCAGGTGAGGATGATGCCTGGCACGACGTAGTCGACGTAGGCGCCGGACGGGTCTATCGCCCCGCCGAAGACCCAGGTGAACATCAGCATGAGCATCACGGGCAGCAGGATCGCCATCAACAGCGACTCGCCGTCGCGGAGCGAGTGACGCAAGCTGCGGCCGACGAAGACCGACTCGGCGGTGAAGCCGCGCAGACGCGGACGCGGCGTGGGGGAGGGTGGGGCGGATGCCACGGCTCGAGGCGCGGTCATGGGGATGTTCATGCGAGCTCCTTCAGGGAGGAAGTTCCGGCCGGTGGGGCGGATGCGGGGGCGGTGACGGCGAGGAACACGTCGTCGAGTGTGGGGCGCCGCAGCGAGACGACGCCGTCTTCGCCGGCTTCGTCGAGCAGGTCCAGGGCGCGTCGGAGGTCGGCGACCGAACCGTCGGTGGGGACGGCGCGGCGGAGCTCGCCGCGGCGGTCGTGGATCTCGACGGTGTCTCCGCCGATCCGGGCCTTCAACTCGGCGGGGGTGCCGAGCGCCGCGATCCGCCCGTCATGCAGTACAGCGATGCGGTCGGCCAGCTGGTCGGCCTCTTCCAGGTACTGCGTCGTGAGGAAGACGGTCGTGCCTGCGCTCGCGAGCACCCGGATGATGTCCCAGAGGTCGCGTCGACTCCGGGTGTCGAGGCCCGTGGTCGGCTCGTCGAGGAACAGCACCTCGGGCGTCACCACGAAGCTGAGCGCGAGATCGAGTCTCCTCCGCATGCCGCCGGAGAACGTCCGCACGAGCCGTGCGGATGCGTCGGTCAGGTCGAACTGGGCGATCAGATCGGCCGCACGTCGCTTCGCTGCGGCACGACTCATCCCGGCGAGACGCGCGAACATGATCACGTTCTCGGTCGCGGTCAGGGCGTCGTCGACGGCGGCGGACTGGCCGGTGAGGCTGATCCGGCGCTGCACTTCGACGCTCTGCGTGTGCACGTCCCAACCGGCGACCTTCGCCGAACCGGCGTCCGCAGGGGAGAGGGTCGTGAGGATGTTGATGACCGTCGTCTTGCCTGCTCCGTTCGGGCCGAGGAGGGCGAACACCTCGCCCCGGGCGACGGTGAAGCCGAGGTCTTCGACGACGTTCTTGCCCTTGAAGGACTTTCGGAGGTGCTCTACCTCGATGGTTGTCTCCATGATCGACCTTTCTGTGTATGTGGAAAACTGTGTATGACCAACGCAACTGTGTATGACCGTAACACACTGTTTAACTAATAAACAGAAGTAGGATGAGCGCATGACTGAGACCGAGCCACCGGAGCTGCCCCGGGGGATCGCGCTCGCCTGGGGCGTGGCCGCAGATCCGCAGCGCGGCCCCAAACGCGAGATGAGCGTCGAGAAGATCGTCGACGCGGCCGTCGAGTTGGCGGATGCCGAGGGCATCGGCGCCGTGTCGATGGCCGCCGTCGCGGCGAAGCTCGGCTTCACACCGATGTCGCTCTACCGCTACGTGAGCGCCAAGGATGATCTGCTGCTGCTGATGCAGGAGCAGGCGACCGGCCTTCCCCCGCAGAGTCATCTCGAGGCGGAAGGCTGGCGCGAGCGCCTCATCGCGCTCTACGAGGAGCAGGTGCTCCTGTACCTGCGTCACCCCTGGATGCTGTCTCTGCCGATCACCGGCTCGCCGATCACCCCCAACAGCTCGGCCTGGCTGGATGCCGCGCTGGCGGTTCTCGAGCCCACTCCGCTCAACGCGGACGAGCGGGTCGCGGTCGCGCTGGCCATCACCGGCGATGCCCGCTGGTGCGGGATCGTGCAGGCCGGATACACCGAGCAGTCTCGCGGATCGGGGCTCACGCCCGCGGAGGTGGCCGTGCGAGAGGCGACGCTCTACGACCGGGTGATCACCGCCGATGAGTTCCCCGCCCTCCGCCGCGCCATCGAGGAGGATGTGTTCCTCTCGCCCGCCGATCCCTTCCGGTTCGGTGTCGACCGCGTGCTCGACGGAGTTGCCGCGTACATCGCCGCGCTCGATCGCCAGGAGCCGCACGCGGATGCTGCCGAGTGGGTAGACCTCGATCCGGTCGAACTCGCCGGCGATCGACGCCTGCGCGAGGCACAGAAGGCGGTGCGCGAGGCAGAGAAGGTGCTGCGCGCAGCGCGCAGAACCGAGCGGCAGACGCTCCGCGAGGCCCGCGAACGGCTCGCGAAGGCGAAGAAGACGGGCTGACCCCGACCGGGCGTCTGCGCACCTTGGCATGATGTGAGCATGACGACCCCGCACCGCGCGCACTTCGACTTCGCGATCGCCTTCGCCAACGGCGGCAGCATCCACGGGGAGGGGTTTCGGCTCGACCTCCCGCGGCCCGACATGTCGTCCGACGAGATCGGAGTGCTCCTCATCTCTCACTTGGGCCTCGCTCTCGTGCGCGACGTCGAGCTCCGTGATCTCCGGATCGTCGAGGAACCCCACCGTGGCAGCCGCGGAGTGGACGCAGCCGCCGAAGCGACCGCTCATGTCATCGACCTCAGCCACCCGATCGAGGCGGGCCTGGTCACGTATCCCGGTCTCCCGGCCCCGATCATCACCTCCCACCTCACCCGCGAGGACTCCCGTGCGAAGTACGCGCCGGGTACCGAGTTCGCGATGGACATCATCACGATGATCGGCAACACCGGCACCTACATCGACGCGCCTTTCCATCGCTACGCGGACGGCGGCGATCTGGCATCGCTCGACCTTCGCACCCTGGTCGACCTGCCGGCGGAAGTGTTCCACCTGCGTGACGCGTGGAGCCGGGAGCGCCGCGGAATCGTCGCTGCCACTCTGGCCGATCGCGAGCTGCGCGGGTCGGCCGTACTCCTCGACACGGGGTGGGACCAGCACTTCGGAAGGCCGGAGTACGCGGTCGGAGCGCCGTTCCTCACGGAGGATGCGGCGCGATTCCTCGTGGCAGCGGGCGTCCGGCTCGTGGGGATCGACTCGCTGAACATCGACGACACCGAAGCGGGAGAGAGAGGCCGGCGCACAGCATCCTGCTCGCCGCGGGCGTGCACGTCGTGGAGCACCTGACCGGCCTCGATGCCGTTCCGGCCCGGGGCGCGCTGTTCACCGCAGCGCCGCCCGCAGTTCGCGGTTTCGGCACCTTCCCGGTTCGCGCCTACGCCACGGTCGCGACGCCTCACTGATCACAGGAGCCACATGGGTTTACATGCGTCCCAGCTACCCCATAGAGTGTGCTCATCGAGAAAGGGGTACGTGGGATGCCCGAAGTACCTGACGTCCGGTTCCTGACGGTGGCCGAAGTCGCTGAACTCATGCGCGTGTCGAAGATGACCGTGTATCGGCTCGTCCACGCCGGTGAACTGCCTGCCATCCGTTTCGGGCGGAGCTACCGCGTGCCGGAGTCGGCCGTCGCCGACGCCCTGCAGCGTCCCATCGCCGACGTCGGTTAGCCGCGAGGAGAACTCCGTGGACGTCAGCACGTTCTACGCTCTGTTCTCCACGACGTGCTTCACGCTCACGGGCCTGTGGTGGAACGTCGTCCGTTCGCGCCGCGACTGGACCGCGAATCCCGCGATGCGCCGCACCATCGGCGGTATCTACCTCTCCTTCCTCCTGCCGGCGCTGATGGGTCTGTTCGCGCAGGTCGGCGGCACCGAGAGCCCTCTCCTCTGGCGGCTGTCGTTCGTCGTGATCGCCGTCGTCGGCGCCGTGTCGATGGTGCGCCTGGTCGCACAGTCCCGCACGGGCGGCACGTCGGCAGCAGTCCGATGGATCCAGGCGGCCGCTGTGCTGGTGTACGGGGCCGTTGCTGTGATCGGCGTCGCCCCGCAGCTCGTCGCGCCGCTCGGACTCAGCGGAATCCAAGTGGAGGCGCTGCTGCTGATCGCGCTCGTCGCACTCGGGCATGCGCTCGTCTGGCGATTCCTGGTGACCGAGAACGTCGAGGAATGAGACGGCACAGAGCACGCGCGCGGGTTTGCTAGACTGATCCGAGGCATTTTTCCGTGCCCGTACCCGGGTGTCCGATTTTACGCGACGCCCAGCCGCTGACTTAGTGAGGTTTCCGTGGGTTCTGTCATCAAGAAGCGCCGCAAGCGCATGGCGAAGAAGAAGCACCGCAAGCTGCTTCGTAAGACTCGCCACCAGCGCCGCAACAAGAAGTAAGCGGCCAGACACCGAGCGCCTGTCTCCGGACGGGCGCTTTGTGTCTCTGCCCGCAGTGTCTGCACCGTCGAGAGGACGCCATGAAGTCGATCACCGTCACCGAACTCGCCGAGCGCTCCGGCACGCCGCTCATCGACGTGCGCGAGACCGATGAGTTCGCCGCGGGCCATGTGCCCGGCGCCGTGAACATCCCGATGTCCGAGATCGGCAACCGCCTCGAGGAGCTCCCGAGCGAGTCCTTCGACGTGATCTGCCAGGTCGGCGGCCGGTCGGCGCGGGTGGTCGAGGCGCTCGAGGCTCGCGGATACGACGTCACCAACGTCGAGGGCGGCACGGGCGAGTGGATCGCCCAGGGGCGCGCGGTGGAGGTGCCGTCGGCGTGACCACGCTGACGCTGATCGGGAAGCCCGACTGCCACCTCTGCGACGTCGCCTCCGAGGTGATCGACGCGGTGGTCGCCCAGCTTCCGGATGCCGCCGCCGAGCAGATCGAGATCGTCGAGGCGTCGATCAAAGACGACCCCGCGCTGTACGAGCTGTGGTGGGAGAAGATCCCGGTCATCCTCATCGACGGCGAACTCCACGCGCACTGGCGGGTCTCACCCGACCGGTTGCGCCTCGCCCTCGAGGAGGCCGTCCGATGATCCGTCACGTCGTGAGCTGGAAGCTCGCCGCCGAAGATGCTGCCGATCGCGCAGCGCAGGCCACCGAGGTCGCCCGCCGTCTCAACGCGCTCGACGGCGTCGTGCCGCAGCTGCTCTCGATCTCCGCGGGCGCCAACATGGCGTACCCGGATGCGAACTGGGATGTGACGCTGGTCGCCGACTTCGCCTCCATCGCTGCGCTCGAGGAGTATCAGGTGCACCCCGCGCATGAAGAGGTCGTCTCCTACGTGCGTTCCGTCGTCGCCTCCCGCGTCGCCGTCGACTTCGAGGTCTGAGCGAGTCCGGACGCGGGACCGGTGCGGCCGACGGCATGGACGAGACCACCTGGCGCAGCGCGACGATCGTGTGGGCGCGCGCATCCGACATCCGCGATTTCACCGCGAGTGATCTTGCAGCGATGGGAGAAGGGCAGCTCGCGCGGTTCCGGGGACTGAAGGGCGAGCGCGCCGCGGCTTTCCTGACAGGACGGGCGCTGATCCGCCAGCTGGTCCTTCGCCTCGGGGGCGGGCCGCGCGTGCCGCTCGACAGCATCTGCCCGCGGTGCCGGAAGGATCACGTCGCACCGCGGACACCGGGATTCGTGCTCAGCGTGAGTCACGCCGGAGACCTGGTCGCGGTCGCAGCGTCGACGGAGCCGACGCTGCTCGGCATCGACGTCGAGCACGACTCCGCCGCGGCACGTGTCTCCGAACTGGGGCCAGTGTTCCCGGCAGCATCCGTCCCCGACCTCGCAGGTTGGACGCGCATCGAAGCGGCGATCAAAGCCGACGGACGCGGTGTCGAGATCGACCCGGGCGACGTGCGTCTGCGGCGGGAGCCGGGGCAAGACGGACCAGAGCCCGACGGGCCAGGGCCCGCCGGACCGCCGGAGTGGTCCGCCGCTCTACCGGGACGTGCGACGCCGCTGCAGGTCGCGACTCTGCCCGGCCCGACCGGTTACACGCTCAGCGCGGCCCGGGGCTGACGGCGGGCGTCGACGGAAGGGCCGGCAGCGGCAGCTCGTCGATCCACGTGCGCATCAGCGCGCGTCCATCTGCTCCCGTGACCTCGTCGACGAGTCCGAGGAAGTCGTCGGACGTGACGGAGAGACTCGCGAACCGCGACGACCATTCGCGGGCGAAGGCGAAGAACCGCTCGGAACCGATCGTCATCCGCAGCGCATGCAGCGCCAGCGCTCCGCGCTTGTAGACGCGGTCGTCGAACATGTCGGCGGGGCCGGGGTCCGAGAGCAGCAGATCGGCGGGGAGCGCCGCGAGTCGCGCGTGGTGGGACAGCGCCAGCGCGTGAGCGGTCGGGCCTCCCGATGCCTCCGACCAGATCCACTCCGCGTAGCAGGCGAAACCCTCATTGAGCCAGATGTCCTGCCAGCGTCCGACGCCGACGCTGTTGCCGAACCACTGATGAGCGAGTTCATGGGCGATCAGGCGTTCGTAGGTCTGCGCGCCATCGATGTGATTGGCGCCGAAGATGGCCATCCCCTGTGCCTCGAGTGGGATCTCCAGGTCGTCCGGGGTGATGACGACCTTGTACAGGTCCTGCGGATACGGTCCGAACGCGTCGACGAAGACGCGCATCATCTCGCCGAGCGGGGCGAAGTCCGCGTGCACGCGCGCGGCGAGCGGGCGGGGGTAGTAGAGCCGACCGGGGGTCGCGCCCAGCATGACGTGCTCGTCCGCGTACTGGCCGATCTGGACGGTCATCAGATACGTCGCCGTCGGAAGCGGCTGCTGGAACGTCCAGCGCGTGCGCCCGCGCTGCGTGGAGCGGGTCGCCGCGCCTCCGCTGACCACGGTGTACTCGGGGTCGGTCGTGAACTCCAGGCGGTAGGTCGCTCTGTCGCTCGGCAGGTCGTTGCACGGGAACCAGGTCGGTGCGCCGGTCGGCTGTGAGGCGACGAGAGCGCCGTCTTCGAGCTCCTCCCAGCCGATGAGACCCCAGCGGGTGCGGCGCGGGGCCGGGGCTCCGGAGTACTCCACGGTGATCGTGAGCTCCTCGCCGGCCGCGCGCTCCGTGCCGAAGAGCACCTTGAGGCGTCGCTGATCCTGCCGGAACGTCGTTCCGCGATCCCCGCTCACCCGCACCTTGGTCGCCTTGAGGCCGACCAGATCGAGCGACACGTGCTTCGCCGGTTCGTTCATCCGTACGTGCAGGGTCGCGGTGCCGACCAGCCGATTCGTCGTGACCCGGTAGTCGAGCGACAGGTCGTAGTGGAGCACCCCGTAGCGGCGGTCACCGCTGTGCGGGGTGTAGAGGTCGACGGTCATGCGTCGGATGCCTGGTACGACCGCACCTTCACCGCGCGCCACGGGCCGATCGGGTTGCCGCTCCACCGGCTGCCGACGGGGACGAACTCGCCGCGCATCACGAGCGAGGCGGGTCCGACAGTGGCGTCCGCGCCGATCGTGGCAGCGGGCAGGATCACGCTGTGCGGCCCCAGGGTCGCACCGTTCTCGAGGGTGACGGAATCGATGCTCATCACACGATCATGGAACAGATGCGTCTGAACCACACATCCGCGGTTCACGGTCGCGCCGTCGCCGAGGGTCACGAGGTCGGGTTCGGGGAGCCAATAGCTGTCCGTCCACACCCCACGGCCGATCTTCGCGCCGAGCGTGCGCAGCCAGATCGCGAGCGCGGGGGTGCCGGATGCGGAGTTGGCGAACCACGGCGCCGCGACCATCTCGGTGAAGGTGTCGGACACCTCGGTGCGCCACACGAAGCTCGACCAGAGCGGATGCTCTCCGGGGCGGATCGGACCGACGATGAGCCACTTGGCGGCGGTCGTGATCAGCGCCGCGAACGCGCCGGCGAGCAGCATGACCGCGGGAGAGAGAACGACGGCCCACGCGAGTCCGGCGGCATCGATGAGCACGGCCAGTGAGAGCATTACAGCGAGCCCGATCGCGCAGGTCACGAACACCGGGATGATGCGGCAGGCTTCCCAGAGTGCGCGGGCGTAGCGCAGACCGGTGCGCGGTCGATACGTGCGCTCGAGGTCGGCGTCGTTCACGACGCGGCGCAGGCGGGTCGCGGGCGAACCGAGCCACGATGATCCGGCTTTGGCCTTGAGCGGCGCGACCGACAGCACGGCGACCAGCCCGTCCTTCGGGACGTTGTGTCCGCCGGCGGCCAGGCCGGAGTTGCCGAGGAACGCCCGCTTGCCGATGCGCGCCTTCGCGAGCCGCATCCACCCGCCCTGGAGCTCGTAGGTCGCGACCATGGTGTCGTCGGCGAGAAAGGCCCCGTCGGCGATCGTCGTGAGCTTCGGGATCAGCAGCACGGTCGAGGCCTCGACGTCGCGGCCGACCTCTGCGCCCAGTGCCCGCAGCCACAGCGGGGTGAAGCCGCTGGAGTACAGCGGGAACAGGAACGTGCGCGCCGAGTCGAGCAGACGCTCGGTCGTCCAGGCCTGCCAGGCGATGCGGGAGCGCACCGGGTAGACGCCCTCCGTGAGCCCGATGCTCAGGATCCGCACGAGGAGGAGCACGAGCAGAGCGAAGACGGCTCCGGTGACGAGCACGGCCGGCACGAGCATCACGAGAGCGCCGGGGATCGCATCGAGCAGCGAATCAGCGCCACGGATGCCGGTGGCGAGGACGACGGCTCCCGCGGCGAATGCCACGAGGGGGAGGATGCCGAGGGCGGCGGACGACGCGGCGAACGCCCACAGCCAGCGTCTCTTGCTCGGGGGACGGGTCGCGGCGAATGGCGTGGAGACGCCGCCGGTCCGCGCCGCAGGGGATCCGGCCCAACGCTGACCCGCGCGCACTCTTCCGAACACCGCGGAACCGGGAGCGACCTCCGCGCCCCGGCCGATCTTCGTGCCGGGGGCGAGGGTGCTGCGGGCGCCGATCATGGCGTCGGCGCCGATCCGGATGCTGCCGATGCGCACCGTGTCGCCATCGATCCAGTAGCCGGTCAGGTCGACCTCGGGTTCGATCGAGGCGCCGGAACCGATGTCGAGCATGCCGGTGATCGGCGGCACGGTGTGCAGGTCGACGTCTTTGTGGATGCGGGCACCGAGCGCCCGTGCGTAGTACACGACCCACGGGGCGCCGGCGAGTCCGACCGGGTCGACCTGCTGTGCGATCTGCTCGGCGAGCCAGAGCCGCAGGTGCACCCCGCCGCCGCGCGGGTAGTCGCCAGGGCGGACGCCCGCGAGCAACAGTCGGGCGGCGGCCGCGGCGATGGCCATCTTGCCCAGTGGTGTGGCGAAGATCACCAGTCCGGTGAGCACGACCCAGCCCGAGATGTCGGGCAGGAATTCGAACCCGGGGGCGAGGCGCAGCAGCCAGCTCGCCGTCAGCAGGAAGAGGAGCCAGCGGATGCCGGTGAAGACGAAGAGCGGGAAGCCGGCGAGGGTCTGCACCCACTGCATGCGGCGCGGCGTCGGACGCTGCCGGCTGAAGGCGCGGTCGCCCTGTTCCGCTTCCGCGTCGGTCTCGTCTTCCACGGCATCCGCCATCTGACGCAGCCGGGGCAGGTCGTACACGTCTGTCATCGTGAACTCCGGCGCCCGTGTGCGCAGCCGCGAGACGAGCTGAGCGGCCGCGAGGGATCCGCCCCCGAGCTGGAAGAAGTCGGCGTCCTCATCGGCCGGACGGATGCCGAGCACGGCGAACCACTGCTCGGCGAGCCAGGCCGAGGTGCCGGAGAGCGAGGAGTCGCCGGCATCCGCCGATTCGAGCGGCCAGGGGAGTGCCGCCTTGTCGACCTTGCCGGAGGTGCGTACCGGAAGGTCGTCGACGATCGCGAGCAGCGGGATGAGCGGGGCCGGCAGCGTCTCGGAGAGCTCCGCGCGGGCGGTCTGCCGATCGAATCCCTCGTCGGGCACGACGTAGCCGACCAGCAGCGGCATCCCGCTCTCGGTCTTCTGCACGACCACCGTCGCCGCCGAGACCGCGGTGAGTGCCTGCAGTGCGGCCTCCACCTCGCCGAGCTCGATGCGCCTGCCGCCGATCTTCACTTGGTCGTCGGCGCGGCCCTGGAACAGCAGTCCCTCGGATTCGAATCGCACCAGGTCGCCGGAGCGGTAGGCGCGATCCCAGCCGAGCGTGGGCATCGGCGCGTACTTCTCCGCGTCCTTGGCGGGGTCGAGGTAGCGTGCGAGGCCGACGCCGCCGATGATGAGCTCGCCCGTCTCGCCTTCGGGAACGCGCTCGCCGGAGGGGTCGACGACCGCGAGAGACCAGCCGTCGAGAGGTAGTCCGATGCGCACGGGGCCGGCGGCGTCCATGAGCGAGGCGCAGGCGACCACGGTGGCCTCGGTCGGGCCGTACGTGTTCCAGACCTCACGGCCGTCGGAGGCGAGTCGGGCGACCAGTTCGGGCGGGCATGCTTCCCCGCCGAAGATCAGCAGACGTACGTTCTCGATCGCATCCTGCGGCCAGAGCGCGGCGAGCGTCGGCACCGTCGACACGACCGTGATGCCGTGGCCGAGCAGCCAGGGGCCGAGGTCTTCTCCCGAGCGCACGAGGGCGCGGGGCGCGGGCACGAGGCAGGCGCCGTGACCCCAGGCGAGCCACATCTCCTCGCACGAGGCGTCGAAGGCGACGGAAAGCCCCGCCAGCACGCGGTCGCCGGGGCCGAGCGGGGCGTCCTGCAGGAACAGCCGGGCCTCGGCGTCGACGAACGCCGCAGCGGACCGGTGCGAGACCGCGACGCCCTTGGGTACACCGGTGGAACCGGACGTGAAGATGATCCAGGCGTCGTCGTCGACGGTCGGCGGCGCGATGACCGGGACGGCAGCGGTGCTCGGGTGGGGGTTCTCGCTCGCGAAGAGGTCGCCGGCTGTCGCGGTGTCCGCGGGGCGGTAGACACCGCCGTCCGTGATGGTCCCCGCGATGCGGGCCTCGCGGAAGACGAGTTCGGCCCGTTCCTCCGGGTCGTCGGCGTCGACGGGAACATACGCGGCGCCGGCCGCCATCGCCCCGAGGATCGAGATGTAGAGCTCCCGGCGGCCCGACGCCATCCGGATGCCGACGCGGTCGCCGCGACGCACGCCGTGCTCGTGCAGCAGCGCGGCGGTGCGCCAGACTCGCGCCAGCAGCTCGGCATAGCTCAGCGCGCCGTCGGCATCTTCGATCGCGGACGCCTCGGGATGCCGTGCCGTCGTGTCCCGGAGGATGTCGATGAGCGTGCGAGGCGCCGTCGCCTCCGCGCTGCGATCCAGCGCCGTCTGCACGTCAGCGCGCAAGGAGGTCGATCAGCGCCGCCTTGGAGAGGCGGGAGTAGCCGGAGTGGCCGGCTGCTCGTGCGCGGGCGCGGAGCTCGACTACGGTGAGCGTGCTCAGCGAACCCGCGGGTGCGGATGCCGCGACGGCCGGTTTCGCGGCAGCGGCCGACTTGGCGGCGGGCTTCTTCGCGACCGGCGTCTTGGCGACTGCGGCCCTGGCACGGGTCTTCGCCGCAGCGGGCTTCGCCGTGGCGACCGGAGCGGCAGAGGCAGCGGGGGCTTCGGGGGCGACGGGTGCGGGCGGCCGGATCGCGGCGGGCGCGTCGACAACGGAAGCCGCGGCGATCGCTGCTGCCTTCTTGGGAGCCGACTTCTTCTTCGCCGGAACCGACTTCTTCGCGGCATCCTTCGCTGCGTCCTTCTTCGCCGCGGCCTTCTTCGCCGTATCGGCCTTCTTCTTGTCGGCCTTCTCGTCGGCCTTCTGCTTGGCCTGCAGTCGCGCAGCGGCATCCTGCAGGCGCTCGGCCGCCGCCGTCGCGGACTTCGTGATCTTCTTCGGCTTGTCGGCGAGCTTCTTCTTCGACACCTTCGAGGCGTCCTTCGCGTCTTCGACGAGGGGCTTGAGCTTCTTGGCCGCCTTCTTCGGCAGCGCCTTGATCAGCTTCTTCGCGTCCTTCGCGGCGTCCTTGGCGGCATCGACCGCGGCCTCTGCGGTGCGCTGCGCGGTGGTCTTCTTGGCCATGATCTGTTCTCCCTGCATCCGGAGCGCCATCGCTCATGTCTGTGGGCACAGAGGATAGTCACTCAAAGTGAACAGCCGGTACCGCCCGCGGCTCTTCCGCGCGGGGTGTGCGTCACAATCAGTCACACTTGCAACACAAATGTGATCCGCCGGAGTACCCTCCCGTTGGTCGGGCGACAGGCCGCATGTTTAGATGATCTCCTACCCGTCCGTGGGCGTCATTGCCCTCGTCTCATTGGAGTCGACATGCAACGTCGCACCATCGTCGCCACGCTCGCCCTCGCGGCGACCGCCACCCTCGTCCTCTCCGGATGCGCCACCGGCGCGGGAAGCAACGGTTCGGAAGGCGGCGGGGAGCCGGCTGCGGGCGACGAGTACGGCCTGGTCGAGGCGGGAACGCTGACCGTCTGCTCCGATATTCCGTATGCGCCCTTCGAGTTCGAGGGTGACAACGGCGAGTACATCGGCTTCGACATCGATCTGCTCACCGCGATCGCGAAGGAGCTCGACCTAAAGATCTCCGTGCAGGATGTCGGCTTCGAGGCGCTGCAGTCCGGAACGACCCTCGCCGCAGGCACCTGCGACGTCGGCGCCTCCGCGATGACGATCACCGAGGAGCGCAAGGCGAACCTCGACTTCTCCGATCCGTACGTCGACTCCCTGCAGTCGTTGCTGGTGCGCTCCGATTCCGACATCAAGTCGATCGACGACCTCGATGGCAAGAACGTCGGCGTGCAGCAGGGCACCACGGGCGAAAGCTACGCGAACGAGAACGCCAAGGGAGCGCAGATCGTGCAGTACCCGTCGGATGGCGAGCTGTGGCCGGCGATGCAGTCGGGTCTGATCGATGCGATCCTGCAGGACCAGCCGGTGAACTATGTGCACGAGCAGGACGACTCCGACTACAAGATCGTCGAAACGTACAACACCGACGAACAGTACGGCTTCGCCTTCGCGAAGGGCGAGAAGGATGAGCTGCTCGAAGCGGTCAACGGTGCGCTGAAGAAGCTGCAGGACAACGGCGAGTACCAGAAGATCTACGACACCTACCTCGGGGTCAAGTGACGCGGGGTCGGCGAGGATCGAAGGGACCTTGACAATGGCGTTGAGGCGCACCACCAAGCAGAAGCTCTATCGGTACATCGTCTACGCGGTGCTGATCGCCATCGTCGTCTGGGCGGCGGTCACCACCAACTGGGCGAAGATCGGACCGCTGTTCTTCAATCCCGAGGTCGCGGTCAAGATGTTCCCCGGGATCATCACGACCGCCCTCGTCAACACCATCTGGTTCACCGCGGTGGCGTTCGCGGCGGGTCTCCTGCTCGGCGTCATCCTCGCCCTGCTGAAGCTCTCCAGCATCGGTCCTTTCCGGTGGATCGCCACCGCGTGGATCGAGCTGTTCCGGGGGCTCCCCGCGATCCTCACGATCTTCGGTGTGGCCTTCATCCTGCCGATCGCGTCCGGAATCTCGGGCCGCGACCTCGGAGGGCCGGTCGTGCTCGGACTGGTCGGTCTCATCCTGGTGGCCTCGGCCTACATGGCGGAGACCATTCGTGCCGGCATTCAAGCCGTTCCGAAGGGGCAGACGGAGGCGGCCCGATCACTCGGAATGTCGCCTATGAAGACGACGTTCTGGATCATCGTCCCGCAGGGGTTCCGCATCATCATCCCGCCCCTCACGAACGAGTTCGTGCTGCTGCTGAAGGACACCTCTCTGCTCTTTGTCGCGGGCACGTTCATCTGGTCGAAGGAGCTCACCAACTTCGCCCGTGATGCCGCGACGCAGAACACGAACGCGACGCCGCTGATCATGGCGGCGATCCTGTACCTGATCGTGACGATCCCTCTCACACGCTTCAGTGCGTACCTGGAACGACGGATGGCGAAGCAGCGATGATCACCGACCTGATTGATGTCCACGCCCCGGCGATCGACCTGCAGGGGCTCGAGAAGAGTTTCGGCGACAACAAGGTGCTCAAGGGCATCGACCTGACCGTCACCGCCGGCGAGGTCGTCTGCGTGATCGGCCCTTCGGGATCGGGCAAGTCGACGCTCCTGCGTTCGGTCAACCTGCTCGAGGAGCCGACCGGCGGCAAGGTGCTGATCGAGGGGATCGACATCACCGACCCCGACGTCGACATCGACCGTGTGCGTACGCGCATCGGCATGGTGTTCCAAAGCTTCAATCTGTTCCCTCACCTCGATGTGATGGGCAACCTCATGATCGCGCAGCAGCGTGTGAAGAAGAGGTCCAAGGATGAGGCGCAGAAGGTAGCGCTCGAGATGCTGGCACGCGTCGGCCTGGCCGAGAAGGCGGACGCCTACCCGGGTCACCTCTCCGGCGGTCAGCAGCAGCGCGTGGCGATCGCCCGGGCCCTGTGCATGAACCCCGACATGATGCTGTTCGACGAGCCGACATCCGCGCTCGACCCCGAACTCGTGGGTGAGGTGCTGCAGGTCATGCGGTCGCTCGCCGACGAGGGCATGACGATGCTGGTCGTCACGCACGAGATGGGCTTCGCCCGTGAGGTCGGCTCGCGCCTGATCTTCATGGACGGCGGCCACATCGTCGAAGAGGGCGATCCGCGCGAGGTTCTCGGCAACCCGCAGCATCAGCGCACGAAGGACTTCCTCTCGCGCGTGCTGTAGTCCTCATCTGCATGACGAGACCCCCTGCGCCAGTCGTTGCGTCAGGGGGTCTCGGCGATTCTGCAGAGTGTCGGGTCAGGCTTCGACGACCTCGGCGTCCGCGGCGTTGCGGCGCACTGACTCGATGCCGGCGAGTGCACCGGACTTGGACGAGTATCCCTCGCTGATCGCGATCACCTCGCCGTTGCCCGCCTTCAGACGGAACCGGTACTCGCCGGACTTGTCGGTGTACAACTCGAACTTGCCTGCCATGAGGCGTCCTCTCTCTGACGGGTCGGGGGGTCGACCACTCGTGATCACGCTAGCCCTCCCCGTCCCGCGAAGGGAAGAGCTGGTCAGCCGCGCGGGTGCACGGCGACCGGCTCCGGTGCGACCGCGATGCGCACGCGGTCGCCGAAGGCGGGGTGGATGCCGGGGGCGTGCTGCACCCGGACGAGCTCTCCCGACTCGGTGCGCACGAGCGTCCGACGCATGCTGCCGAGGAACGTGCTCTCCTCGACGAGCGCGTCCGTCGCCGCATCCGCCTCGGACGCGAAGTACACGTTCTCGGGCCGGAGGTATACGTCGACGGGGCCGTCGGCCGGGTTCTGCAGTGGGAGCGCCTGCCCCCACACCATCACGTGATCGCCTTCGGCGACTCCCGAGACGACGCTGGAGAGACCGACGAACGCGGCGACGCCCGCCGACGACGGGGTCGTGTACAGCTCCTCCGGCGACCCGATCTGCTCGATGCGTCCGGAGTTCATCACCGCGATCCGGTCGGAGACGGCGAGTGCCTCCTCCTGGTCGTGCGTCACGAACACCGTGGTGATGCCGAGACGCAGCTGGATGCGGCGGATCTCGTCGCGCAGCTGCACGCGCACCTTCGCGTCGAGCGCTGACAGCGGCTCGTCGAGCAGCAGCACCTTGGGCTCGGTGACGAGGGCGCGCGCCAGCGCGACGCGCTGCTGCTGACCACCCGAGAGCTGGTGCGGGAACCGGTCGGCGAAGTCCGCCAGGCCGACGAGCGCGAGAGCATCGAGGGAGCGCTTCGCAGCATCCGCCTTCCCCGCTCCGCGCCGACGCAGGCCGAACGCGGTGTTGTCGACCACGTTCAGGTGCGGGAACAGCGAGTACGACTGGAAGACCATGCCGATGTCGCGCTTGTTTGTCGGCACGCGCGACACATCGGAGCCGCCCAGCAGCACTGCGCCGCTGTCGAGCCCCTCGAGCCCGGCGAGCACGCGCAGCAGCGTGGTCTTGCCGCACCCCGACGGCCCGAGCAGCGACACGAACTCGCCGGGTGCCACGTCGAGGTCGACGCCGTGCAGCACGGTGTTGCCCGAGTAGCTCTTCACGATGCCGCGCAGCTCGACACGGGTGCCTTCGCCGGCCTCGGCGAGCAGCAGGTTGTCTTTCGTGCGGGGGAGAGCATGGTCGAGGGTCATGAGCGAGCCTTTCGGGTGCCGCGGGCGGCGCGGCCGATGACGAGGAGCAGGAGGAAGACGAACAGCAGTGCCAGCAGGGTGAAGATCGCCGGAGCGTACGGATCCTGCTTCTGGACGACGACCATGGCGGTCTGGAACACCGGACGATTCAGCAGGGAGGCGATCGTGAACTCGCCCAGCACGACGGCGATCGAGATGAGGGATGCCGCGAGGAGTCCCTGTCGCAGGTTCGGCGCGAGCACCTTGAGCACCACGGTCGGCCAGCTCGCGCCGAGGGAGCGGGCGGCTTCCGAGAGCGTCTTCAAGTCGGCCGCATCGATCGACGCCTGGATCGAGCGGAACGCGAACGGCAGCACGGTGATGCCGTAGGCGAACGCGAGCGTCCAGGTGCCGGTTCCGAGCGTGCGGCCGATCTGCAGGTAGATCGGTGCGAGGCCGACGACGAGCACGATCGCGGGGATCGAGATCGGCAGCAGCACGGCGAACTCGAATGCCGGCTTCAGTTTCGGAAAGCGCAGATTCAGCAGGATCATCGTCGGCGCGAGCAAGAGGAGCACGATCACGACCGTGACGAGCGCGAGGATCAGCGAGTTGCCGAGAGCCGTCCAGATCGGTTTGATCGCCGCGGCCGAGGCAGGGTCGAAGAGCCTGATCCAGTGCACGAGCGAGAGCCCGCCCGCCGGGTCGCGCAACGTGAAGATCAGAGTGGACAGCAGGGGGATCGCGAAGAAGGCCCCGACCAGGATGCCGATGACCCACCGAGTGGCGAGGGAGGGGCCGAGACGGTTCACGACTGCCACCTCGCCGCTCGGCGCTGGATCAACGAGTACAGCCCCATCACGACTCCCACGACGACGATCATGCCGAGGGCGAGAGCCCCGGCGAGGTTCTCGCGGCCGAGCACCGTCTCGCTGGTGAGGGCGGCGCGGATCTGCAGGGGCACGATCTGCGCGCCCTGACTGGCGAGCGCCGCAGCGGTCGCGTAGGAGGAGAACGAGTTCGCGAAGAGCAGCAGCAGACTCGCGAGGAACGAGGGGGTGAGCACCGGGATGCCGATGCGCAGCCAGAAGCTCGTGCGTGTGCCGCCGAGCGTGAGGTTCGCCTCGGCCCACTGCGGCTTGAGTGCGGCGAGGGCCGGCATGAACGTGATCACCATCAGCGGGATCTGGAAGTAGATGTACGGGAGCACGAGACCGGGAAGCTCGTACAGCCAGGTGCCGTTGGCGTAGATGTTGACGCCGAACGAGTCCTTGAGGAAGACCGTGATGACGCCCTGGATGCCGATGGCCGCGATGAAGACGAAGGCGAGCATGACGCCGCCGAACTGCGCGAGGACGCCGGCCGCGGCATCCACCATCGATCGAACCGAGCCCTCGGGGTTCATGCCGAGCAGTGCGTAGCAGACGAGAGCACCGACGATGGCGCCGACGACCGCCGTCAGCAGCGAGAGGCCCGCCGAGTTCGCGAAGGTGTTCAGCACCACCGGGTCTGCGAGGGCCGACACATTCGTCCAGGTGAAGGCGCCGTCCTCGGTGAAGAATCCGGAACCGACCGCCAGGAGGGTGGGCACCGCGAGGAACAGGATCACATAGGCGGCGAAGGGCACGAGGCCCAGCCACGCCCAGGAGGGAGCGGACCGCCGGGTCCTCGCGTGCTGCGAGGACCCGGCGCCGTTCTCCCGGGCGACGGGGGCGGATGCCGCGGCATCCGCCCCCGCTGCGGTGAGTGTCGTCACTGGACCGCCGCTGCCCACTTCTCGCCGAGCAGGGTGCCGGCGTTGGTGGACTGCTCCTCGGTGGGGACGACCGTCTCGGCCGGCACCTCGGGAAGGGCCGCAGCGAGGTCGGCGTCGATCGTGCCGGCATCGGTCATGGCCGTCATGCGTGCCGGGCGCGCGCCACCCTTGAGCCACAGGTTCTGCACCTCGTCGCTGTAGAGGAACTCCTGCCACAGGCGTGCGGCTGCCGGGTTCGGGGCATCCTTGTTGATGGCCTGGTTGTAGTAGCCCGCGTAGCCGGTGCCGTCGAGGACGACGACCTTCCAGTTCTTGTTGCCGTCGTCGCCCTGAGCGTGTGCGGCGTTCAGGTAGTCCCAGTCGAAGACGACCGGAGTCTCGCCGCTCGCCACCGTGGCGGTGGTCACGTCGACCTTGAGCAGGTTGCCGGCCTTCTGCAGCTCCGAGAAGAAGTCGATGCCGGGCTGGAAGTCGTCGAGGGTGCCGTCCGACTGAACGGTCGCGAGACCGACAGCAGCGAACGCGGCACCGGCCTGCGTCGGGTCGCCGTTGATGGCGACGGCGCCCTTGTAGTCGGCGCTCTTCAGGTCGTCGAGCGACGTGGGAGCGTCGAACTTCGAGGAGTCGTAGCCGATCGACATGTACCCGCCGTAGTCGCCGACGAAGAGACCGGTCTTCTCCTTGAGCTCGGCGGGGATGTCGTCCCACGTCTGCACCTGGTACGGGGCGAAGGTGTCGGTGTTCTGCAGCGTGACCGTGAGGCCCAGGTCGAACACGTCGGGTGCGGTGTCGAGGCCCTTGTTGGTCTCGGCAGCCTGGATCTCCTCGGCGCTGGACACGTCAGGGGAGGCCTCGTTGATCGTGATCTCCGGGTACTTCTTGGCGAACAGGTCGAGGATCTCGCCGTAGTTGGCCCAGTCGCGCGGAAGCGCGATGACGTTCAGCTGGCCTTCGGCCTTGGCCGCGGCCTCGAGGTCGGCGAAGGTGCCGAAGTCGGTGACCGACGTCGCGGACGAGGCGTCGACGTCGGAGTCGCCGCCGGGCGCGGCGTCGGCGGCCGTGGCGCAGCCGGTCAGGGCGAGTGCGGCCGTGGCGGCCAGGGCGATACCGGCGCCGAAGCGCGCGCGGCGGGTGTAGCGAGCCATGAATGTCCTCTCGGGTGACCGGCGGGTCGCCGGTGCGGGTTGCGAGAGGAGGCTATGGGGCGGGAGTTACCGGTCGGAGCGGCCCGGGTTAACGCGGAGTGGACGGCGCGTGGCGGAAACGGTCGTCAGTCCTGCGGCACGGCGAACTTGAAGCCCTTGTGCGACCCGACGTAGCCGAGGTGCTCGTAGAAGCGGTGGGCGTCGATACGGCTCGCGTCGGACGTGAGCTGCACCATCGCGGCGCCGAGCGCAGGGGCGGCGGAGTCGGACACCCAGCGCATGATTCCCGACCCGATGCCGGACGAGCGCAGGTCGCTGCGGACGCGAACAGCCTCGACGAGCAGGCGGCGCGCGCCACGCCTCGCCATGCCGGGAATCGACGTCAGCTGCAGCGTGCCGACGATCACGCCGTCGAGCTCGGCGACCAGCAGGTCGTTCGACGGATCGGCGAGGATCTCGCGGAGACCTGCGACATACGCGGGTCGGTCTTCTTCGGATGCCACATCACCGCGTGCCGCGCTGATCGGATCGTCCGCGAGGAGGGCGATGATGTCGTCCGCGTCGTTCGGGGTCGCCCTGCGCAGGGTCGAATCGCCGAGGCGTGAGTCGATCGGGTGAGGGAGGGGGAGCGCTTCGAGCATGGGCTCAGTCTGACATCCTGAGGGGATGGACATCGGCGCACTGCTCGGGCTCGAGCAGCTCACGTGGGGGATGCTGATCCTCGTCGTCGTGGCCGCCTTCGCAGCAGGCTGGATCGATGCGGTCGTGGGCGGCGGCGGGCTGCTGCAGTTGCCGGCGCTGCTGCTGATTCCGGGGATCGCTCCTATCCAGGCGCTCGCGACCAACAAGCTGGCGTCGGTGTTCGGGACCGCGACGAGCAGCGTCACCTATTACCGGCGAGCCAAGCCCGACATCCGCACCGCCCTGCCCATGGCGGGTATCGCGCTCGCCGGGTCGTTCGGCGGAGCCGCCGTCGCGACCCTGCTGCCCGCCGCGGCGTTCAAGCCGATCATCGTCGTCGCGCTGCTGGCCGTCGCGCTGTTCACCGCGTTCAAGCCGCAGATGGGTGCTGCCACCCGGTTGCGCTTCCAGGGGCATAAGCACCACGTCATGGCGGGCATCGCGGGACTGGCGATCGGCTTCTACGACGGCATGATCGGACCCGGCACCGGCACGTTCCTCGTCATCAGCCTCGTCGCACTGCTCGGCTACGACTTCCTGCAGGCGAGCGCGAAGGCCAAGATCGTGAACTTCGCGACGAACCTCGGAGCGCTGCTCCTGTTCATCCCGCACGGGTCGGTGCTGTGGCTCCTCGGCGGCATCCTCGCGGTCGCGAACATCGCCGGCAGCTACCTCGGGTCGCGCATGGCGATCGCGCGCGGGACGACGTTCATCCGCGTGGTGTTCCTGGTGGTCGTGATCGGGCTGATCGGCAAGCTCGGTGTCGATGTCTGGAACGAGAACATCGTGCCCGCGCTCGCGCTGCTGGGCTGAGCACGCCGCAAGGGCTTGCGCGGTTCGGAAGGCCGGATTCCCGGCATCCGTCCTTGGGAAGCGCACGAAGCCGTGCGAGGCGTACGCGAGCCCACGAGACGCGCGTGCCTTCGGAGCCGGATACGACGCGACCCCGTGCTGCGGACAGCACGGGGTCGCGGTGAAGAGGGTCAGGCCTCGTCGTCGTCGGGCTCGAAGTCGACGCCGGCCTCGGCGCGCTGGGCCGGGGTGATCGGTGCCGGTGCGGCGGTCAGCGGGTCGAAGCCGCCGCCCGACTTCGGGAACGCGATGACATCGCGGATCGACTCGGTCTTCGACAGGTGCTGCAGCACGCGGTCCATGCCGAGCGCGATCCCGCCGTGCGGCGGGGCGCCGAACTTGAACGCGTCCAGCAGGAAGCCGAACTGCTCGTCGGCCTGCTCGTCGCTGATGCCCATGACCTCGAACACGCGTTTCTGCACGTCTTCGCGATGGATGCGGATGGATCCGCCGCCGAGCTCGGAGCCGTTGCACACGATGTCGTACGCGTAGGCGAGAGCAGAGGCCGGGTCGGTGTCGAACGTGTCGGCGAACTCGGGCTTGGGGCCGGTGAACGCGTGGTGCACGGCGGTCCAGGCGCCGGCGCCGACGGCGACATCACCGGATGCCACGGCATCCGCTGCCGGCTCGAACATCGGGGCGTCGACGACCCAGGTGAACGCGAACTCGTCCGGGTTCAGGTAGTCGAGACGGCGGCCGATCTCGACACGAGCGGCACCGAGGAGTGCACGGCTCTCCTTGGTCGAACCAGCGGCGAAGAACACGCAGTCGCCGGGCTCGGCGCCGACGAAGGCCGCGAGGCCCGCCTGCTCGGCCTCGGAGAGGTTCTTCGCGACCGGCCCGCCGAGCGAGCCGTCCTCGTTGAAGAGCACGTACGCGAGGCCGCGGGCCCCGCGCTGCTTCGCCCAGTCCTGCCACGCGTCGAGCTGCTTGCGCGGCTGGCCCGCGCCACCCGGCATCCGCACGGCGCCGACGTACTCGGCCTGGAAGACGCGGAACGGGGTCTCGGAGAAGTACTCCGTGGCCTCGACCAGTTCGAGACCGAAGCGCAGGTCAGGCTTGTCGGAGCCGTACTTCGCCATCGCGTCGGCGTACGTCAGACGAGGCAGCGGGGTCGAGACCTCGACGCCGATGGTCTTCCACATCGCGACGACGAGCGACTCCATCAGCGTGATGACGTCTTCCTGGTCGACGAAGCTCATCTCGATGTCGAGCTGCGTGAACTCCGGCTGGCGGTCGGCGCGGAAGTCCTCGTCGCGGTAGCAGCGTGCGATCTGGAAGTACTTCTCGACGCCGCCGACCATCAGCAACTGCTTGAACAGCTGCGGCGACTGCGGCAGGGCGTACCAGCTCCCGGGGCTCAGGCGAGCGGGCACCAGGAAGTCGCGGGCGCCCTCCGGCGTGGAGCGCGTCAGCGTGGGCGTCTCGACCTCGGTGAAGTCCTCGGCGTGCAGCACGTCGCGGATCGCCTTGTAGACGTTCGAGCGCAGACGCAGGTTCGAGGCCTGGGCCGGACGGCGCAGGTCGAGGTAGCGGTACTTGAGGCGTGCCTCTTCGCCGACGGTCTCGGTGTCGGCGACAGCCGTCGACACCTGGAACGGCAGCGGAGCCGACTCGTTCAGCACCTCGACGTCGGTCGCGATGAGCTCGATCTCGCCGGTCGGCAGGTTCGGGTTCGCGTTGCCCTCGGGGCGGCGCGACACCTCACCGGTGACCTGGAGCACGAACTCGTTGCGCAGCGGGTGGGCGATCTCCTCGTCGCGGATCACGACCTGGGCGATGCCCGACGCATCCCGCAGATCGATGAAAGCGACTCCTCCGTGGTCACGACGGCGATCGACCCACCCCGCGAGGGTGACGGTCTGACCGATGTGCTCGGCTCGCAATGAGCCTGCCGAGTGAGTGCGAAGCACGGAGGATTCCTTCTGATCTGGGGAATGGTGAACCCGCCCATTCTATGTGGGCCGCCGGAGGGCCTTCGGCCCCGTTCCCCCGCCGCGATACCGATCCTCAGTATGATCACCACGACAGAAAGGGCCCACCCATGGACTCAAACGGCATCACCGACCTCTACGCCTCGATCTTCTCCGGCACCTCCGGACTGATCGCGCTCGTCTTCTACGTCCTCGTCGTCATCGGACTCTGGAAGGTGTTCACGAAGGCCGGTCACCCGGGCATCCTCGCGATCATCCCGATCGTGAACGTCGTCTTCCTGGTGCGCATCGCCGGAATGTCCGGCTGGTTCGCCCTGCTGTACCTGATCCCGATCGTCAACATCGTCTTCGGGATCATCGTGGCCATCAAGCTCGGCGAGCGCTTCGGCAAGGGCGGGCTGTTCTCCTTCTTCCTGCTGTTCGTCTTCCCGTACATCGGGTACCTGATCCTCGGCTTCGGGGACTCGCGCTACAGCAAGGCCTGACATGCCGGCATCCCGCCTGCACCTGGTGCGCCACGGTGAGGTGCACAATCCGCGGCGCGTCCTCTACGGGCGGCTCCCGGATTACCACCTGAGCAAGGCGGGACGGGGCATGGCGAGGGCTGCGGCGGATCACGTCGCGGCCCTCGACCGGCCGGTCGTCTCGTTGTACTCCTCGCCGTTGGAGCGGGCGCAGGAGTCGGCAGAGCCGTTCGCCGAGAGCTTCGACCTGGTACCCGAGATCGACGTGCGGATCATCGAGCCGACGAACGTGTTCGAGGGGACCCAGATGCGGCGTTCCCTGATGAATCCGTTGAACTGGTGGCACCTGCGTCAGCCGGCGACCCCCAGCTGGGGAGAGCCGTACGCCTCGATCGCCGAGCGGATGCTGGGCGTCATGGACGAGGCCTGGGATGCGGCTGACGGCGGCGATGTCGTGATGGTCTCGCACCAGGCGCCGATCTGGATCACACACCTCCGCGTCGCGGGCCTCCCGCTGCGCCACGATCCGCGCACGCGGCGCTGCGCGCTGTCGAGCGTGACGTCGTTCGAGCGCGTCGGCGACGTGTGGCGCGAGGTCGCGTATGCGGAGCCTGCGGCGACCGGTGGCGCGGTCGATGTCGGGGCGGTCTGAGGCCGGCTTTCGAATCGCGCAAATGGGGCGTCCGCGGCGGCGGAAGCCACTACTTGCGCGATTCGAAATGTCGTGGGCGCCCGGCGCACGCATAGGAACCCGCCCGTAAACTGGGAATCGTGCCTTCCGCGAATCCGGTCCCTGAGCCTGTCGAAGGGTCGATCCGCAGCGACCGCCACTCTCGCACCCGGCTTCCCCGTCGTGCGATCGGAGCCGCGCTCGCCGCGGTGCTCGCCGTCGGTCTGAGCGCCTGCGCTCCCGATCCGGTGAGCGAGTCTTTCCTCAGCGGAGAGAACACCGGCTACGTCGCGGCCGACGGTGCGATCACCGAGATCCCCGTGGCCGACCGCGGAGAACCGGTGGACTTCGGCGGCGTCACCGAGACCGGAGACAAGCTCGACAGCGCCGACCTCGAGGGCCAGGTCACGGTCGTCAACTTCTGGTACGCGGGCTGCGCGCCCTGCCGCGTCGAGGCCGCCGACCTGGAGAGCGTCTGGCAGGAGTACGAGGGCGATGGTGTCTCGTTCGTCGGGATCAACACCCGCGACCAGGCCGACACCGCCGTGGCCTTTGCCGACGAGTACGGCATCACCTACCCGAGCCTGATCGACGTCGATACCGCCGAGGCGAAGCTGGCCTTCGCCGAGGTCACCCCGATCGCCGCCACGCCGACCACGCTGGTCCTCGACAAGCAGGGCCGCGTCGCCGCGCGCATCATCGGCCCGATCGACGGCACCTCGATCCTCTCCACGCTCGTCAAGGACGCGCTCGCGGAGTCCTCATGACGGCCGCGGGGACGCCATGAACCCCGGGGACATCATCGGGACGGGTGCCCTCTGGCTCGCGATCCCGGTGGCCATGCTCGCGGGACTCGTGTCGTTCCTGTCGCCGTGTGTGCTGCCACTGGTGCCGGGGTATCTCGGATTCCTTGGGGGAGCGGTGCAGCCGCGGGCCACTTCGTCTCGCTCCGCAACCGAAACGGCCACCGCGACGCGCGGCCGGCTCGTCGGCGGGGTGCTGCTCTTCATCCTCGGCTTCAGCATCGTGTTCGTCGCGATCACGGCGCTCGGCGGGGTGGCGAGCGTCTTCGTCCTGCAATGGGGCGACCTGATCACCCGCATCCTGGGCGCCGTGATCATCCTGATGGGTCTGGTCTTCCTCGGGCTGTTCGGCTTCGCGCAACGTGAGCTGCGTTTCCACGTCGATTCGAAGTACGGCGTCATCGGGGCACCTCTCCTCGGAATCGCCCTCGGGATCGGTTGGGCGCCGTGCCTCGGTCCCACGCTGACGGCGATCTTCGCGTTGTCCTTCAACGCCGGGGACCCGGTGCGCGCGGGTTCGCTCGGGCTCGCGTACTCCCTCGGTCTCGGCATCCCGTTCTTGCTCGTCGCCCTCGGCTTCGGGTGGGCGACGAAGACGATCGGGTTCCTCCGCCGCCACATCCGCATCGTCAACATCATCGGCGGCGTGCTGCTGATCGTGCTCGGCATCCTGATGGTGACGGGGCTCTGGACCGACATCATGTCCCGACTGACGGCGGTGATGGGCAGTGTCTTCCTCCCGCTCTGAGACGAACTCCACGACGAACAAGGATGCCGTGAACAGCGACACCACCAGCGATCCGCTCCGCCCGTCCGACCATGTCGACGGCGACGACACGATCACTCAGCCGCGCCTGGGTCCCGTCGGCTGGCTGCGGTGGGGATGGCGCCAGCTGACCTCGATGCGCACGGCGCTGATCCTGCTGCTCGTGCTCGCGATCGCTGCGATCCCCGGCTCGATCTTCCCGCAGCGGATGGCCGACCCCAACGGCGTCACGCAGTGGGAGCGCGACAACCCCGACCTCTTCCCGGTGCTCGATGCGCTGAAGCTCTTCGACGTCTACCTGTCGCCGTGGTTCTCGGCGATCTATCTGCTGCTCTTCGCCTCGCTCGTCGGCTGCGTGATCCCGCGCATCCGGCACCACGCCAAGGCACTGCGTGCTCTCCCGCCGCGCACGCCGGCGCGGCTGCAGCGGCTCGAGGACTACCGGACTGTCGTGCGCGACCCTTCGTCAGGCTCAGGGACCGAAGGGGCGACGGCGGATGCCGGGGCCGCGGCATCCGAATCCATCGACGTCGCGACGAAGCAGCTGAAGGCGCTCGGGTATCGCGTCGAGCGCTACGACCGCGGCACGACGTACTCGGTATCGGCGGAGCGCGGCTACTGGCGGGAGACCGGCAACCTGCTCTTCCACCTGGCGCTCGTCGGGGTGCTGGTCACGGTCGGCATCGGCGGCGGGTTCTCGTACACCGGGCAGCGCGTGCTGGTCGAGGGCGAGACGTTCGCGAACACCCTGGTGGACTACGACTCGATGAACCGCGGACGCTTCGTCGGCGACGATGCTCTCGCGCCCTACTCGATGCGCCTCGACTCGTTCGACGTGACCTACGTGCCGTTCGGTGAGCCGGGTTCCGGGCAGGCCGCGAACTTCTCCGCCAACGTCACCACCCAGCAGGGCGGGAAGAAGAGCACCGGCGCGGTCAAGGTGAACGAGCCGCTCGCGGTCGCCGACGACGACGTCTTCCTGCTCGGCAACGGCTACGCGCCGACCGTCACCGTGCGCGATCCCGACGGGAAGGTCGTGTTCAAGAACAGCACGCCGTTCCTCCCGCAGGACAACAACATGACCTCGCTCGGCGTGCTCAAGATCGCCGACGGACTCGCGGAGCAGGTCGGCCTGGTCGGCTTCTTCTACCCGACCACCGGCATCCTCAAGACCGGCGCATTCTTCTCCGCCTACGGCGACCTCACCAACCCGACGCTCACCCTCGACGTGTACACAGGTGATCTCGGCATCAACAAAGGTGTCCCGCGCAGCGTGTACGTGCTCGACACCACGGGCATGACGAAGCTCACCGGCCGCACCACCGACGTCGAGTCGATCGAGCTGACTCCCGGTCAGACCGCCGACCTGCCGAATGGGCTCGGCACCGTGACGTTCGACGACGAGTCCCCCGCAGGAGCGACCGACGCCTCGCAGTCGGTCAAGCGCTTCGCCTCGCTGCAGATCCACCGTGACGACTCCGGTCCGTGGGTGCTCGGCTTCGCGCTGCTCGCCCTCGGCGGCCTGATGCTCGCGCTGTTCGTGCCCCGTCGTCGCGTCTGGGTGAAGGCCACGGCTGCTGGCGGCGCGGTATCCCTGGAGTACGCCGCCCTCGCCCGTGGAGAGGACCCGACGCTCGCCGGCGCGGTCGACGACCTCGTCGCCGGTCACGCGCGGCTGCTCGATGCGGCGGGCGGCACGACGGCCCGCACGGCCGACGCCGACGCCGACACTGATGCGGATGCTGACGCCGAAGCATCCGACCCGTCATCCGACACCCCGAAAGTAGACTGAACACCATGCTCGAGCTCAACGTGATCTCGCCGGTCCTGCTGTGGACGGCGATCGCGGTCTACGCGGCGGCCTTCGTGGCCTTCGCCTTCGACCTCGCGCGGCGTTCGCAGGCGACTGCCGACGCGCAGACCGTGCGCGAGTCGGCGCTCGTCGGTGCGGGCGGCGGCTCGGCGGGCAGCGCCTCAGGCACGGCAGGTGGCGCCGAGACGCCTCCGCAGCGCTTCGTGATGGCGCGGATCGGCACGTCGCTCACGGTCCTCGCGTTCATCTTCCACCTGGCAGCCGTGCTGACTCGTGGCTTCGCAGCCGGCCGCGTGCCGTGGGCGAACCTCTACGAGTTCGCCATGATGGGCACGCTGCTGATCGTGGCGGTGTTCCTGGTCGTGCTCAGTCGGATCGACCTCCGCTTCCTCGGCACGTTCATCACGGGTCTCGTGGTCGTGCTGCTCGGGCTTTCCGCGACGAACTTCTTCGTCGAGGTCTCTCCGCTGGCCGAGCCGCTCAAGAGCGTGTGGCTCGTGATCCACGTCTTCGTCGCGTCTCTCGCCACCGCGTTCTTCGCCCTGGCCTTCGCGCTTTCGGTCATGCAGCTCATGCAGTCCCGCCGCGAGCGCCTCATCGGCGAGTCCGCCGACAAGACCGGGCCCGGTTTCCTGCGCACCTTCCCGAGCGCCGAGCGCCTCGAGAGCCTGGCCTACCGGTTCACGATCATCGGCTTCATCCTCTGGACGTTCACGCTCATCGCCGGCTCCATCTGGGCGTACTACGCGTGGAGCCGCTTCTGGGGCTTCGACGTCAAGGAGACCTGGACCTTCGTGATCTGGGTCATCTACGCCGGGTACATCCACGCGCGCGCGACCCGCGGCTGGCGCGGAAACCCGTCGGCCTGGCTCGCGATCGTCGGCTTCTCGGCTGTGATGTTCAACTTCACGATCGTGAACGTGTTCTTCAAGGGCCTGCACGCCTACTCCGGCCTGAACTGACCCGAAGCGTGACGTCTCAGGGCTGGTCGAGCACGTCGCGGAGCTTCGCGGCGAACGCCTCGGGCTGGCCCGCGTAGCCGAACTCTCCGCCCATGAATCCGCCGTGGTGGCTGGGGAAGACCGTCGGCTCCTGCCCGAGCTTCTCGGCCAGCGCGATCGCCGTTCGACCGGTGTAGACCTTCAGCGACTCCTCGCCGACGGCGACGACGACCCGGGTCGGCGCGGCCTTGAGCGCCTCCATGTCCGGTTCGTAGAGACAGATCGCCCAGGAGACGTCCGACAGGAGCGGGTCGCCGCGCGAGCCGTCGTCTTCGGTCGGCATGCCGAACGCGGCCGGGTCCGGCGCCGGCTGTGCGAGGAATTCATCCGTGATCTCGCCTTCCCACGCGGTCATCGCGATGAACGCCGCCATGCCGGCGCCCCACCCCTTCTCGTCGTACACGCGGGTGTAGGCGATCCGTGCGCGGTGGACGGCGTCGGCATCCGGAAGGACGCTGTCGATGGGCGGCTCGTGGGCGACGAGAGTCGCGACATCGTGCGGGTATGCCGTGACGAGGGCGAGCGCGCTCACCGCGCCGCCGCTGCTCGCGAACATGTCGACGGGTCCTGCGCCGAGCGCCTCGATGAGCGCGTGGAGGTCTTCCGCCTGAGTCTCCGGTTCGTTCGTGACCCCGCCGTCCTTGCGTGTGCTCCGGCCGAGACCCCGCGGGTCGTAGGTCACCACGGTGCGGCCCGGGAAGAGCGCGACCTGCGCCTGGAAGCCGCTCGCGTCCATCGGCTGGCCGACCATGACCAGCGGCGGGCGGCCATCGGCGGTCGGCAGAGGGCCGTGCACGTCGTAGACCAGATCGACCTGTGCGAGCTCGAGTGTGTGCTGCGTCATGGGACGGCCTCCTCCGGGGAACGATCTCACTGGGATGCTAGGGCGAGCGACAGACACCGCACCAGTGCCTACACGCCGAGAGGGATGAGCTCGGCGTGCTCGGTGCCGTCTTCGTACCAGACGAACTCGGCCTCGGCGATGGTCTCGCTCGGCTGCCAGGGGAGCTCGCTCACCGACGCCTGCGCGAACTCCAGCCAGGCGGCGGGATCGAGCCTCTTGCCGTAGACGACGGAGAGATGGAAGGTCCAGTCCTCGACGCTGCGTTCGTCGAGGCGGCGGAGGCCGGTCTGCTCCAGAGCCGTCGTGAGGCTCGTGTAGGCGGCGACGAGTCCCGCGGTGCGGGCGAGACGCACGATCAGGATCTGCCAGGGCGAGGGGAAGGCGTCGATCGCTTCCGCCGTCACGTCGATCGGATGCTGCTCCGCCGCCCAGCTGCGGATCAGCGCGGCCAGCTCGGTCCGGCGCTCGGGTTCGTGGAAGCCGCGGAGAGTGACGTGCTCGGTGTGCGGATGCCGCGTGTCAGCGCCGAGGCGCGCCAGCGCAGCATCCTGCACCTCCCGATAGAGCGAGGAGACGCCGACCGTCGGACGCAGCACGAGGTACTGCTGCCCCTCGAGAGAGGCGAGCTGGTCAGGGGTGCGCATGATCGGCCGACGCATGACGCGAGCGTACGCCGCTCGTGCACGACTTCGGACTGCAGCCTCGACACGCCGCGGACCAACGGGCGCTGCACGGCGTGTCCGCGGCAGTTCCCGAAGTTGTGATCGGCGAGGTCGGGTCAGAGCGACCCGACTCACGCCGTGGCGAGTACCGCCTTCGCCGACGTCGTGCGCCGGAGGGCGACCGCCAGCGTCGTCGCGACGATCGACAGCACGCCCCAGACGACGAGGGCGGCGACCGCGGAGCCGTTCCCGGCGATCAGCCCGGCGAATGCGGGAGCCGTCGGAAGGGCTGCGCCCAGGCTCGCGAGCCATCCGGGCACGGTCGAGATCAGTCCGGTCGCGACGGCGAGCACTCCGACGAGGGCGGACACCCAGCGTCCGATCCCCCCGAAGAGAGCGACGAGTGCCTGGTTCACCGCGGCGAACGCGATGCCGGCGAGCACGGCCGTCCCCGCGAACGCCCACCAGGCCGCGGCGTCGTAGTTGGCGATGAACTGCACGACCAGCGAGACCAGCAGACCCTGCCCCGCGCCGATCACCGCGGCCGGCACGAACGCCCGAAGCGTGAGAGCCGCGGAGGAGCGCCGCGAGGTCAGGACGCGGGCGGTGTGCGCGCGCATCACGATGAACGACGCCAGGCCGCCGAACCACAGCACGACTGCGGCGAGCAGCGGGATCGCGGTCGGGCCGAAGATCGTGTTCATCGACGAGTTCGTCGATACCGGGTCGGCGATCACCGAGGCGAGTGACGTGGACTCCGCATCGGTGAACGAGGGGAGAGAATCGGATGCCGTGCGCAGCCCGCCCGCAAGGTCTCCGGTGCCGGTGGCGAGGGTGTCGAGCCCGGTCGCGAGTTCGGTCGCGCCGGTCGAGAGCTCGGTCGCACCGTCGGAGAGCTGACTCGCACCTGTGGCGAGGGATCGGGCGCCGGCGGCCGACTGATCGATGCCTTCGCTCGCGATCTGGTTCAGGCCGCCGGCGAGCTGTGTGGCGCCGGTTCCTGCCTGGGACATGCTCGAGGCGAGAGTGCTGAAGGTACCGGGGATCGCTGCGACCCCAGGGGCGACCTTGGGGTTGTTGAGCGTCCCGGATGCTGTACCAGCCGACTTCGCGGCGACGCCGGCCTCTGCGGCAGCGGTCTTGAGCTGATCGCACATCGCCTGACCGTTCGTCGCGGGAACGCACGCGGCTGCCATGGTGCCGAGCTTCGTGGCGAGGGCGGTGGACTGTGTCGCGGCGGTCTGCGCCGAGGCGGATCCCGCCTGGATCGCGCCGACGAGCTGCTTCATGCCGCCGACGCTGCCCTGGAGCGTGGCCGCTCCGCTCGTGAGCCCGGCGCCGATCTGGCCCGCGCCTCCGCCAGCCTCGCGGGTCTTGCTCGCGATCGTGTCGAGACCGGATGCCAGCGATGAGGCGCCCGAGCTGAGTTCTCCCGCGCCGGACGCCAGTTGCGTGGCGCCGTCCGGGACCGCGGCAGCGCCCGTGGCAGCATCCCGAGCGCCCTGTGCGAGCTTCACGGCGCCGTCTGCGGCATCGCCGATCTGGTCGCCGATCGTGGTGAAGCCGACCAGCACGTTCTCGGTCGTGGCCTCGGTGAGCATGGTGCCCATGGTCGAGGCCGCGACGTCGGCGATCTGTCCGGTGATGAGGTCATCGGCGACGAGCCCGTCGTCGGGGGTCGTCACCGTGATGGTGGCCTTCTCGGCTTTCTTGGCTGCATCACCACCGCCGGCGGAGATCGCCTGCCCGGCGGATGTCGCCGCGGCAGAGAAATCCTCGGGGATGGTGATGACCGCCTGGTACGAGCCGTCGGCGAGCCCGTCCGCGGCATCCTCCTTGTTGGAGATCACCCAGGTGAGGTTCGAGTCGAGATCGTCCGAGCCCTCCACGAGGCCGGAGGCGAGCTGGCGCCCGAGGGGCGTGACCTGGTCGTCGATGGTGACCGGCTCGTCGAGGTTGACGATCGCGGCCGTCATCGAATCCAAGTGCTCGGTGGGGTTCTGGAGTGCCGCCACCAGGATGCCGCCGACGGCGGCAGGCAGCAGCAGGACACCGAGGATCGTCAGCCACGTGATGGGCTTGCGGGAGCGCGCGCGCTCGATGGGGAGGGTCATGCGGTCACCTCGGTGGATTCGGTCGCGGTCCGTCGCGGAGCGCGTGTGTCGAGAGTCTCGGCGGTGGGCCAGCCGGCCTCCGCGAGGATGGAGCGGGCAGCGTCGGCATCGGATGCCGTGGCGAACACGGCAAGCGGCCGGGTGGCTGCGGCATCCCGCAGCATGGCCGTCGCCTGATCGCGCTGTCCGCCGGTGAGGCGGTCGAGTCCGTCGATCACGACGAGCTCGGACGTGCCCCGCAGGGCCTCGGCGAGGTCGCCGAGGGCAGCATCCGCATCGTCGACGAGCACGCAGCCGACGTGCGATCGCACCCAGGCCGCGCGGCCGGGAAGCAGGTGACCCGCGACGCGCAGGCGTCCGTCGCTCGGGGCGATGCGACCGGCGATCGTGAGAGCAAGGGCGCGGCGGGTGCGGGCGTCGCCGCGGTTCGCGATGACGGCACCGCCCGCGGAGATGCGCATCGACAGGTTCTCGACGACCGGGGCATCGGCACTGACCTCGAGTTCGTCTGCGGCCACGACCGAACCGTCGCCGGGCCACTCGGCCAGGTGACGCTCGCGCTCGACGGCCTCGCCTTCGATGTCGACGCGGGGGAGGATCTTCTCGAGCCAGCGCGGGATCTCCCACGCGCGCTCGCCGAGGATCGCCATGAGCGCGGGAATCAGCGTCATCCGCACCAGGAACGCGTCGATCGCGATACCGGCGGCGAGGCCGAGGGCGATCGGCTTGAGCGACGAGTCGCCCTCGGGGACGAACGCGACGAACACGGCGAACATGATCAGCCCCGCCGCGGTGACGACCTTGGCCGAGCCGCTGAAGCCGCTGCGCACGGCGCGCAGGGCAGCTGCGCGTCGGACCGCGCGATCCGGGCTCTTCGAGTCGGGGTCGTGCACGAAGTCCTCGCGCATGCGGGAGACGAGGAACACCTGGTAATCCATGGCGAGGCCGAAGAGCACGCCCATCAGGATGATCGGCATGAAGCTGATGATCGGACCGACCTTCGCGACGTGCAGGAGATCGGCGAACCAGCCCCATTCGAAGACGGCGCCGACGATGCCGAACGCCGCGATGATCGAGAGCAGGTATCCGAGGGCGGCGGTGATCGGCACCCACAGGGAGCGGAACACGATCGTGAGGAGGATCAGGGAGAGCCCGATCACGAAGATGCCGAACGGAAGCAGCGCGTTGCCGAGCTGGTCGGAGATGTCGATGCCGATGGCGGTGAACCCGGTGACCTTGAGGTCGATGCCGAATTCGTCGAGCCACTCGTCGTGATGCGAGCGGAGTTCGCGCACCAGGTCAGCGGTCGCGGGGTCGTCCGGCGCGGTCTCCGGGATGATCTGCACGATCCCGGTGTCGGCCGTCTCATTCGGCGTCGACAGCGCGACCTCTTTCACGCCGGGGATCTTGGCGACGGCGTCGCCGAGGTCATCCATCAGCGTGACCGGATCGGTGGAGGTGACGATCGTGCCGGTGAGGATCATCGGTCCGTTGAAGCCGGGTCCGAACTCCTCGCCGACGAGGTCGTAGCTCTGGCGGGCTTCCGAGCTCGCGGGGAGCACTCCCGCGTTCGGCAGCGCGAGGTTCAGACTGAGCGCCGGGACGGCGACGATGCCGAGACCGAGCACGACGGCGAGCGACACCAGGACCGGGTGTTTCGTGACACCGTTCACCCAGCGGGCGCTGCCCTTCACGCGCTCCTTCTTCGGCCGCGGCGCCTGTTCCGCGTCGCCGTTCTCGGACGAGGAAGCGGGCTTCGTCTTGCGGACTCGCGGTGCACGGCCGACGACCTTGCCCTTCACGAAGCCGAGCATGGCGGGAGTGAGGGTCACGGCGATCGCCACGGCGATGGCGACGGCGACGGATGCCGCGATGCCCATCGTCGTGAGGAACGGGATGCCGGCGAAGCCGAGGCCGATCAGCGCGATCAGGACCGTGACGCCGGCGAACACGACGGCGGATCCTGCGGTGCCGACGGCGCGCGCGGCGGACTCCTCCGGATCGACTCCCTCACGCACTTGATCCTGGTGTCTCGCCATGATGAACAGCGCGTAGTCGATGCCGACCGCGAGTCCCAGCATGAGTGCGAGGAGGGGAGTGGTCGAGGAGACTGTGGCGAAAGCGGTGGCCGCGAAGATGCCGGCCATCGAGATGCCGACGCCGAGGACCGCGGTGAGAAGCGGGAGGCCGGCGACCACGAAGGAACGGAACGTCACGATCAGCACGAGG
Source organism: Microbacterium sp. PMB16 (assembly GCF_051294855.1). Taxonomy (GTDB): domain Bacteria; phylum Actinomycetota; class Actinomycetes; order Actinomycetales; family Microbacteriaceae; genus Microbacterium. The sequence continues at coordinate 2,252,029 of NZ_CP145908.1, forward strand.
AGCGCGATCAGCAGGCCGACGGCTTCGGTGAGCGTCAGACCCGGGATGGACGTGGCGAAGAGATCGCCGCCGAGAGCCGTCTGCGCACCGTCGGGGAGCTCGGCCGCGAGATCATCGGACACGGCGCGCAGGGCGTCCTTGGTCTCGTCCGAGACGTCTGTCGATTCGCCGTCGAACTGCAGTCGCACGATCGCGGCCGTCTCGTCGTCGTTGATCATGCCGCTGACCGTCTCGTCGTAGGGCGAGTTCGCGGCGAGGACGCCGTCGAGGTCGCCCAGGTCGTCGACGGCCTGCTCGATGTCACCCTGATACGGATCGTCGGTGACCTTGTCGCCGTCGGCGGCGACCACGATGATCTGGGCGCTGGTGCCGCTGACCTGCGGGAACGAGCGCGAGAGCTGCTCGAGGCCCGCCTGCGACTCGGTGCCGCGGATGGAGAACGAGTTGTCGGTGCCCGCTCCGAGCACGAGGGCGCCCGCTCCGGCGATGCCCAGCGCGAGCAGCCAGGACATGAGGACGCGCCACGGATGCCGATACGACCAGCGACCGAGCGAGGACAGGAGAGTGGACACGCGTACCTCCGAGAGATGCCGATTGGATACACAGGTGTATTCAATACATAGATGTATCGTAAAGTGACCCGCCCGCTGGAGTCTGTGTGCGGGGTGTGAATCGTGCGAGAGTGAAGGGTCTGGAGGTTTCTCAATGACGACACCCGCGACCCGCAGTCGTGAGAACACGCGAGCGCGTCTGCTCGAGGCGGCGGCCCAGGTCTTCGCCGAAGTCGGACTCGACGGAGCATCCGTCGAAGCCGTCTGCGAGCGCGCCGGTTTCACCCGAGGAGCGTTCTACTCCAACTTCGAATCCAAGGACGAGCTCTTCCTCATGCTCACGGCGAGCGTCGCCGAGGTGCGGGTCAACGCCGTCCGCACCCGGGTCGAGGAGATGACGGCCGAGGGTGCGCTCTCGCCGGGATGCGATCCCATCGAACTCGTGCAGCAGGTGATGGAACTCGGCGGCGATGACCGGCTCGGCGTGATGCTGATGAGCGAGATCCGCATCCGCGCGCTTCGCGATGCGCAGTTCGGCACCGCGTACCTGGCGCAGGAGCGGGAGATGGTCGCGAGCATCGCGCGGATCGTCGAGGACATCGTGGATGCCGGACTCCTGAAGCTTCGCCTCCCCGCCGAGGTCGCGGCGCGCATGCTCATGATCGTCTGGGAGGGCATGACGGTCCGCGGCGCGATGGCCGGACAGGACGACGAGAAGCTCCGCCACTCCGGCAGTGAAGAGCTCGGGCGGTTGGTGCAGCTGCTCGTCGTCGAGTAGCGCGAGGCTCCGCGCCCGGCGCTCAGCCCGCCGTCTCGGTGAGCTCGCGGTAGCAGCGCTCGAGTCGTTCCAGCCACCAGTCGCGGCGCTCGTCGGAGGCGGCCAGGCGCGTGAGCGCCGCGGCATCCGGCGTCACCCGACCGACGGGGATCGCGCCGTCGATGGGGCGCAGGTCGGCGACATCATCGAGGAACAGCGACGAGGTGCCGAGGCCGCAGTCGTAGTCCAGGTTCGGGAGAGCAGCCGCGAGGGCGGCACCCTGTGACAGGCCGATCGCGGTGTCGAGCGCGCTCGAGACGACCACCGGAAGGCCGGCCGCGGTCACGATCTGCAGCGCATGCGTCACTCCGCCCAGCGGTTGGGCCTTGATCACCAGGATGTCTGCGGCGCGAGCACGAGCGACGGCGAGCGGATCCGACGATTTGCGCACGCTCTCGTCAGCGGCGACCGGAATGCCCATGTACTTCACGCGCTTGCGCAGGTCGGCGAGCTCTTCCACGGTCGCGCACGGCTGCTCGACGTACTCGAGGTCGTACTCGTTCAGAGCGTGCACCGCGTGCTCGGCTTCGTCGACGTTCCACATCCCGTTCGCGTCGACGCGGATACGTCCCTCGGGGCCCATCGCCTCGCGCACGGCGCGCACCCTGGCCACGTCATCCGCCAGGGTCTGGCCGGGTTCGGCGACCTTGACCTTCGCGGTCCGGCATCCGACGAAGCGAGCCATCAGCGCGGCGACCTGAGAGGCGTCGACGGCCGGGATCGTGGCGTTCACCCGGATCTTCTCGCGCAACGGTGCCGGCTGCTGCTGCCAGCCGAAGTCGATGGCTGCGGCGAGCCAGGTGGCCGCCTCGGCATCCTCGTATTCCACGAACGGCGAGAACTCGGCCCACCCCTCCGGTCCCTCGAAGAGCAAGGCCTCCCGGGTGTCGACCCCGCGAAAGCGGGTGTGCATCGGGAGGGAGACGACTCGGGCGGATGCGATGAGATCTGCGAGCGGGGGGAGCATGTGCCCATTGTGCCCCGGTCGCCATCCGCCGTCGCTGATGTCGCGTCGTGTCGCTGCGCGTGGAATTGAATACCGGTATACCGCGTCCTCCTCTGTCGCGGCGTCCGCGGCCCTCCTACGCTGACCGCGTCGACGCCGATCGGCGTCGACATCGCAGAAGCCGGAGAAGAGTTCGCAATGAAGAAGAGACTGCTCAAGATCGCCGCCGTCGCCGCCGTCAGCGCCGCTTTCGTGATCGGAGGTTCCTCGGCTGCATCGGCCGACGCCGACTTCAGTAACGTCTGGGGCTGTACGCGCACGACGGGAGAGGACTACTACTACTGCAGCGACAACGGGGGCAACTCCTGGTACACCGACCGCCCGGACTGGAACCCGTTCTGGAACATCATGTGATCCCCGGTGAGCGCGCGGCCTCCGCGCGCTCACCTCACTCCAGGCGCTTCTGCAGCTCACCCATGCGCTCGCTGGGGCGGAAGCCGAGCAGCGTGTTGACGGCCAGCATCTGCGTGTTGGACTCGGCGTTGTAGGTGTAGACGGCCGGCGTCTGCGGGGCTTCGCGCTGCAGCATCCGGAGATTGGCGAGCTTCACGGCCGTGCCGAGTCGGTGTCCGCGGTCGGCACGCCGGACGAGCGTGCCCCACTGGTACGCGTTCCCGTCATCGCCCGAGACGACGAGCTGGGTGTACGCGGCGGCTTCGCCATCTGCAGTCAGCGCGACCGTGCCGAAGGAGACGCGGTTCTGCCGGGCGATGAGTTCTTCGTTCTCGCGGATGCTCGCGACGTCGGGCTTCACCGGCTCGATGTCGAGCTCCCCGCTGGGGGCCTCGGTGTCGACGGATGCGTCGAGCGCGGCCCATCCCTCGACGAACTCGTCCGGCACCGGACCCACCCAGCTGCGGATCTCGTATCCCGCGATGGCTGCAGCGACGTCGGCTTCGAGTCGGTCGAGGAGCGCAGTGTCGAGCGGCAGGCCGAGGCGATTCTGCACATCGCCGAGTGCGAGCTCGTAACCGTGGCGTCGGGCGAACTCGCGCCCGGGGAGCCGGCACCGTCGGCGCCGAGGGCGTAGGGCCAGGACGTGGTGCTCTGCACGACGCGGCGGCCGGATGCTGCAGCGTCTGCCTCGAGGAATGCCAGTGCTGCCGAGCCGACGCCGCGCCGACGGTGTGCGGGCGGGACGCTGATCGCGATATGGGCGACGTGGGTGTTGTCCTTCCGGGGGAGTGCGAGTCCGACCGCGGCGACGACTGCGGACCCGTCGTGCACGAGGAAGGTGCGGCGCTCGACGGTCGCCGAGGTCTGCTGCAGGGCGCTGCGGGTCTCCTCCCGGGTCCACACCAGGGCGCCCTCACCGCGGTCTGCGCGCTCGGCCGCCGCATAGGCATCCCACCACGCATCCACCGCTGCTCCATCGAAGGCGTCGACGGGCCTGAACTCCACACTCATCCCCTCACCCTATTTGCGCTCCCGCGGGAGCGGGGGAGAGGCGGCCACCTACACAGATGTGTGATTGACAATGGTGTGTGACGCACAGTAACGTGTGAGCCATGAACGAAACGCTCGACACCCACCTGCAGGAGCTGCGGCGCGGCACCATCGTGCTCGCCTGCCTGCAGCTGCTGCGCACGGCAGGCTACGGCTACGGGCTTCTCGAGGAGCTCGAGCGCCGCGGCTTCGCCACAGACGCGAACACGCTGTACCCGCTGCTTCGCCGACTGGAGAAGCAGGAGTACCTCACGAGCGAGTGGAACACCGACGAGGCCAGGCCCCGCAAGTTCTACCGCACCTCGACTGCCGGCGTCTGGCTCGCCGACACACTCACCGACGAATGGCGGTCGCTGACGACAGCGATCGCGTCCCTCACCTCAGAGGAGAACTGACATGACCGCAACCAGCACCACCACGCTCACCGAGCGCTACATCAGCGCCACGATCCGCAGCCTCAGCCCCGACGCGCAGCACGACGTGCGCGCCGAGCTCGAAGCATCCATCGCCGACGCGATCGAGGCGCGGCTCGAGCAGGGCGAGACGCGGTCTGCCGCGGAGCGCGCCGTGCTCACCGAACTCGGCGACCCCGGCGTCCTCGCCGCCGGTTATGCCGACCGCCCGTTGTATCTCCTCGGCCCGCGGTTCTACCTGACCTGGTGGCGCGTGCTCAAGGTGCTCCTGATGACCGTGCCCGTCTGCGTGCTCGCCGTCGTCGCGCTCGGCCAGACGATCTCCGGAGCGGCGGTCGGCGGAATCATCGGCACATCGATCGTCGCTGCGGGCGGTGCGATCCTGCACATCTGCTTCTGGACCACGCTCGTCTTCGTCATCCTCGAGCGCTCCGGAAGCTCGACCGTGATCGACGAGTGGGACCTCGACAAGCTCCCTGAGCCCTCGGAGACCGCCGGACGCACCGACCTGATCGCCTCTCTCGTCTTCCTCGGGATCGCTGTCGGCGCCTTGCTCTGGGACCGATTCCGCGGCTACGTCGTCATCGATGGCGAGGGCCTGCCCATCCTCAACCCGGGACTGTGGCCGTGGGGGATCGGCATCCTGCTGCTCATCATGGTCGCGGAAGCCTTGTTCGCGGTCGCCCTCTACCGCAGAGGACGGTGGAACACCGGGATGGCCGTGATCAACACCGTCCTCGCGCTGGCGTTCCTCGCCTGGGTGCTCGTCCCGCTGCTGACCGGTGACCTCGTCAACCCGGACTTCCTCGCGCACATCGTGGCCGCAGGGGGAGAGGGCTTCGCTGAGGGGCAGGCGGAATCGGCGGAACAGGGCGGGGTCTTCCGCATCCTCGCCGTGCTCCTCGGATTCGGTGTCGCCGCGGGTGTCGGGTGGGACATCGCCGACGGCTGGATCAAGGCGGCACGCGCACGCCGCGCCTGATAGGTGCACCGCAGAGGAAGCGCCGTCCCGTTGGGGCGGCGCTTCCTCCGTTGCGCGGCGGGGGCGGGGAATAGGCTGGGCGGCGTGACCCACGCATTCGTCTCCGACCTGTTCGACCCGGCCGAATGGGTGCTCGCGCCCGGTGCCGAGGACTACACCGACATCACCGCGCACGTCACGCACGACGGGGGCGTCGCCCGGATCGCGTTCAACCGGCCCGAGGTGCGCAACGCCTTCCGCCCGCACACGGTCGACGAGCTCTATCGTGCCCTCGACATCGCCCGGCAGGACTCGAAGATCGGCGCGGTGCTGCTCACCGGCAACGGTCCGAGCCCCAAGGACGGCGGATGGGCGTTCTGCTCCGGCGGCGACCAGCGCATCCGTGGTCTGGACGGGTACAAGTACTCCGATCCTTCGTCGGGCTCAGGAACCGGGGAGGTGACGGGCTCAGGGACCCAGGCCCCGTCTGCCGGAGTGGGAAGGCTGCACATCCTCGAGGTGCAGCGCCTCATCCGCTTCATGCCGAAGGTCGTCATCGCGGTCGTCCCCGGCTGGGCGGCCGGCGGCGGGCATTCGCTGCACGTGGTGTGCGACCTGACGATCGCCTCCGCCGAGGAGGCGCGTTTCAAGCAGACGGATGCCGACGTCGGCAGCTTCGACGCCGGATACGGGTCCGCGTACATGGCCCGCCAGACCGGGCAGAAGTTCGCCCGCGAGGTGTTCTTCCTCGCCGAAGAGTATTCGGCGCAGCGCGCATACGAGGCCGGCGCCGTGAACCGGGTCGTGCCGCACACCGAGCTCGAGCGCGAGGCGCTGAAGATGGCGCGCACCGTGCTGACCAAGTCGCCCACGGCGATCCGCATGCTCAAGTTCGCGTTCAATGCGGTCGATGACGGGCTGGTCGGCCAGCAGGTCTTCGCCGGTGAGGCGACGCGCCTGGCCTATGGCACCGACGAGGCCGTCGAGGGCCGCGACTCGTTCCTCGAGAAGCGCGACGCCGACTGGTCGTCGTTCCCCTGGCATTACTGACGCATCGCCCGACACGCACATGGTCGCCCTGATCCCGACGGATGCCGAAGATCCGGCGCAGCTGCGCATCGTGCTGCAGCGCGCGCTGGAGGGTGGTCCGGCCGTGGGGTTCGGGATGCTCGCGGGCGCGCCGGATCAGGTGTCGGATGGGGTCGCGGCGGTCATCGCGACGTCCGGTTCGAGTGGTATCCCCAAGCGGGTCGCCCTGAGCGGGGAGGCGTTGCGCGCGAGCGCTGAGGCGACCGCTGCCCGCATCGGCAGTGGGCGTTGGCTGCTCGCCCTGCCCGCCGGCTACGTGGCCGGCCTCCAGGTGCTGGTCCGTTCGATCCTGGCGGGCACGGAGCCCGCGACGATCGACGGCAGGTTCTCGCCGCGGTCGTTCGCCGAGGCGACCCTGGCGATGCTGCGTCCCTCGGACGGGCCGGCCACCGGCATCCCGGAGCTGTTCACCTCCCTCGTACCGGCCCAGATCTCGACGCTGCTCGATGCCGCGGACGACGCCTCCGTGCGCGCCGCGCTGCAGGCATATCGCGCGATCCTCGTCGGCGGCCAGTCGCTGCCGGAGCCGTTGCGCGAGCAGGCGGCCGACCTCGGGGTGCGACTCGTGCGCACCTACGGGTCGACCGAGACCAGCGGCGGATGCGTGTACGACGGAGTGCCGCTCGACACGGTGAGCGTTCACTCCGTCGACGGCGAGATCCGCATCGCCGGACCCATGCTCGCCGAAGGCTATCTGGGAGACGCAACGCTGACCGCGCGCACTTTCCTGCGCGATGAGCACGGCATCCGCTGGTATCGCACGGGCGATCTGGGGCTCGTGGAAGATGGCGTCGTGCGGGTCCACGGTCGCGCCGACAACGTGATCGTGTCGGGTGGCATCAACATCTCCCTCGACCGCGTCGAGCGGATCGTGCGCCGCATTCCCGGGCTCACCGGTGCGGTCGTCGTCGGCGTCGAAGACGCACGGTGGGGCGAGGCCTCGGTCATCGTCGCCGCACGGGGAGAGGCGCTTCGGCGCAGCGAGGCCGAACAGCTGGCGCACGCGCGTGACGCCGTCGCGGAGGAGATCGGAGCCCCCGCGAGGCCCACGAGGCTCATCCTGGTCGACGAGCTGGAGCTGCTCGCCTCCGGCAAGCCCGACCGCGAGGCGATCCGGCGGGCGGTCGCCGCACTGCACTGAGCCGATGGCGCAACTGCCAGACTGAAGCGCATGGCCTCGTACACGCACGGACATCACGAATCCGTCCTCCGGTCGCACAACGTGCGCGACATCGCGAACTCCGCCGCGTACCTGCGACCGCACCTCACAGCCACGACCCGTCTCCTCGACGTCGGAGCCGGGCCGGGAACGATCACGGCGGACTTCGCCGGCGTCGTCGCCCACGTCACCGCGACCGAGATCGACGAGAACGCTCTCGCGCTGTCGCGGGATCTGGCCGCCGCCCGAGGCCTCACCAATCTCGACTTCTCGGTCGAGGACGTGCACGCCCTGACCTTCCCCGACCACTCCTTCGACGTGGTGCACGCGCACCAAGTGCTGCAGCACGTCGGCGACCCCGTGCAGGCCCTCCGCGAGATGCGGCGCGTCACGATACCCGGCGGCATCGTGGCCGCTCGCGACGCCGACTACGCGGGTTTCCTGTGGTTCCCGGTGATCCCCGCTCTCGACCGTTGGCTGGCGCTCTACCAGCAGGCCGCTCGCGCCAATGGCGGAGAGCCGGATGCCGGCAGGCGACTGCTGTCCTGGGCGCGGGCTGCCGGCTTCGCAGATGTCACGGCGACGGCATCCACCTGGTGCTACGCATCGGCGGCCGAGCGTGCGTGGTGGGGCGGCATGTGGGCCGACCGCATCCTCGAATCGGCCCTCGCGCGACAGCTCGTCGACACGGGGATGGCGACGCCCGCCGATCTGCAGGCGATCAGCGATGCCTGGAAGAGCTGGGCCGACGACGGCGACGGCTGGTTCCTCGTGCCGCACGGCGAGATTCTCTGCCGGGCGTAGGTACTCGGATACATCTCGAGACGGATGCCGGGCGTGAGGCGCTCGCGTAGCGTGGGGGAGTGATCCGTCCGCTCTCCCGCACGGCGCTGATCCTCGACATCGTCGGGGCGGCGCTGCTCTTCCTCGTCCTGATGCCGACCTCGGTCGTGCTCTACGGGCCGAGCACCGGCGGCACCGTGATCCAGGGCACGAGCGTCGGAGCAGTGGTCGTCGCCGGCATCCTGATGTTCGGTGGCGTCGCGATCGGTCGCCTCGCCCCCGGCCTGGCGCTCGGCGCCGCATGGGCGGGTGCGGCCGTGCAGATGCTCGCAGGATTCGGTCCGCTCCCCATCGACCTCGCCATCCTGCTCGTGCTCTACGCGACCGCCGCGTGGGGCACCCGGCGGGTGCTCTGGTGGGGATTCGGTTCGACGCTGCTCGGCGGTCTGATCGCGGCCGTGTACATGGTGTTCGTGAGCGGTGTGTCCTTCGGGACAGGCAGCGGATGGGACCGGCTCACCGGCGGTGTGCTCCTGCTCATCGTCTCGGTGCTCGCCCTGGGCTTCGCCTGGGTCTGCGGGCTGCTCTGGCGGGTCGTGCTGCGGGCTCGGAGCACGCGCTCGGCACAACTCCAGGCCGAGTCCGTCGCTGCCGAGGAGCAGGAACGCGTGCGCATCGCGAGGGACATGCACGACGTCGTCGCCCACTCGCTCGCCGTCGTGATCGCGCAGGCCGACGGCGCCAGATACGCCGCTGCGACGAAGCCGGAGATGGCCACGGAGGCGCTGGGCACGATCGCACAGACCGCCCGCGGCGCACTGAGCGACGTGCGGATGCTGCTCACCCAGCTCCGCCACCGTCAGGGCGACGGGCCGCAGCCGACGCTCGCCGACCTCGAGGCGCTTTTCGCGCAGGTGCGACAGGCGGGCGTCGAGCCGCTCGTCACGGTCGACCCGATGCCGCCGGGCGAGCCGCCGGGAGCGATCCAACTGGCCGTCTATCGCATCCTCCAAGAGGCGCTCACCAACGCGATCCGGCACGGCGACGGCACGGTCCACGTGCACCTCGCGTGGCTGCCCGACCGCGTCGACGTCGAGGTGCGCAACACGGTCGTCGGTGATGCGCCTGCTGCCTCCGGCGGACACGGCCTCATCGGCATGCGAGAGCGTGCGCAGCTCGTCGGCGGTAGTCTTCAAGCCGAGCGTCGAGGCGCGCAGTTCGTCGTCCGAGGTTCGCTCCCCATCCAGGCTGCAGCCGATTTCGGGGACGGGCAGTGACGCATCCGCACGACCAGGGAGAGCACGCATGATCAGAGTCGTCCTCGTCGACGATCAGGCGCTGTTCCGGGCCGGCATCCGCATGTTGGTCGCGTCGCAGCCCGACCTCGAGGTGGTCGGTGAAGCGGGCAACGGGCAGGAGGCGCTCGAGGTCGTGCGCACCAGCCGCCCCGACGTGGTGCTGATGGACATCCGGATGCCGGTGATGGACGGTCTCACGGCGACCGCCGAGATCCTCACGCGACCCGAGCCCCCGCGCATCGTCATGCTCACCACGTTCGACCTCGACGAGGCCGCGGCCCGAGCGATCCGTCAGGGGGCGAGCGGCTTCCTCCTCAAGGAGGCCGACCCGGAGTTCCTGCTCGCCGCGATCCGCACCGTGCACGCGGGATCCAGCGTGATCGCGGCATCCGCCACTCGCGATCTGTTCGAGCACTTCGCCGAGGCGCCCAAGCCCGTGCCGCCGCAGTTCGCCGACCTCACCGACCGCGAGAAGGAGATCTTCGCGCTCGCCGCGCGAGGACTGTCGAACGCCGAGATCGCCGGGCGCGAGTACTTGAGCGAGGCCACGGTGAAGACCCACATCAGTCGTATCCTCACGAAGCTCGCGCTGCGCGACAGGGTGCAGCTCGTCGTCTTCGCGTTCGAGCACGGCCTCACCTGATCGGCATCCGCCGGGCTCCGGCCTGCGCCCCCGACGCCTCGCGGAGGCGATGACGATTCGCGGAGGCGATGACGATTCGCGGACGAATCCACCCGAATCCCTCCTCGAACCGTCGGCCTGTCCGCGAATCGTCGCCGCGCGGATCATCCTTGCGATGTACGACGGATGCCTCCTCCGGGCGACGCGCCGCGGTGGCCGCGGAAAATAGCGTGGAGGCATGGAGATCACGACCACCGACCTCGGGCTCGCCGCCCGCGTCCAGCACCTGAAGAAGACCTACGGCTCGGGTGAAGGGACCGTCCGCGCGCTCGACGACGTCAGCGTCGGCATCCGCCGCGGCCAGTTCACCGCCATCATGGGCCCCTCGGGATCAGGCAAGTCCACGCTCATGCACATCATGGCCGGACTCGACAGCCCCACCGAAGGACGCGCCTGGATCGGTGACACCGACATCACCGGGCTCGGAGACCTCGACCTCACGATCCTCCGCCGGCGCCGCGTCGGCTTCATCTTCCAGGCGTTCAACCTCGTGCCGACCCTCGATGCGCTGGGCAACATCATGCTGCCATTCGAGCTCGACGGGCGTCGTCCGAGCGCGATCGAGCGAGCCCGCATCGACGGTCTGATCGAGACGCTCGGCCTCGGTTCACGGCTGAACCACCGCCCGCACGAGCTCTCCGGCGGACAGCAGCAGCGCGTCGCGATCGCCCGTGCTCTCGCCACCGCACCCGACCTCGTCTTCGCCGACGAGCCCACCGGCAACCTCGACTCCAAGACCGGACGCGAGGTGCTGCAGCTGCTCGCCACGGCCAGCCGCGAGCACGGCCAGTCGATCGCCATGGTCACCCACGACGCCATCGCGGCGAGTCACGCCGACCGGGTGCTGTACCTCGGAGACGGACGCATCGTCGCCGACCACCCGCGCCAGACCGCGGAGCAGATCTCCGCGTACATGCTCGCCGCCGAGGTGGCGGCATGACCGCCGTCGCTACTCTCGTGCCCGAGACGGCCGCGACCGGCCCCCGCTTCGGCTGGCTCCGCGACCGCGGCATGGGCGCCAGCATCCTCGTCGCCGGACTGTCTGCGGCGTTCGGCGTGATCCTCGTCGAGGTCACGGCCTACATCGGCGCGGTGCTGCAGGCCGATCCCCTCATCGGCGACAGCGAGACGCTCGCCTTCGTGGTCGCGCTGCTCTCGGTCCTGCTCACCGCTGTCGCCATGTACGTCGCCGCGATCGTCACGGCCAACACCTTCGCGACCATCATCGCCGGGCGCACCCGGCAGATCGCCCTCATGCGCCTGATCGGTGCCACCGCCAGATCCCAGCGAGCCGAGGTCGGCAAGCAGGGACTCGTCGTCGGGGTGCTGGGAGCGGCGATCGGTCTGCTCGCCGGTCTCGTGGTCTCTGCTGCCGGCGTGCTGGTGGGCTCGCAGCTCATCGTCAACGACCCGTCGGGCTTCACGCTCGCGCAGCCTTTCATCGCGCTGCCGGCCATCGGTGTCGCACTCACGACGTGGGCGGCCGCCTGGGCGGGCTCGCGTCGCGTGCTGTCGGTGACACCGCTGCAGGCTCTCGGCGGTTCGGTCGAGCGCACGCACGAGGAGGTGTCCGGCAAGCCGAGCCGTCACATCGGCGCATGGATCCTGCTCGTCGTCGGAGCAGTACTGCTCGCGGGCGGCGTCTTCGCCGGCCTGCTCAGTCCGGTCGGGGTGGTCGTCTCGTTCGTCGGCGGCGTCCTCTCGTTCACCGGCCTGGCGCTCGGATCCGTCATGTTCATGCCGCCGGTCCTGCGCCTGGTCGGTCGGATGTTCGGATCGAGCGCCACCGCCCGGCTCGCCGCCGAGAACGCGCTGCGCTACCCGGAACGCTCCTCGCGGATGGCGATCGGCGTGGTGATGGGCGTGACGCTCGTGACGATGTTCGCTGTCGCGATGGAATCGGCCAAGCGGCTGATGATGAACCAGACCGGGGGCGACGTCCCAGAGGACTTCTTCGCACCGTACGACGCATTCGCCTCGATCATGATGGTGCTCGTCGCGGTCTCCGCGGTGATCGCCGCCGTCGGCCTCGTCAATCTGCTGACGATCGGTGTCGTGCAGCGTCGACGCGAGCTCGGACTGCTGCGCTCGATCGGTCTGTCGAACGGTCAGGTGCGCCGCATGGTGCTGCTCGAGGCCACGCACATCACGGTGGCAGCGACACTGACGGGGCTCGTGCTGGGCGTCGTCTACGGCTGGATCGCCGCGCAGTCGCTGCTCGGGTCGGTGCCCACGCTGCCCGACTTCGAACCCGCCGGTCTCGTGGCTCCGCAGATCCCGTGGATCCCGATCGCGATCATCGTCGTGGCGACCGCCGTGCTCACCCTGGTTGCGGCCGCTGCACCGACGCGACTGGCGACCCGGGTGGCTCCCGTCGAGGCACTCGCGGCGGACTGACGCCGACGCGCTGCGCCTCTAGGCTGGACGGATGCCGTCGCCGTTCGATCAGTCCACGTATCAGGTCCGTCTCGACTGGGGCATCGCGGGTCTCGCCCGTCTCGCCCCGGCCGACATCGTCGTGGTCGTCGACGTGCTCCGATTCTCCTCGACGCTGGCGGATGCCGTCGCTGCGGGCTCCGAGATCGAGTTGGCCGACGCGGTGGAGTGGTCGAGCAACGGCGCGGCGGTGGTGTCCGCTGCCTCCGCATCCGCTGTCGCCGCGAACATCGAGACGACGGTGTTCGTCGGCGGCATCCGCAATGCGTCGGCCGTGGCACGTGCAGTGCAGACCGTGCAGGAACAGCGCCAGGCACGGACCTCGGTGGCGATCATCGCTGCAGGAGAGGTCGATCCCGCCGGCGGCCTCCGCTTCGCGGTCGAGGATCAGCTCGGTGCCGGCGCGATCATCGCCGCTCTCACCGACCTGGGCATCGATCACACCGCGCCGGATGCCGCCGTCGCCGCCGAGGGGTTCCGTGCTCTCCGACGCGCTTTGCGGCACCTGCTCAGCGCGAGCGGTTCGGCGCGAGAGCTCGAGATCGGCGTGCCGTCGACCGCCCGCATGGCGGCATCCGGTGTGGTGCCGGCTTCGACCACGGATGCTGCCGCCCTCGACGCCGTCGATGCGGTCCCGGTCCTGCGCGACGGTCGATTCACGCGGTTCCTTCCCCAGACGGTCTGACCCGGGCCCACGGCGCCGTCGGCAACCCGCCGCGGAGCGCGCGCCGACGGCGCGGTCGACACGTAGGGTCATGGCATGAGGTACCTCCCCGCTGTCATCGTCGACGCCCTGTTCGTGCTGATCTTCGCCGCGATCGGACGCGCGTCGCATCAGGAGAGCCCGGCGGAGTTCCTGCTCACGGCATGGCCGTTCCTGATCGCCCTGGTCGTCGGGCACCTTCTCGCTGCTCTCCTGCCGGGGCGTCCGCGCCGACCGTGGTCGCTCGCGTGGGGTGCGCTGGTCTGGGTCGTGACAGTGGCGGGCGGCATGCTCGTGCGAGTTCTCAGCGGCGACACGGCCGAGGTGCCCTTCATCATCGTCGCGACGCTCGTGCTCGGCGTCTTCCTCGTCGGGTGGCGCGCGATCGCGGCGCTGCTGCGCCGGCGGCGCACGACCCCGCGACCGGCCGAGGGGGAACACGAAGCGGATGCCGCAGCATCCGAGGAATCCGACGATCGAGCGGTCTGATCCGGCGTTCTGATCGGACGTTTCAGCGCGACATCTGCGCGGCGAGACGGGTGTCGGTCGTGATCTCACGACGCGTCCAGGCGAACACGTGCCGGGGGTCGAAGGTGCGAGAGCACCGCGCGCACGAGGTGGCTCTCGTGGGACGGCGGTGGCGATAGGTGACGTGCCCGGCGGGGCAGCGGCCGACCCAGGGCGCGAGCTCGACGGCGGTCTCTCCGCGATGCGTGGTGCCGCCGACGTACCCGATGTCGCGGGCGACGCGTTTCCAGGCTGCTCCGTGGGCGGCGGTGTGTCCGGCCATGGCGTGCGCCACCTCGTGCAGGAGCACCTGATGGATCTCGTCGTCGTCGAAGCGCGCCGCGAGATATCGCGAGACGGTGATGCGCTTCTTCGTGTAGTCGCAAAGTCCGGCACGGCGCTTGGCGTGGTCGAAGTCGAACGACCAGCTGTCATCGAGATGCAGTCTGATCAGTGCTTCACCCCAGATGCGCACACGGTCAAGTTCCGCCATGCGCTCAGGTTAAGCCATCCCGCCGACATCGCGGGCCAGGCGTGCGCTCATCCCGCGACGAGCTGCGTGGAACGCCGGCGCTCCGCCGCTTCGATCGCCAGCAGTGCGGTCTCGAGGTCGCGATCTTCGGCACCCGCCTCACGTCGGAGGAACAGCGAACGCTTGAAGCTCTCGCGGGCTGTTTCGTAGTCGCCCGCGTCGTAGGCGTTCTTGCCGTGGTGGTGGTGGGCGAACGCGGCGATCGAGATCCACCGCTGCCCCTCCGCCTCGTCCGCGCACGTGGCCAGCTCCTGCTCCGCGGCGGCGTAGGCCCCGCGATACTGCAGGATCGTCGCGTGCAGCACCCGTGCCCTCAGCACATCCTTGCGCGTCCCGGCCATGCGCGCTTGACGCACCGTCTCATCGGCCAGGACGAGGGCCTCGTCGAGCCGATCGAGCACCTTGAGCAGCCACACACGCTCGAGCAGCGCCGGCAGGCTGCGCTGCGACTCGATCTCTGCGAGACGAGCGGCGCATTCGTCGAGATCGACGTGCTCGCGGAGGGTCTCCTGGTCATATCCCTGAATGAAACTCATTGCTCTCCTTCCGCAGCGTCCCCGTCCAGTCTGCCTGCCGCGCAAGACCTCGACGGGGCGGCGCGCCCCACGCCTCGGCATCCGTTCCGGAAGTCCCTATGGGGCACGATCTGCGGACCTGGTCACGATTTGCGGATGCTTCGCGCGAAAGCATCCGCGAATCGGGACACCATCCGCAGATCGGGACAGGCAGATGCCCGCACATCACGCGCGAAGTCAGCGCAGGAACAGCGAGGCGTTCGGTCGGGGTGATGCCACGGCATCCGCATCGGTCACGATCCGGGCTCCCTGCACGAACGCCTGCACCTCCGCGCCCTGGGCGATCTTCGCCGGATGCGGGCCCGCGGCGAGCATGCGCGGCAGCCATTCGGTCGGCAGGGGAGCGGTGGATGCGGCGATCACGAGGTTGCCGAACCGACGCCCCTTGAGCACCTGCGTGTCGGCGAGGATGCCGACCTCAGGGAGCACGTCGGCGATCGTGGCCGCCTGCCGCCGCGCGAATGCCAGGCCCGGCCCGTCGGCGACGTTGACCAGCAGCACGCCGCTCGGGGCGAGGAGGGCCGCGAGCTCGCGGTAGAACTCGATACTGGTGAGGTGCGCGGGGGTCTGCGCACCCGAGTACACGTCCGACACGACGAGGTCGCACTGTGCCTGCAGGGCGGCGGGGAGGCGGGACACGCCTTCGCGCGCATCGCCGATCCGGATGCGGATACCCGCACTCTTCGGCAGGGGCAGGTGCTCACGGACGAGCTGTGCGAGCGGGGCCTCGAGCTCGATGACCTGCTGGCGGGATCCGGGCCGGGTGGCATCGATGTAGCGGGGGATCGTCAGGGCGCCCGCACCGAGATGCACGGCGGTCAGCGGACCCTCGGGAAGCTGGTCGATGACGGCGCCCATGCGCACGATGTACTCGAAGTGCAGGTGCGTCGGATCGTCGAGATCGACGTGCGACTGCGGGGTGTCGTCGACGATCAGCTCGAACCCGCTGGTGAACTCCGAGGGCACGATCCGGGCGATGCCGCCGTGGTCGAGTCGGGCCTGCGGATGCTCGGTGTCTCGCGATCGCGTCCGGCCCATGAGGTCGAGCCTACGCGGCAGCGGCGGGCATCACCGCTGCTTGCCGTTGGCGCAGGTCTCCTGCTCGGCGGTCTGGCCGGAGATCTCCGGCGGCAGCGTCGCCCGGGGCGCCGGGGTCGCCGTGGACGTGGGGTCCGGTGTCGACCCCGGAGCCGGAGTGACGAGCTCGACACCCGAGTGCGTGGCGACGTCTCCGGTCAACTGCAGCGGCTGCCCGGACTTCATCGCCGCCCAGAGCGCATCGGCAGCCTGCTCGTTGGGCACGACCTTGTTCGAGTTCTCGGGGTCCTCGACGTTGGGGTACTGCACGAACACGAAGTCGCTGAACGGCACATCGTTCAGCGCGAGCGCGAGCTGGGCCAACCGGAGCGGGTCGCTCAGCGACTCGCTCGGCACGATGTTGTCGGCGACCGCGTTCGCGAGTCGGAGCACCTTCGGCACGTCGGTCAGCGTCTCCTCGCTGAGGATCTTCTTCGCCAGACGCGACATGTACTGCTGCTGGTTGGAGATGCGCGCGAGGTCGCTGCCGTCGCCGACGCCGTTGCGCGTTCGGATGAACTTGAGGGCGTCGTAGCCGGAGATCGTGCGCGGGCCGGCTGCCCAGTCGATGTCCGTCTTCGGGTCGCGGATGCCGTCGCCGCCGATGCAGACCTCGACGCCGCCGATCGCGTCGGTGATCTCCATCACGCCGTCGAAGCTGATCTTGGCGGCGAAGTCGATCGGGATATCGCCGAGCTCGCTCACCGTCTTCACGACGCAGGAGAGGCCGGCGTGGTCGAAGACCGAGTTCATGGGCTGCTTCGACATCGAGGACGCGACGGATCCGTCCTTTCGCGTGCACTCCGGCACCGGGACGCCGAGGTCGCGGGGGAGCGAGACCACGGTCACGTTACGGGGCTCGGCGGAGACATGGATGAGGAGGTTCACGTCGTTGAGCACCCCTCCATCGGCTTCGGAGCAGCGCGGGCCGAGAAGCTGCGTCGTGATCTCGCCGCACTCATCGGTGCCGACGATCATGATGCTGAACGCCTGGTCCGCGGGGAAGGCGCCGACCGTCGGAGGCTGGACCTCTGACGACCCCTCGAGCACCTCCGCATCGTCGCCGACCCGGTTGAAGAGGTCGGTCACGACGAACGCCGCGACGGCGATCGCGGAGACGAGGACCACGCCCAGCGAGATGCCGAAGAACTTGAGGAATGTCTTCCCGGCGCTCGGCGTGGGGAGGGTTGCGTGCCGGGCGACCGTGTCGCGCCCGCCGCGCTTCTGACTGCGAACCATGCTCGGGAGCCTACCCATGGCTCCGGAGAGGAAGCCGTGCGCCTCCCCGGAGCTGCCGATGTTACGGGGGCATGACGATTGTGAGAGTAACTTGCAGGCAATTAGTTAGTCGTGGATACTTTTTCCTACCAGGTGAGCAGCCGATGCCCGCCAGGAGAAATTTCGAAGAGGAGATCCCCTGATGCACAAGCGCATTCTTCCGGTCGTGGCGCTGGGCGCTGCGGCCACGCTCGGCCTCGCAGCCTGCGCCGGTGGCAGCACTGGCAGTGGTACCGACGGAGAGGGCCAGGAGCTCACCGTCTGGATCATGAAGGGCACCAACCCCGACGCGACCGCCTTCTACGACAAGGTCTCCGAGGCCTTCGAAGAGGAGACCGGAGCGAAGGTCACCATCGAAGAGATCCAGTGGGCCGACGCCCACGATCGCTTCGTGACGTCGATCGCCGGCGGCACGACGCCTGACATCGCCGAGACCGGCACCACCTGGACCGCCGAGTTCGCCGACGCCGGCGCGCTCGAGGAGCTGGACGACTACGTCGACGCCGAGAAGGGGCTGCGCGACGACCTCGTCGAAGGGCTCACGGTGGCCGGCACCTATGACGACGCGCTATACGGCATGCCGTGGTACGCGGGCGTCCGCTCGATCGTCTACCGCACCGACGTGTTCGAGGAGCTCGGGCTCGACGCCCCGAAGACCTGGGACGACATCGTCACCGCCGGTGAAGCCATCAAGGCCGCGAAGCCCGACATGCTGCCGTTCCCGGTCGCGGGCGACGCCGAGTTCCAGGTCTACCCCTGGGTCTGGGGTGCGGGCGGAGAGATCGCCACGCAGGACGGCGACAAGTGGACCAGCGAGCTCGACAGCTCCGAGTCGCAGGCCGGTATCGAGTTCTACACGGGCCTCGCCACCGAGCACGGCTTCTCCTCGGCAGGTGCCACCACCTGGAAGGAGACCGATCTCCGCGACGCGTTCACGCAGGGCAACGTCGCCATGATGCTCTCGGGCTCATGGACTCCGAAGGCGCTCATCGAGGCGAACCCCGACCTCGAGGGCAAGATCGGCGCCGCGGTCATCCCCGGCGAAGACGGCGGCATCGCTCCGTCCGTCCTCGGAGGGTCGCACCTCTCGATCTTCAACACCACGAAGAACGCCGACCTGGCGTGGGAGTTCGTCAAGCTCATGACCACCGGCGAGTTCGCCGAGCAGTGGTCGAACGAGACCGGCTACTTCCCGGGCGTCCAGTCCGCGATGGAAGAGGCGCTCGCCTCGACCGACCCGCTCGTCGCCCCGTTCGCCGAACAGATGGTCGACGGCGGAGCATCCGTTCCCGTCACGCCGAACTTCGGAGCCGTGCAGGCGAAGAAGACGACGAACGCGATGATCCAGGCCATCCTCAGCGGCCAGAAGGACGTCAAGACCGCGACGAAGGATGCCGCGGCCGAGATGACCGACCTCCTCAACAAGAAGTAAGGCACTCACCCTCCATGTCGATGGTGCAAGCGCCGCTGCCGGCCACGAAGACGGAGTCTCCCTCCGCCTCCGTGGCCGGTGGCCGGCCGAAGCGGGGAATCTCGCTCATCAAGGCCCGCCCGTGGCTCCTTCTGGCGCCCGGATTGGCGATCCTCGCGGTGCTCATGCTCTGGCCGCTCGTCCAGGTCGTCATCTACTCGCTGCAGGACTACGGCCTGCGCGAGATCAACACGGGTGAGAACAACTGGATCGGCCTGGAGAACTACGCCGAGGCGCTCACCAACCCGACGCTCTGGACCGTCGTGCTGCCGAACACGGTCGGCTTCGCGGCCGTTGCCGTGTTCGTCACCGTCGCCGTCGGCACGCTCGTCGCCCTGCTGCTCGCCCGCCTCGGCACCACCTGGCGTGTGATCGTCTCGAGCTGCATCATGGTCGCCTGGGCGATGCCCGCCGTGACAGGCACCTACGTCTGGACCTTCATCTTCGATGCCGACCGTGGCATCTTCAACGCGGTCCTCCGGGACCTCGGCCTCATGGACGGCTCGGTCAACTGGTTCACGAACCAGTGGTCGTTCTACGCCATCGTGCTCCTCAACGTCGTGCACCACGGCTTCCCGTTCGTCGCGATCACCGTGCTCGCCGGGCTCCTCGGCGTCTCCAAGGAGATGCTCGAGGCCGCGGCCCTCGATGGAGCCGGCGCCTGGCGCCGCTTCTGGCAGATCATCTTCCCGACGCTCAAGCCGGTGTTCTCGGTCGTCATCATCCTGTCGACCATCTGGGACTTCAAAGTGTTCGCGCAGGTGTATCTGATGCCGGGTGGCTCCGGCGGCAATCGCTCGGTGCTCAACCTCGGTGTCTGGTCGTACGTCGAGTCGTTCGGCCAGAACCGCTACGGCTTCGGGGCTGCGCTCGCCGTGCTTCTCACCCTCGTGCTGATCGGCATCACGATCGTCTACATCCGGTCCCTCATGAAGGAGGACGAGCTGTGAACCCCCGCGCTTCGCTCCGCTCCCGGATCGGGCTCGGCATCGCCGTCGCCGCAGTCCTGATCTTCACGCTCTTCCCCGTGTACTGGATGGTCTCCAGCGCCTTCGACGGCAAGGCCTCGAGCGGCGGGCAGTCCCTGCTGCCGCAGGAGTTCACCTTCGACAACTTCGCCTTCGTGCTC
The DNA here is from genome assembly GCF_051294855.1 of Microbacterium sp. PMB16. GTDB lineage: Bacteria > Actinomycetota > Actinomycetes > Actinomycetales > Microbacteriaceae > Microbacterium. The sequence goes on from NZ_CP145908.1 coordinate 2,271,942, forward strand.
ACCGACGGCGGCTTCGGCACCTTCCTCCGCAACTCCGCCATCGTGGCACTCGTCACCGTGCTCGTGAGCGCACTCGTCTGCCTGCTCGCCGCCGTCGCGGTGGCCCGTTTCCGCTTCAAGTTCCGCACGACGATCCTCATGATGATCCTCGTCGTGCAGATGGTGCCGCTCGAAGCGCTCGTGATCCCCCTGTTCCTGCAGGTGAAGACCCTGGGCCTGCTGAACAGCATCCTCGGACTGATGGTCGTGTACGTCGCGCTCTCGCTCGCCTTCGGCATCTGGATGCTGCGCGGCTTCGTCGCCGCCGTTCCGGTCGAGCTCGAAGAGGCGGCGTACATCGACGGCGCCAGCTGGTGGCGGATGTTCCGTTCCGTACTGCTGCCGCTCGTGATGCCGGGTCTCGTCGCGACCAGTATCTTCAGCTTCATCACGGCGTGGAACGAATTCATCTTCGCGATGACGATCCTGGGTGCCGAAACCGACCAGTACACGGTGTCGATCGGTCTGAAGTCGTTCTTCGGCCTGCACTCCAACGACTGGGGGAGCATCATGGCGGCCTCGACCATCATCACGGTTCCTGTCATGATCTTCTTCGTGATCGTGCAGCGGCGGCTCGCCTCCGGAATGGTGGCAGGAGCGGTGAAGGGATGAGCGCCGAACTCGAGCGGCTGGCGAACGGCGTGCTCTGGCCGGGGTTCCTCGGCACCGAAGCGCCGACCTGGCTCCGGGAGGAGCTGAGCGCCGGCCTCGCCGGAGTGGTGTACTTCGGGCAGAACGTCGGCGACGGGCTCCTGGCTCTCAGCGATGAGATCCTGGCGGCGAACCCGAACGCGCTGATCGGCATCGACGAGGAGGGCGGCAGCGTCACGCGGCTCGAGTCGGCCACAGGTTCCACGGTGCCCGGGGCGGCGCAGCTCGGTCTGCTGGATGACCTCGTCGCATCGGAGATGACCGGCGCGGAGCTCGCCCGGCGGGTGCGGGCGGTCGGTGCGAACGTCGTGCTCGGGCCCGTTGCGGACGTGAACACCGACCCGCGCAACCCGGTCATCGGCGTTCGTGCTTTCGGGGAAGATGAAGCGCTGGTCTCGCGACATGTCGTCGCGACGGTGGACGGCATTCAGGACGGTGCCGTCGCGGCGTGCGTCAAGCACTTCCCGGGGCATGGCGACACGCATCTCGATTCGCATCACGCCCTTCCCGAGATCTCGCTCGACATCGAGGAGTACGAGCGCGTGCACCTCGAGCCCTTCCGCGCCGCCATCGACGCCGGAGTGGACGCCGTGATGACGGCGCACATCGTCGTGCCCGCCTGGGGAGAGGCGCCCGCGACGCTCAATCCACGGGTGCTGCGGATGCTGCGCGAGTGGGGGTTCGACGGGGTCATCATCACCGATGCGCTCGACATGGCCGCCATCCGCGAGACCGTCGGCATCGATGGGGGCGCTGCCCTCGCGCTCGCCGCAGGCGCCGACCTGCTCTGCATCGGCAACCCGACGAACCCGGGAGACGCCGCGCTGCCCGACCAGGACCGGCAGGACTTCCTCGCGGCGCGGGATGGGATCGTCGCCGCACTCCGCAACGGATCGCTGTCGCGAGCGCGGGTCGAGGAAGCCGCGGGCCGGGTCGCCGCGCTCGCCGCCAAGCTCCGCTCCGCCGCCGCGGAGCAGCACGACCCGGTCGAGGAGCTCGACGGCGCGGAGATCGTCCGGCGCGCCGTCACCGTCGTGGGCGGGGCCCCAATCGCGGCATCCGCTCTGTCCGTCGTCGATGCGCGCCGTCGCTCCTCTCTTGCGGTCGACAGCGCCGCGGGATACGTGACCCGCAGCCTCGTCGCCGACGGCGTCAGCGTGCGGCTCGATGTCGCGAGCAGTCCCTTGCCCGATCAGGACCGGATACTCGACCAGATCGTCGCAGCCGCCGGGACCACCGTGCTGCTCATCGATCGGCCGGATGCTGACCCTGCGCAGCGCGCCCTCGTCGAGCGGGCTGCGGTGCGCGACCCGAGTGCGGTTGTCGTGAACGTCGGGCTGCCGGCCCGGCATCCGTTGCCGCTCCCGACCGTGGAGGTCGCCGCGGCCAGTCGGCTCGGCGCCGAGATCGCCCGGGAGACGCTGCTGGGCCGCGTCTCTGTTCCGGAGGGGCCAGGAATCGCCGGCTGAAGCCGGAACCCGCTCATGGACGCTGACGTTCTCGCACTGGTGCGGCGCTCACTGCCGAAGCTGAGCGCGGCCGAGGCGCGCGTCGCGGAGACCATCCTGGGCGACCCGACCCTCGTGGTCGACCTCGCGATCAACGATCTCGCGAAGCTCTGCCACACGTCCCTGTCGACTGTGGCGCGCTTCGCGCAGTCGCTCGGGTACAGCGGCTACCGGGAACTGCGCGTGGCTGTCGCGCGCACGATCACGCTCGCGCAGGCCCAGCAGGCGCGATTCGGGTTGGACAGCACGGCGATCGACCCGGACGACGAGCCGGTCGCGATCGCCGCGAAGCTCGCCGCGATGGAGATCGACGCGATCGAGAAGACCGCTCGTGCGATCGATGCGGCCGGTCTCGATCGTGTCGCTCGGGCCATCGTGGCGGCCCGTCATATCGACCTGTTCGGGCAGGCGGCCTCATCGCTGACCGCGCAGGACCTGCAATTGAAGCTCGCTCGGATCGGGTGCTCCGTGTCGCATTCGCCCGACCCGCACCTCGCGGTCACCACGGCGTCGCTGCGCACCGTGGACGACGTGGCGATCGCCTTCTCGCACGGCGGGGAGACCCAGGAGACCATCCGCGCGCTCGAAGTCGCTCACGATGCCGGCGCGCTGGCCGTCGCGGTCACCAGCGCCCCCGAGTCGGCGCTCGCTCTGGTCGCCGACGTCGTGCTGCTCACCCACGCGATCGAGTCCCCGTTCCGCATGGCGGCGATGTCGAGCCGGATCGCCGCGCTCGCCCTCGTCGACGTGCTCTTCGTGCGGGTCGTGCAGCACCGGGGGGAACCGGTCGCCGTGTCCCTGCGGTTGACGCACGACGCTGCCGCTCCCCGCCGCCGGCGCTGACGTGGACGCCGGTTCAGCGCCGGAATACCGATATGGCGGACTGGTCGATACCGGATCGCAACATGCGGGTGTTTGGTTTCTGAGAATTCACTGGGTAGCGTCTAGGCATCATCGTGTCCGGAGCGAAGAGGCTCCGGGACGTGCAGAGAAGCGCCCTACAGGGAAGGTCACAGAATGCACCACACAGTCACACGACGGCGGGGACTCATCGCCATCACCGGAGCAGCGATCGCTGCTCTCACCCTGGCGGGATGCGTCGCCAGCGACCGAGGCGACAACGGAGACGAACCCGCCGGTGATGTCGACGGCACATTCGTGTTCGCGGCGTCGTCCGACCCGGCAAGCCTCGACCCGGCCTTTGCTCAGGACGGCGAGACCTTCCGCGTCTCGCGTCAGATGTTCGAGGGCCTCGTCGGCACCGAACCCGGAACGGCCGACCCGGCCCCGCTGCTCGCCGAGAGCTGGGAGTCCGCGGAAGACGGCATGTCGCACACCTTCACCCTCAAGGAAGGCGTGACCTTCCACGACGGCACGCCGTTCAACGCAGAGGCCGTCTGCTTCAACTTCGACCGCTGGTTCAACTGGACGGGTCTCGCCGCGTCCGAGGCGCTCGGCTACTACTACAACAAGCTCTTCAAGGGCTATTCCTCGAACGCCGCGGATGCCGTCTACAAGTCGTGCACCCCGGACGGTGACGCCAAGGTCACGATCGAGCTGAACAAGCCCTTCGCCGGGTTCGTCGCCTCGCTGTCGCTGCCGGCCTTCGGGATGCAGAGCCCCTCGGCGCTGGAGGAGTTCGGCGCGGACGAGGTCAGCGGCACCGCCGAGGCCCCCGTGCTCTCCGAGTACGCGACCGCGCACCCGGTCGGCACCGGCCCGTTCCAGTTCGAGGAGTGGGCTCCGGGCGAGCAGGTCACGCTGACCGGCTACGACGACTACTGGGGTGAGAAGGGCCAGATCGACGAGATCATCTTCCGCACGATCGATGACCCGACCGCGCGCCGCCAGGCGCTCGAAGCCGGCGACATCGACGGCTTCGACCTCGTCGGCCCGGCAGACAGCCAGGCACTCGAGGACGATGGATTCACGATGGTCTCCCGTCCGCCGTTCACCGTGCTCTACCTCGCCTTCAACCAGGTGGTGCCCGAGCTGCAGGACATCCGGGTCCGTGAGGCGCTCTCGTACGCCGTCGACAAGGACGCGCTGATCAAGCAGGTGCTCCCGGCAGGCACGGAGAAGGCGACGCAGTTCGTTCCGCCGGTCGTCAACGGATACAACAAGGACGTCACCACCTTCGACTACGACCCGGACAAGGCGATGGCGCTGCTCGAGGAGGCCGGCTACACCGCCGACAAGCCCCTGACGCTGACCTTCAACTACCCGGTCAACGTCTCGCGTCCCTACATGCCGGACCCCGAGCAGATCTACACCGTCCTCGCGTCGCAGCTCGCCGAGGTGGGCGTCAAGGTCAACCCGGTGACGGATGCCTGGAACCCGGACTACCTGGAGAAGATCACCGCTGGTTCCGACCACGGCATCCACCTGCTCGGCTGGACCGGCGACTACAACGACACCGACAACTTCGTCGGCGTCTTCTTCGGCCAGAAGAGCTCCGAGTGGGGCTTCGACAACCCCGAGCTGTTCCAGAAGCTCACCGAGGCGCGTGGCATCTCCAGCCTCGAGGAGCAGACGCCGCTCTACGAGGAGATCAACGAGGATGTCGCGCAGTTCATCCCCGGTGTCCCGCTCGCGCACCCGGCGCCGACCCTGGCGTTCGACTCCCGCGTGAAGAGCTACCCGGCGAGCCCGGTGAACGACGAGGTCTTCACGGACATCGTCCTCACCAAGTAAGCCTGACCGACGCGGCGTCCTTCGTCTCGTCGCTTTGCTCCTCGCTCAGGAACCGGATTGAAACCGGTTCCTGAGCGAGGAGCGAGACGAAGGCCGCCGCATCCGATCGACGGAGATCTTCGTGCTGCGCACCATCGGCAGGCGACTGCTGTTCCTCATTCCCACCCTGCTCGGCCTCAGCATCCTGCTGTTCGCCTGGGTCAGGGCCCTCCCCGGCGGACCCGCCGTCGCTCTTCTCGGCGAGAAGGCGACCCCGGAGGCCATCGAGCGGATCAACGAGCTCTACGGCTTCAACCGCCCTATCCTCGAGCAGTACTTCATCTGGATGGGTCGGCTGATCCAGGGTGACTTCGGCTCATCGATCGTCACTTCCCGGCCGGTGGTCGAGGAGTTCTTCCGGCGGTTCCCCGCGACGATCGAGCTGAGCGTGATGGCGCTGATCTTCGCGATCGGCGTCGGCATCCCGCTCGGCTACTGGGCTGCCCGCCGACACGGGAAGCTCACCGATCACGCCTCCGTCGTATTGAGCCTGATCGGCATCACCATCCCGGTGTTCTTCCTGGCGTTCATCCTGAAATACGTCTTCGCCGTCCAGCTGGGCTGGCTGCCCTCCGACGGGCGCCAGAATCCGCGGATCGACGCCACCCATCCCACCGGCTTCTACGTGTGGGACGGCATCATCACGGGGGAGTTCGATGCATCCTGGGATGCGATCGTGCATCTCATCCTCCCGGCGCTCGCGCTCGGCACCATCCCGCTCGCGATCATCGTGCGCATCACCCGGGCGAGCGTCCTCGAGGTGCAGAACGCCGACTACGTGCGTACCGGCCGGGCCAAGGGCGTCGGCGCGCCGACGCTTCGGAACAGGTTCATCCTGCGCAACGCCATGCTGCCGGTGATCACCACGATCGGCCTGCAGACCGGCCTTCTGATCTCCGGGGCGGTGCTCACCGAGACGGTGTTCGCCTTCCCCGGCATCGGATCGTTCCTCGCGCGGGCGATCTTCTCCCGCGACTTTCCTGTCCTCCAGGGGTTCATCATCTTCATCGCGATCGCCTACGCGTTGATCAACCTCGCGGTCGACGTCTCATACAGCTTCATCGATCCGAGAGTGAGGGTGCAGTGATGTCCCTGGAAACTCGAACGGCCGCCCGAGAGGAGTCCGCGTCATGAGCGCCGCACTCCCTCCCGCCCAGGGCGCCGGAATCATCGACACGGTCGCCATCGCGCAGGCCGGCCTCAACGACGGGCCAGGCGGCTTCTGGCGCGACGTGTTCCGCCGACTCCGCCGCAACCCCACCGCCTGGGTCGGCGCCGTCATCGTGCTGCTGTTCCTGCTCGTCGCGATTCTCGCCCCTGTCCTCGCGCCGTACCCGGAGACCGCTCTTCCCGGCGCGAAGTTCATCACCCCGACAGACATCCCCGGTCCCGGAGAGGTAGCGGGGTTCCCGCTCGGCCTCGATCGCTTCGGCGGCGACGTGCTCTCCAAACTGATCTGGGGTGCGCAGGCATCGCTCCTCGTCGGCGTCATCTCCACAGCACTCGGCCTAGCCGGCGGAATGCTGCTGGGGCTCCTCGCCGGCACCTTCGGCGGCTGGGTCGACACGATCATCATGCGCTTCGTCGACATCATCCTCTCGGTCCCGAACCTGCTGCTCGCTGTGTCGATCGCCGCGATCCTCGGGCAGACGCCGTTCGCGGTGATGATCGCCATCGGTGCGTCCAGCGTGCCGATCTTCGCGCGACTGCTGCGGGCATCGATGCTGCAGCAGCGCTCCAGCGACTACGTCCTGTCCGCGCAGACGCTCGGGCTCGGTCGCGGGCGGATCACGATGACGCACGTGCTCCCCAACGCCATCGGGCCCGTGATCGTGCAGGGCACTCTGACGCTCGCCACCGCCGTGATCGACGCCGCCGCGCTGTCGTTCCTCGGTCTCGGCGGCGGTCGCCCCGAGACGGCGGAATGGGGTCGGATGCTGACCTACGCTCAGAGCGAGCTCGCGATCGCCCCGCAGCTGGCGTTCCTCCCCGGTATCTGCATCGCGATCACCGCACTCGGATTCACGCTGTTCGGTGAGGCGCTGCGCGAGGCCATGGACCCCCGGACGAGGGCACGATGAACGCGCGGAACGATGGCGCGAAGAGCGCCGCGAAGGAGAATGAGATGTCCAGCGCTCCGCTGCTGTCCGTCGAGGGTCTCGCCGTGGACTTCGCCACGATGGACGGCGTCGTCCATGCCGTGGAGGGGGTGGACCTCGAGATCCGTCCGGGGGAGACCGTCGCGATCGTGGGGGAGTCGGGTTCCGGCAAGTCCACCACCGCGATGGCCATCATCGGCCTGCTGGCCGGCGGCGGCAAGATCGCGTCCGGCAGCATCCGCCTCGACGGCAAGGAGATCTCGCGGGCAACGGAGCACGAACTCCGGATGATCCGCGGGCGTGACATCGGTCTCGTTCCACAGGACCCGATGTCGAACCTCAACCCGGTCGCCAAGATCGGCACGCAGGTGGCGGAGACGCTCCTGGCGCATGGACTCGCCAACCGTCAGAACGTGCAGGCGAAGGTCGTGGAAGCACTGACCGCGGCGGGCCTGCCCGACCCGGAGCGCCGTGCCAAGCAGTATCCGCATGAGTTCTCCGGCGGCATGCGCCAGCGGGCGCTCATCGCGATCGGTCTGGCGTGCAAGCCGCGGCTGCTGATCGCCGACGAGCCCACGAGCGCGCTCGACGTCACGGTGCAGCAGACGATCCTCGACCAGATCGGGGCGATGGCCCGCGATCTGGGAACCGCTGTGCTGCTCATCACGCACGACCTCGGCCTCGCGGCCGAGCGCGCGGAGCGGGTCATCGTGATGCACCGCGGCAAGGTCGTGGAGCAGGGCTCGGCACGGCAGATCCTCGAATCACCGCAGCACCCGTACACGCAGTCGCTCGTCGCCGCGGCGCCGTCCGTCGCGGCAGCGCGCCTGCGGCCGGAGGTGTTCCACGCCGAGGACCGGGCCGCCGCGACCCGGGACGACGTTGCCGCCGAGGCCGAGAAGCCGAAGGACAACATCGTCGAGATCGAGAACCTCACCAAGGTCTATCCCGTGCGCGGCCGCGGTGACGACTTCGTGGCCGTCGACGGCGTCTCGCTGGCGATCCCCCGCGGGGAGACGGTCGCGATCGTGGGGGAGTCCGGTTCGGGCAAGACCACGACGGCGCGGATGCTGCTCAAGGTGATCGAGCCCACGAGCGGCCTGATCCGCTACGAAGGCAAGGACATCTCGACGCTCAGCCGGGCGGAGACGAAGAACTTCCGCCAGCAGGTGCAGCCGATCTTCCAGGATCCGTACTCGAGCCTGAACCCGATGTTCACGATCGAACGTCTGATCGCTGAGCCGCTGGACTTCTACAAGCGGGGGAGCAGTGCGGAGCGGCGCAAGCGCGTGCGGCAGCTGCTCGACGACGTGGCACTGCCGCAGTCGATGCTGCGCCGGTATCCGTCCGAGCTCTCTGGTGGACAGCGGCAGCGCGTCGCGATCGCGCGGGCTCTTGCGCTCTCGCCCGATGTGATCGTGTGCGACGAGCCGGTCTCCGCACTGGACGTGCTGGTGCAGGACCAGATCCTGAAGCTGCTCGGCGACCTGCAGCGGGAGTACGGCCTGAGCTACCTCTTCATCTCGCACGACCTCGCGGTGGTGCGGTTGATCAGCGACTACGTCTGCGTGATGAAGGACGGGAAGCTCGTCGAGGCGGCGTCGTCGGAGGAGATCTTCACGAACCCCCGCGACCCGTACACGCGCCGTCTGCTGGCGTCGATCCCGGGGAACGAGCTCAACATCGCGTCCTGACTCTCAGGGCGCCTGCGCGCATCATGATGCATTGACGACGCATCATGATGCGCGTAGCGTTGAGGGATGCGCACCACAGTCAACATCGACGACGATCTCCTCGCTGAGATCAAGGTCATCGCAGGGAAGAAGCACGCGTCTCTCGGAGATGTCGTCGATGACGCGCTTCGCGAGTATCTCGCCGAGCGGAAGCAACCGGTCGTCGATTTCTCCTGGGCGGATGTAGGGATAGAAGTTGCGGGCGGGCTGGGAATGCGCCCCGGCGTCAATTGGCGCAGCAACTCCGCCATGCTCGATCTGATGGAAGATCTGTGATCCTTCTCGACGTCAACATCTGGCTGCCAGTTCTTCGCCCCGACGACGCGCAGCATCAGCGCGTGTCCGATTGGCTCGCATCGGTGCGCGCCGAGGGCGAGATGATCGGGGTTTCAGAATTGGCCCTGTCGGGCGCCGTTCGACTGATGACCCATCCCCGTATCTTCGTACCGCCGTCCGAGCCCGCAGAGGCCATGGATGCTTGCCGGAACGCGATCGCCGCCCCGGGGACACGTATCCTGCGTCCGGGGGAGCGGCACTGGCGGGTCTTCGACCGCCTCGTGCGTCAGGCGGGAGCACGGGGAAACGACGTCCCCGACGCATATCACGCGGCCCTCGCGATCGAGCATGGAGCAGCACTGGCGTCCTTCGATCGCGGGCTGGCGCGGTTCGAGGGGCTCCGCCTGATCGACCCCTCCGCTGCCTGATCGGACGCTTTTACCGCAGCATCCGAGATTGGTCAAGGACTGAGCTTGCCATGTCGCAGAATCGCACGTATAGTTGGTAGTTGCGCTCGCTTCTCCCTGCCCTCATATGGTGGTCGGCATTCGTTGAGTCTTTGAGCGCACACTCCACCTGACGACAAAGGAATCGAGAAGCCCTGCGGGGCTCACGGAGGTTATTCCCTTGGCTGCTGCTCGCAACGCATCCACATCCACCACCACCAAGAACGGACGCGGAGCATCCCGTCTTTCGTTCGCCAAGATCTCCGACACCCTGACGGTCCCTGACCTTCTGGCTCTGCAGACCGAATCCTTCGGTTGGCTCGTCGGCAACGACGCCTGGAAGGCGCGCGTTGCCGAAGCCAAGAAGGCCGGCCGCACCGACGTCAACGAGAACTCGGGCCTCGGCGAGATCTTCGAGGAGATCTCCCCGATCGAGGACCTCGGCGAAACGATGCAGCTGTCGTTCACGAACCCGTACCTCGAGCCGGAGAAGTACTCCATCGACGAGTGCAAGGAGCGCGGCAAGACGTACGCCGCTCCGCTGTACGTCGAGGCTGAGTTCATGAACCACCTCACGGGTGAGATCAAGACCCAGACGGTCTTCATGGGCGACTTCCCGCTGCAGACCGACAAGGGAACGTTCATCATCAACGGCTCCGAGCGCGTCGTCGTCTCGCAGCTCGTGCGTTCACCCGGTGTGTACTTCGACAAGACGCCCGACAAGACGTCCGACAAGGACATCGTCTCGGCCCGCGTCATCCCGAGCCGTGGTGCCTGGCTCGAGTTCGAGATCGACAAGCGCGACCAGGTCGGCGTGCGCGTCGACCGCAAGCGCAAGCAGTCGGTCACGGTCTTCCTCAAGGCCCTGGGCATGACGAGCGAGGAGATCCTCGCCGAGTTCGCCGGCTACACCTCGATCGAGGAGACGCTCGCGAAGGACACGATCGTCACGAAGGAAGATGCCCTCCGCGACATCTACCGCAAGCTCCGTCCGGGCGAGCAGGTCGCCGCTGAGGCTGCCCGCGCGCTGCTGGACAACTTCTACTTCAACCCGAAGCGCTACGACCTGGCCAAGGTGGGTCGCTACAAGATCAACCACAAGCTGGGCCTCGACCAGCCGCTGAACTCGTCGGTGCTGACCGTCGAAGACATCGTCGCCACGATCAAGTACCTCGTGCGTCTGCACGCAGGCACCGAGGAGACCTTCACCGGCATCCGCTCGGGCAAGAAGGCCGAGATCCGTCTCGCGACCGACGACATCGACAACTTCGGCAACCGTCGCATCCGCGCGGTCGGCGAGCTGATCCAGAACCAGGTCCGCACCGGTCTGTCCCGCATGGAGCGCGTCGTCCGCGAGCGCATGACCACGCAGGACATCGAGGCGATCACGCCGCAGACCCTGATCAACGTGCGCCCCGTCGTCGCCGCGATCAAGGAGTTCTTCGGAACGTCGCAGCTGTCGCAGTTCATGGACCAGAACAACCCGCTCGCCGGTCTGACGAACAAGCGTCGTCTCTCCGCGCTGGGCCCGGGTGGTCTGTCCCGTGACCGCGCCGGTGTCGAGGTCCGTGACGTCCACCCGTCGCACTACGGCCGCATGTGCCCGATCGAGACCCCGGAAGGCCCGAACATCGGTCTGATCGGAGCTCTCGCGACCTTCGCGCGCATCAACTCCTTCGGCTTCATCGAGACCCCGTACCGCAAGGTCACCAACGGTGTCGTCACCGAGCACATCGACTACCTGACGGCTTCCGAAGAGGTCGACTTCAACATCGCGCAGGCCAACGCCCCGCTCGATGCCAAGGGTCGCTTCATCGAGAGCCACGTCCTGGCCCGCCCCAAGGGCGGCAGCGGCGAGGTCGACATGTTCCTCCCCGAGGACATCGGCTACATCGACGTCTCTCCGCGCCAGATGGTGTCGGTCGCGACCTCGCTCGTGCCGTTCCTCGAGCACGACGATGCACAGCGCGCCCTCATGGGTGCCAACATGCAGCGTCAGGCTGTGCCGCTGCTCCGCAGCGACTCGCCGCTCGTCGGAACCGGTATGGAGGGCTACACGGCCATCGACGCCGGTGACGTGCTCACCGCCGACAAGGCCGGTGTCGTCTCCGAGGTCTCCGCCGACCGCGTCGTCGTCATGCTCGACGAGGGTGGAACGCAGGAATACCACCTGCGCAAGTTCGACCGCTCCAACCAGGGCACGTCGTACAACCAGAAGGTCGTCGTCAACGAGGGCGACCGCGTCGAGGTCGGCGAGGTCGTCGCAGACGGTCCCGCCACCGAGAACGGCGAGCTGGCACTCGGAAAGAACCTCCTCGTCGCGTTCATGACGTGGGAAGGCTACAACTTCGAGGACGCCATCATCCTCAGCCAGGACCTCGTGAAGGACGACACCCTCTCCTCGATTCACATCGAGGAGTACGAGGTCGACGCTCGCGACACCAAGCTCGGCAAGGAGGAGATCACCCGTGACCTCCCCAACGTCAGCCCTGAGCTGCTGAAGGACCTCGACGAGCGCGGCATCATCCGCATCGGTGCCGAGGTCCGCCCCGGCGACATCCTCGTCGGCAAGGTCACGCCGAAGGGCGAGACCGAGCTGTCGGCCGAGGAGCGTCTGCTCCGCGCGATCTTCAACGAGAAGAGCCGCGAGGTCCGCGACACGTCCCTGAAGGTGCCTCACGGCGAGCAGGGCACGATCATCGCGGTCAAGGAGTTCAACGCCGAAGACGGCGATGACGAGCTCGGCTCCGGCGTCAACCGCCGCGTCGTTGTCTACATCGCCCAGAAGCGCAAGATCACCGAGGGCGACAAGCTCGCCGGCCGCCACGGCAACAAGGGTGTCATCGCGAAGATCCTTCCGATCGAGGACATGCCGTTCCTGTCGGACGGCACCCCGGTCGACATCGTGCTGAACCCGCTCGGCATCCCGGGTCGAATGAACTTCGGCCAGGTGCTGGAGACCCACCTCGGGTGGATCGCCAAGCAGGGCTGGAAGGTCGAAGGCACGCCGGAGTGGGCTGCACGTCTGCCGGAGGAGGCTTTCGAGGCCGCTCCCGGTACGAAGGTCGCCACCCCGGTGTTCGACGGTGCGAGCGAGGAGGAGATCGCTGGTCTCCTCGACGCGACCACGCCGACCCGCGACGGTGTCCGTCTGATCGACTCGAGCGGCAAGACGCAGCTCTTCGACGGTCGTTCGGGTGAGCCGTTCCCGGCGCCGATCTCGGTGGGCTACATGTACATCCTGAAGCTCCACCACCTGGTCGACGACAAGATCCACGCGCGTTCCACGGGTCCGTACTCGATGATCACCCAGCAGCCGCTCGGTGGTAAGGCGCAGTTCGGTGGACAGCGCTTCGGTGAGATGGAGGTGTGGGCCCTCGAGGCCTACGGCGCCGCATACGCGCTCCAGGAGCTCCTCACGATCAAGTCCGACGACATCCTTGGCCGCGTCAAGGTGTACGAGGCGATCGTCAAGGGCGAGAACATCCAGGAGCCCGGCATCCCCGAGTCCTTCAAGGTGCTCATGAAGGAGATGCAGTCGCTGTGCCTGAACGTCGAGGTCCTCTCGGCCGACGGCACGCTGGTCAACCTCCGCGACACCGACGACGAGGCCTTCCGCGCAGCGGAAGAACTCGGGATCAACATCTCCAGCCGCTTCGAGGCTGCCTCGATCGACGAGATCTAAGGTCTGGGCCGCCGCCGGAGCGGCGGCCCAGCCCCCGATCTCTTCAAAAAGAATTCCGACACAGGAGAATCAGTGCTCGAGTCAAACACTTTCGATGAGCTTCGCATCGGCCTCGCCACCGCGGACCACATCCGCGCGTGGTCGTACGGTGAGGTCAAGAAGCCCGAAACCATCAACTACCGCACCCTGAAGCCCGAGAAGGATGGCCTCTTCGGAGAGCAGATCTTCGGACCGTCCCGCGACTGGGAGTGCGCGTGCGGCAAGTACAAGCGCGTCCGCTTCAAGGGCATCGTCTGCGAGCGCTGCGGCGTGGAGGTCACCAAGAGCTCCGTCCGTCGTGAGCGCATGGGTCACATCGAGCTCGCCGCTCCCGTCACCCACATCTGGTACTTCAAGGGCGTGCCCTCGCGTCTCGGCTACCTGCTCGACATGGCGCCGAAGGACCTCGAGAAGGTCATCTACTTCGCCGCCTACATGGTCATCTCGGTCGACGAGGATGCTCGTCACCGCGACCTGGGTACGCAGGAGAACAACATCCGTCTCGAGCTGAAGACGCTCGGTGACCGCCGCGACGCGAAGATCGCCGAGCGCCTGGCTCGTCTCGAGGAGGAGCTCGCTGCTCTCGAGGCCGAGGGTGCCAAGGCCGACGCGAAGAAGAAGGTCAAGGACGCCGCCGAGAAGGAGATGTCGCTCATCCGCAAGGGTGCCGACGAACAGATCGCCAAGCTCGAGCGCGTGTGGGAAGACTTCCGCACCCTCGAGGTCGGTGCCCTGCGCCCGGAGGACGACGTCTTCCACGAGCTGCAGGACCGTTTCGGTCAGTACTTCGAGGCCTACATGGGCGCCGAGTCGATCCAGCGTCGCCTCGCGGCGTTCGACCTCGCGGCCGAGGCGGAGAACCTGCACCTGCAGATCTCCGAGGGCAAGGGTCAGCGCAAGATCCGCGCGATCAAGCGCCTGAAGGTCGTCAACTCGTTCCTGGAGACCGGCATGAGCCCGGCCGCCATGGTCCTCGACGTCGTCCCGGTGATCCCGCCGGAGCTGCGCCCGATGGTGCAGCTCGACGGTGGCCGCTTCGCGACCTCCGACCTCAACGACCTCTACCGTCGTGTGATCAACCGCAACAACCGTCTCCGTCGTCTGATCGATCTGGGTGCGCCCGAGATCATCGTCAACAACGAGAAGCGGATGCTGCAGGAGGCCGTCGACGCCCTGTTCGACAACGGTCGCCGTGGTCGTCCCGTCACCGGTACCGGAAACCGCGCCCTGAAGTCGCTCAGCGACATGCTCAAGGGCAAGCAGGGTCGTTTCCGTCAGAACCTGCTCGGCAAGCGCGTCGACTACTCGGGCCGTTCGGTCATCATCGTCGGCCCGCAGCTGAAGCTGCACCAGTGCGGTCTGCCCAAGCAGATGGCTCTGGAGCTCTTCAAGCCGTTCGTCATCAAGCGCCTGATCGACCTCGGTCACTCGCAGAACATCAAGGCCGCCAAGCGCGCCGTGGAGCGCACCCGTCCCGAGGTCTGGGACGTGCTCGAGGAGATCATCCGCGAGCGTCCGGTGCTGCTCAACCGTGCGCCCACGCTGCACCGTCTCGGCATCCAGGCCTTCGAGCCTCAGCTCGTCGAGGGCAAGGCCATCCAGCTGCACCCGCTCGTCTGCGCGGCGTTCAACGCCGACTTCGACGGTGACCAGATGGCTGTGCACCTGCCGCTGTCGGTCGAGGCTCAGGCCGAGGCCCGCGTGCTGATGCTCGCGTCGAACAACATCCTGAAGCCGTCCGACGGCCGCCCGGTCACCCTGCCTTCGCAGGACATGATCATCGGTCTGCACCACCTGACCACGGTCAAGGACGGCGCAGCCGGTGAGGGTCGTGCATTCGGTTCGGTGGGCGAGGCGATCCTGGCGAAGGACGAGGGAACCCTCGACCTGCAGGCCAAGGTCCGCATCCGCATCCCGGGTCTGACGTTCCTCGAGGGCGACGCTCCCGAGGGCTACGAGCGCCACGGTCTCGTCGACGCCTCGCTGGGTCAGGCGATCTTCAACGACACGCTGCCCAAGGGCTACCCGTTCGTCCGCGAGCAGGCTGACAAGAACAAGCTGTCGCAGATCGTCAACAAGCTGGCTGAGGAGTACCCGAAGGTCGAGACGGCTGCGTCGCTGGACCGCATCAAGGACGCCGGTTTCTACTGGGCAACGCGCTCCGGTGTCACCGTCGCCCTGAGCGACATCCTCACCCCGCCGAACAAGGCAGAGATCGTCGCCGGCTACGAGAAGCAGGCCGCGAAGGTCCAGTCCCAGTACGAGAAGGGCCTCACGACCGACACCGAGCGTCGTCAGGAGCTCATCAAGATCTGGACCGAGGCGACCGACGAGGTTCAGACCGCGATGCGGGCGAACTTCCCGGAAGACAACACCATCAACCGCATGGTGTCCTCCGGCGCCCGTGGTAACTGGCTGCAGATCCGGAACATCGCCGGTATGCGTGGTCTGGTGAACAACCCCAAGGGTGAGATCATCCCGCGTCCGATCATCTCCTCGTACCGCGAGGGTCTGTCGGTGGCGGAGTACTTCATCGCGACGCACGGTACCCGTAAGGGTCTGGCCGACACCGCTCTGCGTACCGCCGACTCGGGTTACCTGACCCGTCGTCTGGTGGATGTCTCGCAGGACGTCATCATCCGCGAAGAGGACTGCGGCACGTCGAAGGGCCTCGAGCTCCCGATCGCCGCTCCGAACTCGCAGGGTGAGCTGGTGCGTGACGCGAACGTCGAGAACTCGGTGTTCGCTCGTACCCTGGCCTCCGACGTGGTCAGCGAGTCGGGCGAGGTCCTCGCCTCGGCCGGTGACGACGTGGGCGACGTGCTCATCGACAAGCTGGTCGACCTCGGTGTCGAGAGCATCAAGGTGCGCTCGGTCCTGACCTGCGACTCCGCTGTCGGTGTCTGCGCGCAGTGCTACGGACGCTCGCTCGCGACGGGTAAGACCGTCGACATCGGCGAGGCCGTCGGCATCATCGCGGCCCAGTCGATCGGTGAGCCCGGTACCCAGCTGACGATGCGTACCTTCCACACGGGTGGTTCGGCATCGGCGGATGACATCACGCAGGGTCTTCCCCGTGTGCAGGAGCTCTTCGAGGCTCGTACCCCCAAGGGTGCGTCCCCGATCGCCGAGGCCGATGGTCGCATCACGATCGACGAGTCCGACAAGGGCAAGAAGGTCATCCTCACGCCCGACAGCGGCGACGAGGCAGTGATCTACCCGGTGCTGAAGCGTGCGACGCTTCTCGTCGAGGACGGGCAGCACGTCACGGTCGGTCAGCCGATCCTGGTGGGCACGCTCGACCCGAAGGAGATCATGCGCGTCATGGGCGCCCGCGAGGTGCAGCGTTACCTCGTTGGCGGCGTCCAGGGCGTGTACCGCTCGCAGGGTGTGCCGATCCACGACAAGCACATCGAGGTCATCGTCCGTCAGATGCTCCGCAAGGTCACCGTCGTCGATCACGCCGACACGACCCTGCTCCCGGGTGAGATGGTCGACCTCAAGCGCTACCAGGCGATCAACCGCGAGGCTGTGGCAGAGGGCAAGCGCCCCGCGTCTGGCCGTTCGGAGCTGATGGGTATCACGAAGGCGTCGCTCGCGACCGAGTCGTGGCTGTCGGCCGCCTCCTTCCAGGAGACGACCCGCGTGCTCACCGAGGCTGCGATGCAGGGCAAGCGCGACCCGCTGGTCGGTCTCAAGGAGAACGTCATCATCGGTAAGCTCATCCCCGCCGGAACCGGTCTCTCGAAGTACCGCGACGTCACGGTCGAGGCGACGGAAGAAGCCAAGAGCGAGCGCTACCCGAACCGGATCTTCGCATCCGACGGTGCGTACGCTGACGGTGACTTCGGTTACGTCGACTTCGACGCGTTCTCGACGGACGACATCACGCCCGGTACCTATAACTGAGGTACTGAGTGACTGAGAAGGCCCCGGGGTTCACCCCGGGGCCTTCTTCGTGCGTGCGGGGCCACCTTCCGTTCGAATCGCGCAACTGGGCGCATTCCGGCGTGGTTTAGACCCATTTGCGCGATTCGAACGGCAGATCAGTCGAAGAGGTGCTCCACGATGCTCGAGGTGTACCCGTCGGGCGCGAGGTTCGAGTAGCGGGTGTCGATCAGCACGTCGTCCTTCCAGAACAGCGTGCGGCCGTCGGTGACGGGGTAGGTCTCGTTCGGCCAGGTCTTCTCGCAGCGTGTCCCACCGTCGGGAGTGAAGCAGGAGAACCCCTCGTCGTTCGCGAGCGCGTTGAGCAAGTCGAGCGCGCGGCCGCGGTTCATGCCGGAGATGGTGGTCGTGAGCCCGGTGGTGTCGGCACGCGGGTCGGCCCAGATGCAGGTGAGGGTGCCGTTCTCTCCGACACCAGAGGGACCGAACGCGGCATCGTTCAGCGGGATGCCTTCGAGTTGCGCGAGTACCGCCTCCGACAGGATCGCGCGGCAATCGGTCGGCAGCGCGATCGGCTTGGTCGTCGGGGTGGCGCTGGGGGAGGGCGACGGCGACGCCGTCTCGTCCGGGTCGTCGGTGGAAGACGAGGACGAGGACGGTTTCGGCGAGCCGCTCGAATTCACCGATCCCTCGGATGCCGGAGTGCACGCCGTGAGGGTCACCACGAGCAGCAGGGCGGTGGCTGCTGCGAAGGATCGCGCGTTCATGGGCACACCGTAGCGCGGTTCGGGTGCTCGTAACAGGAGGCGGTCGCGCATGCTTCCGCGCGCCGTCGCGCGATAGGGTCGGCGGATGAGCTTCGAGACCCCCGCCGCCGGTTCCACAGTCGTCATCGGCGATGCCCTGATCGATGAGATCCGCGACGATTCGGGTGTGCGTGAGCTGGTGGGCGGAGCGGCTCTGAACGTCGCCGTGGGGCTGCGCCGGCTCGGCATCCGCACCACCCTCATCGCCATGGTCGGCGATGACGAGCCCGGTGCGCACATCCGGGAGTATCTGCGCGATCATGGGGTCGACCTCATCGCGAGTGCGGCGCCGCACGGGTCGTCACGGGCGGTCGTGCAGCGTGCCGCGAACGGTGAGCCGCAGTACGTCTTCAACGAGGCCGCGCAGCAGCGCAGCATCCGCTATTCGCCGGAGGCGCGTGCGGCGATCGCGGCATCGGATCTCGTGGCCATCAGCTGCTTCCCGTTCGACGTGCCGGCCGAGGTCGACGCGCTCGCCGAGGCGCTCGACGGTGCGCGCCTGGCCATCGATCCGAACCCGCGCACCGGCATGTTGAGCGACCGGGAGGAGTTCGTTCGCGGGTTCGAACGGCTCGCGGCAGGCGCCGACATCGTGAAGGTCGGGGCCGATGACGCGGCGATCCTCTACGACGGCGACCTCGACGCGCTGCGCGCCCGGCTCCGCGGTCTCGGGGTGCGAGCCGTGCTCGCGACGGCGGGCGCGGAGGGAGCGATTCTCGAGACGGATGCCGGGACCGTGACCGCTCCGATCTCCGACCTGCCAGGACGCATCATCGACACGGTCGGGGCCGGCGATGCGACCCTCGCCGCCGTCGCCGCTGACCTCGTCTCGGGGACTCCCTCGACGCTCGACGACTGGCATGCGCTGCTGGAACGGGCGATGGACATCGCAGCGGCGACGTGCCGCGCAGAGGGCGGTCTGCTGCGCACTCCGGAGTCGCTCGCGGAATCGGAGCGGGGTGTGTTCGGCAGCTGATCCGCCGATTTCTTACCCCCGCCTCCGGCAGGTATGATTGTCTTTCGTGCCCCCGGTTGGCTGTTCAAGTCGGACGGGTGCGCTCTGGCGAGTTACCCAAGCGGCCAAAGGGATCTGACTGTAAATCAGACTGCATCGCATTCGGGGGTTCGAATCCCTCACTCGCCACCAGACCATAGAGGCCCGATCTCGCAGTAAGACGAGAGATCGGGCCTCAGTCGTCGGTGAGGTGGCCATGCCGGTCCCCGGCGAATCCCCGATACGGCGCGGACTGAAGCGGCCGACGTCCGCTGGATACGCCAAGATAAGCGTATGGCAACCCCCACTGAAGACATCTGGACGCTCAGCGCGGCCGGGAGTTACAACCGCGGCGACAACATGGCGTACACAACTGGGGTGTGCCCGAGCTGCGGCGCTCTGCAGTTCATTGTGGTGGCGCGGACGAAGAACGAGGATCGCGGATGGCTCCGGTGCATAAACTGCAAGCTGGCCGTGGCGGTCAATGGAGGCATGGCCTCGCCTGCTCAGAAGCCGTTGCGTGTGCCGTCCGGTCTACCTTCTGATGAGGAAGCAGTTTGGGCAGAGATCCGCGAGTGTCTAGGTGTCGGTGCTTACACGGCGTCGGTGATGCTCTGTCGCAAGCTCCTCATGCACGTCGCTGTCGCCCACGGCCTGCCCGCGAAGAACGGAAGTGACTTCGCCCCAAACTTCAAGCAATGCACCGACCATCTGCTCAAGGTGGGTATCGTCACCACACGAATGCAGCCGTGGATCGAGCGAATCAAGAACGTCGGCAACGAGGCGAACCATGAACTCTCCCCGGTCGGCAAGGACTCGGCACTCGACGTGGCAACCTTCACCATGAAGCTGCTCGAACTCGCCTATGAGATGGATGACACGATGGCCAAGGCGAGTCCTGTAGAGGGCGAATAGAGTCTCGCGAAAGGCGAGCGAGAGGGCACCCAAGAACGGACGCCCCATCTCGGCCGACCAGCTTCCCGCGTTGGTAGGAACCACCTACGCCGACCTTCGATTTCGGCGGTCTCGGAACCGGGGCGACAAACCGACCGAACCCATCGTGTTCGTCGGCTTTTGACTAGCAAGCAGTTCGCTCGGGACGTATGTATCCGTGCCGCAGCCTGCGTGCGCACGGAGAGCTTCCGGTTGCCGTGGTTGAAGCGGTACCGAAGGTCCAAGAAGCCACGAACAAAGGCGCAATGCACGGATGAGCGAGTGGATGCGGGCACTTGATCTCGACCTGCGCCGGCAGGGCGAGCCGGATCGAGGGCCGGTAGTCGTCGATCGACCGCCCCGCTTCGAGTCCATGCGGGTTGTTCCCACACTGTCGTCGGTTAGGCCAGGATGGTGCTGTGAGCAGTCTCCCTGAAGCCGGTGCGCCAAAGCCTAAATGGTGGGCGGTGGCATGGCGCTGGTGCCTAGGAAAGCGGCGGCAGATGCTGGGCTTGCTCCTTCTCCTGTTGGCGATTGGTGCGACCGGCCTAATCGCCACAGTCGACATAACAAAAGATGGCGGTTCCACCGTCGCCCTCCTGCTGGTCGTGATCGCTGCTCTCCTTCAGGGGGCTAGTGCGTTCACGTTCAGTGGTGTGGGCAAGGCGGACCCGACGCTAGCCCGATCGACGGTCAGACGGCTTTTTCAGCTGACCCAACGCGCGGCCGCGGCCAGAGGCGTCGCCGTTCAGGCGTTCGATGAGAAGATGGGCGACGATGAGCGGCGACAGCTAGTTGTAGTGCCCAGGGACGTTGTTTGATCTGGATGCCCTGATGTGACGAGAACCTCCAAGGCAGAGTGGAGCTGCTACCGCTTCCGCTCTGAACCGAGGAGGTTCTCGTGTCCCACGCTAATGCGGCCTTGACGCCGCGCCAACGACTCCGGCTGGCTCGGCAGGTCGTCGACGAGGGATGGCCGGTGGCGGGAGCTGCGAGGTACTTCCGGGTGTCGTATCCGACCGCGGCGAAATGGGCGAGGCGTTACGTCGAGCTTGGCGAGGCGGGGATGGCAGACCGGTCAAGCAGACCGCACCGGCATCCGAACAAGACCCCGCAGCCTGTCGTGAAGCGGATCGTGCATTTGCGGATCAAGAAGCGCTTGGGGCCGGTCCAGATCGCCGGACGGCTGGGGATGCAGGCCTCGACGGTCCACGCGGTGCTGGTCCGCTGCCGCCTGAATCGTCTCTCGCATGTCGATGTGAAGACCGGCGAGCCGGCTCGCCGCTACGAACACGACCGTCCCGGTTCCCTGATCCATGTCGATGTGAAGAAGCTGGGCAACATCCCGCTCGGCGGAGGCTGGCGGTTCGTTGGTCGGCAGCAAGGCGGCAAGAACCGAGCCGCGACCGATCAGCACCGCCGCAGGGGTAAACAGCGCGACCCGCTGCTCGGTCACGCCTACATCCACACCGTCATCGATGATCACTCCCGGGTCGCCTACGCGGAGATCCACGACGATGAGAAGGCCGAGACCGCGATCGGTGTCCTGCGTCGTGCAGCCTCTTGGTTCGCCGATCGCGGCGTCACCGTTGAGCGGGTGCTCTCTGACAACGGCCCTGCCTACAAGTCCCACGCCTGGCGAGCGGCATGCGCTGAGCTCAGTATTCGACACAAGCGAACCCGCCCCTACCGGCCGCAGACCAACGGCAAGATCGAAAGGTTCCATCGCACCCTCGCCGATGGCTGGGCCTACTCGAAGCACTACAACTCGGAATCAGCGCGCCGAGCCGCCCTGCCAGCCTGGTTGCACTTCTACAATCACCACAGGCCCCACACAGCCATCGGGAAGCTCCCGCCCATCAGCCGGATCTCAAACAACCTGACTGGGCACTACAGCTAGTCGGCCAGCTGGGTGTAGCACTTTCCTTCATTGAGGAGCAAGTGGGCGGTGCGGCCGAGGACTGGGCCGAGTTCCATCCCGACGCAGTGAAGAAGTTGGAAGAATCGAAGGCCGCGGCGGATCTTGCGGAACGCGAGACATCAGCGGGCGATATTGAGACGTTCGGAGCGGAAGATGCGAATGATGAGAATTGAAGGCCAAGTGGCCGCGATTCTGAATGACCGCGAGCTGGTGATCAACCGCGGCGATGCTGACGGGGTCAAGGTTGGGATGATCTTCAGCGTGCTGAACAGGAAAGGGATCGACATCCTCGACCCTGAGACTCGCGAGCCTCTGGGGGACATCGAGTGGCCGAAAGTGCAGGTCAAGGTAGTCCGCGTCGATCCCGGGCTCTGTGTCGCGCGGACGTTCAAGAAGGTTCAGGTAGGTGGAGGGACCCTCGCTGACGCCTTCGGCGCGCTTTCGCGCAGCACCTACTCGCCACGCCGCACCGCGGTCCAGACATTCGCTGCCGACGACTTCGCCTTCCGTGACATTGATTCCGCCAAGTCATACGTCCAGGTAGGTGACGTAGCCGTTCAAGTGCCAGAGGCAGAGGAACCTGATCCCGAACACTAGAGGCGACCCTATTGGGATACGCCGCGGGACTTCGCAAGCAGGTGCCCGGGGCTTCTCGCGGAATCCGTGACACCGAGGCCCTGCATCCGCCACACTGAGTGCCATGGGATCAGCGTTGACCACCATCGGATTACCCGTCGCCCTCGGCATCATCATGCTGGGTCTCGGCCTCAGCCTCACACTCGCCGATTTCGCGCGGGTGCTGAAGCAGCCCAAGGCGGTGATCATCGCGCTGCTCTGCCAGCTCATCCTCCTGCCGGCGATCTGCTTCGGGCTGGTGCTGGCGTTCCAGCTGCCGCCGGTTCTGGCAGTCGGCATGATGATGCTGGCGGCATCCCCGGGCGGCACGACCGCCAATCTCTACAGCCACCTGTTCCGCGGTGACATCGCACTCAACATCTCGCTGACCGCCGTGAACTCGGTGATCGCCGTGATCACCCTCCCGCTCATCACGAACTTCGCGATCGCCTACTTCCGGCCGTTCGACGACACTCTCGGACTGCAGTGGTCGAAGGCGCTCGAGGTGTTCGCGATCGTCCTCCTCCCAGTCGCGCTCGGCATGATCGTTCGCCGGTTCTGGCCGAAGTTCGCCGATGGCATGGACAAACCGGTGCGCATCGCCTCGGTGATCATCCTGATCGTCGTGATCGCCGGTGCGGTGGCATCCAACTGGGCTCTCCTGGTCGCGAACTTCACCCAGCTCGCGCTGATCACCATCCTGTTCTGCGTCATCAGTCTCTCGATCGGGTTCCTCGTGCCTCGCTGGCTCCGCGTCGGGAAGCGTCAATCGATCGCCACGTCGTTCGAGATCGGTATCCACAACGCGACACTCGCGATCGTCATCGCGCAATCGGTGCTCGGCTCGGTGGAGCTGAGCCTCCCCGCGGCCGTCTACGGCGTGCTCATGTTCTTCATCGCCTTCGGGTTCGGCTTCCTCATCCGAGAGCGAGCTAGCGCCGGAGACGTGGCAGCGCCCTCCGCCACCTCGCAGGGTTCCTAGACTGGAGCGATGCGAGCGCTCACCGAAGCCGAAGTCCGGGCCTCGTTCGTCAATGCCGATGACGACGAGCTGCGGACCATGGAGATGCCCCACGACTTCGTGCTGGTCGACTGGGACTACCTCGACTTCTTCGCGTGGCGCGATCCGAGCGCTGCCAAGCGCGGATACGTGTTGATCCAGCACGACGGCGGGGTGGCGGGGGTCGTGCTCCGGGCATCCGAGCCGGCGCGCGGACGGTCGGGCATGTGCAACATCTGCCACACGATGCAGCCGGGCAATCAGGTCGCGTTGCTGTCGGCCCGCCGTGCGGGCGACGCGGGCCGTCGCGGCGACTCCTACGGCACCTACATCTGCGCCGACCTCTCCTGTCACGAGAACGTGCGCCTGGCGCATCCGCTCGCCCCGAACGAGGTGCGCTCGCCGGGGCAGGTCGACCTCCGTCTCGACGGCACGCGCCGGCGGATGGAGGCCTTCGTCTCGCGCGTGTGGGAGCACGTCTGATCGCGGTTACGCTGGACCCACCCGTCCCCTGCTCGAAGGAGAAGCCATGAGCGATGCCATCCTGTTCGCCGTCGAAGAGGGGATGGCCCGGCTCACGCTGAACCGCCCGGCCCGACTCAACGCCTTCAACGCCGACCTCGCCCACGCCTGGCGGGATGCGACGGCAGAAGCCACGTCGCGGGCGGATGTGAAGGCGATCCTCATCGATGCGGCCGGCCCGGCATTCTGCGCGGGTGGCGACGTGATCGACATGGCGACGACCATGGGCTCCTCGTCCGGCGCGGATATCACCGCGCTCGCCGAAGTGATCAATTCCGGCATCCGCTCGCTCACCGAATCGTCGGTGCCCGTCGTCGCGGCGGCCCACGGCACGACCGCGGGCGGCGGCCTCGGCATCCTCCTCTGCAGCGACTACGCCGTCGTCGGCTCGCGATCGCGGCTCGGTAGCCTCTACGCGAACATCGGACTCACGCCCGACCTCTCGGTCTCGGCGCAGCTCGCACGCGCCGTCGGGCAGCGACGGGCTCTGCAACTCGTGCTCCAGGACCGGCTCCTCACGGCACAAGAGGCGGTGGAGTGGGGACTGGCCGCCGAAGCGGTGGAGGGAGCGGATGCCGCGGCTGAGGCCGCGCTCGTGCGCGCCAGGGGCGAGGAGATCGCCCGCTTCTGGCTGGCGGGAGCCGCCGACGCCTACGGCCAGGCGAAGCGTCTGGTGCGCTCGCAGCCGGAGCGCTCCTTCGTCGAGCAGCTGAGCGAGGAGGCACGTTCGATCGGTGCGGCCATGGAGACTCCGGATGCTCAGGCGCGGGTCGCCGCATTCGCTGCGGCCTCCGCAAAGAAGGCTGTCTGACCGCTTCTGCACCGACAATTCATCGAGACGCTGTTTGAACAGTACGCAGACACACCGTGGCAAGCGGGTCTGCGCGTGGCAGGATGATGGCAACGCCGCTCAACGAGAGGATGGCCATGTCTCAGCCGGACACCACCGCGCATCAATCGACGCAGGGTGAGAAGAAGAATCTGTCGCTGCTCATCAGGGGTGCGATCTGGATCGCCATCGGTGCGCTGATCGCCGCCGCCCTCGTCTGCGTGGTCTGGGTGCTGATCGGCGACCAAGACGGTCTGATCGGCCGCGCCTTCCTGACGATCCTGCTGCTGGCCGCATTCGCCGGTATCGCGATCCTCGAGGCAGGCCTCGCGCCCAACCGGCCGGACTGGCTCGCGCTCGCGAGCATGGTCACCTGGATCATCGCCCTCCTCGTGGGAGCGGTCAAGATCTGGCTGCCCGAAGATGACGACTACTTCACCGGAGCCGAGCGCTTCTTCCAGCTGCTGCTGGTGATCGGCATCCTGCAGCTCGCGCTCCTGCACGTGCGGCTGTTCACGCCTGCGGCGCAGCGACACGTGACCACGTTCACGCGCATCATCTACATCGCGACGATCGTGTTCCTGGGCGCGCTCGTGGGCATGCTGATCTTCTTCCTCGCCTTCCCGCACAGCTTCGACTACGGCGAGCTGTACTGGCGCATCGTGGTCGCACTGACCATTCTCGCGGCCGTGGGCACGACGCTCGTCCCGCTGCTGAACGCTCTCTTCGCTCCGAAGAAGCCGCAGCAGGCGGCGCACGCCGTCTCCGCAGCGCCCGCTTGGCCGACGTATGCCGACGGCATCACTCCGCTGCCGGCGCTTCCCGACGGCAGCCCCGACTGGAACGCTTACTACACCGGATATCCGAGCGCGACTCCGCAGCCGCAGCAGGCTCTTGCGCAGGCGCCGGCGGTTCCGTTCCCCGTTGCGCCTGAGCCGGCAGCGCCGCAGTATGCGCAGCCGTTCGCACCGACCGCAGCGCCCGAGGTGCCGCCGGTACCCCAGGCGCCCGCGGCTCCGCAGGTTCCCGCCTTCGAGCCGCAGCAGGCGCCGCCCCAGAGCGATCTGCCGGCGTTCCCGCCGCCCCCGCCCGCACCGCAGCACCCCGCTCCGTGACCCTCGCTCTCGAGCTCAGAGATCTCGCGACAGAGATCGCTCGGGAAGCGGGTGAACTCGCGCACCGGCGACGCCGCGAGGGGGTGCACCTCGCCGCCACGAAGACGACGCTGGCCGACATCGTCACCGATGCCGACCGTGAGGTCGAGGCTCTCATTCGCGCGCGTATCGCCGAGGTCCGGCCCGATGACGGATTCCTCGGTGAGGAGTCGGAAGCAGACGTCGGAGTCAGCGGCATCACGTGGGTCGTCGATCCGATCGACGGGACCGTGAACTACGCCTACGGGATGCCCGCGTACAACGTGAGCATCGCTGCGGTACGAGGGACGCCGGATCCGCAGTCGTGGGAGGCGCTCGCCGGCGTGGTGCACGCCCCGGCGCTCGGCGAGATCTTCACCGCGGCTCAGGGGCACGGCGCCTGGTCGGGGGAGACTCGACTCGCCGTCACCACCGACACGCCAGCCGGCGCGCTGCTTGCGACCGGGTTCGGGTACGACCCCTCGACGCACGACGGCGACCTCGCCACCGTGCGCCGCGTGATGCCCATGGCGCGCGACCTGCGCCGCTCCGGGTCGGCCGCGCTCGACCTCGCCTACGTCGCGGCAGGTCGGCTCGACGGGTACTACGAGCGCGGGCTGAAGCCGTGGGACTTCGCGGCGGGAGCACTGCTCGTCGAGGAGGCGGGCGGGCTGGTTTCGCGCCTCGAGGTCGACTCGTCACGGCCGATGCTGATCGCAGGAGGGCGTGCCGTGCACGCCCGCCTGCACGGCATCCTGAGCGAGAAACGCTGACCGATTCATGGCTTTCCCAGGCGAATACCGGTAGTGTTTATCCGATCGTTACTTTCGCCACCCGAAGGCGAGAGTTGAAGTTTGCGCCCCCCCGAGCTGACGCACGACCGAGAGATTAGATTTTTGCCCTTCGAGAATCCCCAGGCTGCCTCTGCGCCCACGCGCCGGTCCAGCCGACTCCGCACCACGGCCCCTGAGGCCCCCGCGGCGGGAACGACGGAGTCCGTCTTAGCAGTCGAATCCGTCGTCGCCATTGCCGCCGTCGCCCCTCTTTCCCGCCGCGCGGCCCGCCAGCGCACGACCGTCGACGCCCCGACCGTGGAAGCTCCCGTAGCCCCGCTCGATGAGGCGACGAACGACGCCATCGCTGCAGATGTTCCCGATGCATCGCTCGACACCGACAAGGTCGAGGCGCTCGTCGAGGTTGCCGCGGCAGACGAGCCCGTTGAGACCGACGAGCCTGTCGAAGAGCCTGCAGCCCCGGCTGAGCCCGCCGCCGAGTCGCGTACCGACGACGCCGACGCATTCGACCGCGCATCACGCGCGTTCCGAACCACTGGGCCGGTACCGACGGCATCCGCTGAGCCGGCTGCGGAGCCCGCTCCCGCCGAAGATGCCGAGCCGGTCGCATCGGCCGCTCACGTTCCCCCGCGTCGTCCGCGTAACGCCCGCAAGCTGCTCACCGTCGGCGCGACCGTCGGCGTGATGAGCCTCGCCGGTCTCCTCGCGGTCTCCATGACGCTTCCCGCAGAGGCCGTCGCCGCGGTGCAGGGCTCGCCGATGGCAGCGACCTCGCTGGTCACGGCATCCGACTCCACCACCGCCGGCACGAGCGACGACGAGATCCAGGCGTTCGTCGCCCCCGCGGGCGTCGAGAGTGAGTCGCTGGCTCGCGCCGACGACTTCAGCACCGTCTCGCTCGTGCAGGTCGCTGCCGAGCAGGGCATCAACTACTCCAACGAGGTCTTCACAAATGACCCCGATGCGGCCATCCAGTGGCCCTTCCTGGTCGGCGTGGGAATGAGCTACGGCTACGGCATGCGCAGCGGACGCCTGCACGAGGGCATCGACTTCGTGCCCGGCAACGGCGCTCCCGTCCAGGCCATCGCCGACGGCACCGTGCGCATCGCGACCGAGCAGGGCGGCGCCTACGGCGTGACCGTCTACATCGACCACGTGATCGACGGATCGGTCATCACGAGCCATTACTCGCACATGCAGTACGGCTCGCTGCAGGTCAAGGCCGGCGACACCGTGAAGGTCGGCGACATCGTCGGCAAGACCGGCAACACGGGCCGCTCCTACGGCGCTCACATGCACTTCGAGCTCATCGTCAACGGTTCGACGATCGATCCGCTGCCGTGGCTCCGTGAGAACGCGGGTCGGTACGAGTACTGACCGGCCTTGATTTCATGAGGACGCCACTGTGATGGTATTCTCGTGTGGTTGCCCCGAGAGGGGCAGCACGCCCCGATAGCTCAGTGGCAGAGCACTTCCATGGTAAGGAAGGGGTCGTCAGTTCAATCCTGACTCGGGGCTCGCAGCATTCTTCTCACACGCGGATGGATGCCTCGCGGCAGGGTAGCTCAGCTGGTTAGAGCGCACGACTCATAATCGTGAGGTCGCGGGTTCAAGCCCCGCTCCTGCTACAGATCAAGACCCCGGTTCGCCGGGGTTTTTCTGTATCTCGGGGGAGGGCCGGTTTAGCCGAAGGTGTAGCCATGTGCGAGTCTGCGGCGGCCATTGCTCGACACAGATGATCGCTAGCCCCTGTCGGTACCCTCGCGTTACACTTGAGGCACGGCGGGCAGTAGCCCTCGGAGCCTGGCAGTCTTCCGGACGGTAGACGAGCCAGGCTCACGTGTTTCTAGAGCCGGATGACCCGCGACTCGACGATCGTCTCGACCCGGCGTATCCAGTCTCCGCCATTCGAATAACACCAGGCGACGGCGTCGCTCACCCAGAGCAGCGGATGCTCGTGAGGCGCGACGTGCCGGTACTGCAATTCTGATGATCCGGCGCGACGGATCGCTTCGGCGATCAGCCGACGGTCCGCGCGCCCGAGAGACTCGTCTCGTTCGATGACCAACTGTGCCACGCCGCCGTTGACCGCCTCCGCTACGAGTGCCCCAAGAGACATCGGTCGAGCCTCCTTGTCAGGTCTCTGTTTCACAATCCAAACGGAGACTCGCACATCGAGCGCGCACATGCTCGAGAGGATCTGTCGTCGCCGGCTGTCGCTCTCGCTCTTGAAGTGGATACGCCGCTGGCCTGGCTTGAGAAGGTCGCGGAGGGCTCGCTCGGACACGCGTAGGTCTCCGATTGCAGATGCGGTCGCGACAACGTAGTATCCCCGTGCCTTGGATTCGTCGACGTAGACGCGGTCGGCTGGGCGGAAGATCACGGGTCAACCAGCCCCGCTCCTGCTACAGATCAAGACCCCGGTTCGCCGAGGGTTTTCTGTACCTCGATGCGGATCGGACGGGGGCGCCCGCCCGCCGCGCTGTCACGCGTCGAGCAGGAAGTCCGCCATCAGATCCTGCACGGCCTCGACCATGTCCTCGCCGTTCGCGGTCGGGCAACCGAGAGTCTGGGCGGCGGCGATGAGCGGGGTCACGCCATGGCCGGCGATGACGTCACCGACGAACATCGACGACGCCAGTAACGAAGTGTCGACCGGGGACGGGTCGCCCTTCTGCAGACCGAGCGGGGTGGCATTGAAAACAAGATCGAATCCCGTCGGATCTCCTGGACCCGCACTGATTCGACCTCCACTGACATCGCGGAGGCGGTCGATCAGTTCCTCCAACCGCGGCCGGTCGGTGTCGTGCACGACGAGTTCGGCGACCCCGGCATCGAGGAGGGCGTGAGCGATCGCGCTGCCGGCACCGCCCGCCCCAATCAGAAGCGCCCGCGCACCCTCGACCTTCGCACCGTGATCCTGTTGTGCCTTCACGAACGCCAGGCCGTCGAGCATGTCGCCGTGCCAGGTGCTGTCGGGGTTGCGCCGAATCACGCTGACGACACCGAACAAGCTCGCGCGCGGCGAGCTCGTCGCGCAGTAGTCGAAGGCGGCGAACTTGTGCGGCATCGTGATGAGGAGACCGTCGACGTTCTTCGCAGCAGTGAGGCCGGCCATGACGACCTCGAGATCGTCCGCGGCGACCTCCAGCGGCACGCAGACGCCGTTGTGCCCGCGCTCGCCGAGGGTACGAGTCAGCCAGACCGGCGACTGAACGAACGCGACCGGGTCCCCGACGATCGGGTACAGCCGAGACGCTCCGTTGAGGTGACTGGACATCTTCTGCAGCCTTTTGTGAGGGGGTGGAAGGGTATACCGACCTTAGAGCGAGTTCCGGTACCTCGTCGCGAGCTCTGAACCGATGTTGCCGCCCATGATGCGCATTTCGATCCCGGCGAGTTCGTCGATGAGGTCTTCGGATTCCAGCCCGGGGAGGCAGACGATCTCCTCGTGGGAGAACGCCAGCCACATGGCCTGGGCGACGTTCTCGGGCGTCATCGCCTGCGGTACGTTCGAGGCGCCCCCGTTCCATTCGGACGAGACCAGCCCCGGGCACACGACGGTGGCGTGCACGCCAGTGCCGGACATCTCAGCCGCCAGCGCACGGGTGAACGCGATCATCCCTGCCTTCGCTGCGACGTACAGCGTTCGCTGCGGCAGTCTCCGTCCGGAATCTGCAGGCGCGGCAGGAATCCCCGCGCTGAAGCCGAGATTCGAAGCGACCGTGATGATTCCGCCGCGGCCGCGCTCCAGCATGGCGGGAAGGGCCGCCCGCGCCAGCACCGGTGTGGCGTCCGCATTCAGCGTCCACGCTCGCTCCAGCGCTTCGGGCGCGAGATCGGCGAACGGTCCGTATGCGCTGATGCCGGCGTTCGACACCACGACGTCGATGTCTCCGGCGCCCGCGCGTTGTGCGGCGCGCTCGAGCCCGGAGCGCACCGAGAGATCCGCTGCCAGGATCTCCGTCGAGGCCCCGAATCCGGCGAGGTCTTCGGCGAGAGCGGCGAGGCGCTCCTCGCGGCGAGCGACGAGAACGAGGTCGTATCCCTGCTGCGCGAAGACAGCAGCGGCAGCTGCGCCGATTCCGGAGCTGGCGCCGGTGATGAGGGCAATCGGTCGATCCATGAGGGATCCAATCCATGAGAGGTATCAACTAGTTGATACCAGTAAAGCATGTATAGTCGGGTTGTGGCTGAAGAATCTCACTCCTCTGACCCGTCGGACCCCCGCGTCCGGATCGTCTGGGCGCTCCGCCGAGCGGAGCTCGCTGTCCAGAACCTGAAGGAAGGGCAGCTCCGCCCCCTGGGAATGACGGCATCGCACTATGCGCTTCTGATGTCCATCGACGCTGAGCCCGGCCTCGCCGGCGCCACACTCGCTCGCCGGCTGAATGTGACGCCCCAAGCCGTGGCCTCCCTCGTCGCCCGCCTTCTCGAACGCGGTCTCATCGAACGCCGATCTCATCCTCGTCATCCGCATGTCCGCGAGCTTCACCTCACGGCCGAGGGGCGCGATCTGCTCGGACGGGCGGACATCGTGATGCAGGGCATCGAGAGCCAGGTCGAGGGCCTGCTCGGCGCAACGCAGGCGGCAGAGCTGCGACGGATGCTCGAACTGCTTGCCGGCTCGCTCTCGGCGAACCCGGATGACGAGGAGGAAACCGCATGATGGACATCGACGCGCTGTACACGGCCTTCGAGATCGACAGGCGAGTCGCCGAAGCGAAGTACGTCGGCCAGATCGTCACGGTCGAGGGGGTCGTCCTCCGTGCAGGTGAGAGCATGTTCGCCACGCCTGCCGTCGAGGTCTCCGAACGACCGGACGGGGAGCTTCGCGCTGTTTTCGTCCTGCCTTTCGACCGGAAGATCGACGAGTCGTTCCGACAGCTCGAAAGCATCCGGCGTGGCCAGCGGATCGCCGTCGCCGGCGAGCTGCGAATGGTCTCCGACCCCGGCGGCGTGCTGGTGTTCAAGAACTGCGAGATCCTCGAACCCGAGAGGATCGCGCCCTAACGCGAGGCGGCGAGACGATCCCAATTGCCGTGCGCGAAGGCTTCGCGATCCGCGGACGACGACGGCAGGCTGTCGATGAAGTTCCGCGCGTCTGCACCCGGCCGGTACTGGTAGGGGAAGTCCGTCGAGAAAAGGATGCGTTCAGGGCCGACAGCATCCACCGCTCGCTGCAGGTAGGCATGACTGAACATGCCGCTGGCCGTGAGGTAGAGGTTCTCCCGCACATACTGCGCGATCGGGTGCTCCCTGCCTGCGACGCGGTCGAGCATGGCGAGTCGCTCGAGATAGAAGAGCACGACTTCGCCCCAGTGCCCGAGGATCACCTGGAGTCGTGGGAAACGATCGAAGACCCCGCTCAGGGCGAGTCGCAGGAACTGGATGCCCGCGTCGTAGTGCCAGCCCAGCCCGAAAGTGGCGAATGCGAGGTCGGTCGCGGGGTCGGCGAAGCCGCTGTAGTAGGCGTTCCGAACCGCTGCCGTCGGTATCTGCGGATGGATGAGCAGCGGCACGCCGAGCGCCTCCGCTGCTTCGAAGGTCGGCCAGAACCTTCGATGGTCGAGGTTGTCGTCCCCAACCCTTCCGTACACGATCGCGCCTCGGAAGCCCAGTTCGTCCACACATCGCTGCAGTTCCTGAGCAGAGGCCTCCGGCGTCGCCACCGGCAGCGCCGCGAGCGCCTGGAACCTGTCGGGCCGGTCGCCGACGACCCCCGCAGCAAGGTCGTTCGCTCGGCGCGCGAGGTCGACACTCGCTCTTCCGAGGTTGTTCACGCCGGGGGTCGTGACGGAGAGGACCTGAACGTCCACGCCGGTCTCATCCATCAGCTGGAGGCGTCCTGACCCCAGATCGGCGAGCCGTTCGCCCACCGAACCCCCGTTCAATCCGAGTGTTCCGTCGTCGCCGCCCGGCGAGGTGCGCCACGCAGCGAGCACCTCGCCGGGTAGGAAGTGCTCCTCGATTCCGATGATCTTCACGGCGGCCTCAGAACGTCAGTCGCACGTCGAAAGCGCGGATCGCCGGCGGACCGTCGAACAGGCTCACGAGACGATTGGCGCCCTCGGGCGTCTGCCGCCACGCGAGATACGCGTCGTAGGCCTGCTCGGATTCCCATGTCATGTCGACGATCAGTCGCGACGGGTCTCGATGATCCTGGAGCACGCGGACGCTCTCGTTGCCGCTGAACGCGGCCGTCTGTGAGAGCGTCTCCCGCAGAATCTCGGTGACGAGCGAATCATCCGCGGTCACCGCGAACTCCAGATGAATGATGACGGACATCGTGCCTTCCTTCTGTCGTGCTATCGGTTCAGAACTCGAGAATCAGGCGTCCTCGAAGCCCGCCACGTTCGAGTCGCTCGTGGGCGGCGGCGGCTTCGACGGCCGGGTACACATCGGCGACGCGGGTCGTCAGCTCGCCTCGTGCCACCGCATCGACCAGTCCCTGAATCGCATCGTGCCGTGTCGACGACCTCATCACGTAAGAGAAGAAGGGCGTGATCCCGCGGATCTGTTCGGCGTCGTTCGGCAGGAAGTAGGCGATCTGTCCACCGTCGCGAACGGCTCCGAGGACGGCGCCGCCGAGGGTGGCACCGTCGCCGAGTGCGTCCGCGCCCCGGCCACCGGTAGTGGCGATCACATCGCCGACGAAATCTGCGCCGCGTCGCACGACGTGCGTGGCACCGAGCCGAGTGACCAGCGCCCGGTCCTCGTCGGTCGCATCGGCGATCACCACCAGGCCCCGTCTCGCTGCCAGTTCGACCAGGTAGCCCCCGACGGCTCCGGCTGCTCCGGTGACCGCGAAGGTCGCTCCGGTCGGTAGATCGAGGTTCTCCAGGGCGATCTCCGCCGTGAGTGCGTTCGAGAGGAACGACGCGGCTGCGGCCGTATCCTTCTCCGCGTGCGTGCCGGCGACTGATCGGGAGGGGAGCACGATGCACTCGCTGTAGCCGCCGTGAGTGCCGGACGGCACCACGAAGCCGGTGACGTGGTCACCGATCGCGAGGTCGAAGTCTTCCGCCTGATCCGGTCCGATCGCCTCGATCGTGCCGGCCACATCCATCCCCGGCACGACAGGATGCGACGCGTCGACGTCGATCCCCGCGAAGGCACCCGTCCGGATGATCGCGTCGACCGGGTTGACCGCTGCGAAGCGGACCTTGATCAGGACCTCGCCTTGGCCGGCCTCGGGCCGGGGGAGTTCGAGGGGATGCAGCACCTCGGGCCCGCCCGTGTGTGTGAAGCCGATTGCCTTCATGAAAGTCTCCTTGTCTGTTTCGTCATCACGAGTTCGAGAGCATGCCGAGAACGTCGCGGTAAGACCCGTTGGCCTCGGCATAGCGGAAGAACTTCACGTTCTCGACGAGGATCTGTTCCGCGTCGGGCTGCGTCTCCAGCAAGGTCATGGTCTCGTTCAGGAACGCGTCCAACGGCATCGCCTGGTCACTGTCCTGCATGCCCATGAGCGTCGTCCGCACCGCGGGCGGAGCCAACTCGATCACCTGGATAGAGGTGTCGGAAAGCTGTGCGCGCATGCTGTCCGTGAAGGAATGGATGGCGGCCTTCGTCGCGCTGTAGGTCGGGGTGGCAGGCAGAGGGACGAAAGCAAGGCCGGAGGACACTGTCACGATCGTGGACTGCTCCTGCTGTGCCAGGAAGGGGATGAAAGCGGCGACAAGTCGGATCGGTCCGAGGAGGTTGGTCGTGACCGTCCGCTCCGCCGTCGTCAAGAAGTCGGGGGTGTGGAGGTCCTCAGGAAGCATGATCCCCGCCATCGTGATGAGCACGTTGAGGTCGGGGTGCTCGCGGGTGACCTGCTCGTAGGCCGCGGTGATCGACTGGGGATCCGTGGTGTCGATCACGACAGTGCCGAGCTCAGGGTTCTCGGATGAGATCTGATCGAGCAGCTCGGTGCGTCGACCTCCGACGATGACCTTGTTGCCGGCCTGTTGGAATCGGAGCGCGAGCCCCAGGCCGATTCCCGAGGTCGCCCCGGAGATGAAGATGGTGTTTCCCGTGATGTTCATTCCAGCAATCTCGCATTCCGACGGAGAAGTGACCAGGGGAGGGAAAATGTCCCCTCAGCGCGACGGCCGGAACGGGGCATGATGGCTAGGTGGCAGCTGATGTGCGTTGGAAAGAGCTCGGGGACTTCTTGCGTGCCCGGAGATCCGAACTCGACCCTCTCGACTTCGACCTGGAGGTCACCGGGAAAACGCGACGAGTCTCCGGCTTGCGCAGGGAGGAGGTCGCGAAGCTCGCGTCGATCAGCACCGACTACTACACGAGGTTGGAGCGCGGCAGGTTGCCCGCCTCCGGCCCTGTCCTCACCGACCTCGCGCGAGTCATGAGGCTCGGCGACGATCACCGTGCGTATCTGTTCGGCTTGGCCCGCAAGTTCGCCGCCGACCCTGCTCGTCCGCCCCGCCAGATCGTGCACACCCCGCTGCAACGAGCTCTCGATGACCTCTCCACGACCCCGGCGTTCGTCCTCGGGCGCCGCACCGAGATCATCGGCTGGAACCAGTTGGGGGCCGCGCTGATCACGGACTTCGCAGCGATTCCCGAGCCGCAGAGACACTTCATTCGACTGCTCTTTACCGACCCCGCAATGCGCACCCTCTACGCCGACTGGCCAGGTGTCGTGCAGCTCGCGATCGCTCAGCTGCGGATGGACAGCGCGCGCTATCCGGACGACCCGCAGCTCGCCGACCTCGTGCGCGAGCTCTCTGACGAGGCCCCCGAATTCGCCCGGCTCTGGTCCACGCACGAAGTGGCGAGCCGCGGCACCGGTTCCAAAGAGCTCCATCATCCTCGCGTCGGGACGCTCATCCTCGATTGGGAGATCCTCTCTTCCGCGCAAGACCCGGATCAACTCATCGTCGTCTGGACGGCCGAGCGGGGGTCGCGCTCCCATGATCGGCTCGTGGCGCTCGCCGAGCTCATCGACGATGCGAAGGCGGATCGGTCCGACGACTGAGTCATCGCATCAGGAGGTCGACGATGGCGTCTCGAGCGGTGCGCGCCTCGGGGATCGGCATGAGCATCCAGTCGTGCAGCATGCCGCTCATCTCGACGAGACTCACCGTCGTTCCCGGCGCATTCGTCGCGAGGTCAGCGAAGCGGCGCGCATCCGGATTCATGATGTCGCGCGTCCCAGTGAAGACGCTCACATCTCCGAGCCTCGCGAGGTCGGAGACCATCGGGTTAGCCGCAGGATTCCGGATGCCGGCGTCGCCTGCGTAGAGCTCGCCCAGTTCACGCAGATGGTCTGCCCGAAGGAGCGGATCCCGAGGTGCGACCGTCGCGATCTCCGGATGGGACAGCGTCAGATCGAGATGCGGGGAGAGGAGCACGGAGACGTCGGGCCGGCGTGCGCCAGGACCGAGCGATCGGAGGAGATTCAGCGCCATCGTCGCCCCGGCCGAATCGCCCAGCAGAGCCACCGGTTCCCCGTCTTCGAGCGACGCCCAGATCTCCTGCAGCACGGGAATGACGTCGTCGTGCGTGACGCTCGGCACGAGAGGGAAGATCGGGACCACGAATGTGCGTCCGGTGCGCTCCGCGAGCTCTGCGATGAACGTCCAATGGCCCGTTCGTATCTCTGCTGCCCAGGCGCCGCCGTGGAGGTAGAGGGCGCGCGCAGATCCGCCGGAGCGCGGCGCCACGTGGAAGACGGGCCATCCGAGGATCTGCTCTTCTGTCACACGCAGGCGGCGGACAACCGCACGTGGAGGAGCGTAGTCGCTTGCCTTGGAGGGAGACCCGGTGAATCGGGCCGGATGGAACTGCTTCTCTCTGACGCCTGACATGCTCATGATCGACGCGAGTACGCGGCTCCTCACGCTCGGCGTCGCTGTCTCGAGGGTCGATGCGGTGGGGTTCATGATGCTCCGTTTCAGCGACGGTGATCGTCGCATCATGTACGCTAAACCTTGACATCAGTGTCAAGGTCAAGGGGCATTCATGAGAATCGGTGAGGTCGTTCAGCGCACGGGGGCCACCGCGCGTTCACTTCGGTACTACGAGAAGTTGGGACTCATCGCGTCTGAGCGTTTGTCGAACGGCTACCGTGACTACGACGAATCGACCGTGAGCGCGGTGTCGATCATCAAGTCTCTTCTGGGGCTCGGCTTCTCGACAGCGGTGATCGCGGATGTGCTCGACTGCGAGGCCGGAGGTGAAGCGAGCGATTGCGCATCCGTCCGGAGCCGGGCGAGTGAGCTGAAGAATCAGATGGAGGCCCAGGCAGAGGAACTGCTCCGGCGCCGCGATGCGCTCGCGGCGTCGCTCGATCACACACCAAGCCGAGTGCCCGCTGACCTCAACGCCTCGATTGCCACCGCGAGCACGACCTGACTGTGATCGAGACGCGCGTCTCGATCGGCTCAATCCCTCTCTCGGTTCCTGCTGTGCGTTTCGCCCTCGCCCAGCACACGCGAGAACGGTGTGAGCAGATCGCCGCCGCGGCGCTGAGTGCCGCCACCGCGAGGGACGCGCGTGCCGCCGTCCTCGAAATCGCCGACAGTCAGGTCGTGAGCGCGCTCGCGCTCCGCTGAGGAGCGCCGAGGGGTGTACTGACAGAGCATGTCTTGCGTATCCGCGAGATCGTACGCTCTGGAATGACGGATGGAAAGAGGAGAACACATGGACGCGCTCGAAGGTGTTGTTCTCATCGGTGCGGCGATTCTCGCCGCCTATGTCGTGGCACCACGGTTGCGGGTGGCCACTCCCGTCGTGCTCCTCGTCGTGGGAGTGCTGTTGGGTGTGCTCCCTCAGCTCCGCGCCACGATGATCCCGCCGGAGCTGGTGTTGCTGGTGCTTCTCCCGGTGCTGCTGTACTGGGAGAGCCTGACCACCTCGCTGCGCGAGATCCGTCACGGCATCGTGTCGATCTCGTTGATGAGCACGGCACTCGTCGTGGCGACCGCCGCGTCAGTCGCCGTTACCGCCCACGCGTTCGGAATCCCGTGGGGTCCGGCGTGGGTCCTCGGTGCTGCGGTCGCGCCGACCGACGCGACGGCGATCGCTGCCTTGAGCCGGATGCTCCCGAGGCGGCAACTGACCGTGCTGCGGGCGGAGAGCCTGATCAACGACGGAACGGCGCTGGTGATCTTCGGAGTGGCGGTCGGCGTCACCGTCGGCGAGCAGACGCTGACGCCGGGAGGTGTCGCCGGCCAGGTCCTGCTCGCTTACGGCGGTGGCGCGGCTGTCGGAGCCGCGGTGGCATGGGTGAACATCCAGCTGCGCCGACGGTTGGAAGATCCGCTCCTGGGCAACCTGGTGATGATCCTCGCGCCATTCGGTGCCTTCCTCGTCGCCGAGCTGATCCACGCCTCGGGAGTGATCGCGGTCGTCGTGAGTGGGCTGATCATGTCGCAGGCGGCGCCTCGGGTCATCCGCGCGCAGCATCGGAGCCAGGCCCTCGCCTTCTGGCCGCTGCTGACGTTCCTCATCAACGCTGTGCTGTTCGTCTTCGTCGGCATCGAGTTGCAGACGATCGGCGGCACATTCACCGGGCCCGAACTCGCCGCGGCTGTTGGCATCGTCCTGGTCGTCAGCGCGGTCGTGATCGCGACACGTTTCCTCTTCGTCTTCGGGTCCTTCGGATTCCAGCGCCTTCTCGCCCGGGTCACCGGGCGCGCGTCGTCGGTCGACGGAGCGCGCGTGCAGGTCATCAACTCCCTCGCGGGCTTCCGCGGGGCGGTGTCGCTCGCGGTGGCTCTGTCCGTCCCGGAACTCCTCGGTTCGGGAGCGCCCTTCCCCTCCCGGGACCTGATCGTCTTCGTCACGGGAGGTGTCGTGCTGATCACTCTGGTCGGGCAGGCACTCGCGCTTCCGTTCGCGGTTCGTGCCGCTCGTCTTCCCCCGGAGACCGATGTCGAGCGCGAGTTCAACCGGGCAGCGGTGACCACCCTGCAGGGTGCGCGGGACGCGATTCCGGAGCTGGCCGATCGAGTGGATGCGGGGGAGCCGGTGACCAGCTGGCTTCGCGAGGAGTATGAGACCTACCTCGGCAGCGCCCGCTCGAACTCGGACGAGGAGATCACCGATGTCGCGGCGCAACGCAATCGTGAAGGTTATGTGAAGCTGAGCCTCGCCCTGATCGAGCACCGACGTGACGGCGTCATCCGGCTGCGCGATGAGGGCGTCATCGATGACACGGTCCTGCGGCGCCTGCAAGCGGGGCTGGACCGCGAAGAACTCCGCCACCTCGACCCGGAACCCTTGGAGTAAAGGGGCGAACGACGACGGAGATCCATCAGCGGTCCTGAGGATCCGCCGCCGCGAGAACCGAGGCTCTCGCGGACGCGGGGGTCTTCACTCTTCGTCGGCGGACGCGGCAACGCGTGGAGTGATCTCGACCGTCGCGGCCTGCGGGCCTGCCTTGAGCATCGGCGGCAGGTAGCTGCTGCCAGCGTACTTGTTGCGATAGGCGGCATCGACGGCGTCTCGAACGCTCGCCTCTGCGGGCGCGAAGTCGACCTCGAAGAGGCTCTCTGCGGCGCTGATGCGGCCGGACCGCTGGCTCATGGCCGACTTGTACCAGCGGGAGTTCGTGCCGTTCCACGCGCGCACGAAGAGACGATCGTCGACCACGACTGACCAGATCCAGGTGAGGGTTCCATAGGTGGTTCCGTCGGCGCGGAACGGGGCGATGTGAAGGTCGTCGGTGGCCGCGATACGGCGGATGTCTGTTGCGGACCAGTGACTCATGATCTCAGTTCTCCTTCTCGACGATGTTCTTCAGGACGGTCATCGCCGCCATTCCGTTCGGCCAGCCGGTGTAGAACGCGAGCTGCAGGATCGCTTCCTTGAGTTCGTCGTCGGTGACGCCGTTCTGGCGTGCGTAGTCCAGGTGGAAGACGAGCTGATCCGTCTTCCCCAGCGCGGTCAGCGCCGAGATGGTGACCAGTGAACGGTCGCGCTTCGCCAGGGCTTCGCGTTCCCAGACCTCATCGAAGAGGATCTTGTCGGTGTAGTGGACGAGCCCCGGGGCGAAGTCCCCGAATGCCTTCTGCCCGCCGGTCCATCCAGTGTTCTGTTCAGCCATGGGTTCTCTCCTTCGTGGTGCTATCGATGATCGGAGTGTGTGCCGCCGTCAAGCTCACCCTCACCGGGCGCGCGCGAGGAAGTCTCTGCTGTGACGTGTACTGACGGGGTATCCCACGACGGACGCGCCCCGGCGTAACGTCGAGGTCGTGGACAACAAGAGCGAGGTCCGAGAGTTCCTCACCTCACGGCGAGCGCGGCTCACCCCGGAACAGGCCGGGGTCACCGGAGGCGGGTATCGCCGCGTCTCGGGACTGCGCCGAGGTGAAGTCGCGACACTCGCCGGAGTCAGCGTCGAGTACTACGCCAAGCTCGAGCGGGGCAACATCTCCGGCGCGTCCGAGTCCGTCCTGCACTCGATCGCTCAGGCCCTGCAGTTGGATGACGCCGAGCGCGCGCACCTGATGGACCTCGCCCGTGCCGCGCAGAGCCCGATCGCTGCCAAGCCTCGGCGTCGCGCGGGCGCCAAGACGGGCGGAATCCGCCCCTCGATGCAGCTGGTTCTGGACGCGATCGACGGCGGCCCCGCGCTCATCCGCAACGGACGGATGGACATCCTCGCGACGAATGCGCTGGGCCGCGCTCTG
Organism: Microbacterium sp. PMB16; assembly: GCF_051294855.1. Taxonomy (GTDB): domain Bacteria; phylum Actinomycetota; class Actinomycetes; order Actinomycetales; family Microbacteriaceae; genus Microbacterium. The sequence goes on from NZ_CP145908.1 coordinate 2,312,232, forward strand.
CATACCCAGACGTTCGAGAGCCCTGGCGACGGCAACATCGCCCGCTACACGTTCCTCGACCGCCGGGCCGACGACTTCTACCCGAACTGGGCGACCGCCGCTGACATCGTGGTCGCGATCCTCCGAACCGAGGCAGGACGAGACCCTTACGACAGGGCTATCCAGGACCTCGTGGGAGAGCTCTCGACCCGCAGCGACGAGTTCCGCATCCGGTGGGGCGCGCACAACGTCCGTCAACACGGCGCGGGGACGAAGTCCTTCATCCATTCGGTCGTCGGCGAGCTCTCCTTCACCTACGAAGACATGCAATTCGTGCAACAGCCCGGGCTGACGTTCCTGATCTACGCGGCCGAACCTGGTTCGGCCACCGAAGAGCGGATACGCCTGCTCGCCAGCTGGCAGGCCACGAAGGATGCCGCGGACGCCGGCCAGGTCGTCGCGCACGCAGAAGAGCGAAAGGAATAGTCGGATGCACACCCGCACACTCGGACAGGGACTCCAGGTCTCCGCGATCGGTCTCGGATGCATGGGGATGTCGCAGAGCTACGGCCCGAACCCCGGCACTCGTGACGAGATGATCGGCGTCCTGCGCTCAGCCCTGGATCTCGGAGTCACGTTCTTCGACACCGCCGAGGTCTACGGACCCTACGACAATGAGGAGCTCGTCGGCGAAGCACTCGAACCGATCCGTGACCAGGCCACCATCGCCACGAAGTTCGGCTGGAAGATCGAGGGAGGCAAGAGCGTCGGCCTCGACAGTCGCCCGGAGCAGATCCGCCGCGTCGCCGATGCGTCGCTGAAGCGGCTTCGCACCGATGCCATCGACCTCTTCTATCAGCACCGTGTCGATCCCCAGGTCCCCATCGAGGACGTCGCCGGCACCGTCGGTGAGTTGGTGGCCGAAGGGAAGGTGCGTCACTTCGGACTATCGGAGGCTGCGGCGGAAACCATCCGACGTGCCCATGCCGTGTACCCGGTCACCGCGGTGCAGAGCGAGTACTCTCTGTGGACCCGCGACCCCGAAGCTGGGGTGCTCCCCACTCTCTCGGAGCTCGGGATCGGTTTCGTGCCCTTCAGCCCGCTGGGGAAGGGGTTTCTCACCGGCACCGTCGATTCCGCCACCGCGCTCGCCGAGGACGACATCCGACGCCGGGTACCGCGATTCGAGAAGGAGAACCTCGCGGCGAACCAGACCCTGGTCGACCACGTCAAGAGCCTCGCCACCGCGAAGGGCGCGACCCCGGGGCAGATCGCCCTGGCATGGCTCCTTGCGCAGCAGCCGTGGATCGTGTCGATCCCCGGCACTCGGCGTACCTCGCGCATCCAGGAGAATGCCGACGCGACCTCGGTCGGCCTCTCCGCCGATGAACTCGCCGATCTCGACACGCTCGCCGGTCGACTCGGCGTGCACGGAGACCGGTACAACGCGGTTCATATGGGGTTCGTCGACAACTGAGCGGGACGCTCCCGTCCGGCCATCCGGGAGGGCGGGTTCGGCAGCTGCGCATGCTCTGACGTGCGCACTCCGGAAGGAACTTGACTCTCAGCGCACCGCGCCGGCGGTGAGCCCTCCGACGAGCCAGCGCTGGAAGAACACCGCGGCGGCGAACACTGGGATCACCCCGATGAATGAGGCGGCGGCGATCTTGCCGAAGTGCGGCGTGCGGTCGCCGTAGAAGAGCGACAGCGCGACGGGGAAGGTCTGTGAGTCGACGCTCTGGGTGAGGAACGTCGCGAGGAGGAATTCGTTGTAGTTGAGAACCGCGACGATGATCCCGATAGCGACGAGGCTCGGCAGCAGCAGCGGCACGATCACCGACCAGAGCATCCGCACGTGCCCGGCACCGTCGATGCGGGCAGCTTCCTCGATTTCGACGGGCAGACGGCGGATGAAGCCCTCCAGCAGCCAGACAGCCACCGGGACGTTCACGAGTGCGTAGACGAGCGTGAGGCCCACGAGGGTGTTGTTGAGCCCGACGACCCGGAGCAGGGTGAGCAGCGGCACCACGGCGACGATCGGAGGCAGCAGCCACGGGCTCATCAGGGTGGCGGCCAGCGTGCGCCCGCCGGCCCGGTATCGCACGATCGCCCACGCCCCGGGCACTGCGAACGCCAGCGAGACGAGGGACCCGCCGAGCGCTGCGATGAGGGAGTTCAGGATCGACCGAGGGATGTCGGTCGCCAGGACGTCTCCCCAGTTGCTCCAGTGCGGATCCGCACTCCACAGAACACCGGCGACGGTCTCGTCGCGTCCCATCAGCGACACCGAGAAGAGGTATGCGAGTGGGACCAGAGTCACGGCGAGTGCCACGAACAGCACTGAGCTTGCCACCGGTCGTAGGCGGGTCCTCCGGTCAGTCATGTCGGGCCTTTCGTGCGTACGCCGCCGCACCGAGCGTGACGATCGTGACGACGACCGCGAAGACGATGGTGATCGCAGAAGCCCGACCGATGTCGAACTCCTTCAACGCAACCTGCTGGATGAGGTAGGTCGTCGTGGTGGATGCCTGCCCAGGACCGCCGGAGGTCATCACGAACACGAGGTCGAACACCTTCAGCGCGATCACGAGCCGGATGAAGAACGCGGCCGCCACGGTGCCCGCGATCGCCGGCCAGGTGATGTGGCGGAAGAGTCGCGGCCCGTGCGCGCCATCGAGCGCGGCTGCCTCGCTCACGCCGGCATCCTGCGTGAGCAGAGCGGCGTACACGAGGATCACGATGAGCGGTGTCCACTGCCAGACATCGGCGAGGCCGATCGCCGGGAGTGCCCACGCGGTCGTCGACAGCGGTGCGAGCGAGACATCGGGAAGCAGAGTCGCGAGTAGGCCTCCGCCGGGGTTGAAGACGAGCTTCCACAGCGTTCCCACCACCACCGGCGGCGTGATGAGGGGGAGTAGGAGCAGCGTCCGGACGACCGCCCCCGAGCGCGTCGCTCGTTCCAGCGCGACGGCGACGGCGACGCCGAGCACGACGCTCGTAATCGCCACCCCGAGTGCATACAGGACAGTGCGGACGAAGGATGCGACGACGTCTCCGTCGGCGAGGACGGACTCGAAGTTCGCTGTGCCGACCCATTCCTGGAACGGCCGCCCCAGCGTCGAGTCGGTGAACGCGGCGGCGAGGATGAACACCAGCGGATATCCGCCCAGCACGACGATCGACAAGATCGTCGGCACCGTGAAGAGCGTTGCGCGCCCGACCGCCCGCCGCGGCGCGGGGCCGGACGGGCGGGCGGATCGAACTCGTGTCCTGAAGGCTGCGTCAGCCAAGGATCTCTTCCCACTCGGCTTGCACGCGGTCGAGCGTCTCCTGGGCGGTGCCGCCTTCACCAGCGATGAGCTTCGCGAGTTCGTCGGTGAGGATCTGCGCGGCCTGCGAGGCGTTCTCCCCGGTCGGCCAGGCGAGCGAGCCACTGAGCGTCGTGCGGTTCACCCGCTGCAGGTCGGGGTACGCCTCTCCGTAGGCCGCGCTCTCGAGCGACGACTCACGGTTCGGGTCGATGCCGGTCTGCGGGTCGGCCACGATGAGCTCCGAGTTGACCTCGCTCGATGACGCGTACTCGATGAACGCCTTGGCCAGGTCGGTCTTTTGCGTGTTGGCTGCGACGACCCATGTGAAGCCGGCCACGAGCGACGCCCGCGCCTCGGTGTTGTCGCCGCCGACTGGGAGAGTCGTCACGCCCCACTTGCCGGCGACCTTGGAATCGGGGTTCGTCTCCGAACCCACCCCCAGGTCGGTCCAGTTCTCGATGAAGCCGACTTTGCCGTCGTACCAGGCGCCGTTTCCGACACCGAAGTCGGTCTCGGCCGCCGTCGGGAAGGCATAGGGGACCGCGTCGACCAGCGCCTGGGCCGCTGCCACAGCCTCGGGCGAGTTGATCGTCGGCTTGCCGTCCTCATCGACGAACTCGCCGCCGAAGCCGGCGAGGCGGTTCGCGTAGGCGGCGCCGAGGATCAGCGGCGACTTCTGGCCGAAGATCGCCGAGCCATAGACGCCCTCATCGCCTTCGTTCTCGGTGATGGTCTTCACGTCAGCGAGGTAGTCATCCCAGGTCGCGGGCGGCTCGGTGATGCCGTTCCGCTCGAGGATCTCCTTGTTGTAGAAGAGCACGTGCGTGTCGCCGTCGAACGGAAGTCCGTAGCGGCGGTCGCCGACCAACGTGTACGGGTCGTTGATCGAGGGGATGAAGTCGTCCTCCTCGAGCGACGGAGTCTCCTCGATCCAGTCGGTGAGGTCCTGGATCGAGCCACCCTCAGCGAGATCGCCGATCGACACGTACCAGGGAGCAGCGACGTCGAACGTGTTCGCGCCCGACTGCTGGTCGAGGGCGAGGGTCGAGCCGATCTCGTCGTAGGGCACGATCGTGAGCTTCAGCTCGGCGCCGGTCTCCTCCTCGAAGTGCTTCTTGAGCCAGTTGCCCGCACCCTCGTGGGAGGTGATGAGCAGAGCACTCAGAGTCTGCCCGGAGAAATCGCCGTCGCCGCCGTCACCGCCGGCCTCGGGAGTCTGCGTCGCGCATCCGGCGATGGCGATGGTCGCCGCGGCCAGAGCGGCGGCACCGAGGAGGACGCGGCGTCCGCGGCGGCTCGGAAGGAAAGACATGGGGGCTCCTCAGGCTTCGGGTCGGGGAAGCAGATCGGCGCTCAGGCTAGGGGCCGGGACAGAGCCGGCGCATCGCGGGCGTAACAGTTCGTCGTGGTGCGACGCGAAGAGTCATCCCGTGCGACACAGCGCAACCCGAGTGGTTATGGTCGCGAAGTCCCCGACCACTTGAGGAGCACCGTGTCACGCCGCATCATCCTGAACGCCTTCGACATGACGTGCGTGACCCACCAGGCCCCTGGGCTCTGGCGGCACCCCGAGAATCAGGCCGATCGGTACCACGACCTCGACTACTGGGTCGATCTCGCGAAGACGCTCGAACGCGGCAGGTTCGACGCCATCTTCATCGCCGACGTGCTCGGCACCTACGACGTCTACCGTGATTCGGCGGCCACGGCCCTCGGCGATGCGGCGCAGGTCCCCCTCGGCGACCCCGTCGTGCAAATCTCGGCCATGGCCCATGCGACCGAGCATCTCGGATTCGGTGTGACCGTCGCTACGACCTACGAGCAGCCCTATTCGCTCGCCCGCAGGTTCTCGACTCTCGACCACTTCACCCGGGGGAGGGTCGGGTGGAACGTCGTGACCAGCTACCTCGACTCCGCTGCGCGCAACCTCGGACTCGACACGCAGATCGCCCACGACGACCGGTATGAGATCGCCGAGGAGTTCCTCGACGTGACGTACAAGCTGTGGGAGGGCTCGTGGGAGGATGCCGCGGTGCTCCGCGACCGGGAGTCCGGCGTCTTCACCGATGCCGCGCGCGTGCACCCGATCGGCCATGAGGGGCGGCACTACCGGGTTCCCGGCATCCATCTCGCCGAGCCCAGCCTGCAGCGCACTCCGGTGATATTTCAGGCCGGTGCCTCACCGCGAGGGCGACAGTTCGCTGCGAAGCACGGCGAGGCGATCTTCATCAACGGGCTGCGCCCGGAAGTGACGCGTCCTGTCACCGACGACATCCGAGATCGCGCCGAGGCTCTCGGACGCCCGCGTGATTCGGTCAAGATCCTCACGCTGATCACGATCGTGGTCGCGGCGACAGACGAGGCAGCGCAGGCCAAGCTCGAGGACTACCGTCGCTACGTCTCCGTCGAGGGCGCGCTGGCGCTCTATGCCGGGTGGACGGGACTCGACCTGTCGCAGTACGACCCCGATGTGCCGCTGGAGTATGTCGACACGGATGCCGGACGATCAGCGTTGTCGCTTTTCACCAAGGCCGATCCGGAGCGAAAGTGGACACCGCGCGACATCGCGCAATACGTCGGTATCGGCGGCATCGGTCCGGTGATCGTGGGGAGCGCGCAGACCGTGGCGGACGAGCTCGAGCGATGGATCGACGTCGGCGGGGTCGACGGCTTCAACATCGCCTACGTCGTGACACCCGGATCGTTCGAGGACATCGTCGACCTTCTCGTCCCCGAACTCCGCCGCCGCGGGCGCACCTGGGACGACTACCCCGAAGGCACGCTGCGCGGACGGCTCACCGGTGACGGCTCAGCCGTGGTGCCGGAGTGGCACCCGGCGCACGCGTATCGCGGCGCGTACGCCGATGGACCCAGCGCCCTCGACGGGACACTCGGCGGCCCGCTGGTGGATGCCGAGACCGCCACCCCCGAGCAACTCACCGAGAAGGAGGGCGCCCGATGAGCGTCATCGTAGAGACCACGAACCGCAGCCGTTGGACGGGCGCGGCGGATGCCGCGGAACGCGCACACTGGCGCGGCATCGCGGAGCGCGTCGCAGCCGAGCTCGCGAGTGACGCACTGCTGCGCGACCGCGCGAATCAGGACCCGAGGGTGGAACTGGACCTGCTGCGTGACGCGGGCCTGGTGACGCTGCTCGAACCGGCCGAGTTCGGCGGCGGCGGCGCGCATTGGGAGACGGCGTTCCTTGTCATCCGTATCCTGTCCCGTGCCGACGCATCTGTCGCCCAGGTGCTCGCCTACCACTACATCAACTCGGGCAACATCGGCTTCGCTGCCGATCCGAAAGCGCAGGAGCAGTGGCACCGGAAGACCATCGCGGGTCGCTGGGTGTGGGGCGACTCCGTGAACCCCACCGACCCCGACCTCGAGCTGACAGCCGACGGCGACGGCTACCGCCTCAACGGCCTCAAGCGCTTCTCGACCGGCGCTTCCGCCGGGGATGTGGTCCTGGCAGCCGCGCTCGTCCGTGGCGGCGAGCGCGACGGGCAGGTGCTGTTCGTCGTGCTCGACCACGACCGTGACGGCATCCGGTACCTCGGCGACTGGGATGCGCTGGGACAGCGGCTGTCGGCGAGCGGTTCGGTTCGCTTCGAAGACGTCCTCGTCTCGGTGGAAGACGTGCTCGGTGTGCTCGGCGACGAGCCGTTCTCGACGCTCATCACGCCCGGCATCCAGCTCGCCTTCGGCAACCTGTATCTCGGCATCGCGGAAGGGGCTCTCGCTCGAGGGCTCGACATCGTCCGCTCGCGACCGCGCGCCTGGTTCCTCAGTCAGTCGGACACCTACCGCGACGATCCGTTCGTTCAGCGCGTGGTCGGCGAGTTCGCATCACGCATCGCCGCGGTCGAGGCGCTGACCGACCGCGCCGGGCGCCTCTTCGACGAGGTCGTGAACGAAGGCGGCGGCGTCACCGCGGAGCGCAGGGGAGAGGTCGCCATCGAGGTCGCCAAGGTCAAGGTCGTCGCGACCGAGGTCGGGATCGAGGTCGCGAACAGGATCTTCGAGATTACCGGATCGACGTCGGCACGCGCGGACGTGGGCTTGGACCTGTTCTGGAGGAACGTTCGCACCCACTCCCTGCACGATCCGATCGACTACAAGAAGCTCGAGGTCGGCGCGTGGACGCTGAACGGCGAGCTCCAGCCGATCTCCCTGTACACCTGATGGGCGAGCAGAAGCAGCGCCTCGACGCCGTGCGGGAGAGCTTGCGGACAGTGTTCGCCGAGATCGGGGCGAGCACCGTCGAGCGGGAGCGGAACCGCGAACTGCCCTTTGTCGAGGTCGCCGCGCTGCGCGAGGCGGGCTTCGGCCGGCTCCGACTCCCGGCCGAGCACGGCGGATTCGGGCTTGATTGGCCCGCTTTCGCAGAGGTGCTGATCGAGCTCGCCGCGGCCGACTCGAACCTCCCGCAGATCTTCCGCGGTCACATCGCGTATGTCGAGCATCTCCTCGCCGCGGAGGAGAGCGACCGACGCTCTCGCTGGTTGCAGCGCATCGCGGAGGGTGAGCTGATCGGCAATGCGTGGTCGGAGAACGGCGCGGCCGCGGTGGGCACCAACGCCACGCGGGTATCCCGCCGCACCGACGGCAGTTGGCGGGTCGACGGACGCAAGTTCTACACGACGGGCAGCATCTTCGCGGAGTGGATCGATGCGACGGTCGACCTCGAGGGTAGGACCGTGACTGCCCTGATCCGCCGCCATCAGGACGGAGTGGAGATCTCCGACGACTGGGACGGGTTCGGGCAGCCGCTGACGGGAACCGGAACGGCTGTGTTCACGGATGCATCCGTCGACGACGCTGACATCGAACCGTTCACATCGCGGTTTCCCTTCCAGACGGCGGTCTATCAGCTCACGCTGCTCTCGGTGCTGGCGGGCATCGCCGCCGCGATCGAACGCGACACGGTCTCCCAGGTGCGGGCGCGCACCCGCACGTACAGTCACGGCAGCGCCGAGCAGGTGGCCGATGACCCGCAGGTGCTGCAGATCGTCGGAGAGCTGTCCGCGACGAGCGCGACGGCCAAGGCGCTGGTGCTCGACGTCGCCCGCGCCGTGCAGCACGCCGCCGACGTGCTGGGCACGTCGGAGACCGAGGAAGCGGTCGTCGCCGCAGAGCTGGGTTCCGCGCGGGCGCAGATCGTGCTCACCGACCTCGTCCCGCGTGCCGCCTCGCGGTTGTTCGACACGCTCGGGGCATCTGCCGTGCGATCCGGGACGGCACTCGATCGCCACTGGCGCAATGCGCGCACGGTGTCGTCGCACAACCCGTGGATCTTCAAGGCGCGGCAACTCGGTGACCACGCCGTGAACGGTCGGACGCCCGAGTTCGTCTGGTCCGTCGGCGAGGCGGTGCGACCTGTGCCGGAGAGGGCCGCGGCCGAAGGCTAGGCTCGTTTCATGTCGACGACCGAAGAGCCCATATCCGTCAGCCTCGCGTGGGCGAAGATGCTCGGCGGCGTCGGCGCGCTGATCTTCAGCGTGTCCTTCGCGCTGTCCGCCCAGGAATGGTGGCAGTTCGTCACTGCCGGAACGCTGGTGCTGCTCGGCATCGTCCTGCTGTTCAGCGCCTCACGCGACCTGCTTTCGCGCAGGCGTGATCGTCGGGTTGCTCAGGACGACGTCGGCTGAAGCCGTAGCTCGCCTTCGGCGTCGATCTCCCTCTCCCCGACGGGATCGGGGAGAGGGAGCGGTGTCTCGGCCGGCGCTTCGCCACTCGCGATGCGATCGTTGCGTTCATGCATCGGAGCCAGTCCCACCTGCCCGAGGGGGCGCCGTGTCCGGCGATGCGAGGCGCGTCTTCTCCACGACCATGGGCCGAATGTGGCACCGACCGATCTAGGCGTCCGGGATCAGGCGCTTCCCGGTGAGCAGCGTGCTCTCGCGTGTGTAGTCGAGTCCGTCGTAGAACTCGAGCACGGCGTCGTTGCCGGCACGCACCATGAGCATCACCTTCGGGCAGCCCAGTGCGAGCAGCCGCGACTCCGCCTCTTCGACGAGCCTCCGGCCGATGCCCTCGCCACGTCGGGAAGGAGCGGCGGCCAGGTAGTACAGCCAGCCGCGGTGCCCGTCGTATCCCGCCATGACGGAGCCCACGAGCGCATCCCGGTCTTTCGCGATGAGCAGCAGGTCGGGCCAGACCGCGCGTGCGCGGCGGATGTCGGCCAGCGGATCGTTCCAAGGGCGCGTGAGTCCGCACTCCTGCCAAAGTGAGACGACAGAATCTACGTCGGCGTCGGTCAGCGGGCGGATCTCCAGAGTCACCCGGCAAATCTACTTCGAAGCCAGGCTCTCGCGGGTGCGGCGCGATCAGTCCGCTGGCGGGAACCGCTCGATGTTCGCTTCGACCCAGCCGCGCAGCGCACGCAGTGGCTTCTCGGCATCGACACCGAGGTCAGTGAGCGCGTACTCCACGCGCACGGGCACCTCGGCGTAGACCGTACGCACCAGCAAGGCCCGCGCTTCGAGGCGCCGGAGCGTTGCAGTGAGAACCTTCGGGCTGATCCCCATCAGACGCGCCTTGAGCTCGCCGAACCGTTGCGGGCCTTCGCTGAGGGCTCCGATGGCGAGCGCGCTCCACTTGTCGGCGAGCAGATCGAGCACGCCGCGGCAGGGGCATTGCGCGTCGTAGACGTCGTGGGGTGCGTCGATGCGGCAGGCGGTGTCGGTCAGCATCCGTCCATGGTATCTCTTGGATACTTGGGGCGCTTGCGGGTAACTAGGGGTGTTCGGATAGCGTGACGGACATGGCACACGACAACTCCTCCCTCCCAGACCGCATGTCCGCGATCGGCGCCCGCGGCCGACGCCCCGTCACCGACGCCGAGTCTCTCTCAGACATCTCGCTTCCCGTTCCCACGCCGACGGGCAGAGACCTCCTGGTCGAGGTCGAGGGCGTCTCCATCAACCCGGTCGACGTGAAGGTCCGTGCCGGTTCGCCGACCTCGGGGGATCACCGGATCCTCGGCTACGACGCCGTCGGCGTCGTGGTGGAGCTCGGTGACCAGGCGAGCCGCTTCGCCATCGGTGACCGGGTGTACTACGCCGGTCAGATCGATCGCCCCGGCACCAACAGCCGCTACCACCTCGTCAACGAGAACATCGTCGGTCACGCGCCGTCGTCGCTTTCCACGGCCGAGGCTGCCGCGCTGCCGCTGACGGCCATCACGGCCTGGGAAGCGCTGTTCGACAAGCTGCGTCTCGACGACCGCAGCGAAGGAACCCTCCTCGTGATCGGCGCAGCGGGCGGCGTGGGCTCTCTCCTCATCCAGTTCGCGAAGGCGCTCACGAAGCTCACCGTCATCGCGGTCGCCTCGCGGCCGGAGTCGATCGAGTGGGTGCGGCAGATGGGCGCCGACCACATCGTCGGCCGCGACTTCGCAGGCGAGGTCGCGACCCTCGCGCCCGGTGGCGTCGACTACGTCTTCACCTCGTTCACGCCGGGCAACGTGCGGGCGATCGCTGACGTCATCCGTCCGCGCGGCGAGGTCGTCTCGATCGACGAGACCGGTGGCAGCATCGACGCACTGAAGGGCAAGAGCGTCACGTGGCACTGGGAACTCATGTTTACTCGTCCGGTGACCGACCCCGCCGACTCCTACCAGCACGAGCTGCTCGAGCAGGTGGCCGAGCTCGTCGACGAGGGTGTCATCCGCACGACGATGACGACTCACCTGACACCGCTGGATGCGGCGACGCTGCGGCACGCGCACGAGATCGTCGAGGAGTCGCAGACGATCGGCAAGGTCGTCGTCACCGACTGGCCCGAGGAGGCCCATCCACTATCGTGATCTCGATATGACCGCTGCCGCCCGGCATGATGCCATCCTCCGCGAACTCGAGCTGCGCGGCTCGCTGACCAGCGCCGTGCTCGCGAACCGCCTCGGCGTCACGCCGATGACGCTGTGGCGGGACCTGGTGGCGCTCGAGCAGCGCAGCCTGTTGGTGCGGGTGCACGGGGGAGCGATCTCCCTGGCCGTCGCGCAGCAGCAGTCGCGAGACGACGGGGCCGGTGAGCCGTCTCGCCGGCGGCCTGTGGCGACGATCGGGATGATCGTGCCGACGACGCAGTACTACTTCCCCGAGGTGATCCGCGGGGCGAGCCAGGCGGCGTACGAGTCGAACTGCCGCCTGGTCGTCGGCGCGACCAACTACTCGTCGCAGGAGGAGTTCCGCCAGGCGGAGCGGCTCATCGCCAGCGGTGTCGACGCGCTGATGATCACGCCGCACGACGCGATCGCCGAGAGCTCGCCCCTGCAGCGGATGCTGGAGGAGGCGGGCATCCCGGTCGTCATGGTGGAGCGCTCGGTGGAGGATCAGCTCGCGGGACGCCTCGAGTGGGTGCGCACCGACCATGCGCACGGGGCCGAGGTCGCGGTGCGTCACCTCGCGCAGCAGGGGCACCGGGCGATCGCGCTCGCCGCTCGGCCGTCGGCGACGGTCGCGGGACTGGATGCGGGCTTCCGCCGGGCGATGGCCGCGATGGAACCGGCATCCGCTCTCGCGTTGCGACGTGACCTGTCGCATCCGCAGATCGGCGACAACGCCAACATCGCCCAGCTCGAGGACCTCCTCACCGACTGTCTTGATCAGGGGGTGACGGCCGCGATCCTGCTGGGCGATGCGGATGCCATGGCATTCCTCGACCTGGTGCTGGAGCGCGGGCTGCGCGTGCCGGAGGACTTCGCGGTCGTCGCATATGACGACGAGGTCGCCGCCTTCGCAACCGTGCCGTTGACGGCGGTCGCACCGCCGAAGCACGAACTCGGCCATGCGGCGCTGCGGCTGTGCGTCGACCGTTTGAAGCAGCCGACGGGGTCTGCGCATGCGCCCGTGCGGATGGCGCTGCTGCCCGCGCTCGTCGTCAGGGAATCGTCGGTCCGCGCCCTCTGAATGTTAGGTTTTGTGAGAAAAGCCTCGCTGGTGTTGGAGAATCGCGTCGGGTGACGAAAGATCGAACTCGCACGGTCAACGATTCAAAGGAGAACCCGCGATGTCCCTGCGTCGAACTTCCCTCTCCGTGGCTGCTCTGGTCGCCACGTCCGCCCTCGTCGCGGGATGCGCTGCCAGCGGTCCCGCAGCCGAACCCGTCAAGACCGAGACCCCGAAGGGCGAGGTCACCTTCTGGTCGTTCCTCAGCGGTATGGCCGACGTCGCCGCCGCGTTCAACGCGAGCCAGGACGACATCACGGTCAACTTCGAGGAGATCCCCAACGGCGCGAACGGCGGCTACACGAAGCTGTCGGCCGCCATTGAATCCGGCAGTGGCCCCGACATCGTCGGCATCGAGTACGACCGACTCCCGGGCTTCGTCGCGGCGGAGCAGCTTGCGCCGGTCGACGATCTCGTCTCCGACGGCATCCTCGGCGAGTACGACGAGCAGGTGCGCAACCTGGTGTCGTTCGGCGACGCGGCCTATGCCCTCCCGTACGACGCCCCGCCCATGGTCGTCTGGTACCGGCAGGACGTGCTGGAAGCCGCCGGCGTCGAGGTTCCGAAGACCTGGGACGAGTTCGAGGAGGCGGCGCGCGCGGTCAAGGCCGTGAACCCGGACGCCTACCTCACGAGCTTCTTCACCAACGAGCCGCAGCTCGCCCCCATGTCCTGGCAGGCCGGCGCCGAATGGTTCAGTATCGAGGACGACAGCTGGAAGGTCGCCGTCGACGACAAGAAGTCGGAAGAGGTCGCCGACTACTGGCAGCGGCTCATCGACGAAGACCTGGTCAAGGCGCAGCTCGGCTTCAGCGACGAATGGACCGCCGATCTCAACAGCGGCGTCGTCAACGGCTGGGTGGGCGGATCCTGGAGCGCCTCCGCACTCAAGACCCGCACCGAGGCATCCGGTCAGACCGGCAAGTGGATCGCGGCGGCCCCGCCGTCGTGGGACGGGAAGCCGGCCGGTGCCCTGAGCGGTGGGACGAGCTTCGCGATTCCGGAGAACTCCGAGAATGCCGCCGCAGCCGCCGTCTTCCTGGAATGGCTGGTGACGTCGCCCGATGCCATCGAGGCCCGAGGCGCTGTCGGCACCGCGTACCCCGCGTACCCGGGACTCTCAGACGTCGCGGCATCCGTCGCTCCCGTCGACTACTTCGCGAACGACATCTACGAGGTCTTCGATGAAGCCTCGGAGAACCTGGGCCCGTGGGCGTGGGGACCGAAGTACGACCTGACGGCCACCGCCCTCAAGGACTCCGTCACCGCATCGCCCACCCTGAGCGACGCGCTGGCGGCGACCCAGAAGACCACCGTCACCGGGCTCGAGAAGCTCGGTCTCGACATCAAGGAATAGCCGATGCATCGTCGGGCGGGAACGCGCAGCGACACCCGCCCGACGGTTCGGATCGAAGGACATCGACGATGACTACTCCGTCACCCGCGAAGCAGCGCACGGTGAGGAAGACGATCCCGGGAACGGGAGGGCGCACCGCCTCCGTCTTCCTGATCCCCTTCTTCGCCCTCTTCGCGCTCACGATGATCGCTCCGGTGATCTACGCGATCGGGATGAGCCTGTTCGCAGAGAAGCGCAGCGGCCTCGGCTTCGGCGGTGCGACGGTCGAATTCGTCGGCCTCGGGAACTACTTCGAGGTGCTGGCCGACCGCACGTTCACCGACGGGTTCGGTCGCCTCGCCCTCTACTGCGTCCTGTACGTGCCGTCGCTGCTCGTCGTCGCCCTGGTCCTCGCACTGCTGCTCGACTCGGCGGTCGCCTATGCCAAGCGGGCTTTCCAGCTGCTGCTGTTCCTCCCGCACGCCGTCCCCGGCGTGATCGCCGCCCTCATCTGGGCATATCTGTACACGCCCGGCGTGAGCCCGATCGTCAAGGCGCTGGAGTCCGGCGGCATCGGGATCGACTTCCTCTCCGTGCAGCTCGTGCTTCCGTCGATGGTCAACATCGCGGTGTGGGAGTGGGCCGGCTACAACGTGATCATCCTCTTCACCGCGCTGCAGGCCGTCCCGCGCGAGGTGCTCGAAGCCGCGAAGGTCGACGGCGCAGGAGAGATCCGCACCGCGTTCTCGATCAAGACGCCCCTCGTCTGGCCCGCGATCGGCGTGGCCCTGCTGTTCACCGTCATCGGGTCGCTCCAGCTGTTCACCGAGCCGAAGATCCTGTCCTCCGCGACGACCGCGGTCACCAGCACCTGGGTGCCGAACATGTGGGCGTACGACGCGGCGTTCAACCGCAACAACCTGCCGCAGGCCGCGGCAGCCTCGATCATCCTGGCCCTGCTCGCCGGCCTGCTGTCGTTCGTCGTCACCCGATTCACCTCGAAGGAGCCGACGCGATGACCTCCGTGATCGACCGTCCGGTGCCGCACGCACCGGCATCCGCGAAGCAGCGTGCTCCTCGGCGCCGCGGCGGCCGCAGCCACCTGCCGTCGAAGATCGGCGTCAACGGGCTGCTCATCCTCGGCTCGGCCTACATGGTGCTACCGCTGCTCTGGCTCGTGTTCGCGGCGACCAAGTCGGCAGGCGAGCTGTACTCCGGGAATGCCTTCGCTTTCGGCACGGATCTCATCGCCAACATGCAGCGGCTGCTCGCACAGGATGACGGCATCTTCCTGCGGTGGCTGGGCAACAGCATCCTCTACGCCGGTGTCGGTGCCATCGTCGGCGGCTTCGTCTCGCTCATGGCGGGCTACGCGTTCGACAAGTTCGAGTTCCGGGGCAAGCGCGCGCTCTATGCTTTCGTGCTCGTGGGTGTGCTCATCCCGAACACCGCCACGGTGATCCCGCTGTATCTGCTGGCGGCGTCGATGGGGCTGACCAACACGATCTGGGCGGTGCTGATCCCGACGCTGTGCAACCCGTTCAGCGTGTACCTCGCACGGGTCTTCTCCTCCGGCTATCTGCCGGCCGAGACCCTGGAGGCCGCACGCGTCGACGGCGCAGGACCGATCCGCAGCTTCCTCCAAGTGGGGCTGCCGATGCTCGTCCCGGGCTTCGTCACGATCGCGCTCTTCCAGTTCGTCGCCATCTGGAACAACTTCATGCTGCCGTTGATCATGCTGCAGGACCGCAGCCTGTTCCCGTCCAGCGTGGGCATCGCCCTGTGGCAGAGCCAGGTGCAGCAGAACCCGGAGTTCTCCACTCTCGTCATCGCCGGATCGTTCGTCTCGGTGCTGCCGCTCATAATCGCGTTCGTGATGCTGCAGCGGTTCTGGCGGGCCGGACTCTCCGCGGGGAGCGTCAAGTGAGCGGCCGTCGCCCGGTGATCGCCTTCGCGATGTCGGAATCGGTCCGCGCGCGCGTGTTCCCCGAGCCGTTGATGCGCCAATACGAGGCCGTGGGTGACGTCGCCGGCTTCGTGACCGAGTTCGATTCGGCTTCCGCGCGGGCGCTCCTCGCCGACGTCGAGGTGCTGATCACCGGCTGGGGCGCCCCGCGGCTCGACGCGGCGTTGCTCGACGCCGCCCCGCGTCTCGAGGCGGTGCTGCATGCGGCAGGAACCGTCAAGCCCTACCTCGCCCCCGAGGTGATCGAGCGCGGTGTGCGCGTGAGTTCGGCTGCCGCAGCGAATGCGGTGCCGGTGGCGGAGTATGCCGTCGCGATGATCGTGCTCGCCGGCAAGAGGGTGCTGCCGATCGCACGCCGGTATCAGGAGCTGCAAGCCGACTTCGACAGCGAAGCGGCATTCCCCGGGATGGGGAACTACGGGCAGCGGATCGGCATCGTCGGCGCATCGAAGATCGGGCGGATCGTCATCGAGATGCTTCGGGCGTACGCCTTCGAGGTCGTGGTCTACGACCCGTATCTCACGGCGGACGAGGCGACCGCGCTGGGGGTCGTCGCCGTCTCGCTGGACGAGCTGCTCCGCACCAGCGACGTGGTCTCGGTGCACGCTCCCTCGCTGCCGTCCACCCGCGACCTGGTGGATGCGCGGGGGATCGACCTCATGCGTCGGGACGCGACGCTTCTCAACACGGCTCGCGGCGAGATCATCGACCAGGACGCCCTGACGCGCCGAGTCGTCGCCGGCGAGCTGTTCGCGATCCTCGATGTCACCGTGCCGTGGGTCCTCGAACCCGACCACCCGCTCTACACCTCCGACCGCGTGCTGCTCACCCCGCACATCGCCGGTTCCCTGGGGGCGGAGCTCGGCCGACTCTCCGGCGCCATGCTCGACGAGCTGCGCAGGATCGCCCGCGACGAGCCGCTCGCGCACGAGATCGAACCCGACCTCCTCGCCATCACCGCCTGAACCGACCCGACCTGATCCGACCCGCCGCACCTGACCTGACCTGATCCACTCCCCAGTTCGACGACGACCCAAGGAGCATCACCATGTCCGAAACACCGACCTTCTCCCGGCGCACCGTCCTCCTCTCCGGGCCGGCGGCCTGCTCGCCGCAGCCGCCGGCGTCATGTCCGCGCAGCCCGCGCAGGCGGCATCGGCCGTCCGCACCGGCCGCGGATCGACCACGATCACCGAGATCGGCCCCGGCATCCTGCAGTACTCCCTCATGAGCGGCGTGCTGCTCGACGGCATCTCGTACATCGGGTCACGCAACCTCGAGCCCACCGGCATCCTCGCCTTCGATGTCGCCTCCGGGAAGGTCGTTCATTCGACCACGCTCGCGACCGGGCACAGCATCCAGGCGCTCGCCGTGGACCCGGTGCGGAAGATCCTCTACGCCGGCATCCTGCAGAAGGCCGCGAGCAGTGACAACCTCTACCGCTGGGATCTGGCGGACCTCTCCGCGCCCGCCGTGCCGATCGGCAAGATCGGAGACCGCGATGTGCGTGACCTCGCCGTGTCGCCCGACGGCACCGTGTTCGCGGTCGGGGGAGGCGGCAGCAACGCGCCCGCTCTGTGGCAGTACACCCCGTCGACCGGCGCCATCACGAGCCTGGGTGTGCCCGACGCGAAGGCCACACTGGCGCGAGCCGTCGCCGCCACCGACAAGACGGTGTACTTCGGCGCAGGGAGCACGCTCGGCGGAGGTTCGGGAACCAGCAGGGCCGCCCTGTTCGCCTACGACCGGGCCGGGGCGACGTTCACCGACATCACCCCATCCGAGATGGTGGGCGACCCGAGCATCCGTGAGCTCGCGATCGACGGCGATCGCCTCCTGGTGTCGACCGCGGGTTCGACCGAGCCGTCGAAGCTGGCCGCGATCTCGCTCACCGATCATGCGTCGTACGACCTCGCGACGGCGATCGGCAAGACGGCCAAGAGCTTCGCCGTGGTGTCGGGAGATGTCTACTGCGCGAACGAGGCCGGGGTGCAGCGCTGGACCCCCGGATCGGCGACGGTCGAACAGCTGCCTCTGGCGATCGACCTGGGCGAGATCTGGGGTCTCGACGCGCACGAGGGTGGGCTCGTCGCGGTGTCGGGGTACGGCTTCGTCGCGACGATCGGCAGCGCGGGTGATGTCCGCGGCGAATACGACCTGGGCGAGGCCGGCGCCCCGATCAGCGCCCAGACGTGCATGGGCATCGCCGTCGGCGCCGGATTCGCGTACGTGGGCGGCAACGGCGGAATCGCACGGCACGACCTCCGCCGCGGCGGGGTGACCAACCTCCGCGCGCCCGGCGAGGCGAAGGATGCCGAAGTCATCCGCGGCGTGCTCTACACCGGCCAGTACAGCTCGCAGGGGATCTGGTCGTACGACCCGCGATCCGGCAAGCCCATCCGC
This sequence comes from Microbacterium sp. PMB16, assembly GCF_051294855.1. Classification (GTDB taxonomy): domain Bacteria; phylum Actinomycetota; class Actinomycetes; order Actinomycetales; family Microbacteriaceae; genus Microbacterium. The sequence goes on from NZ_CP145908.1 coordinate 2,330,178, forward strand.
CGCGTCGCGTCGTTCCCCTCGGCGCAGAACCGTCCACTGGACACGCACTGGGACGACTGCAACAAGCTGCTCCTCGTCGCGGCGCAGGCCGACACCGAGGGCGGCGGATCGGTCTGGACGTACGACCCGCGTCGAGGCTCGAGCACTCACGCGATCAACCCGATCGACGAGGTGCAGCTCGTGCGCGCCGTGGTGTCGGTCGACGGCATCGCCTACCTCGGCGGCGACAACGCGCAGAAGACGGGCCCGCGGGGAACCGTCGTCGCCTGGGATCCGATCGCACGCCGCGAACTCTGGCGGATCGAGACCGGCAAGCCGAACGGCATCGCCGCGCTCGCCGTCCACGGCCGTTACCTCTTCGCCCTCACGATCAAGGGTGCCCTGGTCGTGATCGATCGGCAGCGCAAGACGATCGTGCACACCGGCGACCTGTCGTCGATCGTGCCCGGGTTCGCTGCGCTGAAGGCGGCGCGGGGAGTGATCTACGGCGTCTCCGACACGACGCTGTTCCGCGTCGATCCCCGTACTTTCGAGGTCACCACGGTCGTCGCGGCGATCAACGGCGGCTGGTACAGCGGACCGCACCTCAACGTCGATGAGGACGGAGCGATCTACACGCTGCGTGGCCGCACCCTGGTCAAGGTCGACGACCACCCGCGGCGATCCTGACCGGTCGGTTCCTGATCCGACGGATCCCGCCGCCTTCTTCGTCCAGAGCGCAAGGCCCTGCGCGGAGCGGCCGACCGAGCGTACGTTCGCCACATGAGCCTTGCACCTGCATCGACCAGAACGCACGTCCACATCGACGGACATGACTTCCTGCTCGCCCCGGGGCAGGATCTCGTCGACCTGAGGAATCGGATCGAGGATGCGGCGCATTCGGCGGGGATGTTCGTCCACTTCCAGACGCCAGGGCGGTTGCTGAGCGTGCTCATCTCGGCGGCGAATCGCGTCATCATCTCGGTCGACATCGAGTCGTCGACCGATCCGCCACCGGTCACGTTCGAGTTCATGATCCCCGAATGGGAGTACTGACCGGACCTCTCTCGAGCGCGGAGAGAGCGCCCGGCGTCAGGCAGGGAGGCTCGAGGGATCCGTCGGCGACGCGACTCGTCCGCGGATGAAGACGAGCAGCACGAGACCGACCACGATGACCACGATGTTCCCGAGCCCGGCGATGGCCGTGAGCGACCCGTCTGCCGGATGCGCGGTCTGCAGGAAGATGCTCGGATCGGTGCTGGCGTGCAGCAGGATCGGCGCGATGATCGTGCCGGTGACACGGAGCGCGAGGTACATGCAGATGCCGAACGCGAAGGTGTAGACGAGTTGTATCGCGGTCGCGAGCACGGACTGGCCGGTGAGCAGGTTGTTCGAGTGGAGGAGTGCGAACAGCGCGGCGGAGACCACCGCGACGACGATCTCCCGGTGCCCGGCTTTACGCATGATGTTCACGACCAGGCCGCGAGTCAGCACCTCCTCCGCGAAGCCGATGAAAAGACCGGCCAGCAACCAGGTGGCGACGACCTCGAAGCCCGCCTCGCCGTAGTCGACGCTGGCGAAGTGCAGGACGTTGAACAGCAGAACCACGACGATCGCGATCCACATCCACCCGCTGCCCCGGATCGGCTGGCGCGCGAAGAGCTCGCGGAGCCATCCGATAGAAAGCGCGAACCCGACGAGAAGCAGGCCGCCGACGAGGATCGGGAGGACGAAGTAGACGGCGATCCCGGCTGCGCTGCCCGGGTCCTCGATCTGGAGCGCGAGAGGCGCGAACGCCAGCGAGAAGAGGTTGAACAGCACCAGGTACGCGGCCGTCAGCAGAAGCGCCTTCCACCACGCCCCGCGTTCCCAGAACCTCTTCCATGGCGACACGGATGCGGATGCGGAAGCGGTCATGAGGACTCCTGGGGAGGGGAGGCGAGCGATCCCTCAGTCTTGCGCACCCCGCGGCGGCACGTCCATTCCCGACCACGCCCGCCCGTCGCGGATCAGGTCACCGCCGGTCGCGCGCGTCCGTCGGCGGCGGAAGATGCGGGATGGGGATCGGCCGCGTGGCGCGGGACGCGTCCTGGAACCGCTGCACGGCGTCGACGACGTCGTCTGCGGAGGAGTAGCGCAACGCCAGCGGGAGGTCGCGCAGCCAGAGCACCTCGACGTCGGTGGGTGCGTCTTCGTAGATCCGGCAGACCACACGTCGGTGGTCGCCATCCGGGTAGTGCGCATCGTGCACCGCCCAGTCGGTCGCACCCACCCTCACGAGGGTGAACCGTGGGTCTGAAGCCCGCTCCATGATTCTCCTGACTGTCCCCAGCTTGCAGCATGCGGCACGCGGCGCCTCGGAGGTAGCCCCTTGACAGCAGCGAAGTCGTCGCCGATGTCGGGGGATCCCCGAAGGCCCGCGTCTCCCTGCGAGGTGCGGGCCTTCGTGCGCCGAGTTGACCCGTGGAAAAGAATCTTCGACGAATTCGTGACGTTCTGCCGCCGGCATCCGTCCTAGTGGTATCGCTGAACTGCGACCCGCATCCCGATCGGAGGCGGCACACGGATGAAGGAGATCATGATGGCGAATGTGACCGACGGAACCCAGGCGAAGGCTCAGGTCGTCGCCGCCCCGCAAGCGATCGCGACGGGCAAGACCACGATCGAAGACGGCGTCGTCGCGAAGATCGCCGGCATCGCTGCTCGTGAAGTGAGCGGCGTGCACGCCCTCGGCGGAGGAGCCGCCCGCATGGTCGGCGCGATCCGCGACGCACTCAACACCAGCGATCTCGCCCAGGGCGTCTCCGTCGAGGTCGGCGAGACCCAGGTCGCCGTCGACGTGACCATCGTCGCCGCCTATCCGGTATCGCTCCAGAAGGTGGCCGATGACGTACGCGCAGCGATCCACCGCGCGATGGTCGACCTCGTCGGCTTGGACGTCGCCGAGGTCAACGTGACGGTGAACGACGTGCACATCCCGTCCGACGACGACACGGAAGACGCACCTGAGACGCGAGTCGGGTGAACGTGCACGCGGGAACACCCGCGTGAGGATTCGGTCCCGAGAGTCGGGGTCGAGATGAGAAGAGGAGACGCCATGGGCGCTGAAGACAAGATCAAGGCCGCTGCGGAGAAGCTCGCAGGCAAGGCGAAGGAGGCCGTGGGCAACGTCACCAACAACGACGAGCTCGTCGCCGAGGGCAAGGCCGACCAGGTCAAGGGCAACGTGCGCGACGGTGTCGAAGACGTCAAGGACGCCTTCAAGAAGTGACGGCTGCAGGGGAGGGGATCACGTGATTCCCTCCCCTGACCGTTTCGTGCGGAAGGAGACCGCGATGTGGCATTTCCACGGCCCTGGCATCGGTCGCCGCGCGAAGAAGAGAGGAAAGCACAGGGTGCGAAGCGGTTCGAGCGTCGCGAGGGGATGCTGGGTCGGGAGTGATCCGATCCGATCCGAAACGTCGTCCGTTCCGAACGCATCAGGGGAGCTGAGCGAGGAGTGGGGTACATGCCAGACGAACGCTTTCGCAGGGCGCTCGAAGACGCCGACGACCGCATCGTCGCCGGTCGGGCGATGGACGGCGACGTCCAGGCGTTCGCGGTGCTGGTGCGCAGGTACACGCCGATGATGCGGGCCTACACGCAGCGGATGCTGAACGCGTCGGCCGACGTCGACGACATCGTGCAGGAAGCCTTCGTCACTGCGTGGCAGCGATTCAGCGAGCTCGAGGACCCGGCGAAGGTGAAGAGCTGGTTGATGCGGATCGTGAGCCGGAAGGCGGTCGACCGGATTCGGGCTTTGCGCCCCGCGGTCGACATCGACCTGATCGACCGGCCGGCGCCCCTGCACGCCTCGCCCTCCGCGGTCGTGGAGGTGCGCGCCGAGGTGGCGGCCCTGGGAGCCGCGCTCCGAGAGCTTCCGGATGCGCAGCGCGAGTGCTGGGTGCTGCGTGAGATCGGCGGGTACTCGTACGAGGAGATCGCCGAGGAGCTGGACATCCCGGCCACGACGGCGCGAGGTCTGCTCGCCCGGGCGCGAAAATTCATGATCGTACGGATGGAGGAGTGGCGATGATGAACGACGACGAACGTTCGGACCTGCGCCGGCTCGGCCTCGAACCCACTGACCTCGACGGGCACACGCTCGACGAGTTGATGGACTATCTCGACGCAGGACGGCAGCCCGCGGACCGGTCGATCGACGAGTCGCCGGGCTGCCAGCTCGCGCTGGACGCGCTCGAGCGGCTGCAGGGCCTCGGCGATGAGCTCATCGCTGCGGATGCGGCAGCGTCGCCGGAGGTGGATCCGAGCTGGGTGGATCGTATTCTCAGCGGCATCGCGATGGATGCCCGCGCCGGTCGGCGCATCCCGTTCGAGTCTCCGGAGCCCCGCATCGATCTGGGGATCACCGAGGGAGCGGTCCGCGGGATCATCCGCTCGGCGGAGAACACCGTGCCAGGGCTGCTTGTCGGTCGGTGTCGGCTCGAGGGCGACGTCACCGATCCCGGGGCGCCGATCCGCATCGACATCGAAGCGAACGCCCTGCTCGGAGAGCCGATACTTCGTGCCGCTGAGCGCCTCCGCGAGGAGGTCGGTCTGCGCCTGCGCAGCCACACCGAACTCAACGTCGTCGCGATCGACATCGTGATCAGAGACATTCAGGAGGTGTCGTCGTGGACGAAGCAGGACCGATGACGACGGAAGCACGCGCGGATCTCGCCGCCGCGGTGGAGAAGACCGTGCGGGCGACGCCCGGGGTGCACAACGTCTACCGCTCCGGTTCCCTGATCTCGAACCTGGTGCGCACCGGGGCGGAAGTGCTCAGGGTGCGCAACGACAGCCTGTCGATGGTCGCGGTCATCACGGGAGAGCGCGGGGTCGCGGTGGAGGCGTCGATCGGGATTGACTTCCACTCCAGTGCGGGAGTGATCCTCCACGCGGTCCACGAAGCGGTCGACGCGCTGCTCGAGGCGAGTGGTCTGCAGCGGGACACCATCACGCTCAACGTCGTGTACGTGCAGCCGCCGGAGGCTTCCTGACCTGCTGAACGGCAACGCGCCGCTCTCCTCGACATGAGGCGAGCGGCGCGTGCTGCTCTGCGCGGGATCAGGCGATCGCGCGCAGGCCCTCGACGAGCGGCGTGGTCGGCCGGCCGATGAGGCGGGCGAGGGTGCCGTCGGTGTCGGCGAGAGCGCCGCCGCGGATGCCGGCGTCGAGCGCGACGACGAAGCCGACGGTCCCGGCATCCAGCCCTGCACTCTCGAGTGCGGCGCCCTGCTCCTCGGCGGTCAGTGCCTCGTACCGGACGGGACGGCCGACGACCTCGGAGATGGCAGCGGCGAGTTCGCCGTAGTTCCAGGCCACGTCTCCGCCCAGTTCGTAGGTCTCGCCGACGTGCCCGTCTTCGAGCAGCACGACGGCGACGGCCTCTGCGAAGTCCTTGCGGCTCGCCGATGCGACGCGGCCGTCGCCGACACCGGCCGCGACCACGCCGGTCTCGGCGGCGCGGGAGAGGTCGGCGGCGTAGTTCTCGGTGTACCAGTTGTTGCGGAGGATCACGGCGGGGAGGCCGGCCGCAGCGATGAGCTCCTCCGTCGCCTTGTGCTCGGGTGCCAGGACGAGGTCGCTCGTGGTGGCCTTGGGAGCGCTCGTGTAGACGAACTTCGAGACGCCGGCGGCCTTCGCGGCCTCGATCACGGCCTGGTGCTGTGCGACGCGCTGGCCCACCTCGGAGCCGGATACCAGGACGAGGGAATCGACTCCCTCCAGGGCGGCGGCGATCGTGGCGGGCTCCGTGTAGTCGAGCTGCGCGACGCGCACGCCGAGGTCGGCGGCCTTCGCGACATCGCGGGCGCCGGCGACGATCGACTGCGGGTCGACTCCGCGCTCGAGGAGGCTGGCGATGATGAGACGGCCGAGGTTGCCGGTGGCGCCGGTGACGAGGATGGTCATGAGAGTCCTTTCGTGGGTGACTCCACTGACAACCTTCACCCCGTCACATAACATTCCGCCCGTAGGGTACCCACTTTGAAGTAAGGTACGTACATGTCGGTGAGTTTTGCGCAGATCAAGGAGTCCACGCCTTCCGTGTTCGATCAGGGATGCGGCACCCGGGTCGTGCTCGACCACATCATGAGCAAATGGGGAGTGCTCGTGCTGTCCTCGCTCTCCGACGGCACGCACCGCTGGGGTGAACTGCGGCGCGCCGTCGACGGGATCAGCGAGAAGATGCTCGCCTCCACGCTCCGCACTCTCGCCGACGACGGGCTCGTGCATCGCGAATCGCTGCCGACCGTGCCCCCGCACGTCGAGTACAGCCTGACGCCGCTCGGTCGGGATCTGATGGAGCGGATGCTGCCCCTGATGGAGTGGGTCGCCGACCATGCCGACGGAATGCTCGGTCGCGGCTGACGCTGCGGATTCCATCGCTCAAACGCGGACGCAACCACGGAATCCGTCGCTACTAGAAAACGATTGACGCGAGAACCGCAGTGGCTCTACTGTTCTGACATGGCAGCAACGACGCCGATTCATCTGGAACGACCCGACGGCAAGGGTCTGGCGGCAGGCACACTGGGACTCTGGGGATCGACCGTTATCGGTCTCGCCTCCACCGCGCCCGTGTACTCACTCGTGGCGACGCTCGGATTCGTGGTGGTCGCGGTCGGCGCGCAGGCTCCGATCGCTTTCATCATCGCGTTCGTGCCGATGCTCCTCATCGCGTTCGCGTACCGCGAGCTCAACAACGCCGTGCCCGACTGCGGCACCACCTTCACCTGGGGCACGAAGGCCTTCGGGCCGTGGGTGGGCTGGATGGGCGGCTGGGGCGTGGCGGTCGCCGGCATGGTGGTGCTCGCGAACCTCGCCCAGATCGCGTCGGTCTACTTCTGGTCGTTGATCGGGCAGGACCTGGAGAACAACGACTGGCGCGTGGTCCTCGTCGCGGTGCTCTTCATCGCCTCGATGACCTGGGTCAGCTGGCGCGGCGTCGAGATCGGCGAGCGCATCCAGAACATCCTGCTCGGGATCCAGTACCTCGCGCTCGCGGTCTTCGTCGTGGCGGCGCTGTGGCAGTTCTTCTCGGGAACCGCACCGAACCCCACCCCCTTCGACCTCGAGTGGCTGAACCCGTTCGCGTTCACCGACTACTCGGGCTTCATCGAGGCGATCCTGCTCGCCCTCTTCATCTACTGGGGCTGGGACACCTGCCTCGCCCTCAACGAGGAGACCAAGGACCCGAAGCGCATCCCGGGTCGCGCCGCTCTGCTCACCACTGTCATCCTGCTCTTCACCTACGTCGGTGTCACGATCGCCGCCATGATGTACGCAGGCCTCGGAGCGTCGGGCACCGGGCTCGGCAACGAGGACAACGCCGACGACTTCTTCCTGGCGATCAAGGACGGTCTGCTCGGCCCGTTCGGCTGGGTGCTCGTGGTCGCGGTCATCATCTCGGCGATCTCGTCCACGCAGACGACGATCCTCCCGACCGCCCGCGGCACGCTCGCGATGGGCGTCTACCGCGCGCTCCCGGCGAAGTTCAAGGACGTGCACCCGACGTACAAGACGCCGTCCTTCTCGACGATCGTGATGGGTGTGGTGGCGACCGCTTACTACGTCGGCATGACACTGATCAGCGACAACATCCTGCAGGACTCGATCCTGTCGCTCGGCCTCGCGATCGCGTTCTACTACGCCATCACCGGATTCGCCTGCGTCTGGTACTTCCGCAAGGATCTGACCAGCTCCGCCCGCGACTTCTTCTTCAAGGGGCTCTTCCCGCTGCTCGGCGGGCTCATGCTCACCTACGCCTTCGTGCAGTCTGCGATCGACATGTGGCAGATCGACTACGGCTACACCGAGCTCCTGGGCATCGGCGGCACATTCGTGATCGGCATCGGCTCGCTGGCGTTCGGCCTCGTGCTGATGTTCGTCTGGTACCTCTTCCCGCGGTCGAAGCGGTTCTTCCGCGGCGAGAGCCTGAACCGCGACACCCAGGTGATGGTGCCCGACGAGCCGAGTGTCACGATCCGGTCGATCGACGGGGGCATCTGAGCGCCGACGGGCTTGTCCTAGGCTGGCTTCGTGCGAATCCGGCTCGACATCGCCTACGACGGCACCCATTTCCGCGGATGGGCGAAGCAGCCGACGCTCCGCACAGTGCAGGGCACGCTCGAGGCGGCACTCGCGCGGATCGTGGGCTCCGATGTGCAGTTTGTGGTCGCCGGAAGAACGGATGCCGGCGTGCACGCGACCGGTCAGGTCGCACACGTCGACCTCGACGACGCGCAGTGGGCGCGCATCGAGGCACGCCACGGTCGCGCGGCGCAGGATCCGGCGGGGTCGATCGCCGGGCGCATGCGCGGAGTGCTGGGCGCATACTCCGACGTCACCGTCACCCGCTCCTCGACCGCGCCAGACGGGTTCGACGCCCGCTTCTCGGCCGTATGGCGCCGGTACCGCTACCGCCTCGCCGACCAGCTGGCGGGATTCGATCCGCTCCGGCGACTCGACACGACGACCACCCGTGGCCAGCTCGACGAGCAGGCGATGGATGCTGCGGCGCAGACGCTGATCGGTCTGCATGACTTCGCGTCCTACTGCAAGCCGCGTGAAGAGGCGACGACGATCCGCACGCTCCTCGACTACCGCTGGTCGCGTGACGCCGAGGGAGTGCTCGTGGCCGAGGTCAAGGCCGATGCGTTCTGCCACAGCATGGTCAGGGCTCTCGTCGGCGGCTGCGTCGCGGTCGGGGAGGGACGCCTCGACGTCGGCGATCTGGTCGTGCTGCGCGACGCTCTGACCCGCACCAGCGAGTTCAAAGTGCTCGCCGCGCGCGGCCTGACGCTCACCGAGGTCGGGTACCCCGCCGACGAACTATTGGCCGCACGAGCGGAGCAGACGCGGGCTCGCCGCTGACGTCGGTCGTGAAGGGTGGTCGTCGCGCCGCCGAACCGTATGCTGATCCCACAGCTGGCTTTTCACAGATCATCGGTGGCAGTGTGATGGATCGGATCGATTCCCACCAGGGCGCGTTCGCGGCGGCCCTGCGCGCGGCGATCTCCGAACGCGGGATCACTCTGTCGCGTCTGCAGCAACGGCTCGCCGATGACGGCAATGCGGTCTCCATGGCGACGCTCAGCTACTGGCGCTCGGGCTCCCGACGGCCAGAGGGGGCGCAGTCGTTGAGCGTGGTCGAGGGGATCGAGGATCGGCTCGGCCTCCCGCGCGGGCACCTGACGTCGCTGCTCGGTCCGTCCACCAGGCTCGGGCCGGTCGCACCGCCGAAGCTGCCCTTCGACGAGGAGCGCGAGAACCGCGAGTCGGAGGAGACCCTCGAGGCGCTGCGGTCCGCGCCACAGGACACCCTGCGCGACCTGTCCACCCAGCTGACCGTGCAGGTCGGCGCGAACGGGGCGGTCGAGAGCGTGGTCATGCGTACCCTCGTGCAGGCGACGAGCGGCACGATCACCGAGTTGCCGCTCATCGACGTCGCACCGGAGGAGACGGAGGTGATGTCGGTCATCTCCGACGTCATCGGCGGACGAGTCGCCCGCGAGTATCTGCATCCCGGGCACCTGCTCTCCGGCGTCGTGATCGCCCTCGACGAGCCGATCACCACGGGCGACACGACCCTGTTGGAGTTCACCGAGACATTTCCGCCCGGCTACCCGCCGCGGCAGTCCGCCTGGCATGCGACGTCTCGAGCCGCCAGAGAGACGCTCATCTGGGTGCACTTCCATCCGGATGCGCTGCCCAGCTGGTGCGAGGAGTACTGCGAGACCGAGGACGAATACGTCGCCACGATGCGGTCGGTCCGCAGCGGCGCGGTTCACCTCGCCCGGCACGGATTCGGGCCGGGCGTGCTCGGCATCCGCTGGGGATACGACGAGTGATCGGAGCCAGAGCACAGTCTTGACCGGTAGCGTGGACGGGTCATGAAGGTCATCTCATACAACCTCCAGAAGCACCGTGCGGCGGGCGAGCTCGCCGCCCTCGTCAGTGAGCACGACCCGGACATCCTCTGCCTGCAGGAGTGCGACGTTCCCGCGCTGCCCCCTCGGATCGGCGGTCTGGTGCTCGCCGATGCGACGCACGGCAACCGTCTCGGCATCGCCCTGTTCTATCGCGAGAGCACGTTCAACCTGCAGGGGATCCGGATGCTCGGACTCAAGAAGTCCCTGCACGACCGCATCGCGAAGCCGGCGCACGAGCGAGTGCTCGGGGCGCGACTGCGTGACATCGACGAGGGCCACGATTTCATCGTCGCTTCGTTCCATGCGGCACCCCTGACGGCGCTGAACTCTCTGCGCCGCCACCAGATCCGCGCCGCGCTGACGGAGCTCGCGACTCTCGGGGAGGGCCTGCCGCAACTCATGGTCGGCGACTACAACTACCCGGTGTTCAAGGAGAACCTGGGACAGGCGGTGCGTGATCACGGCTACGCCCTCACCCTGAGCGACGATCACACCTACACGCGCTACCGCGTGTTCCGCGGGCACTACGACTTCGCGACCTCGACCGGATTCGAGATCGAACGCATCACCACGCTGCCGCAGGGGTCGAGCGACCACCGGCCGATCCTGGTGACCGTCAAGCCGGAGTAGGTCGTCGGGTCGTCTGGTCAGGCGGCCCGAGTGCGGAATGTCGCGCGATGCGCGGCCGGGCTGACTCCGAGGCGCTGCCGGAAGTGCAGGCGCAACGACACGGCGCTGCCGAAGCCGGCCAGTTCGGCGATCCGCTCGACCGTGTCGTCTCCCCCCTCCAGCAGGGTGCGGGCGAGCTCGACGCGCTGGTCGAGCAGCCATTGCTGAGGGCTCGTCGCGGTGCGGTCGCGGAAGCGGCGCGTGAACGTGCGGCGGGACATGTGCGCGGAATCGGCCCAGCCGTCCAGATCGATCGGCGTGCACAGGCGTTCGCGCGCCCAGAGCATCGCGCGGCCGATCGGGTCGTCCGAGGATTCGGCGACGACCGGCGCGGGGATGTACTGCGCCTGAGATCCGGTCCGGTGCGGGGCGAGGACCAGTGAGCGGGCGAGCGCCGCCGCCGCGACGCTGCCATGGTCGGATCGCACGATGTGCAGGCAGCAGTCCAGAGCGGCGGCCGCGCCTGCGGAGGTGATCACGTCGCCGAGGTCGCTCCACAGCACGTCGTCGCGCACCCGGATCTGCGGTTCCTTCGCCGACAGCCTGTCGGCGACCGCCCAGTGCGTCGACACCTCGCGGCCGTCGGCGATGCCGGATGCCGAGACGACGATCGTCCCGAGGCAGAGACCGACGATCCGTGCGCCGCGACGGTGAGCGCCGCGCACGGCATCGAGCAGCGTCTCCGAGGGGGCCACGCTCTCTCGCCAGCTCGGAATGACGATCAGGTCGGCATCCTCCATCGCCTCGAGCCCGACATCCACCTGGATGCCGTAGCCCGCCCCGGACATGAGCGCGCCCGGCTGCTCGGCGCAGACCACCACGTCGTACAGGCCCGTCACGCCGTCCAGCCCTGCGCCGCCGAAGACGAGCGTCGGCACCGACAGGTGGAACGGACTGATCTGATCGAAAGCGAGCACCGCGACGCGGAGACGGGCGGCAGGAGCGGGCATGGCCTGATCCTATCGGAAGTGTGCTTTCAGGCCACTGGGCGTGACGAGGCGGATGCCGGAGACTCGACCCATGACCCAGATCTCAGCCCTCCTCGTCGGCGGCCCCACACTGCATTTCACCTACGCCGGTCTCTCGTTCCTGACCGACCCCACGTTCGATGAGCCGCGGGTGTACGAGGGGCCCATCTCCCTGTACAAGCTGACCGGGCCGGCGGTGCCGGCATCCGCTCTCGGCGCGATCGACGTCGTGCTGCTCTCGCACGACCAGCACGACGACAACCTCGATATCGCCGGGCGTGCACTGCTGGACGAGGTGCCGCTCGTGCTCGGCACCGCCGATTCCGCGACGCGCATCGACGCGATCACCGGTCTGTCCCCGTGGCAGCAGCATCGGGTCGGCGATGTCGTCGTCACCGCGGTGCCGGCATTGCACGGGCCCGAAGGCGCCGAGGCGCTCTCGGGATTCGTGACGGGATTCGTGCTCGAGGCGGCGGGGGAGCCGACGGTGTACGTGTCGGGCGACAACGCCTCGGTCGACCTGGTCCGCGAGATCGCGGACCGCTTCCCGGCGATCGCGGTCGCGGTGCTGTTCGCGGGCGCCGCCAACGTGGGCCGCTTCGGCGACGCCGACCTGACGCTCAACGCGCGGACGGCGCTCGAAGCCGCCGAGGTTCTCGCGGATGCCGTGATCGTCCCGGTCCACGCGGAGGGCTGGTTCCACTTCTCCGAGACGCGGGAGCGCCTGGTCGGCATGTTCGAGCACGCCGGCCGGAGCGATCGACTCCGGGTGCTGACGGCGGGGGAGCGCGTCACGATCGGCTGACACCGGTTTGGGGGAAGGGCATCGAGTGGCGTATGCTGTCTCTTTGGTGCCCTTCCCTGTACTGCGAGGAGGGAGCATCATCCGAACGTGAGCCCTCCACTGGCGTGTTCCTCCCCCTGGGAAGAACCACCCCGGAGTGGGATTCACGAACTTCTCCGTTCGACATAAGAAAGCAGCACTATCGTGACGCGCACTTACACCCCGAAGGCCGGCGAGGTCCAGCGCAGCTGGGTCGTCATCGACGCCACCGACGTCGTTCTCGGCCGTCTGGCATCGCACGCCGCTACGCTCCTGCGTGGCAAGCACAAGCCCACCTTCGCCAACCACATCGACTCGGGTGACTTCGTCATCATCGTGAACGCCGACAAGGTCGCGCTCACCGGTCAGAAGCTCCAGAAGAAGCTGGCCTACCGCCACTCGGGTTTCCCGGGCGGCCTCAAGTCGGTCACCTACGCCGAGCTGATGGAGAAGAACCCGGTCCGCGCCGTGGAGAAGGCCATCCGTGGCATGCTCCCGAAGAACAGCCTCGGCCGCCAGCAGCTGACGAAGCTCAAGGTGTACGTCGGTGCCGAGCACCCGCACGCCGCTCAGCAGCCCGTGCCGTACACCCTCGACCAGGTCGCCCAGTAAGCGCCGTAAAGACTTAAGGACATACTCGTGGCTGACATCCAGGACACCACCGAAACCCCCCAGAGCTTCTCGACCTCGACCCCTGAGACCGACGCAGTCGAGGCGGCTCCCCGCCCCGTGCTCAACGTCCCGGGCGCCGCTGTCGGTCGTCGCAAGCAGGCCATCGCCCGCGTGCGCATCGTCCCCGGCTCCGGCACGATCACGGTCAACGGCCGCACGATCGAGGACTACTTCCCGAACAAGCTGCACCAGCAGCTGATCAACGACCCGTTCACGGTGCTGAACCTCGCAGGTTCGTACGACGTGATCGCCCGCATCTCCGGCGGTGGCCCCTCGGGTCAGGCCGGCGCACTGCGTCTCGGCATCGCCCGTTCGCTGAACGGCATCGACGAGGAGAACAACCGTCCGACCCTGAAGAAGGCCGGCTTCCTGTCGCGCGACGCTCGCGTCAAGGAGCGCAAGAAGGCTGGACTCAAGAAGGCCCGTAAGGCGCCTCAGTACTCGAAGCGTTAAGGTCAACTGCTCCGATGCCGATCTTTGGCACGGACGGTGTGCGAGGACTTGCCAATGGCATCCTCACCGCCGACCTCGCGCTCACCCTGGCCCAGGCGACAGCTGTCGTCCTGGGCCAGGGCCGTACTGCGGAGTCTCGCAAAGCCGAAGGCAAGCGACTCCTCGCAGTTGTCGCCCGTGACCCCCGCGTCTCCGGGCATTTCCTCACGGCGGCCGTCTCCGCAGGGCTCGCCTCCTCGGGTGTCGACGTGCTCGAGGCCGGTGTCATCCCGACGCCCGCACTCGCGTTCCTCGTCGCCGATCGTGACGCCGACTTCGGCGTGATGATCTCCGCGTCGCACAACGCCGCGCCCGACAACGGCATCAAGATCTTCGCGCGCGGAGGGCGAAAGCTCCCCGACGTGGTCGAGCAGCGCATCGAAGAGGCCATGGCGGGCGACAAGCTGCGCCCGACCGGCGCCGGTGTCGGCCGCATCGAACGGTTCTCCGACGCGGAGGACCGCTACGTCCTCCACCTCCTCGGCTCGCTGCCGAACCAGCTCGAAGGCATCCACGTCGTGCTCGACTGCGCACACGGCGCGGCATCCGGCGTCTCTCCTGAGACGTTCCGCGACGCGGGCGCCGAGGTCACCGTCATCGGTGCGGATCCCGACGGCTGGAACATCAACGACGGCGTCGGCTCGACCCACCTCGACAACCTCGCCGAGGCCGTCGTGCGTCTGGGCGCCGACATCGGCATCGCCCACGACGGCGACGCCGACCGCTGCCTTGCGGTCGACGCTCAGGGCAACCACATCGACGGCGACCAGATCATGGCGATCATCGCCGTCTCGATGAAGGAACGCGGCCACCTCACCGACGACACCCTCGTCGCCACCGTGATGAGCAACCTCGGCCTGCACGTCGCGATGCGCGAGCACGGCATCACCGTACGCCAGACGGCGGTCGGCGACCGGTATGTCCTCGAGGACATGAACGCCGGCGGCTACGCACTCGGCGGCGAGCAGTCCGGCCACGTGATCATGAGCGAGTACGCCACCACGGGTGACGGACTGCTCACCGGCCTCCACCTGGTCGCCGAGATGGCGCGCCAGAAGAAGTCGATCGCCGAGCTGGCCGCGGTGATGAAGGTGTACCCGCAGGTCCTCATCAACGTCCGCGATGTCGACAAGGACCGGGTCGCCGACGACGAGGGCGTGCAGCAGGCCGTCCGCGAGGTCGAGGCCGAACTGGGCGACACCGGACGGGTGCTGCTGCGCAAGTCCGGTACAGAGCCGCTCGTGCGCGTCATGGTCGAAGCAGCCGATGCCGAATCGGTCCGCGCCTACGCCGACCGCCTCGCTGCGGTGGTGCAGGAGCGCCTGGCGCTCTGACGCCACTCGCCGCTCGCCGAGCGCAGGCACGAACACTCGAACGCCCCGTCCCGATCTCGTCGGGCGGGGCGTTCGTCGTCGGACCCGCTAGCCGTCAGACCCCGTCGTCGCCTCGACGAGGTCGGCGATGGTTCAGCGTCATGGTGCCGCGCAGATGCGATAGGTGCCGGTATCGAGGAGAACCTCGGTCGTGCATTCCTTCAGAGTGAGGCGGGGCACGCCGTCCATCGCAGGAGCGTCGTCGAGGCCCACGTGCGCGCCACTGAGCACGATCGGCGACACGGCGTAGCCCCAGGGTGAGGCGGCCAGCCACTCGACGTCATTCTCCGCGAGCCAGGCGGCGATCGGTGCGATCTCTGCCCGTTGGGCTTGCAGGGTGAAGACCGGAGTCGTCGACACGGCGATGACATGCATGACAGATCCGGCGCCGACGACCAGGGCGAGAGCGGATGCCATGACGAGCCCCGCTGTGCGCACTACTGAGGGCCGCAGTATCCTCACCACCGCCCAGACGGCGACGGCCGCGAGGATCGGGAAGAAGGCGAAGACGCCGGGTGCGGGATGACGCACCCACAGCGGCAGGCGTGAGGCGGTCGCCCACCAGCCGATGAACGCGAGCGCACCGACGAACGCGGCCAGCGCATAGGCGATGACGATGCGCTCTTCCTGAGTCGCCGTACGCCACCGGAGGGCGACTCCAGTGGCAGCGAGGCCGACGGCGATGACCGCTCCGACCACGGCGAGGACACCGGGAAGCGACCAGGACTCGGCGAGCGTGCCGAGCTTCTGCATCACCGTCGAGCCGGCGTTGCCCTGACCGCCGCTGAGCAGGAAGCCCCCGAGTGAGCGCACGTGCTGCGCATACCCGGAGAACCCGAGCGAGAAGAGCGCGACGACCTCGAACAGCAGTGTCGGCGTGGCGACGAGCACGAGGGGCAGCCAGCAGCGGCGGAGCAGATCGCGCACGCGCGCCCAGCCGGTCCCATCGGAGAAGACCCAGAGTGCGATCGCGAATGCCGGCAGAGCGAGAAGCGCGATGAGCTTCGCTTGGATCGCGAGGCCGACCAGGAGCCCGGCCAGCCATGCCCGCCGCGGCAGCAGGATCAGCGCCCACACCAGGAGCGCCGCAGCGGGGATCTCGCCGAGCAGGTCGGCTGGTCCCTGGATGGGGGAGTATCCGGCGCTCGTCGTGAAGGCGAGTGGAACGGCCACCGCGAGCAACCCCGCCCAGCGGCCGCCGATCCTCCGGGCGATCACGAAGAGGCCAGCCAGTAGCACCACCCAGTAGGCCAGCGGGACCAGCCGCGCCGCCATGACCGGATCGACGCCCGTGGCGAGCAGCAGGGCGACGGGGAGCAGAACGACCGGCCCAGTCGAGATGCGCGGGTCGAAGGGGGTGATCGTCGATCCGGAGAGGGCTCCGTCGCTCGAGTAGCCCAGCCCGTCGAGGAGGTTGCGGGGAACCGTCAGGTTGAATGCCTCGTCTTCCCAGAACCGCCACACGACCAGACTGTGCCACGCCATGATCGCGTGTCCGACCACCAACGCGGCCGCGACCGCCCAGAACAGGATCGTCCGGGTGCGGGTCATCGCGACGCGGGCTCCGGACGGCGGATGCTGCGCAGCGGGGCCGACGGACGCAGAGACAGTGCCCACGCCTCGGCCAGGGCGCCGCGCACGAACTGGCGCAGACGCTTCGGCGGCAGGCTGACCCCCGACCCGCGACCCCACATGGTTCCCGTCGTGGACGCGCCGCGCCGGGGGATGCTCGCGACGCGCAGGTAGCGCACGGTGAACCCGGCGCGCGCCTCGGCCAAGGAGAAGTGCACGTGCGGCACGGCGGCGTCCGCCGGGATCGCGTCGACGAGCACTCGCAGCGCGTCGGGTCGGTAGGCGCGCAAGGGTGTGTTGACGTCAGGGATGCGGCGACCTGCGGCGAGAGCGATCAGCACGCCGACGGCGGCCGTCAGCGCCTTGCGGTACCAGGGGTCGGTGCGACCGTCGCGGACACCGTGGACGACATCGGCATCCGCCTGCGTGAGAGCGGCGAGTAACCGAGGAAAATCGCGACCGTAGAACTGGCCGTCACCATCGACGTGCACGAGCACCGAGGGGTTCGCGGCGAGACCGGCCCGGTACGCCGCGAGCGCGGTCGGCCCGTGACCGCGGTTGACCGGCTGCACCTCCACGGTGACGTCGGCGACGTCATCGAACACCGCAGCGGTGGAGTCCGTCGACCGGTCGTCGGCGATGTGGAAGCTGACGCGGTCCGCGAGGGAGGCCACGGAATCCCTGATCTCGTCGATGAACCCTCGGATGCCCTCGTCTTCGTTGAAGGCGGGCATGACGATGGCGAGATGCGGGAGAGTCACTGGGGTCCTCGTGGTGGCCGGGCGCGGGGGATTCTGCAAGTAGCCTAGTTGAGCCATGAATCCTCCCTCACGACTGCGCCGACTCGCCGGCGTAGGCAGCCGCTTTCTCGTCGTCGGTGCGCTCAGCACCCTCATCGAGGTCGGCGTCTTCAACCTCCTCGTCTACGTGTGGGGCTGGGATGTGGTCGGCGCGAAGATCGTCGCGTCGCTCGTCGCCCTGGTGAACGCGTACATCGGGAATCGGGAGTGGACCTTCCGCCACCGCGATCGTCGCGGCAGGACCGCCGAGGTCGCCCTGTTCCTTGGGACGAACGCGGTGTGCACGGCGATCGGCGCCGCCCTCGTCTGGGTGGGGGTCGAGGCCGTCGCCGGTGTGCTCGGTCGCACGCCGGGCGCGTTCGCCGTCAACGTCGTGAACCTCATCAGCATCGTCATCGTGGTGATGCTCCGGTTCGTGCTGTACCACTGGGTCGTCTTCCGGGTCGCTCCGAAGCCCTGACGTGTGACGCGTGATCGGTTCGTCCTGCCGGTGACGATGACCTTGCCTGTTCACAGACGTCTCGGCGGCATCCACGTATTTCGAGCCGGCGCCCTACGTAAATGTGGCGTGCGAATGCGGCGGGCGAGGGTTGCGACAGCCTCGCCCCCGAAGCATGGAGGCATGACAACTTTCTCCAGACTCGGGTCTGCCGCGCTCGGCGTGGCGGCCCTCGCCGCCGCCGGCCTGCTCATCGCCCCTGCCTCTCCCGCTTCCGCGCACGGTTTCGTCGGCGGCACCCCGTCGTCGCTCATCTCTCGCGCAGCCTGGACGGCGAACGCCGACCGCGGCACCGCTCAGCACGAGCCGCAGAGTCTCGAGGCGCCGAAGGGCTTCCCGGCGGCCGGTCCCGCAGACGGAAAGCTCGCCTCCGCCGGCGGGCTCTTCGGCGGCACCCTCGACGAGCAGTCATCGACACGGTGGGCGAAGAACATCGTGCAGGCAGGACCCGTGCAGGTGGCCTGGTCACTGACCGCCGCGCACCGCACCTCCGAGTGGCGGTACTACATCACCAAGCAGGGCTGGGACCAGAACGACGAACTGGACCGCTCCGACCTCGAACCGCTGACCAGCTTCGACGG
This sequence comes from Microbacterium sp. PMB16, assembly GCF_051294855.1. Taxonomy (GTDB): domain Bacteria; phylum Actinomycetota; class Actinomycetes; order Actinomycetales; family Microbacteriaceae; genus Microbacterium. The sequence goes on from NZ_CP145908.1 coordinate 2,348,580, forward strand.
CCGCGGTGAGATCCCCGCCGTCCCGACCGTGCACACGCTGAACATCCCCTCGGATCACACCGGCTACCACGTGATCTACGCCGTCTGGGACATCGCCGACACGCAGAACGCGTTCTACAACACGATCGACATCGACATCCGCGGCGGGGGAGCGGCCGATCCCGTCGACCCCGTCAATCCGGTCGACCCGATCGACCCCGTCGATCCGATCGACCCGATCGACCCGATCGATCCGGTCGACCCGGCGGAGCCGTCCGACCATGTGCATCCCGTCGACCCGGCGGAGCCGTCCGACCATGTGCATCCGGTCGACCCGGTCGAGGGCGTGGCCCAGTGGTCCGCATACGCAGGCTATGTCGTCGGAGACCTCGTCCAGCACAACGGAACCGTGTTCCGTGCCGTTCAGACCCACCGCGGATGGGGCGACGAGACCTGGATCACCGCCCTGTCGCTCTGGGAGCCCGTGGAACTTCCCGCACACGCGCCGGATCACTCCCACGCGCACGCCCACTGACGTGAGACGCAGAGCACCCCGATGGCTTCGGTCATCGGGGTGCTCTGCGTCTGTGCACTGAGCGGTGACGGAAGTCGGGATGTACGTAGACGATCCACCCACTGACTCTGAGCCCGCAGGGTACGCATCGAAGCGATGACCACACGCAAATCAGGCCCGGCCGGCCTCGCGCTACGTGTGCGCAGCCGAGACTTGTTCTCGGCCGCCTCCTCGCTCTCCCCAGCGCACAGCGGCGGCCGATCCCCAATCCTCGGGCATCAGCCCGAGTCGTGGGCGCGTGTTTCCCCAGACACGCGCCCACCTTTCTTTCTCCGATCACCATGGAACGGTGCTGAATGAGCGACATCTACCACCTTCAGCGCGAGGAGTTGGGAAGAGCCCTGCATCGTGGGATGCGGTGGATCGAGGTGTCGAGTTACTTCGAAGCGAGCGCGACCTTCTTCCTCGACGAGATTCACGGTTCCTTCCTCGCGGAGCAATGGCGGATCGTTCGGCTGAGTGGCAACCGTTCGCTGAGCAAGCTGCCCCTGCTGCCCCTGTCTGTCGCTGGGCTCGGTCTTCTCGATGGAGGTATCGCGCCGGTCGCGGCAGACATCATCCAGCGATTGAGCTCTCCCGACCTGTCCCGCACGCTCCTCCTGGTCGACCATGCCCAGGAGCTGGACGACTACTCACTGGGGGTCCTCACGGCCGCTGCGCGTTCCGCAGTCCCCGGAATCCGACTCGTCGTAACGGCGGCCGGCCCCGCGCGGGAGCGTTACGGGTTGCGCTCCGGCGACGCCGATCTGCGGATCCGCGTGGGACCGGTCGCGTTCGACAAGATCGAGCGCCTCCTCCTGGAGTGTCTCGGTGGCCCGATCGACGAGACCACGCTGAGCAGGCTCTTCGCACTGTCCGGAGGACACCCGTTCCTCGCAGCGGCGATCGCCGAGGCAAGTGTGGTCGGGGGGTCGCTGGAGTTCATCGGGGGCGAGTGGCACTCGAAGGATCGTTCCTGGTCGCCGGGGCTCGTGCCCATCATGCAGCAACTTCTCACTGACGTGGACCGTGACCAACTCGACGCGTTGGCGGTGCTCTCGCTCAGCGACCTGCAACGTCGATCCGACGTCGCCGCCGAGCTCACGACCGAGACGCTGGAAGAGCTCGAGGCGCGAGGGCTGCTCGACGAGCGCAGCATCGGCGGGCAACCTGTGCCGCTGGTCGTGCCGCCCATCCTCGCTGAGTACTTCCGTCACGAGGTCACGCCGGTGCTGCACCGGAGACTGATGACTCACTACGGCGATGGAAACCTCTCGGGGGTGCGCGCCCACACGCGAAGCACCGATGAGGGTGACGCCATTTCGGTGCGTCTGTCCCACGAGATCTCGCGAGCACGAGTGGAGCGGGCGCGACAGCTGTTCTCCACCGCGCACACCGAGGAGTCGGCGACCGCTTACCTCTCCGCCCTCCTCGCTTCAGGTCTCCCCGATCATCAGGAGATGCTCGATGCCGTCACCGACATCCGGGCGAGGTTCCCTCTCGCAGAGATGTCGGAGCCGCTCCTTCGAGGTGTGGCGTACTCGGTCGGACTCGTCGATCGTCAGGCCGAGTACGCGCTGAAGATGCTCGACGATGCGAAGTCCACCCGGACACCCGCACAGCAACGTGCCCTCCTCCCGGTGGAGATCGAGATCCGGCTGCGCAGAGAGCGGATTGATGCTTCGATGCTCGAACTGCTGGTCCCCGATCCAGATGACGATCCGGCCCTGCGTGCTCGATTGCTCGAGCTGCGGGCCTATGTGCTGTGCGGCTACGCCGATTTCGTGGGGGCGCGTCTGGCGCTCGACGAGTTGGCTGCGTTGCCGGAATCGTTGCGCACCACGCGCTGGGTCGTCGCCGAGACGGTGTGCCGCTGCGCCGAGGGTGACGCGATGCGGGCTGAGAAGCTCGCCAAGGCGTCGTTCCAGGAGGCGCGACGACATCACGACGCCGTTGCGCTGTGGCAGTCCGCGTACGCCCTCGGATTCGCCCGGGTCTACATGGGGGATCTCGAGGCATCCATACCCTTGCTCAATTCCATGATGGCGATGGGCCCGCCTCCCGCCCTGTGCGAGCCGGAGGCCGCCGCGGTGTTGAGCGCAGCCGAGATCATCGGGGTGCGGATGAAGAGCTCGATGCCGCACCGCCTGTCTCAGGTCGCGCAGGAGCTCCGCGCGCGTGCGATCGGTGTTCTTCCGGGCACATCCGGCGAATGGGTGCGCGCCCGAGGCGCCGACGCAGTGCTGGCAGACGGCCACGACCCCGACTGGGACGCCGCTCGCGCCAACTGGTCCCATGGCAGACGGATGTCGGCGGTGATCACGATGACCGCGCTGCTCGAGCGGGACGCAACGAGTGAACGACTGTCCGAGTACCTGGCGTTCCTCGCGATGATTCCCGGCTTGTTCGCGGCGGCGTGCTCCTCCTACGGGCGGGCACTGGCCTCGGGAGACCCGGCCGACGCCATCGTCGCCGGCGATCTTCTGCAGCGCTGCGGCCGGTATGCACTTGCCTACGAGGCGTACGTCCGGGCGTTCGACTGGGCGACCGACAACGAGACCAGGCGCAGTGCACAACAACGTCGAGCCCGGCTGCGGAGCGCCACCCGGACCGACTTCGACGCGATCCGTGCCGGTGCTCGCGCGGATTCGCTCACACCGCGAGAGCAGGAGGTGTCTCGGCTCCTCGCCGCGAACGCGACGAACGTGGAGATCGCCGAGGCGTTGCACATCAGCCGGCGCACCGCAGAGACGCACGTGTATCGGGTCCTTCGCAAACTCGGTGTCGCGACGCGGGACGAAGTCGGCGTCCGCCTGCACTGCTCGACCTGAACCTTTCCACCCGAAACGAGAGTCCTTACCGCCATGCCTCCCTTCGAGATCACTCGCCCCGCCGACGATGTCTTCTTCGTCCGGGGTCCTCACGTCAACTGGACCGTCCTCACCGAGGGCGACGCGCTCACGCTCATCGACACCGGATACCCGCGAGATTTCGATCTCGTCAGGCACTCGCTCCAAGCGATCGCCGCGACCACGGGGGCGACTCGTCTCGAGGCTGTTCTCATCACCCACGGCCACACCGACCACATCGGGAACATCGCACGGCTCGTGAAGCACTACGACGGGCACCCTCGGGTCCTGACCTCTGCAGCGGAAGTCCGGCACGTGCGCCGGGAGTTCCTCGAGCAGGTCACCCTCGCGCAGGTCGTGCGGAATGCCTGGAACCCGCGCGTGGCCTCCTGGGCGGTCGCCGCGATCAGGAGCGGCGGCCTCGAGGACGTCGCCTTCGACGGAGTGTCGGCGCACTCGATCGGCGAGGCGCTCGATGTCCCTGGAAGGCCCGTGGCGATCGTTACCGGTGGGCATACCGCGGGCCACACGATCTACCGCCTCGATCGCCACGGCATCGTGATCACCGGAGACGCTCTCGTCACGGGGCATCACACGACGAAGCGCGAGGGCCTACAGCTCCTGCATCCGATGTTCCACTCCGATCAGGCGTCGACGGAATATGCCTTCGAGCGGCTCCTCGACGAGGCGGTCGGCACCTGCTTCCTCCCGGGGCACGGAGCAATGGCGAGAAAGGGATGAGGGAGCGGGCGCTGAGGTGCTGTCGCGCACGGTCCAGCTCCGGTTCTCGCCGGAGTATGACGCGGGGTCAGGAGACCTTGGCCCGCTTGCGCTTCTTCGGCTGCGTGGGCGCGCCATCGGCGTCGTGGGTCGCGCCGTAGGTGTACGCGCCGTAACCGTAGCTGTCGGGGCCCTTGGTCGGCAGCATCGTCACGACCACGCCGAGCAGGTTCACGCCGGCGGTCTCGAGGGAACGCACGGCTCCGGCGAGCTCCTGCTTCTTCGTCTTGCCGGATGCGGCAGCGATGATCACGCCGCGGGTCTTGCTCCCCACGACAGCCGCGTCGGTCACCAGCAGCAACGGCGGAGCGTCGATGAGCACGTAGTCGAAGTAGTCGCCGAGCGGCTTGAGCACCTGGTCCATCGCGGCTGAGCCCAACAGCTCGCTCGGGTTCGGCGGCACCTGACCACTGGGCAGCACGAAGAGGTCGTTCGTGCCCCACTTCTGGAGTGCATCGGCCACGTCGACACGACCGATGAGCACGTCGGTCAGTCCGACGCTTCCTTCGATGTCCATGTAGTCGGCCACACGGGGCAGGCGCAGGTCGCCGTCGACCAGCGCGACGCGCGCACCGGTCTCGGCCAGTGCGATCGCGAGGTTCGCCGTCGTGGTCGACTTGCCCTCACCGGGCCCCGCGCTCGAGATGACGAAGATGCGGGGTCCGGCATCGACGTTGAGGAACTGCAGGTTCGTGCGGAGGCTGCGGAACGATTCGGCGCGGGGGCTGCGCGGGTCGGCGTGCACGATCAGCGGACGCTTCGACGCCTCGGGGTCGTAGGCGATGCCGCCGAGCACGGGGCGGTCGGTCAGCGCTTCGATGTCGTGGAGCGTGTGGATGCGGTTGTCGAGCACGGTGCGCAACACCGCGATCGCGATGCCCAGGGCCAGCCCGAGGATGCCGCCGAGGATGATCAGCAGCCGGACGTTGGGGCTGGTCTGTGCGGTCGGCGCGACGGCGGGCTCGGTGACGTTGATCCGCACAGGGCTCACCGCGCCCTCCGCCGCCGGCTGCTCGAGCGTGTTCTGCACGGCATCCTGGAAGCTCGAGGCCACGGTGTTGGCGATGGCGGCGGCCTGATCGGGATCGCGGTCGGTGGCGGTGATGTCGATGAGCACGGTGTTCAGCGGGGTCGTCGCGGTGACCCGACCGCTGAGTCCCGACACGCTGTCGTCGAGCCCGAGCTCTTCGATCACCGGTTCGAGCACGAGCGCTGTGCCGACGACGTCGACGTAGCTGGTCACCATCTGGCGTGCGAACGTCGTGCCCTGCACGAGATCGCCGGTCGCGGCGCCCTCGGTGCGCACCGACACGTACAGCTGGGTGGATGCCGTGTACTTCGGCTCCTGCATCGCGGCGTATCCGGCTCCACCGGCCAGGCCGAGGAGGAGCAGAACCAGGATCAGGATCCAATTGCGATGCAGGACACGTACGTAGTCGCGAAGTTCCACGCGGCAGATTCCCCCTGTTGCTGTGCGGCAACGATCAGATCAGATCAGCCACATGACGATTCTCGACATTGTTTCACAGCGCGTGACCGCTCCGATCCCGATCTCCGGCGTCACGCGTCGGCGGATGCTGCGGCGGCGCCATATATCGTGCTCTCGGTGCCGCGGGTCACGACCTTGGTGACGACGGTGCCGAGCACCTGCGCGCCGACCGCCTCGATGCTCTGCGCGGCATCCGCCAGACGATTCGCCTGCGTCGATCCGGCGGCGGCGATGAGGATCGCTCCGGTCGCGACGCGGGCGATGACAGCGGCATCCGTCACGAGCAGCAGCGGCGGCGCGTCGATGATCACGACGTCGAAGGCGTCGACGAGCGCGGCGACGAGTTCTTCCATGGCGCGCGAGCCGAGGAGTTCGGCAGGGTTCGGCGGCACAGTGCCGGCCGGCAGCACGAACAGCGCGCGACGGCCCCACCGCTGGATGACGGCGTTCAGTTCGACGCGGCCGGCCAGCACGTCGCTGAGCCCGATGCCGCCTTCGATGTCGAAGTACTCGGCGATGCGCGGCAGCCGCAGGTCGGCGTCGACGAGCGCGACACGGTGCCCGGCGTCGGCGAACGCCAGGGCGAGGTTGGCGGCCGTCGTCGACTTGCCCTCGCTCGGACCTGAGCTGGTGATGACGAAGACGCCCTGGCCGTCGGAGAAAAGGAATCGCACATTGGTGCGCAGGCCGCGGAAGGCCTCGGCTCGCCGACTGCGCGGGGCGAAGCCCACCGCGAGGGGACGCTCCGCGGCGTCGGGATCCATCGGAATCTGGCCGAGGACAGGGACGGCCACGGCTGCCTCCACATCACCGGCCGTGCGCACCCGCTGATCCAGCGCTGCGCGCAGCAGGGCGATGCCGATCCCCGCGGCGAGGCCGACGAGGGCTCCTGCCGTGAGGGAGAGCTGCAGGTTCGGAGCGACGGGCGCGGTCGGCACCTGCGCCGGCTGCAGTGTGACCAGGCGTACCGAGTAGGCGGTCTCCTGATCGCGCTTCTCCAGCGTCTCGGTGATGAGCGTCGTGAAGCTCTCCGTGACGGCGTTCGCGATGCGAGCGGCTTGTCCTGGATTGCCATCTGCGACGGCGATCGTGATGATCGCGCTGTTGGGTGGGACCGTGGCGGTGATCCGAGCGGCGAGTCCGGCGGGCGTCATCGGCAGATCGAGGTCTTCGATGACCGGCGCGAGGACGAGTGAGCTGGTGGCGATCACCCGATACGTCTCGACGACCTGGCGGGCGTAGCCGGTGGCGAGCGCCCGCTCGGCCGTGGTCGCCGCGTCGGCGACCTGGACCGTCACCATCAGATCGGCCGACGCCTCGTAGCGCTGCGGGGTGAGCATCGCGATGAGCGCCCCGGTCGAGAGCCCGATGAGAAGGCCTGCGACGATCAGGACCACCTGCCGACGGAGGACCCGGACATAGTCGGGGAAATCCATGGAGCTCCAGCGTTTCGGGGGCGGATCGGCGGTATCGTCTCCTGAGACTACCGATATATCACGAAGGCGACATGACGGCTCTCAGCGACCTCTTCCCGGACGGCCCGCGCGTCGCAGACCCCGGGATCGCGCCGCTGGACGACCACCACACCGTGCGGCGTCTGCGCGAGATGATCGGTGCGCCGCGGGAGAGCGGTGCGTCGGCTCGCCCGCTGGCGAACACGCACGAGCTGATCCGCATGGTGGATGCGGCGGCGCACCAGCCGATCCCCGGCGCCGCAGAAACGAACGGCACCGCCCCCTCAGGACGACGCGCTCGTCGGCGCGTGGATGCCCTCGCGTTGGCTTCCGGAGTGCTCGCCGTCGTCGCCGTCGCGGCCGCCGCCACGGTCGGGGCGGTCCAGATGGCGACGGCGAGTCCGGCCGCGAGTTCCCTGCAATCGCTGGAGGCCGATGAGGCGGCGATCCAGAATGCGTATCAATCGCTCGTGAGCACGAGAGACCGCATCATCGCCGACGTCGAAACGCAGAAGACGGATGCCGCGAGCATCCGCGCCGCCCTGGTGAGCACGGGCACCGCGCCGGACCCGGCATCGTCCGAGGACGGCGCCTCGATCGCAGTGACGGATGCTGCGGCCCTGCAGACCGCGCTGACTGCCGTGGACGCCTACGCCGACGGCCTTGCGGCGATCGTCGTGCCCGACCTGCCGGCGGAGTATCTGCGCCCTGACCTCGACGAGGACTCGCTCGTCGAGGTGGGGAGCGCGATCGACGCCGCGCAGGGGCAGCTGGTGGCCGCTGACGCCGCCCTCGCGGCGACACGAGGAGTGCGGACGCAGCTCGACGCCCTCCGCCCGACTGCCGAGACCGCCGTCTCCGCGTACGCCGCCTCGTTCGCGGGTGCGGCGCAGCGATCGATCGCCCGCTATCCCGATGCCGCCGAGGAACTGCACGTGACGCTGACCGACGCCGCCGCGATCGTCGGGTCGGCGAACCTCTGGTCACCGGCGGGAATCGCGGCGCTGGAGGACTACCGGGACGCGCTGGTCGCGGTGGCGGCAGACCAGGTGCGCTTCGAGATCGACCGCGGTCAGCAACAGAACAACACGCAGCAGGGATCCCCGCCCGACCAGGATCCGACTCCCGCACCCGAGGATTCGACCGACCCGTCGACGGAGGAAACGTCGGGTGGTGACACGCCGCCCGCCGGGTAGCGGAACGCCATAGATCACGGACCTGCTCAAATCCTGTGAGAACATATCTCCAGGGGAGTGAGTAAGTCTGAGGGGGCTTCCAGTCTTGAGTGCCAAACAGGAGTACGTCGATACGTCGACGGGCGATATTCCGGTATTTTCGGAGGTGTCGGTCAAGCAGCGGCGTCGTCGCCTGCTCGCCGCGCTGATCGACGGACTCGCCTGGAGCTTCGGCGTGGTGCTCGCGATCGCTCTCCGATTCGAGTTCGTGATGGACGCGCGCGGCTGGATCGCGACGACCACCCTCGCGCTCGTCGCCGGGGGCATCCAGATGGTCGCCGGCTACGTGACGGGTCTGTATCGGGGGCGATTCAGCTACGGCTCGTTCGACGAGGTCCGTGCCGTCGGCATCATCGTCGTGATCGAGGCGTTCGCCCTGTCGCTCCTGGTCATCCCGATCGGTCCGGTGATCGGCGTTCCGCGAGGAACGCTGCTGCTCGCCTTCCCCTTCGTGCTGCTGCTGATGTTCGGTGTGCGGTACATGGCCCGGCTCCTCATCGACCGTGCACGCAAGCCGGGTCAGGATGCGGATGCAGCGCTCATCGTCGGCGCGGGATTCATCGCCGACAAGCTCCTCGCGAACATCACCACCGATCCGAGTTCGCCCATTCGTGCCGTCGGTCTGATCGACGACGACCCCGACAAGCGCAAACTCCGGCTCAGAGGCGTGCCCGTCGTCGGCAGCACGCGAGAGTTCGCCGCGGCCGCACAGCGCACCGGGGCGAAGCTCGCGATCATCGCGATCGGCAGTGCCGACAGCACGCTGTTGCGGAAGATCAGCGACCGCGCCGAGGCTGCGGGACTCCGCGTCGCCGTGACGCCGCCGATGATCACGCTCAAGTCGGGCGAGGAATCGTTCAGCGACGTGCGCGACATCAGCATCGAAGACCTCATCGGGCGGCATCCGGTCGACACCAACGTCGAGCTGATCGCCGGATACATCACCGGCCGACGAGTTCTCGTGACCGGTGCCGGCGGGTCCATCGGCTCAGAGCTCTGCCGACAGCTCGCCAAGTTCGGTCCGCGCGAGCTGATCATGCTCGACCGAGACGAGACAGGGCTGCAGTACGCCCAGCTCGGAACGTCCGGTCACGGACTGCTCGACACCAACGACGTGGTGCTCGCCGACATCCGCGACATCGACCTCCTCGACCGCATCTTCGACGAGCGGCGACCCGACGTGGTGTTCCACGCGGCGGCCCTGAAGCACCTCCCGATGCTCGAGCAGTATCCCGACGAGGCCTGGAAGACGAACGTCATCGGCTCGTTGAACGTGATCAACGCTGCGCGCCGAGTCGGCGTCTCGACCTTCGTCAACATCTCGACCGACAAGGCGGCCAATCCCACGAGCGTGCTCGGGCACTCCAAGCGCGTCGCCGAGAAGCTGACGGCCTGGGCGGGGTCCGAGACGGGGATGCGCTACCTCTCGGTGCGGTTCGGCAACGTGATCGGAAGCCGTGGTTCGATGCTGCCGACCTTCCAGCGGCTCATCGCCGAAGGGCGCCCGATCACCGTCACGCACCCCGACGCGACGCGCTACTTCATGACCATCCCCGAGGCGTGCCAGCTCGTCGTCCAGGCCGGCGGCATCGGTCGCGCGGGTGAGGTCCTCATCCTCGACATGGGTGAGCCGGTCTCGATCCTCGAGGTCGCCAAGCGCATGATCGCGATGTCGGGCAAGAACATCGAGATCGTGTTCACCGGCCTCCGGCAAGGCGAGAAGCTGCACGAGGAACTCGTCGGCGCGCGCGAGCACCTCGAGCGGCCGTTCCACCCGAAGGTCTCGCACACACAGGCCGACATCATCACACCCGATCGGCTCGACAAGGCCGGATGGATGGAGCGGATGTTCGCGACACCGCGGAACAACGACACCGTCGTCATCGAACCGATCCGTCTCGAGAAGGCAGCCGACGCGTGAGCGAACGGATCTACATGTCGTCGCCCGACGTCGGTGAGGCGGAGGAGCAGGCGGTCGTCGCGGCGATGCGCTCCGGCTGGATCGCTCCCCTCGGTCCTGACGTCGACGCCTTCGAACGCGAGCTCGCGGAACGGGTCGGAGTCGCGCACGGCGTGGCCCTCAGCTCGGGAACTGCCGCGCTCCACCTCGGTCTCCTCACGCTCGGCGTGCAGCCGGGAGACGTCGTCCTGACCTCGTCCATGACGTTCGCGGCGACAGCCAATGCGATCGTCTACACGGGTGCCGAGCCGTACTTCATCGATGCGGATCCGGCGACCGGCAACATCGACACCGGGCTGTTGCGCGAGGCCCTCGCAGAGCTCCGCGCGGCAGGCGAGCGCGTGTCGGCGATCGTGCCGGTGGATCTGCTCGGCAAGGCCGTCGACTACACCACGGTCCTCGCGATCGCCGAGGAGTTCGGCGTTCCCGTGCTGTCGGATGCCGCGGAGTCGCTGGGCGCCACGCACGTCGGCCGCGCGGCCGGCAGCTTCGGCGCCGCATCCGTCGTGTCCTTCAATGGCAACAAGATCATGACGACCTCCGGGGGCGGCATGCTGCTCACGGACGATGGCGACTTCGCGCACCACGTGCGCTATCTCGCCACTCAGGCGCGGCAGCCCGTGGCGCACTACGAGCACACCGACATCGGGTACAACTACCGGATGAGCAACCTGCTCGCAGCTCTCGGCCGGGCGCAGCTCGTGCGCCTCGACGCGATGATCGCCCGACGCCGTGAGATGCGCGAGCTGTACAAGCAGCTGTTCGCCGAGGTCGATGGCGTGGAGGTCTTCGGCGCCGAGGGCGATGAGGCCGACAACGTCTGGCTCACGTCGATCGTCGTCGACGCGGCGACGACCGGATGGGAGCCGTCCGAGCTCGCGGCGGCACTGGCAGCAGACGACATCGAGAGCCGCCCGCTGTGGAAGCCGATGCACGCGCAGCCGGTCTTCGCCGGCTCGCGCAGCAAGGTCAGCGGTGCCTCGGACTCGCTGTTCGCGCGGGGACTGACCCTGCCCAGCGGATCAGCCCTCACGCCGGCTCAGCGCGAGCGCGTCGTCGCCGGCATCCGCGGTTTCCTGAGCCGATGAGCATCCGAGTCCGTCCCTACGATCTCGTCAAACGAGCACTCGACGTCGTCGCGTCCGTCATCGCACTCGTCGTGCTCTCGCCCGTCATCCTCGCGACGGCCGTGCTCGTGGCCGTGAAGCTCGGACGCCCCGTCGTGTTCGCGCAGAAGCGCCCTGGTCGGGACGGTCGGATCTTCACGCTGTACAAGTTCCGCTCGATGCGCTCGGTGGACGAGTCGCGGGGTTGGGTGGCGGATGCCGATCGGCTCACGCCCTTCGGTGTTCGGCTGCGCTCTACGAGCCTCGACGAACTGCCGAGTCTGTGGAACGTGCTGCGCGGCGACATGAGCGTGGTCGGCCCGCGGCCGCTGCTGGTCGAGTACCTCGAGCGCTATACGCCGGAGCAGGCCCGCCGTCATGAGGTGCGGCCCGGCATCACCGGACTTGCGCAGGTCACCGGCCGCAACGCGATCTCCTGGGAGGACAAGTTCGCGCAGGACGTACGCTACGTCGATCGGCGCAGCGTCGGCCTCGACCTGCGGATCGTGCTCGCGACCATCGGCTCGGTGGTCAAGCGCGAGGGCATCTCGGCGGAAGGCCACGCGACCATGACGAAGTTCGGAGAGACGCATGGCTGAGCGGATCGTGGTCATCGGCGCCGGCGGATTCGGGCGCGAGACGCTCGACGTCGTCGAGGCGCTGATCGCTGCCGGCGAGCCCCTGCAGCTGCTGGGTGTCGTCGACTCGGGTCCGCGGCCCGTCGACCTCGGCCGGCTGGGAGAGCGCGGCATCGTCTACCTCGGCACGGACGAGGAGTGGCTCCCCACGGCTGCCGGCGACGAGCACTTCGTCGTGGCCATCGGATCACCCGCCGTGCGCGAGGTCGTCGCTCGGCGCTTCACGGACGCGGGCCTCCGCGCGACCACGCTCATCCATCCGCGCGCGGTGATCGGATCGCAGACACGTATCGGTGACGGCGTCGTCATCACCTCCGGTGTGCAGGTCTCCACCAACGTGACCATCGGCGATCACGCGCACCTCAACCCCGCGAGCATCATCGGCCACGACGCGACCCTGGCCGATTTCGTCTCGGTCAACCCCGGCGCGATCGTGTCCGGGAACGTCGTCGTCGAGAACGGCGTTCTCCTCGGGGCGGGATCCGTCGTGCTCCAGGGTTTGACGGTCGGTGCCGGAGCGATCGTGGGGGCGGCGGCGTGCGTCACGAAGGACGTCACGGCGGCGACGACAGTGAAGGGAGTGCCCGCTCGATGACCGTTCGAGAATGCACGCGCTGCATCATGAATTCCGCGGTCGACCCGGACCTGGTTCTGGTCGATGGTGTCTGCAACCACTGCATCCGCTACGACGCGCTTCTCGAATCGCGAGTCGTGCCGGTAGAGCAGCGCCCGGCGAAGCTCGCCCAGGTCGTCGAGTCGATCTCACGTGCCGGCCGAGGCAAGGAGTACGACTGCATCATCGGCGTCAGCGGGGGAGTGGACAGCTCGTACGTCGCCCTACAGGTGAAGAAACTCGGACTGCGGCCCCTCGCCGTGCACGTCGACAACGGATGGAACTCCGCGCTCGCCGTTCTGAACATCGAGCGTCTCCTCCGCGTCCTCGACATCGACCTGCACACCGAGGTGCTGCGCCTCGACGAGTTCTACGACCTGCAGCGTTCATTCCTGCGCGCGTCGACGCCGGACGCGGACATCCCCAGCGATCACGCGATCCAGGCCACCCTGTGGAGGGTCGCGCGCGTCCACGGCATCCGCTTCATCATCTCCGGCATGAACTTCGCCACCGAATCCATCAGCGTTCCCTCGTGGTCTTACGGCCACTCGGACTGGCGCTACCTCAATGACGTGCACCGACGGTTCGGCCGGGTGCCGCTGCGGACCTATCCGCACTTCGGATTCTTCACCCTCGCCTGGACGACCTTCGTGCGGCGGGTGCGGATCGTCTCGATCCTCAACTACCTGGACTACGACAAGTCCCGCGCGATGGGCGAACTGGTCGAGCAGCTCGGCTGGGTCCCTTACGAGGGGAAGCACTACGAGTCGATCTTCACGCGGTGGGTCCAGGGGTTCTACCTCGTGCGCAAGTTCGGGATCGACAAGCGCCGCGGGCACTACTCCGACCTGATCAACTCGGGTCAGATCACGCGGCCGGAAGCCCTCGCCGCCGTGGCCGAGAGCGACTACAGCGAGCGGCTGCGCACCGAGGACGAGATCCTCCTCCGGAAGAAGCTCTCCCTCACCACCGAGCAGCTCGACGCGATCGTCGACGAACCGGCGGCAAGTTACCGCGACTATCGGAACTCCTACGGGTTCGTGCAGTTCCTGCGCGGGCTGGTGAACCGGCTGCGCAAGCTGGGACTGTATCCACGATGAGCCAGAGCGTGAACCTCCACATCTACCCGGCTCCGATCGTCAACGAGAGCCGCATCTTCCGTCAGACGCGGGCGGTCGCGGACGCCGGACTCTTCGAGCGGATCGTCATCGGCGGTCAGAAGTCGCACGGGCTTCCCGACCGCGAGGTTCTGGACGACCGGCGCATGATCGAGCGCGTCGGTGCGCCGGCCGACGAGCGGCCCCGCTCGATCCTCGGTCGCATCCGCGAGCAGCTGGCATGGTCGCGCGCCGCGTATCGCGCCTGGCGTGCGACCGACGTGCGCGCTGTCAACGCGCATTCCGTCGCGGTGCTCCCGGTCTGTCATGCGCTCGCGCGCCGACATCGGGCAGCCCTGATCTACGACACGCACGAGCTCGAGACCGAGACCTCCACATCGGGAGGCATCCAGGGCAAGGTGTTCCGCCTGATCGAGCGGTTCTACATCCGCCGCTGCGACGCGGTCTTCGTCGTCAACGAGTCGATCGCGGACTGGTACCGCAGGGCCTACCCCGGGATGCGGGTGACCTCGGTACGCAACGCCCCGACCCGGGTGGAGGACCCGCGTCCCGTCGATCTGCGCGGCAGGTTCGCGATCCCCGCCGAGGCGCGGGTCTACGTGCACGTCGGGAATATCGTCGCCCACCGTCACGTCTCGGAGATCCTTCGCGCTTTCGCCGCACGGGAGTCGTCCGGCGATCACGTCGTCTTCATCGGCAGCGGTGCGCTTGCGGACGATGTCCGTCGTGCCGCCGCAGAGCATGTCAACATCCACCACCTGGATGCCGTGCCCGCGGATGCGGTCGTGGACACGGTGGCCGGGGGAGACGTCGGACTCTGCCTGATCGAGCCGACCTGCCTCTCCTATGCGCTGTCGTTGCCGAACAAGGCGCTCGAGTACTCGATGGCCGGCATCCCCTTCTTCTACACCGATCTCGTCGAAGTCGATCGCCTGCTCGGCGGAGAAGCCACGGCCTGGAAGATCGGCGCCACGGTCGACGCGCTCACCGAGGCGATGGCGACGCTCGCCGACGAGAGCATCGCCGAGGGGCGCGCCGCCGTCACGCAGGTCGCGCTGCCGCATTGGCCGGAAGAGTCCGCCCGCATGTTGAGCGAGTACCGTCGAGTGCTGGGAGCCGCATGAAGACCGTGTGGATCGTGAATCACTACGCCACGGATCCCCAGGAGACGGCGTCGGGGTCCCGGCACTTCTCGCTGTCGCGCGGGCTGGTGGAGCGGGGATGGAACGTGGTGCTGCTTGCCGCCAGCACCGAGCATCCGTCCGGCCTGCGGCGTCGTGGACTCCCCGAGCGGGGAGCCTCCGACCGCGTGAGAGACGGTGTGACATTCCGGTTCCTCCCCGCGTCCGAATACCGCGGCGGGCTGAGCAGGCTGCGCAACATGGCGGCCTTCACCGCCGCGTTGCTCCGGCGCGCGAGTGTACGCGGTCTTCCTCGCCCCGACGTGGTTATCGGCAGCACTGTGCACCCGCTGGCCGCGTGGGCGGCCTCGATCTTGGCTCGGCGCGCTGGCGTGCCCTTCGTGTTCGAGATCCGCGACCTGTGGCCGCAGACGCTGATCGACATGGGCAAGCTCCCTCCGCGCGGGCCCGTGACCTGGATGCTGCGGCGCCTCGAACGCGCACTGTGCGCGCGGGCTGCTGCCGTGATCACTCTGCTGCCCTTCGCCTCGGAATACCTGGTCTCCCAGGGTGTCCCGGCGGACAAGGTCGTCTGGATCTCGAACGGTACCGACACTGCCGACTTCACCGGCGCGACGCGCGAGGCGAATGACGACTTCGTCTTCATGTACCTCGGCTCGGTCGGGCGCGCGAACGGCGTCGGCGCGATCGTCGACGGATTCCTGGCTGTCGCTGTCGACGACCTCCGGCTGCGGCTCGTGATCGTGGGCGACGGCGCGGAGCGCGCGGCGATCGAGCGCCGCGTCGCCGCTTCACTGTCCGCCGGGCAGGTCGCCTTCGAGTCGCCGGTGCCCAAGGATCAGGTGCCCTCGCTCGTGGGGCGCGCAGATGCCATGGTCATCAACATCCTGGATCTTGATGTGTACCGCTACGGCGTGAGCATGAACAAACTGTTCGACTATGCCGCATCCGCTCGGCCGATCCTGATCGCCAGCAACGCGCGAAACAATCTCGTGGCCGATGCCGATGCCGGCATGGTCGTCCCCGCCGACGACGCGACGGCCTTGGGGAAGGCGATGGCGGAGATGTCATCACGTTCCGCAGCGAAAGACCGCGAGAGGTGGGCTGCGAACGCTCGCGCCCATGTCGTCGCGAACTATGACTACCGTGCCCTGGCAGCCCGTCTCGACGACGTGCTCCTCGCATGCATCACTCCAGCCGAGAAGAGACCAGCATGATCACGATCGTCGACTACGGGGTGGGGAACATCGGCTCTCTGGTCAACATGTTCCGGCGGATCGGGCAGGAGGCCGAGCTTTCGGCAGACCCTGAGAGGATCGCGGTGGCCGACCGGCTACTGCTACCCGGCGTCGGCGCTTTCGATACAGCCACCGAGAAGCTCGGCGTCGGCGGATTCGACGAGGCGATCCGGAACCACGCGCGTACGGGACGCCCAGTTCTGGGGATCTGCCTCGGGATGCAACTCCTCCTTGACTCGAGCGAAGAGGGCGTCTCACAGGGGCTGGGACTCATCCCCGGGCGCAGCGTGCGGTTCGAGGACTCGCGGGGGCGGCGGGTACCGCACATGGGATGGAACCAGCTCGACGTACGCACGCCGGCGCCGCTCGTCCACGGGTTGCCCGCCGATCACCGGTTCTACTTCGTGCACAGCTACCGGGTAGTCGTAGCAGATGATCGCGATGAACTGGCGCGAAGCGACTACGGAGGTGAGTTCACGTCCATGGTGAGCCGAGAGAACGTGACCGGTGCGCAGTTCCACCCGGAGAAGAGCCACGCGTTCGGGATGCAGATGCTCGATCAATGGAGTCGTTCATGATCGGCCCGCGAGTGATCCCCGTGCTGCAGATCGATGAGGGGGGCTGGTTGGTCAAGACCCGCCAGTATCAGAGCCCGCGCTACCTCGGCGATCCGATCAACGCGGTGAAGATCTTCAATGAGAAGCAGGTTGACGAGCTGGTCGTCATCGACATCGCGGCCAGCCGATCGCAGCGGAGCCGGCATATCCGCTCCTCGCCGACATCGCCTCGGAGGCGTTCATGCCCGTCGCATACGGCGGCGGGCTGCGCACGGCGGAGCAAGCCCGAAAGGTCGTGGGACTCGGCATCGAGAAGGTGATCGTCAACTCGGCGCTCTTCCGCGACCAGCGCGCGGTCGAGTCGATGAGTGCTGAGCTGGGGTCGCAGAGTGTCGTCGCGAGCATAGATGTACGGCGGAGCGCCGCCGGGGAGCTTGTGGCCGTGAGCCGGTCGGGAACACGCACCGAAACCGAGGCGGTCGATGCCGTGGCGCGGCGGGCGGTCGTATCCGGTGCGGGCGAGATCCTCGTCTCAGCGACCGATCGGGAGGGCCTGCGAACGGGATACGACCTCGAGGCGATCCGTGCTGTCGCCTCCGCGGTCCGGGTGCCCGTGATCGCGCTCGGCGGGTCACACGATGTCGAAGATTTCGCTGCCGCGCTCCAGGCGGGTGCGAGCGCCGTCGCCGCGGGCAGCCAGTTCGTCTTCTACGGCAGGCGGGACGCGGTGCTTATCACCTATCCGCAGCCCGACGTCGTCGCTTTGCTCGCCCAGTTCGCATCGTGACTGCGTGCAAGAGAGGCGCCAAGTGCCCCCCGACCGGATGACCGCGGCGCTCGACTAGATGTTGCGGTACCCGAGCCGCGCTGACCGCGATGTTATTTCGACCGGTCCGGGTCCTTGAGACCCATACCTACGGACAACCTCGCGGAGTATGGCTCGACGTCTGGGAACCAAAGCCCCCGCTTGATCGTGGCGAAGGTCACGGTCATGACTCTCGCTCCGTATACGCCGCCCAATCCGATCGACATCACCGTGACGTTTCCAGTGGTGTAGTACGGGCTACCCGGAATCGATATCGCCCACAGTGGTCCCCCTCGATCACGCCAGCTTCCGCAGGTGACCTCGGCTTATTGAGGCTCGTGTCAGCGGGGCCGCGGTCGTCCTCGCGCCGCATAGTTCGGCAGCTCCTTCGCCTTCTTCTCGCGCGTGAAGTCGCGAGGCATGATAGCGAGCAACACCAGGGCAGCGACTAGTCCGTGGGAGAGCATCGCCGTCAGTACGGATGTATTCGACAGTGCGACAGTCGGCATGGTCATGATGATGCCGACGACACCGATAGGGAGTCCGTCGGAGACGCCGTCGAGGATCCGCAGGTAGATGAGGAGAACGACACCTGCGCCGACGAGACCCAGCCAGCCGAAGTTGGCGAAGCCGTCGGCGAACATGTTCGCGTTCGCGGCCATCGTCGGCAGCCCGGCCATCCACTCGCCAATCACATAGGGCGGGGTGCGTTCGTACGGGTAGTCAACGAACGCGCGCAGCACCGAATGCCCGAGATGCACCTGCGGGTTCTCGGAGAAGAACTGAACATAGACCTGAGTGAAGACCCCCGGGGTGGCGAGGAACCGGCGGGAGAACAGTGAAGTCAGCAGGATCGAGTTCGTGAGGTGGTCGATGACTGCGGAGCCGATGATCAGCGCACCCGCACCCCACACCAACGTGAGGCCGTCAGCGTTGCGCTTTCGGGCGCGCAGGATGAAGGCGATGAGCAACCACGCGGGGATCGCGAACAGCATCGCCTTGAACCCGGTGGTCGTGTACAGGATCAGTTGGCCGACTAGGCCCCACGCGGTCCACAGATGGTTGCGGAGGAAGAGACCGCGCGCGACCATCATCGGATTCACGACGTTCGCCTGGATGAAGACGAGGTAGCTGAGGATGCCGACGCCCTCGAGGTTCGTGGCGTACTCCTCGCGCACGTCGTACACGTCGAGAAGGTCGATGAATGTGAAGCTGAGGCCCTGCGTCACCGCGAGGAGCGTGTATGTGACGAGCGAGATCATGATCAACACGATCCATATCGACGTCGGAGAGACGGCAAACTGCAGCGGGCGGATCTTCCCCCGCACACCGAGGCTGATCCCGATGAAGACGAGTGCGATGACCGTGCCGAGTATGAGGCCCTCGCCGTCGGTTCGGTATGTCGTGTATGTCGTCATGAGGATCGCCGGGGCGACGGTCACGACGTAGAGAATCCAGAGCACTACGGACGACGCGCGTTCCATCCGGCGCGGGAGCGCGAGCGCCGCCGCCGTCGCGAGAACCAGGGACAGGATTACAGGCTCGACGGTCGGTTCCCGGTACCGGTACCCGAGGTAGGCGAAAGGTGGCGAGATGAGCTCCGCGTATACCCAATGAAGGGCAAAGGCGAACACCAGCACGGCGAGCGGAATGAGGAAGAACTCGCGGGCCGGAATCGACGGTGAGGTACGCGCTCGGGGGATACCCGGTCCCCACTTCTCATCGATGCGTTCCACAGGCCACGAGCCTACCCAACATTCGCTTCGCTGAAAGGCATAGGTCAGGCCCGCGAATGCCTGCGACGTGGTCCCCGCTCCGCACCGAGGTAACAACGCGCAGAGCGTAGGGACGTGCCCTGGCTAAGGGGCGGCTGCGCGCGACGGTTCAGGTCGCGGTGACCGGGCGATGCCTGCTCCACACCAGCCGGCGCGCGACGACGACATCGACGGTTGTCTGATCCTCCGCGAATCCCGCACGCAGGATTCCACGCTGCGATGCGATGTTGTCGTCGCCCGTGTCCACCAGCACGCGATGCGCACCGGCCGCGAACGCCCACGCCGTGAGCGCATGCAGCATCTGGGCGTACACGCCTTTTCCGCGGTGCGTCGGATCGACGAAGCAGTAGTGGATCAGGCAGTCGCCGGCCGCCAGCCGCGCGTACGAGTTGACGACCTGAGAGGTGTCCGCGGGAGTGGTGATCCAGGCATGGCCCGCCGGCACCCCGTCGAGCATCGCGAAGATGCCGTGTCGACCTTCCGCGGCGAACTTGCGGAACACCGTCGCAAGTGACTCCTCCCGGATCGCGGTCACCAGGTCGGCGTTGTCCTGGCTGATCGCCTGCATCGCGATCGTGGCCGTCGGCACGGGTACGTCGTCAGGCCAGCGGTAGCTCTTGTTCCGGTAGATCTTGATCACGCGACGCATGAGACACCTTTCGAGAGACGATCCGCAGTCCGTAGAGCCAGGTCGCGATGTAGTTGACGACCTGTGCGCCGTATATCACCCAGACGGTCTCGACGACTCCCAGACCGAGCGCGAGGGCGATCGCCCCGGCCCCCAGGATCAGAGCCACGCGCGAGGCATCGATCGCCAACGAAGCGACCGACTGATGCACGGTATAGACCTGGCTCAGAGGGGACACGATGAGGCTGACGCTCGCCGAGATGGCCATGCCCTGCGCGAGATACCCGCTCGCCTCCCAGTCGGCTCCGAGGATCCAGGGCAGAGCCCAGGGCGACAGGACGAGGATGAGGGTGCACATGGGCACGGCGACGGCGCTGATGCGCCAGGTCGCGCGCAGGTACAGTGCTCGGGAGGAGCCGGCGCCATCGCGCAGTCGCTGGGCAATCTCGGCACCGAATACCTGTGCCAGCGCGGCTCCGATGAGTGCCGCGGGGAGGAACACGAGACGCTGCGCCATTCCGAGCTGGCCGGCGGCTCCCGCCCCGAACCATGCCGAGAGCAGGATGAGAGGAAGCTGGCTGCCGAGGGCGTTGAGCAGAGACGACGGCGCGAGAACCACCGGGCTGCGCCAGTATGTGTGCGCGAGCTGCCTCATCGACGCGCCGCCTCGGGCGGCGAGAAGAGGCCGCAGCGAACGGGCGAGGGCTCCAAAACCGAGAAGGCGTCCCAGGAGCGCTCCTCCGAGCAACCCGCTGGGCGACGGCCCGAGGAGTCCGAACGACAGCTGCGCGACGGTGGTCCCGATGGACTGGATCGCCGACCGCCAGCCGACGAGTCCGTAGCTCTTCGACCTCAGTGCTGCTTGGACGAGGCTGGTGAACAGGCCGGTCGTGAGGATCAGGGCACCGATCCACAGGGCGGCGAACGGAATGGCGTCGGTCATCCCCGGGAGGAGAACGGGCCCGAGGAAGGCCATGACGATGCCGGAGAGCACGGCCACCACGGTGGTCGAGAGGATGGCGAGACCGAGCAGATTGCGTGCGTCCGCCTCCTTCTTGGGAAGCAGGATCGCCGAATCGAACTTGAGTGCGGTCGCCGGGCCGATCGCACTGGCCACGGCGAGCACGGTCGAGAACGCGCCGAACGCCTCCGGCGGATACATGCGCGAGAGAAAGGGCGTCGCCACCGCAACGATGATCTGCCCGACCAAGGTTCCCGAAGTGATCGCCAGCACCCCTCGCGACGCCGCACCCAACCGAAGTCGCCCGAGAACCATGCTCTCATTCTGGCTTACGGCGCACGGGGTCGCTCACCGCCGCGACGATAGGATCGTCACGATGTCAACTCTCCCTCCCGACGCCGCTCTGGCGGCTGCGGTGTCTCGGCGCATCTCCCCGGACAGACCCGTGTCGTTGGGCGCTTCGGACTCCGAGTCGCTGCCCTGGGAAGGGGTGGAATCTGACATCGAGGTGAACGTCCTCGCGCTGTGGTCCGAGCCCGCGAAACCGTCGATGCTCGTCGTGACCCTCGATCTCCTCTACCCCGGGACCGAGCTGCGCGCGGCGGTGGAGTCGGCCGCTGCTCCGCTCACGCCGGACCGGATCATCGTCGCGGCGAGCCACACCCATCGGGCTCCCATGACCGACGACACCAAGCCACTACTCGGCCGGCCAGATGCGGACTACATGGCCTGGCTCGTGGGCGAGGTGACAACCGCGGTCGAGGAGGCGTTGAAGACGGTCCCGACGCCCGTCTCCCTGGCCGCTGGCGAAGCGGTTGCGCGGCACAGTATCAACCGTCGCCTTCGAAAGAAGCTCGTCATCGCCAGACGGCCACGGATCAACCACGTCGTCAACGCGCCGAATCCGGAGGGGCCGACCGACGAACGGCTGACGGTCCTGGTCGCCAGAGACACATCTGACCGACCCATCGCCGTCGTCTGGAACTACGCGTGCCATCCGGTCGGCGGCCCCGTCCGCAATGCCGTCAGCGGCCACTTTCCTGGTCGCGTCCGCCAGGAGCTCCGTGCCGATACTGAGTTCGACGGTCTCCCCGTCCTCTATCTGCAGGGCTTCTCCGGCGACGTGCGACCGAACGCCAGCGCGGAAGTGCACAGCATCCGCCGCCGTCTCCGGCAGCTACTGACGGGCCGGCTCTTCGAGGACATGACCTGGCCGAGCTACCGCCGCTGGTGTTCCAGCCTCGCTGAGACCGTGATCTCGACGGTCCGCGCCGCCGCGCCGATCCCGACGACGCCTGTCGAGGCTGCGCGCACGACGGCACCGGCCGGGCGGTTCGTCGAAGGGCCGGCGATCGCGGACGTGACCTTCGGGCGGATCGCGCTGGGCGGATCACTCGCCGTGTACGGCGTGAGCGCGGAGGTCGTCGTGGAGTACGCCGCTCGGCTGCGGAGCCGCGAGTCGGCGCCGTTCGTCATGTGCGTAGGCTGCACCGATCAGGTGATCGGCTACATCCCCACCCAGGGCGTGCTCGACGAAGGCGGCTATGAGGCCGGCGACTACTGCCGCTCGTTCGGCCTGGAGCGGGTGGCGCCGACGGTGGACGACACCATGATGTCCTCCTTCGCCACGGTCGGCCTTCCGGATTCCCCCGCACCGGTGGGCGGAACTCCACGCACCGACGACCGAGGAGCACTGAGCTGACCGTGAGCGACGCCCGCACCCCCGCCCCGGAGAGTTCCGCGTACTCCATCTTCCAGCAGCCATGGTGGCTGGAAGCGACCGCCCCCGGGCACTGGGACGCCGTCGAGATCGAGGAGGGCGGTCGCACGGTCGCCCGGCTCCCCTTCGTCGTGACGAAGCGGCTCGGACTCCGGATGCTCGGTCAGCCTGCCCTGACGCAGGCGCTCGGTCCGTGGATGCAGCCGACTCCCGGCGGACACTCGAAGCGACTCGCCCGCGAGAAGGATCTGTACACCCGGCTGATCACCGGCCTTCCGGCGCACGACATTTTCCGGCAGAACTTCCACGGCGAGGTCACGAACTGGCTGCCGTTCCACTGGCAGGGCTTCACCCAGACGACGCGCTACAGCTACGTCCTCGACGGCCTGCGCAACCCGGCTCAGCTGCTCGCCGGGTTCAGCAAGACGACGAGAAACCTGGTCCGCCAGGCCGAGCGAGTCGTCGAGGTCACGGAGAGCGATGACGTCGAGGACGTGCTCAGGCTCGCGGAGAAGACCTTCCAGCGCCAGGGCAAGACACTGCCGTACTCTCCGGATCTGCTCCGCCGGATCGATGCCGCGGCGACCCGTCATGGCCAGAGGAGGGCGCTCGTCGCGCGGGACGACCAGGGCCGCGCGCACGCGGCGGCGTACATCGTGGGGGACCAGGCCCGGGCCTATCTGCTCGTCACCGGCGCTGACCCGGAACTCCGCCGCAGCGGTGCCGGCAATCTGGTGCACTGGCGGGCTATCCAGGCAGCGGCCGAGTTCACCGACATCTTCGACTTCGAAGGGTCGATGCTCGAGCCTGTGGAGGAGTTCTACCGCAAGTTCGGCGCCGTTCAGTCCCCCTACTCTTTCGTCTCACGGAGCTCGGGAGCGGGCGCCCTCGCCTTCGAGGCGTGGAGGATGCTCCGCCGCTGACCTCCGGTTCGGTTTCGGGCCGGAGATCATCCTGCCCTCGACGGAGCCTCTCAGCGCTCTCGCGGTCTGTGCCGGTTTCCGTGTCATCATGGACAGGATGCCCGAATCCGAGACTCCGCCCCCCTCCCGCAGGCAACTGCGGGATCGCTCGCGGGACGACGACGCCCAGGCCCGCCGGAAGCGCGGGCGGGTCCGCGCCTGGGTGTGGGCGAGCGTCGCCGTCATCCTCGTTGCGGGTGTGGCCGTGAGTATCTGGGCCGCTCAGCGCATCGTCGGGCAGGCGCAGGAGGCACGCACGCACCTCACAGCGGCCATGCCCCACGCGGAAGACCTGCAGGCCGCGCTCCTCGCTTCCGATCCCGAGGCCGCGGCCGCAGCGGCGCGCGCGTTCTCGGAGGACGCGGCGCAGGCCGAGAAGGCGACCAGCGGGCGACTCTGGGGGTTCGCCTCCTCCCTCCCGCTGCCGGTCACAGAGAATCTCCGCGCCGTCCGTATCGTGACCCAGGTCGCCTCCGCGTTGGGCTCAGATGTGCTGACACCCGCGAGCGCCCTCGATCTCAACTCGCTGAAGCCCGCACAGGGGCGCGTGGATGTCGCGGCGCTGCAGAGTCTCTCTGCGCAGGTGGCCGACATGGCGGCATCCATCCGGTCCTCTTTGACGTCGATCGAGGCGATCGATCGAGGTGCACTCATCGATCAGGTCGACGCCGGTGTCGCAGATGTTGGGGCGACTCTCGAGCGTCTGGACGGCGTGCTGGAACCAGCCGAGAGCATCATCTCTGTTCTTCCCGACGCGCTGGGCGCTGAGGGTCCCCGCAACTACCTGTTGATGTTCCAGGGCAACGCGGAGGCGCGCGCGGCCGGGGGCGGCCCGGGGTCGTTCATCCTGGTGCACGTGGAGAACGGCGCCCTGACGATCGCGAACGAGGCTGCGGCGACGGAGTTCGACATCGCGCTGCCGAAGCCCGTGATGCCCCTGGACCCCGAGACCGAGGCGGTGTACTCGGACACGATCGGACGCTGGATCGCCAACCTCACCGCCACGCCCGACTTCCCGACGAGCGCCGCTCTGGCGAAGGCCTGGTGGGCGCAGCGCTCGGACGAGAAGATCGACGGAGTGATCTCGGTGGACCCGGTCGCTCTGAGCTACATGCTGGTCGCGACCGGACCGCTGCAGCTTCCGACAGGGGAGAGCCTGACCAGCGACAACGCCGTGTCGCTGCTCCTGAACGGTGCGTACTTCGCGTACCCGACCGGCGTCGAGTCCAATCTCTTCTTCGCGGGAGCCTCGGCGTCGATCTTCGCGGCCATGACCCAGGGCGCGGCGGACCCCGTGGCCTTCGTCAACGCCATCACCCGCTCGGCCGACGAGGGACGCATAAAGGTGTGGACGGCGGATCCCGAGGAGCAGGCGCTGCTCGGCGCATCGCCTGCCTCAGGCATTCTTCCCGTCGAGAACACCAACGAGACGACGGTCGGTGTCTTTTTCAACGACACCACCGGCGCGAAGATGGACTACTACGTCGACGCCGCCGTGAGTGTCGCCTCCGACCAGTGCACGGCGTCGGCTGAGCCGTCCTGGACGACGACCGTCGCATTCGAGAACACGATCACCCGTGACGACGCGCGGGCGCTCCCCGGCTACATCACGGGCCCGTACTACACGCCGGGGGACATCGCGACGGACTTCGTGGTGTACGCGCCCGTCGGGGCGAAGATCGAGAGCTGGACGCTCAACGGCAAGGAGTACGCGGCGACCACGCACACGACCCACCTCGGGCGCGACGTGGTCCGCCTCGCTGTGGTGACGCCGCCGACCAGCACGTCCACCCTTGTGGTGTCCATGAGCGGTGCACCGGGTGTCGATGCCGACGCGTATGGCCCGCTGTCTGTGCGCAACTCCCCGATGGTGCGAGACACCCCGGTGACGATCGACGCTCCGGGGTGTGAGTAGCAGTTTCGCGGCTGACGGCCGGTCGGTCGGCGGACGCCCGGCGACCTGACAGAATTGGCGGGTGCCGAGTTGGACCGCAGTCGCATTCGGGGCGCTGGATCTTCGGGGGACTGAACTGGAGGAGCAGGGCTTCGAACTCGTCGTCGTACCTGTCGCTCCCGGAACTCCGGTCTTCCTGATGGGGCGCGGTGCGGAGATCTGGCGGGCGCTGCTCGAGGACAACACCGACCGGATCGATGCGGCAGACGACGCCGGTGAAATACTGGCGGCCCTCGAGGACATGGGCATCGCGTCGCGGGACTCCGGACACCGCGCACGCGTGACGATGCTGGACAGGCCCTGGCTCGTCTCCGCATTCCACGAGCTGGTGTACGCGCTCATCGCACGTGTTGCGGAGTCGGAGGGCATCGACGTGGTCTTCATCAAGGGCCCCACGCTGCACGCCCAAGGACTGAGAGAGCGCGAACACTCGGGCGACGTCGACTGCTGGGTGCGACCCGGTGACGACCTACGGCTCGCTGCAGCCATGCGCGATTGGGGGTGGACGCCCCTGCTCTCCCCGTTCACGGGTACCGGTGTCACGCATTCCCTCACGCTGGAGGCCAGCGAATGGGGCTGTGCCATCGACGTGCACGTCCGTTATCCGGGAATGGACATCGACCCGGCTTCGGCCTTCGCGATAGCGCTCGATGCTTCGGAGCCACGAGTGTTCGCCGCAACGGTCTGCGCGACCCCTCGGAAGGCGCTGCACGGTGTGATCGCCGCCTTGCACAGCGTGCGCCCTTTCATCGGCGCTCCGGCGGGCGAGGCGAGCATCGATGCGGCCGCCATGGCGCTGCGCGCTGCAGGTGAGGAGACGGTGGACTTCGCCGAACGGGTGAACGCCGTGTATGCGCTCGAGACTCCGCTGCAGAGGGCATTCCCAGAGGCCGGGCTCGCTTATCCAGGAGCACGTCCACCTGCAGACTGGGCCTGGCGGCTCACCGCTTCGGCTCCCCGACGGCACCTGCGAGCATTGCTCACTGTGCCGGCGCGCCAGCAACCTGCTGTGCTCTGGCGCCTGGTCTGGCCGAGCGCCGAGGTCCTCAGAGCCGCCGGCGAGGCGCCGAACACTTCGCTGCTGGGCCGCGCCGGTTCACGCGTGCGTCGTCTGGCCGCCGCGGCGATCTTGCTCGTCAAGCGCTGACGGGCCCGGAGCTCCTACGGCCCACCCCAGCGCGAGATCGGCCACAGGATAGGTCCTGCCTTCCCGAATACGGCATCCCGCTGCATCCATCGCCAGCAATCGTCGTCGGGGTCGGCGACGCCGCGGCAGAGGAACGCGGAGTCGGCGGAGTTGGACCTGTTGTCGCCGAGCACCAGGTAGGAGTCCTCGGGCACAGTCACCTTCGCGAAGCAGCGGGAGGACATCGGCGTCGAGTCGCAGTCGAGTTCCCCGCTGGCGAAGGGCAGGTTCTTCACCACGTACGGCTCGTCGAGGGGCTCGCCGTCGACCAGCAGCTGCCCTTCAGCAGAACAGCACTCCACGGTCTGCCCCGGCCCGGCGATCACTCGCTTCACGAGCACATAGGGGCGGATGCCGGTCGTCTCGCCGATCCATTGAAGGCCGCCGGTCAGCCAGTTGCCTGCCGCCGGCTTCTCGCCCCAGTGCGCGTCGGGCCGGAAGACGACGATGTCTCCGGGGTTGGGGTCTGACCCGACGAATGCGAGCCGGTTCACGATGAGCCGGTCGCCCGGTTCCAGCGTGGGGGACATCGAGCCGGAGGAGGGCTGGCCGACGAAAGCGACGATGATCGCGGTGAGGGCCAGCGCCACGCCGACGTTGATCCAGACTCCGCCGAATCGACGGCGGCGGCGCGGAGCGGCAGCATCTGCAGTCGTCATCTCGGTCTCCAGGTCGCGCACAGCGGGCTCGACACAATACTGTCAGGGAATGGACCAATATTCCGCGGGCATGGCGGCCGAGCCGACGGAAAGACGGCTTCGGGGCAAGACGATGCCGGGGCGGCTTCTCATCCCGGATGCGTTGCGTGGTTTCGCGATCATCGCGATGCTCATCGCCCACGCGGCATCCTTCGTGCCGAATGTGCCATGGGCAGCGCAATTCGTCACAGCGAACTTCAGCGAGCTCGCCTCCCCGCTGTTCGCGCTCGTGATGGGCATGTCGGCCGAACTCGTCTGGCGCCGCGGCGGACGCGTGGGAACGACTCTGCTGCAGCAGATGCTCCGCGGCCTCTTCCTCATCGTCCTGGGCGTCTGGATGGCGACCTGGGGGTCCTGGGTCGCGGTGATCCTGTCGTACCTCGGTCTGCTCATCATCCTGGGAGCGCCGATCCTGCTCGCGCGCACGCCGGTCGTCATCGCCGTCACAGCCGTACTACTGGTGGTCAGTCAACCCTTGCTGGCTCTCGCCCGCACCTGGGTCTGGATCTACTCAGCCCCGGTCCCGGTCCAGGAGTTCATGACGTGGATGTTCCTCGGCCCGCAATACCGTGTGGTGAATCTCCTCCCGATGTTCCTCATCGGCGCGCTGCTCATCCGACACGGGCTGAAGAGAGACCGGTTGCTCTGGGCGCTTGCCGTGATCGCACCGCTGGCGTACCTGGCCTGGGCGATCGGACAGCGACTGGGCGCCGTGCAGTCAGGCGACTACCTCGACACCCTCAAGGACATCGGTCTCGTGTTCGCCGTCTATGTCTGCGTCGTCGTGGCGGCGACTGTCCGGCGCGAGCGCGCGGAGCGCTTCTGGGCGGGGATCTTCGTGCCCCTTCGCGCCTGCGGCCAGGTCGCCCTGTCGCTGTACCTGCTGCACGTCGGTCTCATCGCGCTCTGGAACAACGCCTACGGTCGTCCCGCCGAGAACTTCTATCCCGGGTGGCTCGTCATCGTTCCCGGCATGATCCTCGTGGGATGGCTCTGGTGGAGGTTCGTCGGAACGGGGCCGGTCGAGTGGGTCATGGGTTGGATCACCGGACGCCCCAAGCCTCTGCGGCGAGCCGCGGAGAAGTCGCGGCGCATCGCCGCCCTCTGACGCGCTCTCAGTCGGAGCGGGAGTCGGCGAGCGCGAGGATGCTGTCGGTGAGCAGCACCACCTCATCGGCGCCTCGGGCGAGCGGACCAGCCTGTGCCCCGTCGGCGCCGATCAGCGCGGCCACGGGGGTGGCGGGACCGGCCTCCAGGGTCGCGACGAGACTGCCACCGACATCGAGCGCGAAGACGGCGCTGCGGGGAAGGGCGTGACTCGAGCGGACATCGGCAGAGCCGGAGAACACCCGCTGCACGACGTAGACGTCCACCAGCGAGCTCAGACGGTCGTCTGCGGCGATGAGGCCCGCAAGGGCTGTCTCGCACGCGTGGCAACCGGCTGTGACGAACACGACCAGGCGCGCTCGCATCGTGGGTGCGAAGAGGTCGACGAACCCGTCGGCAGCCGGCACGAGGATCACGCCGGATCGGTGACGGGTCGACCCCGCCGGATCCTCACCGGCACCAGCCGATCGGAAGATGGACCACGTGGCGAGTGCGATGAGCGCAGCGGCAGCCGCGGCGCCGAGGGCGGTCAGGGCAGAAGGAAGAGAGGCGAGTGCGATAGGAAGGCCCATCGGTGCGCCGACGAGCGCCTGCACTCCGAGCGCAGGGATCAGGACTGCGAGCGCAGCGATGCTGAGGACGACATTGCGTGTGATCAGCCGGGGCCCGATCGCGGCGGGGAGCCATTCACCGAAGCATCCGCAATCGTCGGTCGCGCCGAGACGGTGCGCACGGATCACGACGACCAGCAGGCCGGTCGTCAGGACCACTGCGGCCCCCGCGGAGGCGACGAACAACCAGCCCGATGTCGTGAGGAGGCCGATCGCCACGAGGGCCTCGGCGATGATCAGTGCGATCGCCGCGGCATCCGGGTGACGGACCGGGAGCTGCAGAGCGTCGAAAGCCGCTCGGCCGTGATCCGCGGAGCGGAGCTTGCCGATCGCGCTCACCGCCAAGACCCCCGCCAAGAACAGTGCCAGGGGCACGACGAATGAGCTCATGAACTCATCCTCTCGGATCAGCAGAGCGGCCGGGCCCCGAAGGGTCCGGCCGCTCTGTGCTGTGGATGCTGAGATCCTTCGTCAGCCGATCAGGTGGCCGAGCACAGGATCAGCGTCGACGAGACCGAGCCTGCGGGCTTGCCACCGGTGCCGGTGTAACCGGCCGGCAGGGTCGCGGCAGCGTTCAGCGTGAACGCGACCGAGATCGACAGCGTCGTACGGGCCGCGAGCTGCGCGCCGGCGGCGAGCGGTGCGGTCAGGACGATCGTGGCGCTCGTGGGGGACAGGACGTTGACGTTCGCGGTGCCGCCGGTGACGCTGAAGACGCCGATGTTGGCAATGCCGCCACCGGTGATGTTGATCGTCGTGCCCACGGGAAGCGGGGTCGTCGGTCCTGCGGTGATCAGGAATCCAGGGCCCAGCAGGCCGAGGACGCCACAGGTGCCGTCAACGCTGAAGGCGCCCACGTCGACAGTCGACGCAGCCGCGAGCGGCGTTGCGACGGCGGCCGCGATGACAGGGACGGACCATGCGGCGCCCTTGACGACGGTGCGGCGCGAAAAGCCCTTGTTGTTGTTTTCTTCGGTCACGTGAGTGCCCTCCCTCATAGATGCAGATGCGGTTGCCCGCTTGTGTCGATGAAGAGGCGACACGTTCGTCTGCATCCCCCAGGAGCCCCTTCGTGATCCTCAAGTTAGGGGCGGGGTCGAGGGTGAGAACATCGATTGGAAGAAGTCAGCGCATTGTGCGCTTAACCTGCGCGATCTGAGCGAAATCGGGCGTCTGGAGCTATGCGCGGCGCTGTGCGCGCAGCGCGCGAGGCGTGGTTCTGTAGGCCTCATCGAGGGCTCGGCGCAGGCTCATCGGCGATTGGAAGCCGGCCCGCTGCGCGATCTGTTCGATGCTCAGAACGTCGTATCGGCTGTCGACCAGCAGGGATCGGGCGAGCCTCGCGCGCTGCCGACGGATCTCACCGGCGACGCTGTTCTCGGCTTCCGCGAAGACCAGCTGCAGCTGCCGAAGAGACGACTGCACCTCCCGGGCGACCTGCGTGGGTGTGAGGCTCGGATCGCCGCACTGCTGCGCGATCACGGCGATCGCCCGATCTCGCAGCACGGCGCGAGGGGAGCCATGACCGGACACCGCTCCGACGCGGTCGAGGAGGATGGCTCCGCCCATCTCCAGGATGAGCTGCTCCACCGCGTACCGCTCGATCGCGGTCGCCTGCTCGTCGGCATCCAGCAGGCCCTCGATGAAGTCCTGCATGGCGCGATCGAGCAGTCGCCGCTCGGGGAACACCTGCGCGTCGGTGGGCAGGGCAGGCACGAACGACGCCATCGCCGCGCGCGGCACGAAGGCGATCGCGGCATGCCACGAGCCCTGGCAGCGCAGCCCCCGCGTGATGCCGGGCGCCGCGATCACCAGACCGCTGTCGATCTGCAGCCACGGCTCGTCCGCGAGCCTCGACCACAGGGTGTCCGCCTCGATGAACGCGAAGACCGCGTGATCCGGGTGAGCGGCGGCGGTGTCGATGGCGAACTCCGTGGAGGTGCCACGCGTCGAGAGCAGGGTGACCGCTCCTGGCGAGCGCTCGCGCGCTCGCACCGGAACACGGCTGCCGACGGCCCGGAAGCCGTGTTCGATCAGCTCCTGCGGGCCGATCTCCCTCACGATTCCGAGATCCACGCAACACCCTTCCGTGTGTTTCGAACGCGCGCCGAACCAGACTGCACGAGTCGACCCCCTCAGATCGACCAGCGCTCGGGCTTCGCGTGGTCGATAGGCTACCTCCTCGCCGAACGCTGTGGTGGGACCCTGCGATGGATTTCGTCTGGTGTCAGATGTTTCTCCGTTCGTCGGCCGGCTTCGGTCGATCTGTAGGGTGGGATGATGGCAGATCGCTTTCTCGTCAGCGCGGTCGGCGCCATCATCGAAGTCGACGTCTCGGCGCGCGACGTCCTCTTCCAACGCCGTGCACGCGGCGCCTGGGCGGACGCCCTCTACGCGGGTGATCGGCACGCCGACGCGGTCGCCGTGGTGCGAGAGGGGCTCGACGACGACGCCGCCCTGTCATGGCTCTCGACGGAGGTCACGATCGCTGCGCTCGCCCACCGCCGGAGCGACCCGGTGTGGATGCTGCACGCGGCCGGACTCGCCGACGAGGCCGGGCGTGTCGTGGTGCTCAGCGCGCCCTCCGGCACGGGCAAGACCACGGCAGCGCGCCATCTCTCGCAGCGTCTCTCGTACGTCAGCGACGAGACGGTCGGCATCGACGTCACCGGGCGTGTCGTGCCCTACCGAAAGCCGCTGTCGATCATTCGAGAGCACTCGGCCCACAAGGATCAGCTCGCGTTGTCGAGCATCAACGGAGTCCGGCCGCTGGCCGAGGACCTTCGAGTCGCGAAGATCGTGGTGATCGAGCGCTCGCCCGACGGCCCCGAAGAGCCTCGACTCGACGAGCTCGACCTGTCGGAGGCCCTCGAACTGCTCGGACCGCAGACGAGCTACCTGAGCGAGGGGGAGGCGCCGCTGCAGCTCATCGCCGCGATCCTGGATGCGACCGGCGGTGCCGTCCGGATCAGATACCGCGACGTGACGCACATCGATGACCTCATCGACTCTCTGCTCCGGACCGAGGCACGCCCCATCGAGCCGCGCGCTGCGCGCCCCCGGGAGCAGGCCGTCGCATCGACGTCGGCGGGCGCAGTCGTGCGTGCGGCCGTCGTCGATGAGCTCGAACGCGATGGGCGCACCGTCCTGCTGAGGCGCACACCGTTGGGCGGACAGGTGCACGTGCTCGACGGGATCGGTCCGGCGCTCTGGGCGGCCGCAGACGGCCGGTCGCTCGATGGTCTCGTCGAAGCGGTCGTCGCCGCGCACGGCGCGCCGGAGGGCGCCGACGCCCGAACGCTTGTGGACGCCGCCGTGCAGGAGCTCGTCGCCGACGGACTCCTGCTCACCGCTGCCCCTCAGACCTGAGCGGCACCGCGCCGACGCACGCCCGGCGTGTCATCATCGGCGTCATCTTCGTCGTCGTTCTTCGCGTATCGGTCGTAGGCGCCGTAGTACTCGCGCCCGTAGTAGGCGGATTCGGCCCCCTTGCGCGGCACCCGGTTGAGGACGACACCGAGCACACGACCGGTCGTCCTGGTGATGTTGTCGATCGCCCGCTGCAGCATGTCGAAGGTGGTCTTGCCCGAGGAGACGACGATCAGCACGCCGTCGGCTCCGGCGGCGAGAACGGCGGCATCCGTCACCGGCAACACCGGGGGCGAGTCGAGGATCACGATCGCGGACTTGCTGATCTCCGCCAGGAAGTCCCGCATGCGCTGTGAACCGAGCAGCTCGCTCGGGTTCGGGGGAATCCGGCCGGCGCCGACGACGGCCAGGGGCACGTCGCGCGACGGTCGATGCGCGACGTCCTGCAGGTCGGCGCGACCGGCGAGGACGTCGGTGAGCCCCACATCGTGCGACATGCCGAAGATATCGGCGATGACCGGACGTCGAAGGTCGCAGTCGATGAGAATCGCCCACTGACCGGCCGCGGCAAGGCTCGAGGCGAGGTTCACCGAGACGGTGGACTTCCCGTCGCCGGGAACGGAACTCGTCACGACGATCACGCGCGGCGGGTTGTCCACGTCGATGAACTGCAGGTTCGTGCGCAACTCGCGCATCGACTCGATCGTGTGGTGCGAGACGCCGTGCTGCGACTCCAGCGAGAAGTCGATCACCTGCCGTTCGCCGGCCATCGTCTTCTCGAGCGGCAGCGTGCCGATCACGGAGACGCCCGTTTCCCTCTCGATGTCACGAGGGTGTCGCACCCGGCGATCGACCGTGTGCCGCACGAAGGAATAGACGAGCCCGAGTGCGAGACCGGCGAGCGCGCCGATGATGACGTTGAGTCGCGTGTTGGGCGACGACGGATCGGAGGGGAGGCGGGCAGAGTCGCCCACGATGAGCGAGATCGCCGCCGGGGTCTCGGCGGTTCCGCCTTCGAGCTTCTCGATCTCGATCGCCATGCCGTCGAGCCAGGCCTGAGCGAGGTCTTGCGCCGCCTCGGGCGTCGACCCCGTCGCCGTCACCTTCAGTGCGGTGGTGTCGATCGGGTTCGTCACGGTGACCCGGTTCACGAGCACATCGGGGGAAGTGTCGATGCCGAGCTCTTCGATGGCATGTTCTGCCACGGCGCGCCACGATCCGAGGTTGAGGTACGACTTCACCCGGCTCTGGGCGAGCTGGTTGCCGACCAGGGCGCTGCCGCTCGTCCCGTCACCGCCGACCGCGCTGACGATGCCGGTGGTGTCGGCCGCATACACCCGGGGCTGCAGGGCGCTCCAGCCGAAGGCCGCCGCAGCGCCGATGATCGTGGCGACGATGATCACGATCCAATGCGCGCGCAGGATGCGCACGTAGTCTCTGAGTTCCAACTCTTTATCCCCTCATGCATCCCGTGGGGAACTCGGGATGCAGATACGACAATGAGCATACGGCGAACGCTCGCGAGCCGTGGGTAGACGCGGCTCAGGCCAGGGCTGCGCGGACGATCCGTTCCACCTCGTCGAGCGCCGGAACCAGCTGGCCGGCGGAACGTGCGTACGTCTCGCGCGAGCGGCGATAGGGATCGACCACGTCGTCTTCGTCGGCCGTGGCAGGGGTGAGCCCGCGCTGCTCGGCGACGGCGCGCAGCACGGCGGCGAACCGGTCCTGCGACGACTCACCGGCGCCGTCGGCCGCCGCGCGCGCGGCATCGGTGGTCAACGTCGACGCGAGTCGCGCGAACTCCCGCACGGTGAAGGTGCGCCGCAACCGGCTCGGCATCATCTTGACGACGTGGGAACGATGCTCGCGCGCCATGGCCAGGACCAGATCGGCGTCGTGGAGCAATGGCTCCACGAGGTAGCGGGCGTGATGAGCGGCGGCCACCGCCGGGTCAGCCCCGGACTGCGCGGCGAGTTCGAGCGCGGGCTCCGGCATGCCGTGACCGACGAGAGCGTGCGTGCCCGCGCTGTGCACACGGACGCCGAGCGATTCCAGCCGCCCGCGCAGGAGCACCTCGGCGAGGGGGGAGCGGCAGATGTTTCCCGTGCAGACCGTGAGGATCGTGAGCGAAGCCTGCGGCGCGGCGGCGGAGCTGGGCCCGTTGAAGAAATCGGGGAGACTGATCTTTCCCTCGGCAGGCGGTGCGGCGAGGTGCGGTGTAGCTGGAGCTTCCGGCGCAGCGGCCGGCGCTTCCGGCGCGACGTCGTGCTGCTGCATCTTGCGCCATGCCCGACGGCTCATGCCCGGGGGAGGTCCGTCATCGCGGGGGGAGTTCACGCCACCAGCCTACGGCGCGGCGGCCATCGGCAGGCCGCCACCAGGTCAGGAACGCCGCGACGATCGCGCCGCCGACGAGCGCGCCGAGGGTGTTGGCCATGACGTCCGAGATCGTCGGATACCGGGACGGCATGAGTCCCTGGACCGTCTCGATCATTCCGCTCAGGAGCGCCCCGATCAGCACCACCTGCCACAGCCGCAGACGCGGCCACGCGAACAGGAGAAGCACCCCGATCGGCACGAAGAGGGCGACGTTGGCCAGGTACTCCAGCACCACCGCGCTCGAGTGGTAGGAGGCGATGCCCGCTTCGGCGACCCACCGGGCGAGGATGCCGACGAGACCGGTCACCTTCGCCGAGACGGTTGCGGGGAGCCACACGGTGAACCCGACGAACAGGAGGTATCCGACGAGCAGAACCCGTGCCCCCACAGGCCCGAGGCGCGCGCGGGAGGTAGCGGGAGCAGCGGGCATTCCGTCATGCTAGCCAGCCCGGCCGACGGCGACTCTCAGCTTCGGGCGCCACTCCAGTTCAACTGCTCGATGTAGCGCAGCAGCACGCCCTCCCGAAGTGCCCACGGCGAGACCTCGAGCTCGTCGATGTCGAGTGCGGTCATGGCTGCGTGCAACGAGACGGCGGCCGCCACGATCTGGAACGTGCGGTCGGGCGTGATGCCGGGCAGCTCCTGGCGAGCGGATGCCGGCAGGCGAGCGAGCCGCGGGATCCACGACCCGAGCGAGGCGCGGGGCAGCAGCATCCGATCGGTTCCCGACCAGCCGGGCGCCGGGTACCCGACCAGGCGCGCCAATGAGCGGATCGCCTTCGATGACCCGACCACGTGGTCGGGTCGCGGAAGTCCGATGAATCTCGGCAGCACCCCGGCCAGAGTCTTCTTGGCGTGCGCGCGCAGCCGCTCCACGTCGTCCTCGCCCGGCGGATCATTCGGGAGGAACTGCACGGTCATGCGGCCTGCACCGAGGGGGACGGATGCCGCGGCATCCGGCAATTCCTCCGCTCCGGCAGCGATCTCCAGTGAGCCGCCGCCGATGTCGAGCAGGAGCAGCTGGCCGGCCGACCAGCCGAACCAGCGCCGCACGGCGAGAAAGGTCAGCTCTGCCTCGGTCTCGCCGTCGAGCACCTGCAGCGGCTGACCCAGCGCGGTTTCGATGCGGTCGATCACGTCCGCGCCGTTGCGGGCGTCGCGCACCGCGCTCGTGGCGGTGGCGAGGAGTTCGTCGACGCGCTCGGCGGCCGCGACATCCCGAGCCTGAGCGACGGCCGTCTCGAGCGCGACCACTCCCTCCTCGGAGATCGAGCCGTCGGGAGTGAGATAGCGCATGAGGCGCAGCACCGTCCGGTCGCTCGTCTTGGCGAGCGGACGTCCGCCGGGGCGGACGTCGGCTGCCAGCATATGGACGGTGTTCGAACCGATGTCTAGGACTCCCAGGCGCACGGGAAGAGACTACTCGCGCCCCGATACGATGGAGACGTGACCATCGTCGACCCCACGCCGCCGCTGTCTCCGTACCGCGAGATCGGGCGTGCGGAGTGGGCGCGCCTCGCCGCGGGGATGGATCAGCCGCTGAGCGAGACCGAGGTCGTCGAGGTCCGTGGCATCGGCGACCGGCTGAGCATGACCGAGGTGCGCGAGGTCTACCTCCCGCTGAGCCGGCTGCTCAGTCTCTATGCGACCTCGACCAAGCGGCTGGGCGCGGCGACCTCGTCGTTCCTCCAGGAAGATGACACCACCACCCCGTTCGTCGTCGGCGTCGCCGGCTCCGTGGCAGTCGGCAAGTCCACGATCGCGCGACTCCTGCGTGAGCTGATGAGCCGCTGGCCGGGCACTCCGCGCGTGGAGCTGGTCACCACCGACGGCTTCCTCTATCCCAATGCCGAGCTCGAGCGCCGCGGACTGATGGAGCGCAAGGGGTTCCCGGAGTCGTACGACCGCCGCGCTCTCCTCGAGTTCCTCACCGAGGTCAAGAGCGGCGCGTCCGAGGTGCGCGCACCCTTCTACTCCCACATGCGCTACGACATCGTGCCCGACGCCCATGTCGTGGTGCGGCGCCCGGACGTCGTCATCGTCGAGGGGCTCAACGTGCTGCAGCCGCCGCCCGCACCGAACGACGTCGCGGTGAGCGACCTGTTCGACTTCTCGATCTTCGTCGACGCCGACACCGCGCACATCGAGAAGTGGTACGTCGACCGGTTCCTCGCGCTCCGGCAGGGCGCGTTCAGCAATCCCTCGTCGTACTTCAACGTCTTCGCGCACCTCACCGACGAGGAGGCGATCACCACGGCCCTCGGCTACTGGAACGAGATCAACATGCCGAACCTCGTCGAGAACGTGATGCCGACCAAGCACCGCGCACGCCTGGTCCTCAACAAGGGCACCGACCACACCGTCGAGAGCGTCCTGCTCCGCAAGCTCTGACTGCCCCGGCATCCGCTTCTCTGCTCCCGGCATCCGCCCCTCTGCTCGCACGGGAGCGATCGGTACCTATTGTTCGGACGACTCGCAAAAATCCCGGCTTATCTTTGAACCATGTGTGGAATCGTCGGATACGTGGGCCCGCGCCCCAGCCAGGACATCCTTCTCGCCGGCCTTGCCCGCCTCGAGTACCGCGGATATGACTCCGCGGGCGTCGCCGTCATCGACGGCGAAGGCTCGCTGGGCATGCGCAAGAAGGCAGGCAAGCTCGCCATGCTGCGCGACTCGCTCAAGGACGCGCCGCTCCCCGACGGGTCGACCGGTATCGGTCACACGCGCTGGGCGACCCATGGCGGGCCGACCGACGTGAACGCCCACCCGCACCTCGCCGACGGCGACAAGCTCGCCGTCATCCACAACGGCATCATCGAGAACTTCTCCGCCCTGCGCGACGAACTGCTCGCCGATGGCGTCGCGTTCCGCAGCGAGACCGACACCGAGGTCGCCGCGGCTCTCCTCGGTCGCGAGTACGCCGGCAACGGCGGCGACCTGCAGCTCGCGTTCCGCAGCGTCGTGAACCGTCTCGAAGGCGCGTTCACCCTGCTCGCGATGCACCAGGACCACCCGGGGCTCGTCGTCGGCGCTCGCCGCAACTCCCCGCTGGTGATCGGCCTGGGCGAGGGCGAGAACTTCCTCGGCTCCGACGTCGCCGCGTTCATCGAGCACACGCGCAAGGCGCTGGCGATCGGGCAGGACCAGATCGTCTCCATCACCCCGGATGCCGTCACCGTCACCGACTTCTTCGGTGCACCCGTGCAGGCCGAGCCGTTCGACGTGTCGTGGGATGCTGCCGCTGCCGAGAAGGGCGGATGGTCGAGCTTCATGGCCAAGGAGGTCGCGGAGCAGCCCGAGGCCGTCGCCAACACGATCCGCGGTCGTATCCAGGACGGCCAGGTCGTCATCCCCGAGCTCGATGGTCTCGATGAGCTGTTCATCGGCATCAACCGCGTGATCATCACGGCCTGCGGCACCGCGTCGTATGCTGCCCTCGTCGGCAAGTACGCGATCGAGCAGTGGTCGCGCGTCGCGGTCGACGTCGAGCTCGCCCACGAATTCCGCTACCGCGACCCGGTGATCGGCGCCGACACCCTCGTCGTCTCGATCAGCCAGTCGGGCGAGACGATGGACACCC
This sequence comes from Microbacterium sp. PMB16, assembly GCF_051294855.1. GTDB lineage: Bacteria > Actinomycetota > Actinomycetes > Actinomycetales > Microbacteriaceae > Microbacterium. Next base: position 2,387,026 of record NZ_CP145908.1, read on the forward strand.
TCATGGCCGTGAAGTACGCCCGTGAGCGCGGCGCGCGCACGCTGTCGATCTGCAACACGCAGGGCGCGACCATCCCGCGCGAGTCGGATGCCGTCGTCTACACCCACGCGGGCCCCGAGGTCGCCGTCGCCTCCACCAAGGCGTTCTCTGCGCAGATCACCGCGCTGCTGCTGCTCGGTCTGCACATGGGCCGCGTGCGCGGCACAGTCGCCGATGCCTCCGCCGATGTCGCAGAGCTCGCCGCCCTGCCGGAGAAGATCGCCCGCGTGCTCGAGCGCGAGCAGGAGCACGTCACCCAGCTCGCCGGCTGGATGGCCGACACCCGCTCGGTGCTCTTCCTCGGTCGCCACGTCGGCTACCCGATCGCGCTCGAGGGTGCGCTCAAGCTCAAGGAGATCTCCTACATCCACGCCGAGGGCTTCGCCGCCGGCGAGCTCAAGCACGGCCCGATCGCTCTCATCGAGCCGGGGCAGCCCGTGTTCGTGCTGGTGCCGTCGCCGCGTCACTCGGCTCTCGTGCACTCGAAGGTCGTCTCGAACATCCAGGAGATCCGCGCCCGCGGGGCTCGGGTCATCGTGATCGCGGAAGAGGGCGACGCGGCTGTGCTGCCGTTCGCCGACGAGGTCATCCACATCCCGCTCGCCGGCGCGATGTTCGAGCCGCTGCTCGCGGTCGTGCCGCTGCAGATCTTCGCCATGGCCCTCGCGACGGCCAAGGGGCTCGACGTCGACCAGCCGCGCAACCTCGCGAAGTCGGTCACGGTCGAGTAAGTCGACGGCGCCGAAGTCGCCCGACCGCATTCTGCAGGTTGAGGCCACACTTGCAGGTCGGATTCGCGTGTCTCGACCTGCAGATGTGTTCTGAACCTCCCGCCGATGCGGTCGGAGTCTTCACGAGCGTGCTCGCCCGAGAGCGGGCAGGATCGCCGCGACCACGGTCGGCCAGTCATGGACGACCATGGCGTAGTCGAAGCGCAGCGTCTCGTATCCGAGAGCGGATGCCGCGGCGTCTCTCATGAGGTCCGCATGCCGCTTCGCGTGCGTATGGTTCTCCTTGCCGTCGGCCTCGAGGATGATCCGTCCGCCCAGGACGAAGTCGACCCGGCCGACGCCGACGATGCTCACCTGACAGTCGAGCCGGATGCCGAGCAGATGCATCCGCAGCCTCAGAAGGGATTCGAGCCCGCTCTCGGCATCCGGCCGCGCCAGATCGAGCAGCCAGCCTGCCGCTCGAGGCAGCTCCCGGCGGATCCTGGCCCGGTCGTGGGCGCCGATGAGCCGCTTGTTCCAGGCCGACTCGTACGCGGCGAAGAATTCCTCTTCATCGAGGCATCGGTAGGCGTGGATCAGGCAGGCGACGACAGGCGCGAGCCCGAGCGTCGCGGATCCGGGCGAGTAGTGGGCGGTGCACGAGCATCCCTCGTGCGAGTGATGGCGGCCGCTTCGGCCCATCCAGACGTGAACCTGGTCATCCGGCGTCGGCAACATCCAGACGCCATGGGCGCGCAGCGCAGCCGCGCAGGTGAGTGCGCCGCCGTGCGCTGCGGCCGTCACGACTGCGGCATCCACGGTCGGCAGCGCGAACACTCCCTGTCGAATTCGCAGGATCGTGCCGGCACTCGTCGCTGCCGCGAGGCTCGTTCGCGAGCATCCGTAGCTCTGGAGGGTGCTCCCGCGGGCGATGCCGTCGAAGCGGGCCAGGAGATAGGCAGCATCCATCATGTCGTGAGCATCCGATAGTCCGACGCATCTTCGGGCTCGTGAACAGCCATTGTGGATGGATTTCTCCCGCGTGATCGATGTGCAGAGAACAGCTACGACCATCTGCAGGTTCACATCACGGATGCAGGTCGGATCGGGCCGATTCAGCCTGCAGGTGTGTTCTGTGCCGACGGTCCCAAACGCTCGTTCAGCGCACACGAACCGCTCAGAGAGCGAGCAGTCTCGGTAGGCTGAGCGGATGATCATCGGGACCGGCATCGACCTCGTGGACATCCCGCGGTTCGAGCGGACGATCTCGAAGACCCCTCGCCTCCTCGAGAGACTCTTCGCGCCCGCCGAACGCACGCTCCGGCTCCCGTCGCTCGCGGCGAGGTACGCGGCGAAAGAGGCCCTGATCAAGGCGCTCGGCGGCTCGGACGACGTGCACTGGATCGAGATCGAGGTCGCGTCGGAGGCCTCCGGCCGTCCGCATTTCGTGCTGTCCGGTTCCACCGCCGCGGTCGTCGAGGCGCGCGGCATCCTCACTCTGCACCTCACCCTCACCCACGATGCGGGTCTCGCCGCCGCGTTCGTCGTCGCCGAAGGAGCGCCTCTGTGACCGTCCCCTTCCGCGAAGCGGTCATCGATCTCGACGCGATCGCCGACAACGTGCGGCACTTCCGTCGTCTCACCGGGGTCGAGGTCATCGCCGTCCTGAAGGCGAACGCCTACGGCCATGGCGCCGCCGCGACCGCGGTGGCGGCACTCTCCGCCGGTGCGACCCGGATCGGCGTGGCCGAGATCCCCGAGGCACTGGAGCTGCGCAGGCAGGGAGTGCACGCGCCGATCATGGCCTGGTTGCATGCGCCGGGCGAGCGCTTCGAGCAGGCGGCTGCGCAGCAGATCGAGGTCGGCATCTCGTCGTTCGACCAGCTCGAGGCTGCCGCGGGTGCGGCCTCGGTCGACCGTCCGGTGGGCGTGCATCTGAAGTTCGAGACCGGGCTGTCGCGGAACGGCATCGCCCCGGCCGACTGGGGGCGCGTGCTCGCCGAAGCCGCGCGGCTCGAGCGCATCGGGCGACTCCGCGTCGTCGGGCTCTTCAGCCACCTCTCGAACACCTCGGTCGACGACGATCGCGCCGCACACGCGAAGTTCGAGGAGGGGGTCGCCGCCGCGGCATCCTTCGGCATCCGGCCCGAGATCCGTCATATCGCGGCCACGGCCGCCGCGATCGACCGGACGGAGATGCGGCTCGATGCGGTGCGCGTCGGCATCGGACTCTACGGACTGTCGCCGTTCGACGACCGCTCCTCCGCCGAGCTGGGCCTGCGCCCGGCGATGACGCTGCGTGGGGCGATCGCCGCCGTGCGTCGCGTGCCGGCCGGGACGGGCGTGTCTTACGGCTACGACCACCGCACGGACCGTGACACCACCCTGGTGCTCGTTCCGCTCGGATACGCCGACGGTGTGCCGCGCAGCGCCTCCGGAAAGCTTCCCGTGTCCATCGCGGGCCGCCGCTTCCTGAACGTGGGCCGGGTCGCGATGGATCAGTTCGTGGTCGACGTCGGCGACACGCCGGTCTCGATCGGCGACGAGGTCGTGCTCTTCGGCGATCCCACGCTCGGCGTCCCCTCGGCTGCGGAGTGGGCGGATGCCGCGGGCACGATCAACTACGAGATCGTCACCCGCATCGGTCCTCGAGTGCCGCGGCGGGCATCATGAGCATCGATCCCGCCTTCCTCGGGCGCCGAGAGATCGAGACCTCCGACGCGATGGAGCAGCTCGGTCTCCGCATCGGGGAGCAGCTCGCGGCCGGCGACCTGCTCATCCTCACCGGCCCACTCGGCGCGGGGAAGACGACGTTCACCCGAGGGCTCGCCGAAGGGCTCGGAGTGCGCGGCCCCGTGCAGAGTCCGACCTTCGTGATCGCCCGCACCCATCCGTCGCTGGTGGGACGAGCACCGCTCGTGCACGTCGACGCGTATCGGCTCGGCTCCGGCGATGAGCTCGACGACCTCGACCTGGATCTCGCGCGGTCGGCAGTCGTCGTCGAGTGGGGTCGCGGCCTGGCCGAAGAGCTCGCGGACACGTGGTGGGACATCGAGATCGAGCGTCCGATCGGCGGCGAGGACGTCGACGCGTCGGAGCTCGACGCCGATGCCCCGCGAATCGTGACGATCACCCGCGAGACCGCGTCGTGAGCGAACGGACTGCCGGATCGCTCGTCGCCGTGATCATCGAGGACGACGCGGGTGTGCGATCGCTCCTCGACGAGGTGTTCACGGCGGCCGGCTTCCGGACCTTCCTCGCCGGATCCGGCGAAGAAGGCCTCGCCGCGATCGAGGCGCACGGTCCCGTGATCACCACACTCGACATCAACCTCCCCGGCATCGACGGCTTCGAGGTGGCTCGGCGGATCCGCCGGATCAGCTCGACGTTCATCATCATGCTCTCCGCCCTCGCCGAGGAGTCCGATGTCGTCCTCGGGCTGACATCGGGTGCGGACGAGTACCTCGTCAAGCCCTTCCGGCCACGCGAGCTGCGCGCGCGGATCGAGGCGCTGCTGCGGCGTCCGCGTCTGGAAGAGCCCGGGGCGCCACAGACCGCGCGAGCGGCCGACGCCTCGTCGGCGGCGACGGTGTCGACGTGGCGCGGACGAGTGCATTTCGATCTCAGTCTGGACCTCGACACACGGGTGGTGCTGGTCGCGCAGCGCAGGGTCGACCTGACGCCGACGGAGTTCGAGCTGCTCTCGACCCTCCTGGCATCGAAGCGGCGGGTGTGCAGCAAGACGGAGCTGGCGCTGGGGCTTCGCGGTGTCGCGCCCGGAGAACTCGGGCATGTCAGCGAACCGGACAAGCGGGCGATAGAGACCCATATCGCGAACCTCCGCCGCAAACTCGGCGACAGTGCCGCGGACCCCCGATACATCGAGACCGTGCGCGGAGTGGGCTACCGGCTCACCCCGGAGGACCCGTCTCTCTGACGTGCTGCTGTCGAGGCCGCGGCTCCCCAGCCGCGGCCTCAGCGCCTGCGAATCCCCACTCGCGCGGCCCCAGCGCCTGCGAATCCCCAGTCGCAGAGTCGGCCCCCACTCAGAATGTTAGGGGGCCGAACACTCCTGAAGAGCGGAGAGACCCGATCTTTGAGTAATCTTGCGACAAAGCTGAGGATCCACCGGAGGGCGGCATCGATGATCCGCACGGTGTCGATCTGGCGATGGCAGCTGGTGTTCACGGGCAGCATCGTGGCGATCGTCGTGATGGTCGCAGCCTTCAAGCCGCAGACGCTCGCGATTCCGCTCTTCGTCACGGGGCTCGCCGTGGTGGTGCTCACGACATTGCTGACGCTCGCCGTGCCCTGGGCCGGCTCCCGCGGAACGCCGTCGTCGTGGTTCCGCTCCTCGACGCGCTCTCGGTCGGCCTCACCACCACTGCCCCCGATCTCCGGCTCGGCCTGCTCTGGGTGTTCCCGGTCACGTGGCTGGCGACGTATTTCGCCCTGCCGTGGGTGCTCGGCGGCGTCGTATTCATCAGCGGTTGCCTGGTGCTCTTCGCGGAGCGGAGCGGGGAGCCGGCCGATGTGCTGCTGCGTGTTCTGACCGTGATCATCACCCTGAGCTTCCTCGGGGTGACGGTGCGCATCGGCGCCCAGCGCTCGCGCGCGGCGAGGAGACTCCTCGAACGCCGGTCCGATCAGGTGAACCGGGCCGCTGAGCGCGCCCAGACGAACCAGCAGCGGGTGACGCAGATCATCGACGCTCTGGGAGTCGCTCTCGTCGTCGTCGACGGCGACGGCCGGATCCTGCAGATGAACGATGCCTATCGCGCGCTGTACGGTCGCGATCGCTTCGGTGCGGCGCTGCCGTCGGCGGCAGTCGAGTACGACCGGCGGCGAGGCTCCGCGGTGCCGCCCGACCGCACGACGCTGTCGAGAGCCGTGGGCGGGGAGACGCTGGACGACGAGCGCGTCTGGCTGTTCGACAGCGACGGACAATGGAGAGCGCTGCAGGTGAGCACGCAGACGATGGCGAGCGAGGGGGAGCACATCGCCCTGGTCGTGATCGACGACGTCACCGCGGTGCTGGACTCCGCCGAGGAGCGTCGTACGCTCGCCGCGATCGTGTCGCATGAGCTGCGCAATCCGCTCACGGCCATCATCGGCCACGTCGACCTGCTGCTGGAGCGGGACGACCTCCCTTCCCGCGTCACGGCGCAGCTCGAGGTGATCGCGAACGCCGGCGAGCGGATGGAGGACCTCGTGGCGTCGACGCTGGAGTCGACCAGGCACGTGCCGGATGAGCCCTTCGAGCCCGTCGACCTGCGCCAGGTCGTCGAGGCGTCCGCGGCATCCTTCGCGCCCCTCATCTCGGGCAGCCGCAAGGAGCTCGAGGTCAGCGGTGCGGAGAGTCTCGTGATCTACGGCGACGCCTTCCGGCTGCGCCAGGTGCTCGACAATCTGCTCAGCAACGCCGTCAAGTACACACCTGCCGGTGGCCGGATCATCGTGGACCTCGGCTCGGCGTCGGATGGACAGGCGGAGCTCTCCATCCGCGACACCGGCACGGGCATCGCGGCCGACGAGCTGCCCCGACTGTTCGAGCCGTACTTCCGCACCGACCGGGCCGTGCTCGCCGGTGTGGCGGGTACCGGACTCGGCATGGGCATCGCCCGTGACATCGTCGAGGCGCACGAAGGCAGCATCGACGTGGCCAGCACCATGGGCGTCGGCACCATCGTCACCCTGCGCTTCCCGCAGCGGCGTGTGAAGGAGGTCCTGGTGTGAACACACTCGCGGTCGTGCCCGTTCAGGTCGACATCACGACGAGCATGGTGGCCGTCGTGACGGTGCTCGCCACGCTGGTCCTCAGTCTGGGGACTCTGGCACGCCCCAGCCGAGCGACCGTCGTCTGGGGCGCGGCGTTCGCTCTGGGAGTGCTCGGGGCGTACCTCTGGCTTGCCGGCAATCAGACCGACGAACCCGTGCTGCGCGGGGCCGCCTCGGGACTCCTCCTCTGCTTCGAGCCCCTGGTGTGGCTCGGCCTGCGCATGCGCCTCGGTCGGCGCGTCGTGTGGTGGCCGGTCGTCGTGTTCCTGCCCGTGGCGCCGGGGTTGCTCGTCGCGACCGCGGGAACGCCCTGGTATCTGCCGGCGTTCCATGCGATCTTCCTCGGAAGTGCCTTCTTCGCGGCGTTGGTGGCCTACGAGCTGCTCCGTCGCCGGCCGACCGCCCTGGACGTCGTGCTCCCGCTCGCTCTCGCCTCCTGCGCCTTCGTCGTCGTCGCGGTGGCCAGCGCCGTGTTCGCCCTGCTGAGCGGGGGTGAGAGCACAGGCGCCCAGCTGAGCGCCCTCCGCGGCATGAACGCGGTGGGCACTCTCGTGGTCAGCACCTGCGCGGCTTTCACTCTCGTGCTGATGGTGAGGGCGGAGGCCTCGGCGCTGAGCGACGTCGAGGGCGCCACACAGCGCGCTCGACGCCGTCTGGAGAAGGCACACGCACAGAACGAGCAGATCTGGTCGATCCTCGATGTGCGCCTCGACGACCCGGCCGATCTGCGCGAGGCATCGACGGGATCTACATTCGCCCTCATCGTCGACCGGTTCCACGCCGACGTCGAAGAGGCGCTTCCCGCTTCGGCGGACGCCGTGCGCATCGACGACAGCCGGGCGGTCGTCATCATCCGCGGCAGCGAAGAGGCGGTGCAGTTCCACATCCGCGAGATCCTGAACCGGATCTCGGTCATTCAGCGCGATGCCCCGGTCGACGGCATCCGGTCATCGGCCAGCATCGGGTGGGCGACGGTCGCGGTACTCGGCTATGACTACGACACGCTCGTCGCCGCCGCAGCGGAGGCCGCGGTGCGTGCGCGTGCGGACGGCGGCGACCGCTGGGACCGCGCGACCACGCGCGATGCGCCTGTCACAGAGCTTGCCGCCGCGTCGAGCACATCCCCGGTGGGCCCGACTACCCTGGAGAGGTGATCCTCGCCGTCGATACTTCCCTGGGCACGTCTGTCGCCCTCATCGATGTCGACGGGGCGCGCCGCGGTGAAGCGATGACGACCGACCCGCTCGGGCACGCCGAGGTGATCGGCGATCTGCTGGTCCGGGTGCTCGATGAAGCCGGCCCCGACGACATCACTCAGGTCGTCGCGGGCATGGGGCCAGGACCGTTCACCGGACTGCGCATCGGTATCGCGGCGGCCCGCACGTTCGCTCTCGGCCGAGGCATCCCCGTCGTTGCCGTGCCGAGCCATCTCGCGGCGGCGCTCACGGCGCTGGAGACCGAGGGGGAGAACGGGCCGTTCGCCATCGTCACCGATGCCCGGCGGCGTGAGGTCGCGATCACGGTGTTCGACGGGATCGACGACGATGGCATCCCGCATGTCGCGGCCGACACCGTCCTGGTCCGCGCGGTCGACGCGGATGCCCATCTCGACGGCATCCGACGCATCGATGTCGCCTCCCTCTCCGCCACGGATCTCGCGCGGGTGGGCGCGCGCGCCCAGGCTGCCGGCCGCACGCTCGCGGGCCACGAGCCGCTCTACATGCGTCACCCGGATGTCACGATGCCGGGAGCGCCGAAGAAGGTCGGATCATGACGATCCGTCTCGCCACCCCCGACGATCTCGGGGCGATCATGGGCATCGAGAATCGTTCCTTCCCCACGGACGCGTGGAGTTCGGAGGCTATGGCGAGCGAGCTCGCCAGTCCGCACGGACGCTACCTGGTCGACGAGGTCGATGGCGTCGTGATCGGCTACGGCGGCGTGCGCGCGCTGCAGGGAAGCGCGGATGCCGACATCCAGACCATCGCCCTCGATGCCGCACACCGCGGCGCAGGGCGCGGCCGGGCGCTGCTGCGCGCACTGCTCGCGGCGGCGGTCGAACGCGGTGCACGGGAGGTCTTCCTCGAGGTCAGGGCCGACAACCCGACCGCGGAGGGGCTGTACCTCGCCGAGGACTTCGAGGAGATCGCCAGGCGGCCTCGCTACTATCAGCCGGACGACGTGGACGCGATCGTGATGCGGCGGGATCTGCGCCGACACCCGCTGCCCGCCGATGAGCCGGAGGAGGCGAACGCATGAGTGAGCCCCTGGTGCTCGGCATCGAGACGAGTTGCGACGAGACCGGCATCGGCATCGTGCGCGGACGCACGCTGCTCTCGAACACGATCGCGTCCAGCATGGACGAGCACGCGCGCTTCGGCGGTGTGGTGCCTGAGGTCGCCGCTCGCGCACATCTCGAGGCCCTGCAGCCCGCCATCGATGCGGCGCTCGCCGAAGCCGGTGTGCGACTCGACGATCTCGATGCGGTCGCGGTGACCAGCGGCCCTGGTCTCGCCGGTGCGCTGATGGTCGGCGTCGGCGCGGCGAAAGGGCTCGCAGTCTCGCTCGGCAAGCCGCTGTACGCCGTGAACCACCTCGTCGGCCACATCGCCGCCGACATCCTCACTCCGGATTCCGCTCCGCTCGAATACCCGACGATCGCTCTGCTGGTCTCGGGCGGGCACACCTCGCTGCTGCACGTGCGCGACCTCACGACCGACGTCGAACTGCTCGGCGAGACCATGGACGATGCGGCGGGGGAGGCCTTCGACAAGGTCGCTCGGCTCCTCTCCCTGCCATACCCCGGCGGACCCGAGATCGACCGGGCGGCGCTCGACGGCGACCCGCAGGCGATCCGCTTCCCCCGCGGGCTCTCCCGGGCCTCCGACCTGGCGAAGCACCGCTATGACTTCTCGTTCTCGGGCCTGAAGACGGCTGTTGCGCGCTGGGTCGAGCGCTTCGAGGCAGACGGGGGCCCGGACGAACTGCCCGTGGCAGATGTCGCCGCGAGCTTCCGCGAGGCCGTGGTCGACGTGCTCGTGACCAAGGCGCTCGCCGCGTGTGCCGACCTGGGCGTGCCGCGACTGCTGCTCGGCGGCGGCGTCATCGCGAACCGGCGTCTCCGCGAGGTCGCGCTGGAGCGTGCCGCACAGGCGGGCGTGACGGTGCGCATCCCGCCGCTGTCGCTCTGCACCGACAACGGTGCGATGATCGCGGCTCTCGCGGCAGAGTTGATCTCCTCCGGAAGACCCCCGTCGACTCTCGCGTTCGGGGCCGATTCGACCCTTCCCGTGACGGAGATCCAGGTCGCAGAAGCGGTGCCGGTATGAACGACCTGCCGCGAACCCCCGAGCCCGCCGGCTCGTCCCCCGTTCCGACCGCGCGCATCGAGGGGCCGAGCGGTGAGGTCGAGCGGCCCGTCGGAGCGACTCGGATCCCGGGCGCTCGTCGTGACGGCTATACGAAACTGCCCACCGGGCCGGTCGGTGTCGAGCCGGTGGTCGTGAGCGGCCCCGACATCGACGCCGTGGACGAGACCGAGTGGGAGCCGACGACGGGTGCCGCTGCGGTCGACGACACGCGCCTGGCGCCCTGGGCGCTGCTCGCTGCAATCGTCGCGCTCGGAGCGTCCTTCTTCGTCGGCTGGGGGATCCCGGTCGCGATCGTCGCCGTGATCGCCGCCATCATGTCGCTGCGTCGCCCCGTCGAAAGCCGGGCGATCGCCCGCTGGGCGCTCGTCCTCGGACTCTGCGCCACCGTGTACAGCCTGGGCTGGCTGGTCTGGGCGGGCATGCAGTTCGAGAGACTCGGGTAGACGGATGCTGAGCGCCGAGGAAGTCGCCGAGCTGCGGGCCCTGCACGAGCGCGCGTATGGCCGCGAGGGCGGTCTGACGGCGACCGAGGCGGCGCGGCTGCGCGAGCTGGACGAGCGACGACTGACGACGGCTTCCGGTTCCCGGGTCGTTGAGGCTCGTGATTCCTGGGTCGCTGAGCCTGTCGAAGCGCCGGCCCTCGGCCCTTCGACAGGCTCAGGGACCCAGGAGAGTGCGTCCGCGGAGTCGCCTGCGACCGATGACGTGATCGAGCCCGCCGTCGGAGGGACGCTGCGCTCCCTTCTGCGTGCGCGCTGGAGGCCCGTCGCCCTGGCTGTGGTCGCCCTGCTGGCGATCGGGGTGGGCGCGGGCTGGGCACTTTTCGGTCGGTCATCCGATGCCGTTGTCGCGCTGACGTCCGAGCAGCAGGAGTGGCAGAACGACCTGCTCGTCGCGGGGAGGTATGACGCCGGTTCGGTTCGCGCGGTCGCCGTGGAGGAGGGCGTGGTCGTCTGGACCGCGACGAAGGACGACCGCGCGCAGACCTGTCTCATCCTGAGCGATGGCAAGACCACGGCGCCGACCTGTCAGAAGGCGGAGACCGTCGCCGATATGGGGTTGCAGGGGTCGATGGTCGTCACAGAGGACGGCGACACGGAGCAGCCGGTGGGAGAGGTCAACGCTCAGCTGCTGTTGTCGGCATCGGGAGAACCTGCCGTGGTCGTGAACACGTTCGACTACAGCGACATGGGCATGATCACCTACGCCAGCGAGGAGGAGACGCGGATCGCGGAACGTCTCGTCGAGGAGGGGATGGACCCGGGGTCGATCTGGGTGGTCGGGTACGACCGCGGCGTGCCGATCTGGTCGACGATGACGGTCGATTCGGGCCGGCAGTGCCTGGTCTACGACGGTTCCACGGATCCGATCGAGATGACGTGCGATGACACCCAGCTGCTCCAGGAGCAGGGCGCGAGTCTGGTCGTGGAGCATGTCGGCGAGGACGGCGAGAAGACGACCTTCGAGCTGTCGCCCAACGTCGGTCCGACGTACCTCGTGATCACGCGTCAAGGGGGTGTGTCGGGTGCCGGGGGAGAGTGACGCTGAGGAGCTTCGCGCGCTGCAGCTAAAGGCTTACGGACGCGATGGCGGACTGACGGATGCCGAGGCGCGGCGACTGCGCGAACTCGAGGACATGCGGTTCGAGCGACCTGCCACCGCGACGGCCTGGTCCTCATCCGACGACGCGGCGACCGACCCGGTCGGGCCCGATCTTGCCCCGGTCGACTCGGAGCCCCGAACGGAAACGCCCGCCGATGAACAGAGGCCCGATGAGGTCCCGCACACCCCGAAGGGTCTGCGCCGACAGCACGGGCTCGTCATCGCCGTGGCCTCTCTCCTCCTCGTCGCAATCGGCGCGGGGGCGGGATGGGCGATCTTCCGGGACCGCCCCGAAGAGCTCGTCATGACGCAGGAGCAGCAGCAGCGTCAGAGCCAGCTCGTGGCGGACGGCAGCTTCGATACCGACTCCGTCCGGGTGCTGGCCGAGGAGCATGGCGCCCTCGCCTGGTACGCGACGAAGGATGATGCGGCGACGTCGTGCTTGATCCTCGACGTCGAGGACCGTTCGCAGCAGCACTGCATGGCATCCGACGACCTCGAGTCCGGTCTGTCCGTGTGGATGCCCATGCCACGCAGAGCGAACAGTGCCGGAGAGTTCGAATCGGAGAACATGTACGCGACACTGCTGCGCACGACGGCCGGCGAGCCGATCGTCCGCATCGAGCGGTGGGAGAGCGGCTCGGGCTCTCTGCTGGAGGGTTACGAGGGCGAAGAACGCACCCGCGCGGAAGCGCTCCTCGCCGACGGCTACGACCTCGGACTCTCGATCGTGGGCTACTTCCAGGACCAGCCTGTCTGGCTCGGCGACCGCCTCGCCGACGACTCGTCCGCGCAGAAGTGCCTCATCGTCGATGCCGCGAACGCGATCCAGTGCGTCGATTTCGACGACGCACTGACCTCAGGTCTCGAGACGTCGACGGTCGACGTCGATACGGCGACCGGTGCCGTGACGAACGTCACGGAGATCGACCTGCGGTTCACCCAGTGGCAGACGCCCCTCCTGACGATCACGAACGCTGTCGGATTCGACGGTCTCGTCGTACCGGGCGAATCGCTCGTGGTGAGCGGCCCTCCTGGAGATCCGATCAGGGTCACCGCCCCCGGGCAGCCCGAGGGGTGACGGAGCCCTGCGGGCTGAACTAGTTGTAGTGCCCAGGGACGTTGTTTGATCTGGATGCCCTGATGTGACGAGAACCTCCAAGGCAGAGTGGAGCTGCTACCGCTTCCGCTCTGAACCGAGGAGGTTCTCGTGTCCCACGCTAATGCGGCCTTGACGCCGCGCCAACGACTCCGGCTGGCTCGGCAGGTCGTCGACGAGGGATGGCCGGTGGCGGGAGCTGCGAGGTACTTCCGGGTGTCGTATCCGACCGCGGCGAAATGGGCGAGGCGTTACGTCGAGCTTGGCGAGGCGGGGATGGCAGACCGGTCAAGCAGACCGCACCGGCATCCGAACAAGACCCCGCAGCCTGTCGTGAAGCGGATCGTGCATTTGCGGATCAAGAAGCGCTTGGGGCCGGTCCAGATCGCCGGACGGCTGGGGATGCAGGCCTCGACGGTCCACGCGGTGCTGGTCCGCTGCCGCCTGAATCGTCTCTCGCATGTCGATGTGAAGACCGGCGAGCCGGCTCGCCGCTACGAACACGACCGTCCCGGTTCCCTGATCCATGTCGATGTGAAGAAGCTGGGCAACATCCCGCTCGGCGGAGGCTGGCGGTTCGTTGGTCGGCAGCAAGGCGGCAAGAACCGAGCCGCGACCGATCAGCACCGCCGCAGGGGTAAACAGCGCGACCCGCTGCTCGGTCACGCCTACATCCACACCGTCATCGATGATCACTCCCGGGTCGCCTACGCGGAGATCCACGACGATGAGAAGGCCGAGACCGCGATCGGTGTCCTGCGTCGTGCAGCCTCTTGGTTCGCCGATCGCGGCGTCACCGTTGAGCGGGTGCTCTCTGACAACGGCCCTGCCTACAAGTCCCACGCCTGGCGAGCGGCATGCGCTGAGCTCAGTATTCGACACAAGCGAACCCGCCCCTACCGGCCGCAGACCAACGGCAAGATCGAAAGGTTCCATCGCACCCTCGCCGATGGCTGGGCCTACTCGAAGCACTACAACTCGGAATCAGCGCGCCGAGCCGCCCTGCCAGCCTGGTTGCACTTCTACAATCACCACAGGCCCCACACAGCCATCGGGAAGCTCCCGCCCATCAGCCGGATCTCAAACAACCTGACTGGGCACTACACCTAGTTCGCCGCGGGAACGCGATCGGCGAGGATCGCCCGCCGTTGGTCGCCGATGCGCGCGAGGATCAGCGTCGCCTCCTCGTCGCCGCGCAGCGTGAGCTTCTTGCGGAACGCTGCGGGGTCGATGTCCACGCCGCGCTTCTTGATCTCGAGTCGCCCGATGCCGTTCGCCTTGAGCGCGGCGCTGATCGCCTTGGGGTTCGCCGGCATCGTCTCGCGTACCCGGAACGATTGCACGAAGGGACTCGTCACGGCGGCATCCGAGGTCAGGTACGCGATGTGCTCGTCGAGCATGCCCGCGTCGAGGCTTCGCGCGACGTCTCCGATCAGACGTGCGCGGATCACGGCACCATCCGGCTCGTGCAGGAATGCTCCCAGCTCGCGCACCGGTGCGTCGGGGGCGTCGGCTGCCGAGGTGAGCTCGTGCGACCGCTCGCCGCGGATCACGAGCGCTGAGCGCCGGACGCCCTCGCGGGCGAGCGCGCCGGTCCAGACGACGAGCTCGACGACGCTGCCGTCGGCGCTCACCCACTGCGCTTCGGCGTCGGCCGGAAGCGCGCCGCGGTCATGCGCCGGTCCGAGCTTGATCCCGGTCGGCGTGCGCGCGGCGACCTCGAAGGCCCAGTCCAGCGAAGGGGAGTAGTCGTCGGCGGCGACGCGACGGGTCTCGCTGTGCCCGGCGGTGCGGCGGGCCGGATCCATCCACACCGCGCCCTGCGCCGGAACGGATCCGTCCAGCGCCTCCTCGGCGGTCGCGTGTCGCACCACGGCGTCGTCGCCGAACGGAGCCAGGTTGTAGGCGGCGATCGCCGCGGTGACCTCGTCGGCGTCGACGGCGAGCACGGCGAGGCCCGCGCCGGCGAAGGCCAGAGCGTCTCCGCCGATGCCGCAACCGAGATCCGAGACGTGTGTGAGGCCCGCGCTCCGGATGCGCTGCGCGTGCCGCGCCGCGACGGCCAGCCGCGTCGCCTGCTCCAGCCCTGCGCGGGTGAAGAGCATCCGTGCGCCGAACGGGCCGAACTTCGCGGCGGCCTTGGCGCGCAGCCGCGCCTGTCCGACGACCGCGGAGACGAGGTCGGGGGAGTGCCCGGCTGCCCGGAGCCGTGACACGGCGCGGGCCACCTCGGCGGTCGACTCGATCGTTCCCACCCCATCGAGCAGTTCGAGCCCTTCGGGGGTGAGCAGGGCCTGCAGCTCGGACATCTCCACGACCTCAGCCTAATCATCGCTTCGAGTCGCACCCGCGCGCATTGGCACTCGCATTGCATGAGTGCCAGCCGAGCGCATAGACTGGATTAGCACTCTCGGGTTGAGAGTGCGAACAAGTCTTTCGTGTCAGCGTCAAGAAAGAAGAGGTAGACCGTGTCGGTTTCCATCAAGCCGCTCGAGGACCGCATCGTCATCCAGCAGGTCGAGGCCGAGCAGACCACCGCGAGTGGCCTGGTCATCCCCGACACTGCCAAGGAGAAGCCCCAGGAGGGCGAGGTCATCGCCGTCGGCCCCGGCCGCATCGATGACAACGGCAACCGCGTCCCGATCGATGTCGCCGTCGGCGACCGTGTCCTGTACAGCAAGTACGGCGGCACCGAGGTGAAGTTCGGTGCAGACGAGTACCTCGTCCTGTCGGCTCGCGACGTCCTGGCTGTCGTCGTCCGCTGAACCGCGTAGTCCTCGAAGGGGCCCGGATGCCACGGCATCCGGGCCTCTTCTGCGTTTCCGCCAGGCGGCGTCGGTTTCCTGCCAAGCTCGATCCCGACGCCCGTCGGCGGCGCCGGGGAGCAGTGCAGCGGCATAGGGTTGTGCGGTGACCCCCGACACCACGACCCGCGCCACACAGACCGCAGGAGTCGCATACGCCGGGGCCGCCTACCTGCTCTGGGGCGTGCTGCCGCTGTACTTCCTGCTCCTCGTGCCGACCGGGCCGTGGGAGGTCGTCGCGTGGCGGGTGCTGCTGTCGCTCGTCTTCTGTCTCCTCCTGCTCACGGTGACCCGCGGCTGGGCGGCGCTCCGGGTGATCGTGCGGCAGCCACAGCTGCTCGGCTGGACGGCACTCGCCGGGCTCCTCATCTACGTCAACTGGCAGGTGTTCGTCATCGGTGCGCTCGCCGACCGCGTCGTGGAGACCAGCCTCGGGTACTTCATCAACCCGATCACCACGGTGCTCCTCGGCGTCTTCGTGCTCAAGGAGCGCATCCGCCGCCTGCAGTGGGCTGCCATCGCCATCGCGGCGACAGCCGTCGTCGTGATCGTGATCGCTTACCGAGAGTTCCCGTGGATCGCGGTGACGCTGACCGCCTCGTTCGGGCTCTACGGGCTGATCAAGAAGAAGATCGGTCCCGCCGTCGACGCCGTCAGCGGTCTGACCCTCGAGTCGTTCTGGCTGATCCCGATCGCCGTCGTGCAGCTGGTCATCGTGGCGCAGACGCCGGCCGGGATCACGATGGGCGGCAACGGCTGGGGCCACGCGGTCCTGCTCGCGCTCGCCGGCGTGGTGACGGCCGTGCCGCTGCTGCTGTTCGCCGCGGGCACCCGCCGAGTGAACCTCACGGTGATCGGCATGCTGCAGTTCGTCACCCCGGTGATGCAGTTCATCATCGGGGTCGCGGTCCTGCACGAGCCGATGCCCGCCGAACGGTGGGCGGGATTCATCATCGTATGGGTCGCCATCGTCGTCTTCGTCGTCGATCTCCTGCTCGCGGCTCGCCGCGGGCGCAGCGCCACCGGATCCGACCCGGCCTGAACCTCGAGATCAGGAGAAGTCGAACTCGGTGTCGGATCGTTAACGCACCGAGATACTGGCGCCCCCTGATCACGCGTATCACGCTCTAGTGTTAGAGCACTCGACCGTGGTCACAATCCACGTTCTGTCACGCAAGGGAGCATCATGAACGTACTGAAGGGTTCGCGCACAGCGAAGGTCTTCGCGGGGATCGCGCTGCTCAGCGCATCCGCCATCGTCATCGCCGGCTGTGCCGGCACGCCGGAATCCAACCCGTCCGAGGGAGGCGGAGACAAGCCTGCCGCCGACCTGACGCTCAAGCTCGGTTCGCTGCTGCCCGCCACCGGGTCGCTCTCGTTCCTGGGTGCGCCGATGGAAGCGGGCGTCCAGCTCGCGGTCAACCAGATCAACGAGGCCGACGCCGGAGTGACGATCGACCTCACCACCGCCGACGAGGGCGACCTCGACAACAAGGCGTACGAGACGTCGATCACCAACCTGCAGAACGCCGGCATCACCGCGATGGTCGGTGCGGCATCCTCCAGCGTCACGAAGCTGATCCTCGACGGCAACGCCAGCGCCGGCATCCTCACCGTGTCGCCGTCGAACACGTCGCCGGACTTCACGGGCATCAACCCGCTGTACTTCCGCACGGCGCCGAGCGACAACCTCCAGGGCGAGGTGCTTGGCAACCAGATCGCCGAAGACGGTCACAAGACCCTCGGCATCATCTACCAGAACGACCCCTACGGCACCGGCCTGTTCGAGGCCATCAAGGCCACGTTCGAGAGCACGAACGGCGAGGTCGTCGAGGCGGTCTCGTACAACCAGGGCGACGGTCAGTTCAACGCCCAGGTGCAGTCGATCGCTGCGGCGAAGCCCGACGCGGTCGCGGTCGTCTCCTACGACCAGTTCGCGACCATCGCGCCGCTGCTCGGCAACGCCGGACTCGACACGGGCTCGCTGTACCTGGTCGACGGCAACCTGAAGGACTGGGGCGACGACGTCTCGGTCAGCCTCGAGGGCTCGAAGGGCACCCGCGCCGGCGCTGAGCTGCCGCAGGACTTCCTCGACCAGCTCAACGAGGTCTGGACCGCCGAGGGCAACGACCCCATCGACGCTGTGACCTACTCGGCTGAGGCGTACGACGCCGTCATCCTGATCGCGCTGTCTGCTCTGCAGGCCGGTTCGGTCGAGGGCGCCGACATGGCCGAGCAGATGGGCGCCGTCTCCGGCGGCAGCGGCGAGGGCGAGAAGTGCAAGACGTTCGAGGAGTGCGCCGAGATCATCAACGGCGGCGGCAAGGCCGACTACGACGGCCTGTCGGGTGAGATCACCTTCGACGAGAACAACGACCCGAAGGGCGCCGCGATCGGCGTCTACGAGTTCGACGCGGACAACGTCACGACCCGCCTCAAGTAAGACACGCAGCACACGAAGGCCCCGGACGATCGTCCGGGGCCTTCCTGCTGCCCTCTGGGAGCCGCGCAGGAGAGCAGCGTCCGGACATGCAGAAGGGGGATGCCAGGCGGCATCCCCCTTCTGCATGCGGGCTCAGGCGGCGTCGGTGCCGAGAGTGCCGAGGTACAGGCCGATGACCTTCGGGTCGTTGAGCAGATCGCGCCCTGAGCCCTCGTACGCGTCCTTGCCCTGGTCGAGGACATACCCGCGATCGCAGATCTGCAGGCAGCGGCGTGCGTTCTGCTCGACCATGATGGTCGTCACGCCGGCCTTGTTGATGTCCGAGACACGGATGAACGCATCGTCCTGACGCACGGGGGAGAGGCCCGCTGACGGCTCGTCGAGCAGCAGCACGGCCGGGTCCATCATCAGGGCGCGCGACATGGCGACCATCTGCCGCTCGCCGCCGGAGAGCGATCCGGCGCGCTGCTTCAGACGCTTGCCGAGCTCGCCGAAGATGCTGCTCACGAACTCGAGGCGCTCGGTGTAGATCTTGGGGTTCTGGTACAGGCCCATCTGCAGGTTCTCCTCGATGGTGAGCGAGGGGAACACGTTGTTGGTCTGCGGCACGAACGCGACTCCGCGCTTGACGAGCTTGTCGGCCTTCAGCCCGACGATGCTCTCGCCGTTGACGGTGACGTCGCCGGAGCGGATGTTGACCATGCCGAAGATCGCCTTGAGCAGCGTGGACTTTCCCGCACCGTTCGGGCCGATGATGCCGATCAGCTCGCCCTTGTGCGCGATCAGGTTCGCGCCGTTGAGGATGTTCACGCCCGGCAGGTAGCCGGCGTGCACGTCTTTCAGCTCGACGATGACATCGTCGTTCTTGATCTCGTTGCGGACCGGCGTCGGGTCGGTCATGCCTTCTCCTCCTCAGCGTCTTCGACGGACTCCTCGGCCTCGACCTCGGCTTCGACCTGCTCGCGGAACTTCGCGGCGTCGGCCTCCGAGATGACGGGGAGGCGGCCGGTCACGGCACCCAGATCGACGTCCTGGTGCGCGCCCAGGTAGGCATCGACCACGGCGGGATCCTCCATAACCTTGTCGGGCGGACCCTCGGCGACGACCCGGCCCTCGGCCATGACGACCACCCAGTCGGCGATGTGGCGCACCATGTGCATGTCGTGCTCGACGAACAGCACGGTCATGCCCAGATCCTTGAGATCGAGGATGTGCTCGAGCAGCGACTGCGTCAGCGCGGGGTTCACCCCGGCCATCGGCTCATCGAGCATCACCAGCGTCGGGTTGCTCATCAGCGCTCGCGCCATCTCGAGGAGCTTGCGCTGCCCGCCCGAGAGCGAGGCGGCGAAGTCCTGCTCCTTCGCGTCGAGCTTGAACCGGGTGAGCAGCTCGTGCGCCCGCTGCTCGATCTCGGCATCCTGCTTCCGCCAGAGGAAGGGGAAGAGTCCGGCCCAGAAGCCCTCGCCGCGCTGGTTCGGCGCGCCGAGCTTCATGTTCTCGATCACCGTCAGCAGCGACAGCGACTTGGTGAGCTGGAACGTGCGCACCTGCCCCATCCGCGCCACCTTGAACGACGGGATGCCGGACAGGTTCGTTCCGTCGAACGACCAGGTGCCGCTGTTGGGCTTGTCGAAGCCGCACAGCAGGTTGAACAGCGTCGTCTTTCCCGCGCCGTTGGGGCCGATCAGCGCGGTGATCGCGCCGCGGGGGATCTCCAGATGGTCGACGTCGACGGCCGTCAGACCGCCGAAGCGCCGCTGCACGGCATCGACGACGAGGATCGGATCGACCTTCGCGACACCGGGCGCGGTCGGACCGGCGGTGAGTCCCGTGGTCTTGGCGCGGGGCGCGCTCTTCGCGGACGTGGCCGCGTCGTTGTCACCGGACAAAAGTCATCTCCCTCTTGTTTCCGAGGATGCCCTGCGGGCGGAACACCACGATCAGCATCAGGACGACGCCGATGAGGATGTAGCGCACGACGTCTGCCTGCGCGCCCGTCATGGGCAGGTACCCGGCGTTCGCCATGGCCGGGAGGAGTGCGCCGAGAAAGGCGAACACCACCCAGAACAGCAGGGCGCCGAGCGTGGGTCCGAAGACGGTCGCCGCTCCACCGAGGAGAAGGATCGTCCAGAGGAAGAAGGTGAGCGACGTCGAGTAGCTGCCGGGGATCACGGCCGACGGGAGCACGAAGACGATGCCTCCGAGTGCGCCGATGACGCCTCCGACGACGAGCGCCTGCATCTTGTAGGCGAAGACGTTCTTGCCGAGCGAGCGCACGGCGTCCTCGTCTTCACGGATGCCCTTGAGCACCCGCCCCCACGGGCTGCGCATGAGCGCCCAGACCACCAGGACCGAGAGTGCGAGGACGAGCAGGCCGAAGAGACGGACCCACAGGTCGTTCGCGTTGTAGGTCCACGGGCCGAAGCCGTAGGTGCCAGGGGGGAACGGGTTGGCGTCGCGGAAGCTCTGGTGATACCCGGAGAGGCCGCCGGCGGAGTTCGTCACGTCTCCGAACAGTTCTGTGACGAAGAGCAGACGCACGACCTCGGCCGTCGCGATGGTCGCGATGGCCAGGTAGTCGGCGCGCAGGCGCAGGGTCGGGATACCGAGGACGAGCGCGAAGGCCGCGCCGCCCAGTACGCCGACCAGGACGCCGGCCCACCAGGGGAATCCGAACGTGAGGATCGAGATCGCGTAGCCGTAGCTGCCGATCGCCATGAACGCCGCCATGCCGAAGTTGAGCAGTCCGGTGTAGCCGAAGTGCACGGCGAGGCCGGTCGCCGCGAGGGCGTACGCGATCGTCGTCGGGCTGAAGAGATAGGAGGCGGTATTGCCGAAGATGCTGCCGAAGTCCATGCGTCAGCCCAACCTTTCCTTGCGGCCGAGGATGCCCTGGGGTCGCACCAGCAGGATCACGATCAGTGCGACCAGTGCCGTGGCGTACTTGAGGTCGGAGGGGACACCCAGCAGCGTCGACACCTCGACGGCCATGCCGACGATGATCGATCCGATCAGGGCGCCGATCGCGGAGCCGAGACCGCCGAGGGTGATCGCGCAGAACATCAGCAGCAGCATCTGCATGCCCATGTCCCACTTCACACCCGGACGGAAGTACGCCCAGAGGATTCCCGAGATCGCGGCGAGCATGCCCGCGACGATCCAGACGGTGCGGACGACCTTGTCGACGTCGATGCCGGATGCCGCGGCGAGCTGCGGGTTGTCCGAGATCGCGCGCGTCGCCTTGCCGGTGCGGGTCCTGGTGAGGAAGAAGGCCACGCCCAGGATCACGATGATGCTCGTACCCATCCCGATCAGGTCGATGTACGAGAGCGAGATCGGTCCGAGCCTCATCGGCTCCGGGCTCGCGCCGGGAAGCTGATAGGTGTTGCCGCCGATGATGTACTGCAGCCCGTAGCGGAGCGCGAGCGAGAGGCCGATGCTGACGATCATGAGCTGGACGATGCCGAGCCCTCGTCGACGCAGCGGCCGCCAGATGCCGGCATCCAACGCCCAGCCGAGCGCTGCACCGCCGATCACGGCGGCGATGATGCCGAGCCACGGAGGCAGGTGCCAGAAGGTGGTGAACAGCAGAGCCACCACGGCGCCCCACGTGACCATCTCACCGTGTGCGAAGTTCGACAGTCGCGTGGTGCCGTAGATGAGCGCGGCGCCCATCGAAGCGAGGCCGAGGAGAAAGCCGAAGTTCAGGCCGCCGACCATGCGCGAGAGCAGCTGATCGATGAAGGAGACCGTGATCCGTTCGCCGGCGCCCAGGAAGAAGTTGACGATCTTCGTGCCGGTGAGCCCGAACTCGAGCTCGAACGACGCGGTCGTACCTGCGACGGGCTGGGTGCCCTCGGGGAGCTGCGACGCATCGACGACCACGCCGTCGGGAAGCGTCGACTCATCCACCGTGAGGGTGTAGGTCTCCTTCTCGGGCACGTACAGGCGCCACTTGCCCTCGGCATCCGTCTCGGTCTCGGCCTCGAAGCCGTTGCCGTCGATGGACATCACGACGCCCTCGACCGGTTCGTCCTGGAAGGTGACGACACCGGCGAAGTAGAAGTCCGTGACCTCCTGCCCGTCGTCCGTCGTCTCCGCAGAAGCGGATGAGGGGGGCAGGATGACGAGCGCTGTGAGCGCCATGAGAATGCCGAGGAGAGCGACGACCCAAGGGTGCCTTCGCTGGACGGCGATCGATGTGGGTCCCACGCAACCTCCACTGTGAGTGCTGCGCTGCGGCATCGGGTGTGAACCGCAGCGATGGACGACGAGTTTGAGCGTAGTGCGCGTTTCGCGATTCGCCTACCTCGGCGGCTCGGTGAGAGGAGAGTGTCCGGTCAGGGAATGTTCTCGGGCGCGACCCGCTTAGAATCTTCATACGGGTTTCCGGCCCGCTGCGGCCGACGTCGTCCCCACTCGCACTCGGATTCGCGCGTCTCGCGCAGGAGGAGCTTCCATGGACCAGCACGATCCCTTCGGCTTCGTCGGACTGACGTACGACGACGTGCTGCTTCTACCGGGGCACACCGACGTCATCCCCAGTGAGGCCGACACGTCCTCCCGGATCACGCGGCGCATCTCGGTCGCCACCCCGCTGCTGTCGAGTGCCATGGACACGGTCACCGAGTCGCGTATGGCGATCGCCATGGCTCGGGAGGGAGGCATCGGCATCCTGCACCGCAACCTCTCTATCGCCGACCAGGCCGCGCACGTCGACCGCGTCAAGCGGAGCGAGTCGGGGATGATCACCGACCCGATCACGACCACGGCGGACGCCACCGTCGAAGAAGTCGACGCGCTGTGCGCCAAGTACCGCATCTCCGGTCTCCCGGTGGTCGACGGCGAGGGCAAGCTCGTCGGCATCATCACCAACCGCGACATGCGCTTCGTCTCGGGCTTCGAACGCCAGACCACGTTCGTGAAAGACGTGATGACGGTCGAGAACCTCGTGACCGCGCCGGTCGGCGTCGCCGCGGGCGAGGTCATCGCGCTCTTCGCCAAGCACCGCGTCGAGAAGCTCCCGCTGATCGACGACGACGGCACGCTCGCCGGACTCATCACCATCAAGGACTTCGACAAGAGCGAGAAGTATCCGCTCGCCACCAAGGACGACCAGGGACGCCTCCGTGTGGGAGCAGCCATCGGCTTCTTCGGCGACGCGTGGGAGCGTGCCGAGGCACTGCGCGACGCGGGCGTCGACGTGCTGGTCGTCGACACGGCGAACGGACAGTCCCAGGGCGTCATCGATCTGGTGCGCCGGCTCAAGGCCGACGAGACCTTCGAGCACATCGACATCATCGGCGGCAACGTCGCGACCCGGGAGGGCGCCCAGGCGCTGATCGACGCGGGCGTGGACGCCGTCAAGGTCGGGGTCGGCCCCGGCTCGATCTGCACGACCCGCGTGGTCGCCGGTGTCGGCGTTCCCCAGGTCACCGCGGTGTACGAGGCATCGCTGGCCGCCCGCCCCGCCGGCGTGCCGGTGATCGCCGACGGCGGTCTGCAGTACTCGGGCGACATCGCCAAGGCGCTGGTCGCCGGTGCCGATGCCGTGATGCTCGGATCGCTGCTCGCCGGTACCGACGAGTCGCCGGGTGAGATCGTCTTCCAGTCGGGCAAGCAGTTCAAGCAGTACCGCGGCATGGGATCGCTCGGTGCGATGCAGACGCGCGGCAAGCAGACCTCGTACTCCAAGGACCGCTACTTCCAGGCCGACGTGCCCAGCGACGACAAGCTCATCCCCGAGGGCATCGAGGGCCAGGTGCCCTACCGCGGCCCGCTCGCCGCGGTCGCGTACCAGCTCGTCGGCGGCCTGCGTCAGTCGATGTTCTACGTCGGCGCGCGCACGATCGAGGAGCTCAAGACGCGCGGCAAGTTCGTGCGCATCACCTCGGCGGGGCTCAAGGAGTCGCACCCGCACGACGTGCAGATCGTCGTCGAGGCGCCGAACTACAAGAAGTAGGCCGACTCGCCACAAAGAGAAGGGACCGGATGCCGAGCGGCATCCGGTCCCTTCTCTTTGTTCTGTCTGGCCGCGGTCAGGACCCGCCGCAGGTGTAGGTGACGCCGTCGACCTCCCAGACGCCCGCGCCGAGTTCCGTGCACATCGCGAAGAGACCTGCGAAGACGGTGATCATCAGGATGATCACGATGACCCAGATGATCGTGATGACGGCGCCGACGATGATGCCCGCGATGGCGAGGCCCTTCGGGGCGCCCGCCTTGCCGAGCTTGACCGCTGCGACGATGCTGAGGATCAGACCGACCGGCGACACCAGGAAGGCGAGCACCAGTCCGACGATCGCCAGGGTGCGTCCGGGAGGAGCCGGTGGAGCCGGCGCATACGCCGAGGGGCCGCCCGCGTACGCCGCGGGGTAGGTCGCGGACGGGTCGCCCGAGGGAGTGCCGTTGAACGCGGGCGGAGTGTGCGGGGAATCGGGGGGCTGGGGGTTCGTCATGTTCTCTCCTGTTCACAGTGAACGGCGATGATGCCGTGGCCTGCTCGTAGCCAGAGCGTAGCGAGACGTGTGCGCGCTGCACCACCGCGTGACCGGATCGCTCCCCTTCCGTCTGTCCGTTGTGCGGCGTAGCGTGCCGGGTATGTGCCGAAACATCGTTCCGCTGAACAACCTGGAGCCCGCCGCGACCGACGAGGAATGCCACGACGCGGCGCTGCAGTTCGTCCGCAAGATCTCGGGCACGAACGCCCCATCGCGGGCGAATCAGGCGGTGTTCGACAGGGCGATCGCGGAGATCGCGCTCGCGACGCGCCAGCTGCTCGACGACCTCGTCACCGCGGCGCCGCCGAAGAACCGCGCGGCCGAGGCAGCCAAGCGCCAGGCGCGTTCCGCCGAGCGCTACGAAGCCATCCGGGTGTACCAGCAGGAGAAGCGCGCCGCCCGCGCCTCGTCGTAGCTCGCCGCGCGCAAACCTCTGGGCGGGTGCGGCGGTCCCGCGACACAGGCCTATGCCAGAATCGTCGTACCCCGCTCGACTTTCCCTGCGGCCCCGGTGAATGAAGGCACCGCGACCGCGCCGCCGATCTCCCCATCGGCCGGGAACCTCCCCAAGGAGAGCCGTACATGGCTGAGGAGAACCCTCGCGTTCTGGTCGTCGACGACGATCCCGATGTCGCGCTGCTCGTGAAGACCGTGCTGGAGCGGCGGGCCGGCTGCGTCGTCGAGATCGCCGGTGACGGTCGGACAGCGATCGAGCGGATGGCCGAGGTGCGTCCAGACGTCGTCGTCACCGACATCGAGATGCCGGGGCTGAGCGGGTTGGAACTCCTCGCGGAGCTCCGCCGCACCGTGCCGAGCGTCCCGGTGATCGTGATGACCGCCCATGTCTCGGTGGAGTACGCGGTCTCGGCACTGCGAGCGCAGGCCGACGAGTTCCTCACCAAACCGCTCGACAACGCGAAGCTCGTCGAGGCCGTCACACGGCTCGTCGAAGAGGGCCGGCGCCGTCGCGAGGAGGGAAGGCCCAAAGAGGTCGTCCTGGCCATCGGCGCGCATCCGGACGACGTCGAGATCGGGGTCGGCGGGCTGCTCGCCGCGCACGCGCACGCCGGTGATGCGATCACGATCCTCACCCTCTCCCGCGGTGCTCGCGGCGGTGACGCCGACAGCCGCCAGGGCGAATCGCTCGCGGCCGCCGACATGCTGGGCGCGCGCCTCTTCGTGAAAGACCTGGTGGACACCGAGATCTCCGGCGGTGGCGCGACGGTGCGCCTGATCGAGGAGGTCGTGCAGGAGATCCAGCCGACCATCGTCTACACGCACTCGAGCCACGACCGGCACCAGGACCACCGCGCCGTGAGCGAGGCGACCATCGTGGCCACCCGCCGGGTCGGCACGGTCGCCTGCTATCAGAGCCCCTCGGCGACGATCGACTTCCGGCCCACGCGCTTCGTCCGCATCGATCAGTACCTCGAGCAGAAGCTCCGGCTCCTCGAACGCTTCAGCTCGCAGACGGCGAGCCGCGACTACCTCGAGCCGGGCTTCGTCACCGCCACCGCTCGATACTGGTCGCGCTTCGGCGGCGGCAAAGCCGTCGAGCCGCTGGAAGTGGTGCGGGAGACGGCCGAGTTCGTCGGCGCCCACGAACTCACGAGAAGAGAGAGCTGATGACCACGCGTGTCCTGGTGACCGGCGCGGGCGGCCCCGCCGGCGTCGCCGTGATCCGGTCGTTGCTCGCCCGCGCCGACCTGACTGTCTTCGCCGCCGACATGGACGGCTGGGCGAGTGGTATCTACCTGGTGCCGCCGGCGCAGCGGCGCCTCGTCCCGCCGGGCCGCGATGACGACTTCGTGCCGGCGATCGCGCGGATGGTCGCGGAGGACGCGCTCGATCTCGTGATCTCGACCGTCGATGTCGAACTCATCGCCCTCGCGGAGCGCCGTGCCGAACTGGCGCCGGCCGTGCTGGCCGCGCCGTCGGCGGACACTCTGCACACCGCGCTCGACAAGCTCGCACTCGCCGAGCGCTGCGCCGCCACCGGACGCACGCCGCGCACGGTTCTCGCCGGTGCCGATGCCGAGGCTGTCGACTGGGAGTTCCCGGTCTTCGCCAAGCCCCGTCAGGGCGCCGGGAGTCGCGGCATCCGGATGGTGCCCGACCGGGCGGCGCTCGAGGCGCTCCCGACCGACGAGGGACTCATCGTGCAGGACTACCTGCCGGGCGAGGAATACTCGGTCGACGTGATCGCGGATGCCGCGGGCAACGTCGTCGCCGCCGTGCCGCGCACCCGCGCCCGCGTGGACTCGGGGGTGGCCATCGCCGGTCGCACGGTTCGCGATCCTGAGCTCGAGGAGACCGCGGCGTCCATCGCCCGCGCGATCGGGCTCGTCGGTGTCGCGAATGTGCAGCTCCGCCGGGACCGCGCCGGACGTGCGGTGCTGCTCGAGGTCAATCCGCGGTTCCCCGGTGCGCTCCCGCTGACGATCGCGGCCGGCGTCGACATCCCCTCGCTCGTGGCGGATCTCTTCCTCGGCCGCGAGCTCCCCGCCAGCATCCCGTTCCGTGAGGTCGCCTCCGTGCGATTCCTGGAGGACGTGATCGTGGAGGTCGACGACCTGCTGGTCTCCGATCACGCGGGGCATCAGGAGGAGCTGTGAGCCACCCGGCTCTGCGCGGGGATCATCACGTGCATTCGACGTTCTCGGACGATGCGGTCTCGACCCTCGAGGAGAACGTCGCCGCGGCTTCTGCGGCCGGCCTCTCCACCGTGCGCCTGGTGGATCACGTGCGCACCAGCACCACCTGGGTGCCGGAGTACCTGGCCGCCGTCCGCGCGCTCACCATGCCCGACGGGCTGACCGTCCTGACCGGCGTCGAGGCGAAGATCCTCGACACCTCGGGCGCTCTGGACATCCCCGACCTCCCTGCGGGCATCGACCGGATCCTGATCGCGGACCACCAATTCCCCGGGGTCGATGGGCCTCTCGGGCCGACGGCCGTGCGGGAGAGGATCACCGACGGCTGGGCGCCCGGCGACGTCCTCGATCAGCTGGTCGATGCCCTGATCGCCTCGATGCGACGGTATCCAGGGAACCAGCTGGCGCACTGCTTCTCGATCCTCCCCAAGATCGGTCTTTCCGAGCACGACCTCGGCACCGAGCGCCTCGATGCCTGGGCGCGGACTGCCGCCGCGACGAGCACGCTCGTCGAGGTGAATGAGAAGTGGGGCTGCCCCGAGGTTCGTTCTCTCACGGCGCTGCGTCGGGCGGGAGCCGAGATCGTCGCCTCGACCGACAGCCACGATGCCGCGGACGTGGGCCGCTACGCCCGCGTGAAGGATCTGCTGGACGCGGAGGAGACGGCATGATGGCCGATCTCTCCTGGCTGCAGACGACGCTGGTGATCTTCCTGCTGCTGTGCGTCTTCGTCGGCACGCTCCCGGTGATCAACACGGGTCTGCAGTTCCTGATGCTTCCCGTGCACGCGTTCCGGAACCACTATCCGAAGGCGGCTCCGTACCACCCGAACATCGCGGTCGTGATCCCGGCGTGGAACGAGGGGCTCGTGATCGGGCCGGCGATCGAACGTCTGCTGCAGCTCGAGTACCCCGGAGATCGGCTGCGGATCTTCGTCGTCGACGACGCCTCGACCGACGACACTCCGGACATCGTCACGGCCCAGGCGGCGGCGCACCCCGGTCGTGTCGTGCATCTCCGTCGCGACAAGGGCGGGGAGGGCAAGGCGCACACCCTCAATCACGGTCTCGACGTGATCCTCGCCGACGACTGGGCAGAGGCCGTGCTCATCATGGATGCCGACGTCATCTTCGCGCGGGATTCGCTGCGCAAGCTCAGCCGGCATCTGGCCGACGAGAAGGTCGGCGCCGTCACGGCATACATCGCCGAGGGCAGCCGCGACCGCAACTACCTCACGCGGTTCATCGCCATCGAGTACGTGATCGGCCAGCTCTCCGCACGCCGCACGCAGAACGTCGGCGGTGCCATCGCCTGTCTCGCCGGCGGTGCGCAGCTGCACTCGCGCGCGAACCTCGAGGCGATCGGAGGGCGGATTCCGACGGGCACGCTCGCGGAAGACACCATGACGACGTTCGAAGGGCAGCTCAAGGGGCGGCGGATGGTCTTCGAGCCGCATGCCGTCGTCCTGGCCGAGGAGCCGCGCACGATCGACAGCCTGTGGAAGCAGCGGCTGCGCTGGGCGCGGGGCAATGTGCAGCTGACCTCGATCTACCGCAAGCTCTGGTTCCGCCCCAGTCGCGTGCACAACCTGGGCAGCATCCCGTTCGGTCTGGCATGGTTCACGATCCTGCTCCTGCCGGCGTTCATGCTGCTGGCGGCTGCCGGGATGCTCGTCCTCCTCATCCTGCACAGCGAGATCGCCGAGTTCGTCTTCCGCTTCATGTGGATCTCGGCCGCGTGCATCTACCTGTTCTCGATGCTCTACGCCGTGCAACTCGATCCGCGCATCGGGCGGCAGTCCTGGCGCGAGGCGATCATGTTCCCCGGGCTCGGGGCGCTGATCCTGATGGCGATCGCTCTCTTCCCCTGGTTGTTCGAGGGCGGGCTCGCACAGCTCGGGCTTCCGCTGACGGACGAGACGAGATTCACCTGGGCGGTGATCTTCTACCTCTGGGGTCCGATCTCGATGCTCGGCATCTGGCTCGCCCGCGCGGTGGAGCCGCTTCCCGGCGGTCGCTTCTTCGCTGGGCTCCTGCTCTACGTCTGCGGCTACGGCTCGCTGCTCTGCGCCATCACCGTGGACTCGTACGTCAAGGAGTGGCGTCGTGCCGACGCCTCGTGGATCAAGAC
This sequence comes from Microbacterium sp. PMB16, assembly GCF_051294855.1. GTDB lineage: Bacteria > Actinomycetota > Actinomycetes > Actinomycetales > Microbacteriaceae > Microbacterium. The sequence continues at coordinate 2,416,156 of NZ_CP145908.1, forward strand.
CGAGAAGATCGGACGGGTCGACTCATGACCGAGAATCCTCTGCAGGAGCCCGAGGTGGAGGAGATCGCCGCGGATGCCCGTCGCGAGCGCCGGCTGGTGCCGCAGGCGCTGCTCGCGCTCGCCGTGGTCGTCGTGATCGTGGTCGTGCGAGAGCTGCTCCTCCGATGACCGGGCGGCCGCTGGCCCTCATCGTCGAAGACGCCGCCGACCAGGTCGCCCTGCTCCGCCGCTACCTCGACCGCGAGGGCTTCGACGTCTTCGCCGCGATCGACGCGGAGTCGGCGATCGCCGCCTTCGACGACATCGACCCTGCCCTGGCGGTGATCGACCTGCTGCTTCCCGGGATCTCCGGCCAGGAGTGCGCGAAGCGCGTGCAGGAGCGATTCCCGGCCTGCTTCCTCGTCATCAGCTCCGTCCTCGACGCCGCGGACTACCCGCCTGCCGACGCTGCATTGCCCAAGCCGATCACCGGAGCCCACGTGCGCGGGATCCTCGAACGGATGCCGCGATGAGGGCGACTCCACTCGATCGGGCGGAGAACCGCTGGTACCAGGTCTTCAACGACCCGAGTCCCCTCGTCAAACAGGCGCCGACCCTCATCGCGGCGACCGCCGCGGCGATCCTCACGTGGTGGATCCCGAACCTGCCGTTCAGTCACTTCGGCGCGGCGATCCTCGGGCTCGTCCTCGTGCTGGCGGCGACCCTCCACGCGGGAGTGCTCAGCGCCCGGCGCGTGCACGACGGCTGGGTCGTGCTGCTGGTGCCGCTGGTCGACATCGTGGGTCTCGGGCTGTTCCGCACCGGCACGGGCGGTGCCACCTCGCTCTTCTCCTCGCTCGTGCTGCTCCCCGTGGTCTGGCTGGCGGCCGCCCCCGGCATCCGCTATGTCTTCGTGGTCGGTGGTCTGACGTCGCTCGCGCTGCTCATGCCGTACTTCGCGGACCCGCCGGACAACTCCGTCGAATGGCTGCGCGGCGTCATCGGCCCCCTGGTCTTCGCGGCCGTCGCCGCGGTCGTCAACGAGCTCTCCCGCCAGCAGCGCGTGCGCGCCGAACAGGCGGAGGAACTGGTGACCGAACGGACGACCGCGCTCGCCGACAACGTCAAGATGATCGTGCAGCTGCGGGAGAAGGAGCATCAGTACCGCTCGCTGGTCGAGTCCTACGAGGGATTGTGGTCGTCGATCACCGCGCAGGCCGTGATCGCGACAGACCTCGGAGGCGTGGTCACGGCGTGGAACCCCGGCGCAGAACGGCTGCTCGGACTGACGACCGCCGAGGCGATGCAGGGCGTGCAGATCGCCCGCTTCTTCTCGGAGTCCTCGCTCACCGCGCTGGCGAGCGACTCCACCGTCGCGCAGCGCAGCGAGCAGATCTCCGAGCTTCCCCCGGGGGTGCGGTCTCTGTTCGCCGGAGCGGACGGCGATCAGAGCAGCGAGAGCGACATCGACGTCGTCACCGCGGGCGGAAGCTCGGTGCCGGCGCGAGTGACGGTCAGCCCGTACCGCGACGGTGCAGGTCGACAGCAGGGGTACCTGCTGGTGGTGACCGACGAGAGCAAGGCGGTCGAGGTCGCCCGTATGAAGGACGAGTTCGTCGGGATGATCTCGCACGAGCTGCGGACGCCGCTGAGCGCGATCATCGGCTTTCTCGACCTGCTCCAGAACGATCCGGGCCAGCCACTCACTGCGGATCAGCAGGAGTTCGTCGGCATCATCGAGCGCAATGCCCAGCGGCTGCTCAACCTCGTGGGCGACCTGCTCTTCACCGCCCAGGTCGAGTCGGGGCGGTTCCCGCTCGATCGTTCGGATGCGGACCTCGCCGAGCTCGTGCGCTCCGCTGTGACCTCGGCGGGGCCGCACGCGCAGCGCGAAGGGATCATGCTCAACGCGGACGTCCCCGAGACTCCGATCCGGCTGCTGGTCGACGCGGGCCGGATGGGACAGGCGCTCGACAATCTGCTGTCGAACGCCATCAAGTTCACCCCGCGCGGGGGAGAGGTCACCGCTCGGCTCCGGACGGTCGACGGCGGTGTCGAGCTCTCCGTGCGCGACACCGGGGTCGGCATCCCCGAGGACGAGCAGAACATGCTCTTCACCCGGTTCTTCCGTGCCTCGACCGCGACGCGAAACGCCGTGCCGGGCGTCGGGCTGGGGCTGACCATCACTCGCGCGATCGTGCTCGCCCACGGCGGTGCGATGGACGTGACCAGTCAGGAAGGGGTCGGCACCGAGTTCCGGTTCGTCCTGCCGTCGGCTCCTCGGACCGAGGTCCTGCAGTCGCTCAGTAGCGGGGAGTGATGTGGTGTTGCCGTCGATGACGGCGGATGACCGCGGGTGACGCGGAGCGCGCGTTCGCAGCCGCTGCTCGCTAGTTTCGCGGCATGACACTTCTCCAGGACCAGATCACCGCCGTCGCCGAAGCCACTCCCGCCGAGCGGGCCCAGCGCCTGAACGACGCGGGCGCCGCGTGGAACGAGCGCATCGCCGCCGACGCGACCGCGGCGCACCTCACCTACCGGGTCAGCGGTCGCGGCATCGGATCGGTCGCGACCGAGATTCGCGCCGGCAAGCACCGCTTCCTCGTCGACGAGCCGGGAGCGCTCGCGGGCGACGATGTGGCCGCCAGCCCGGTCGAGTACGCGCTCGGGGCACTCGTGTCGTGCCAGGTGGTCGTCTACCGGCTGTACGCGCAGGCGCTCGGACTCACCATCGACGAGATCGAGATCATCGCCGAGGGCGACCTCGACGTGCGCAAGCTCTTCGGCATCGACGAGTCGGGTCGCGCCGGATTCCACGACATCCGGGTGACGGTCGACATCACGGGCCCCGACGGCGAGGAGCAGTATGAGAAGCTCCGTCAGGCCGTCGACGCGCACTGCCCCGTGCTCGACCTGTTCGCGAACCCGGTTCCGACCTCGAGCACCCTCGTCTGACGACCTGCCCACCCGACGGGCCCCAGCGGTACATCCAATTCATGGATACCGCCTTCGTTGCTCCGATGGGTGATCGCGGTCGCCTCGTCGTCCCCGCAGAGCTGCGGGCGCGGCAGCACTGAGATCAGGGCGTCCGGCTGCTCATGATCGAGACCGTCGGCGGAGTGATCCTCGTCACGCGCGATTCGGTCCGGCCCCGTTGTGCCTGATAGCCTGGTCGGCTCGCTGTGCGGGCGAAAGGACGGCCATGCACCGTGGGTTACATCGATGTCTCCGGAGTGTCACTGACGCTCCCTGACGGCAGACCGCTTCTCGACGAGGCGACTTTCCGGGTCGGCGCGGGATCGACCAGCGCGCTGATCGGGCCGAACGGCGCCGGCAAGACGACACTGCTGCGGATCATCCGCGGCGACCAGCCCGCCGACGACGGTGTCGTGACGATCGACGGCGGCCTCGGCGTCATGGATCAGTTCGTGGGGCACGGCGAACCGGGGCAGACCGTGCACGAGCTGCTGGTCGGTGTTGCTCCGCAGCGGATCCGCGGCGCGGCACAGGCTCTGGAAGCCGCGGAGAACGCGCTCATCGCGAACGACGAGCACGATACGCAGATGGCGTACGCATCGGCGATCGCGGAGTACGCGGATGCCGGTGGTTACGAGCACGAGACCGTGTGGGACCAGTGCACGGTGGCCGCCCTCGGCGTGCCGTTCGAGCGGGCGCGATACCGCGAGCTCACATCGCTCTCCGGTGGCGAGCAGAAGCGGCTCGCGCTCGAAGCGCTGCTCCGCGGTCCGGACGAGGTGCTGCTGCTCGACGAGCCGGACAACTACCTCGACGTGCCGACCAAGCGCTGGCTCGAGGAGCAGCTGCGGCAGACGCCGAAGACGGTGCTCCTCGTGTCGCACGATCGGGAACTGCTGGCCCGCGCGGTCGACCGGCTGATCACGGTCGAGCCCGGTGCCGCCGGTGCCACGACCTGGGTGCACGGCGGCGGGTTCGCGACCTATCATCAGGCCCGCACCGACCGGATGGATCGGCTCGACGAGCTGCGTCGGCGCTGGGACGAGCAGCACGAGAAGCTCCGCATCCTGGTCGCGACTCTCAAGGTCAAAGCCTCGGCGAACGACGGCTTCGCCTCGCGCTACCAAGCTGCGCAGACGCGTCTGCGGAAGTTCGAGGAGGCGGGGCCGCCCGAGGATCGGCCGCCGGCGCAGGACTTCGACATGCGGCTGCGCGGTGCACGGACCGGAAAGCGGGCGGTCGTGGCGCAGCGCCTCGAGCTCACGGGGCTCATGAAGCCCTTCGATGCCGAGGTCTGGTACGGCGACCGGGTGGCGGTGCTGGGGTCGAACGGCTCGGGCAAATCGCACTTCCTGCGGCTGCTGGCGCGCGGCGGCAGCGACCCCGACGCGACTCTGGGGCACGTCACCTCGACGGGCGAACAGCTCAGCGAGGTCCCGCACACGGGCGTGGCCACTCTCGGCGCTCGCGTCGTGCCCGGCCTCTTCGCGCAGACGCACGCGCACCCGGAGTTCGTGGGGCGCACGCTCCTCGAGATCCTGCACCGCGGCGACGATCGGCGCGCCGGGATGCCCCGGGATGCCGCGAGTTCGGCGCTCGATCGCTACGGCCTCGTCCGCCAGGCGCAACAGACGTTCGAGTCGCTGTCGGGTGGGCAGCAGGCGCGGTTCCAGGTGCTGCTGCTGGAGCTCTCGGGTGCGACGCTGCTGCTGCTCGACGAGCCGACCGACAACCTCGACCTGGAGTCGGCGGAGGCTCTCGAGGATGCACTCGGGCGTTTCGATGGCACCGTGCTCGCAGTCACCCACGACCGCTGGTTCGCCCGGTCGTTCGACCGGTTCCTCGTGTTCGGTGCCGACGGCGAGGTCTACGAGTCGGATGCACCGGTCTGGGATGAGAGACGGGTGGTGCGGGCGCGCTGAGTCTCAGCGCAGGCGGAAGGCGTCCGCGGCGCGCGCGCCGGGGTCGAGTGCGAGATCCGCGAGGACCGCACCGACTCCGGTCGCGAACTTGAAGCCGTGCCCGGAGAATCCTGCGCCGACGACGATCCGTCCGCGGCGGTCCAGCACGAAGGTGCCGTCGTCGGTGGACGTGTAGGTGCAGCTGATCGGCGCAGCGGATGCCGCGTCGAGCCCCGGCATCCACTTCCGCACGTAGTCGGCCAGGGCCGACTGGTGCGTGGCGCGGTGCGGGCGGGCATCGGGATCGACCTCGTCGCCCACCCGATGGAATCCGACCTTCACGCCCTTGCCCGGCGTCGGCATGCCGTAGACGGTGCCGGGGTAGGCACTCGGATCGACGTAGTGGTTGAACGACGGCCAGGTGGCATCGGTGCGCGGCCGGAAATGCGCGGGCGTCTCCTCGGTGACCGTCAGTCGGGGGGGCCCGAGGCGACCGAGGAGCGAGCTGGTCCAGGCCCCTGCGGTCACGACCACGGTGTCTGCTCGCAGCCGACTTCCGTCGGGGAGGGCGAGCACGACGCCGTCGGAGTCCTCCCCGATATGGGCGACGGGCGCTCTCCAGCGCACTTCTCCGCCCGCGGCGACGATCCGGCGTTCGAGTTCTGTCAGGGTGGCCGCCGCGCGGACCACTCCCGCATCCGCCGACCAGAGCACGTCGTCCTCGAACCGCATTCCGGGCCATCGCCCGCCGGCATCCGTCGCTGTGAGGATCTCCGCGTGGATGCCTCGGTCGGTCAGGCGTTCGCGCACCGCGGCGACGTCGAGGTGGCCGTGGGTGACCAGACCGTGCAGGCGCAGCAGTGGCTCGCCGTCGATCGACGCCAGCGCATCCCAGCCCTCGCGGGAGCGCACCAGGAGATCGAGGAAGTGCTCTTCGATGTAGGCGTTGTTGAAGTTGCGCGTCGCCCCGTGAGAGGCGCCCTCGTGGTGCCCGCGTGCGAAGCGCTCCAGGACGAGAGGACGGATGCCGCGACGTGTCAGTTCCCACGCGGTCGCCAGGCCCATGACTCCACCGCCCACGACGACGACGTCTGCCGCATCCGCTCTCATGCCGTCACCTCGCCGGGCGAGGTGGACAGGGCGCCGTCGAGCAGCGCGACGAGTTCCTCGGCGGCCGCGGCGGTGTCGTACGCGGGGTCGGTCACGCCTTCGGCGACGATCGCGTCGATCGCGCCGCCCGCGATGATCGCCAGGGTGCGGGCATCGATCGGCGTGCCTCGCGTCGACGCCGCGTGCGCATCTGTCAGCAGGTCCGCCAGGGGCCCCCATCGATCGCGGGAGGGACCCTCGTTCCTCCCGGATGTGAGTGCTTCGAAGACCATCCGCGCGTGCTGCGGGTGGCGGGCGAAGTGCGCGATCATGCTGCGCACGTACGCGGCCGGCATCGACACGACGTCGGCAGCGTCGACCGCCGCGCCGACGTCGACGACGAGGTCGTTCAGTACCTGCTCGTAGGCGGCCGCGATCACGGCGTCCTTCGTCGCGAAGTGGTAGAGCACCGCGCCCTTCGTGATCCCTGCCGCGTCGGCGATGCGGGCGAGGGATGTCGCGGCGTATCCGTGTTCGGCGACGAGCGCGATCGTCGACTCCACGAGCTGTCGACGGCGGGCCTGCTCGACGAAGGTCGGACGTGCGGCGCGGGATCCGGCTGTTGCCATGCCACTGATTCTACCGTACGGTGAATGAACTGACCGAATGGTCAAAGTATGGAAGGGGGCCGCACGATGTCATCCGTCACCGCAACTCCTCGAGACGAGGATGACCGGGAAGAGGAGAGCGAAGAGGCGCGCACTCCGCACCGCCGCCACCGCCTTCGGACCCTCGGCCGGATCGCGTTCGTCGCGGCGTTCGCCATCGCCGTGATCGCCGCCGTGGTCCGCACTCCCTCCCCGGTCGGCCATTGGTCGAGTGCGGAGGGCCAGACGGAGTTCGAGAAGGCGTATGACGCGGCCTTCTCCGACCTTCCTCCGACCTTCGAGACGTTCGACGTGCGCACCGACTACGGCATCGTGCGCGTCTATCGCTTCGAGGGGACGGCGCCTGAGGGCCGCGCCGGCGCCGTGACCGCTCCGCTCGTCCTCCTTCCGGGGACCGCGTCGGCGACGCCCGTGTGGGCGGCGAACCTGCCCTCGCTTCTGGAGATCAGCGACGTCTACACGATCGATCTGCTCGGCGAGCCGGGTATGAGCGTGCAGTCGCGGCCGATCGCGGACGACGCCGACCAGGCCGCGTGGCTGCACCAGGTGATCGCCGCCCTGCCCGAGCCGGAGGTGCACCTGCTCGGCCTGTCGATCGGCGGGTGGACGGCGACGAACCTCGCCCTGCACGACGACGAAGGCATCGCCTCGTTGACCCTGCTCGACCCGATCCACGTCTTCGACGACATGCCGTTCGAGACGATCGTGCGGTCGATCCCGGCATCCGTCTCGTGGCTGCCGAAGGCGTGGCGCGACGACTTCAACTCCTGGGTGGCCGGTGGTGCTCCCGTCGAAGACGTCCCGGTCGCCGACATGATCGAAGCCGGGATGCGGAACTACACGATGACGCTCCCGCAGCCCACTCGCATCACGGAGGAGGCCCTCGGCGACCTCACCGTGCCGACGCTCGCCATCCTGGCGGGCAGATCGGTCATGCACGACACCGATACCGCGGTCGCCACCGCGGAGACCGCGCTCGGTGCTGACAGGGTGGTGCTCTACGGCGATGCGACGCACGCGATCAACGGCGAGTATCCGGACGAGATCGCCGCGGACATCGCCGACTTCCTCCGATCCCTCGGCTGAAGGGCGTGTGGCCGTCGTCCCGCCGCCACGGTCCTCACCGAGCGCCGGGTAGGCTGGACGGGTGACCATGGAGATCGAGCTCGGCCGAGGAAAGCGCGCACGCCGCGCGTACACGTTCGACGACATCGCGGTGGTGCCGTCACGGCGCACGCGCAACCCCGAGGATGTCTCGACCGCATGGACGATCGACGCCTTCGGCTTCGACATCCCCGTGCTGGGCGCGCCGATGGACTCGGTCGTGAGCCCGCAGACGGCGATCATGCTCGGGCAGCTGGGCGGGCTCGGCGTGCTCGACCTCGAAGGCGTGTGGACACGCTACGAAGATCCGGAGCCGCTGCTGGCGGAGATCGCGGGACTCGACGACGCCGAGGCGACGGTCCGCATGCAGCAGCTCTACTCCGAGCCGATCAAGCCCGAGCTCATCACCCGCCGCCTGGCCGAGATCCGTGAAGCCGGCGTGACCGTGGCCGGGTCCCTCACGCCGCAGCGCACGCAGGAGCACTACGACACCGTCGCCGCGGCCGGCGTCGACCTGTTCGTGATCCGCGGCACCACGGTGTCGGCAGAGCACGTCTCCAGCGTGGCCGAGCCTCTGAATCTCAAGAAGTTCATCTATGACCTCGACGTGCCGGTCATCGTCGGCGGCGCGGCCACCTACACGGCGGCCCTGCACCTGATGCGCACGGGAGCTGCCGGAGTCCTCGTCGGGTTCGGCGGGGGAGCAGCCTCCACGACCCGCGCGACGCTCGGCATCCACGCGCCGATGGCGACCGCGGTCTCCGACGTCGCCGCCGCTCGCCGCGACTACCTCGACGAGTCCGGTGGGCGCTACGTGCACGTGATCGCCGACGGCGGAGTCGGCACGTCCGGCGACATCGTCAAGGCGCTCGCGATGGGAGCGGATGCCGTCATGCTCGGCGTCGCGCTCGCCCGCGCCACCGACGCGCCGGGTCACGGCTTCCACTGGGGCCCCGAGGCGGTCCACCCCAAGCTTCCGCGCGGACACCGTGTCGAGGTCGGCGGCATCGGCACGCTCGAGGAGATCCTGTACGGTCCGGCGCCCGTCGCCGACGGCACCGCCAACCTCATCGGGGCGCTCCGCAAATCGATGGCGACCACCGGATACTCCGACCTCAAGGAGTTCCAGCGGGTCGAGGTCGTGCTCGCACCGTACGAGGCCTGAGGCCCCGCGCAACACCGTGTCGATTCCTGCGCAGTTCCCGCCGACCCTCCGTGAGGTCATGCTCCGGGGACGGTGGATCGGGATGCTGCTGCTGTGCCTCGTCGTCGCCGGGGTCTTCGCGTGGCTGGGGCAATGGCAGCTGGAGCGCGCGATCGAGACCGATCCGCCGGACCCGGGTGCGACCGAGCAGGTGCAGCCGCTGACCGACGTTGTGGAGCCGGGGGCGTATCTCCCCGAACCGCTGGTCGGGCAGCGCGTCGAGACATCGGGTACCTGGGTGGCCGGAGACTTCCTGGTGGTCTCCAGCCGCTTCAACGACGACGTCGAGGGCTTCTGGGTCACGGGGCAGCTTCGGGTCGCGGACCGCACCTCCATCGCGGTCGCGATCGGCTGGGCCCCTGATCGCGAGACGGCGGATGCGGCCGTCGAGCAGCTCGAGGCGACAGCGGGTGACTCCGAGGTGGCGATCAGCGGCCGCATTATCTCCGACGAAGGTCCTGGCGTCCCGCCCCGCGCGGAGCCTGACCGGCTCGACCGCATGTCGACGGCCGCGCTTCTCAGCCGCTGGCACGACACCGAGCAGCTCGACGTCTATCGCCCGTACCTCGCCTCCGTCACAGCGACCGCCGGACTCGCCGACATCTCGTCCCCTGCCCCCGACGAACAGTCGCCGGTCAACTGGCTGAACATCTTCTACGCGGTCGAGTGGGCGATCTTCGCGGGCTTCGCGTTCTATCTCTGGTATCGCCTCGCGAAGGACGCCTGGGAACGAGAGGTCGAAGAGTTCGACGACGCCGCGGCAGCGGCATCCGCCTGATCAGGCGCGCATTCGCGCATGCCTCGCTGCGCACCTGAGCACCGGTTTGTGGGGTCTCTTCGACGGATGGCCATGATCCGGTGAGCGGTCGGTGACCAATGGGCAAACACCATTGATGATGTCCGGACCGCTCCGTATGCTCGCAACATGTGTGCGGGCTGGGAGACTCCGGTGCGCGCCGTGACAGATTCATGAGAGATGTCGCACGACCGACCGAGGAGACAGCACCGATGATGTCCGCTCCAGAGGACGGGAACCGCATGGTTCCCGTCTCGCACCGTAGAAACAGAGGGCGCGTCGGCGCTCTCGCCGTGACCTGTGTGGCAGCGTTGGGCTTCGGCTCGCTGACCGCCGTGCCCGCCTTCGCCGATCCCGCCGGAACGGGGGTGGTGATCAACGAGGCGTACCTCTCCGGAGGAAGCGCAGGAGCGGCGTTCAAGAACAAGTTCGTCGAACTGTTCAACCCGACCGCCGCGCCCATCACGCTCGACGGCATGTCGCTGCAGTACCGCTCGGCGACCGGCACCGGCGCAGCGAACGGCGTGGCGCCTCTCACCGGCGTCATCCCGGCCGGCGGCCACTACCTGGTGCAGGGCAACAGCAACGGCGCGAACGGCGCGGAGCTCCCCGCCGCCGACGTGGTCAGCACCCTGACGCCGAGCGGCACCAACGGCACGCTCGCCCTCGTCGAGGGGACGGCGGCCGTCACGCTCACGCCCGGCTCGGTCACGGGCGTCGACGGTGTGATCGATGTGCTCGGCTACGGCACCTCCAACACCTTCGAGACGACGGCGGCGACCCCGCCGACCGGCAACACCGACGTCAAGTCGCTGAACCGCACCGACGGCGTCGACACCGACGACAACCGCGCGGACTTCACGCTGTCGGCGACCATCACGCCGCAGAACTCGGGTGGGACAGACCCCGGCCCCGGGACGGATCCGACCCCGGCGACGATCGCCGAGGTGCAGGGCACGACCGACGTCTCGCCGCTCGACGGCAAGACCGTCGAGGTCGAGGGCGTCGTCACTGCCGACTACCGCACCGGCGGCTACAAGGGCATCGTCATCCAGACGCAGGGTTCCGGAGGGGCCGCGGATGCGACCCCCGGAGCATCCGACGGCGTCTTCGTCTTCCTGAACGCGCTGGCGCCGAACCTCTCGATCGGCGACCTCGTCTCGGTGACCGGTTCGGTCAGCGAGTACTTCGGTCAGACGCAGATCAATCCGACCGCGGTGGCCGATGTCGAGGTGCTCGCGGCAGGAGCGGGCGTTCCCGCTGTCACGCCGCTCGCCGACACGGTCCTCGGCACCGACCGCGAGCAGTACGAGAACATGTACGTCGCGCCCGAGGGCACGTATCGCCTCGCCTCCAGCCACCAGCTCTTCAACTTCGGCACCCTGTGGCTGAACGCCGGAGCAGACCTCAACGTCAAGAGCACCGAGACCACGCGTCCGGGAGACGCCGCCGCGGCGATCGCTGCGGCGAACCGGGCGAACCGGGTGCTGCTCGACGACGGCTGGTCCATCCAGGTCACCAACAGCGGTCACCCGGGCGATCAGCCGTACTTCACGAAGGACGCGGTCGTGCGAAACGGCGACACGGTCGACTTCGGCGACAACGGCTACGTGCTGCAGTGGGGCTTCAACGACTGGCGGCTGCAGCCGACGGTTCCGATCGATGACTCCTCGGCAGCAGACCTCAAGGTCGGCTTCGACGCCACGAACCCGCGCACCGATTCGGCGCCCGAGGTCGGCGGCGACGCCCAGGTCGCGTCGTTCAACGTCTACAACTACTTCACGACGCTGACATCCGAGAACCCCGATGCCCGGGGCGCGGAGACGGCCGCGGAGTTCGCGATCCAGAAGTCGAAGATCGTCTCGGCGATCAACGGACTGGATGCCGAGATCGTCTCGCTCATGGAGATCGAGAACTCGGTGAAGCTCGGCAAGCCCATCGACTCGGCGCTCAAGGATCTCGTCGCCGGTCTGAATGCGGATGCCGGCAGTGAGGTGTGGGGCTACGTGCCGACGCCCGCCGCTCTGAACGACGCCGCCACGACCGACTACATCACCAACGCGATCATCTACAAGAAGGATGCCGTCTCCCCGGTGGGCGACAGCGCGACCGTCACGGATGAGACCGTCTGGGGCAACGCCCGCGAGCCGATCGCCCAGGCGTTCGACATCGACGGCCGCGTGGTCACCGTGGTCGCGAACCACTTCAAGTCGAAGTCCCCGCCCTCGGGCGCCGGTGCAGAGCCGGCCGACGGGCAGGGCTTCTTCAACGCCGACCGCGTGAAGCAGGCGAACGCCGTGCTGGCCTTCACCGCAGAACTCGAGGAGGCCTCCGGAAGCGGCGACATGCTGCTGATCGGCGACTTCAACGCCTACGGCAAGGAAGACCCGATCGACGTCTTCACGTCGAAGGGGTGGAGCGACCTGGTGGCCGACAAGGCGGCAGGCCAGTACACGTACACGTTCGACGGCGAGCTCGGCTCGCTCGACCACGTCATCGCGTCGCCGTCGCTGGCAGCATCCATCACCGGTGCGGGCGTGTGGGGCATCAACTCCCCGGAGTGGAGCGACCGCGGCTACGCGTTCGGCGCCACCGAGGAGGGCACTCCCTACCGCTCCAGCGACCACGACCCGATCATCGTCGGCGTCTCCTCGGAGATTCCGCCGGTGAGCATCGATGTCGTCACGGTCAACGACTTCCACGGTCGGATCGAGGCCGACGGCGCAGCTGCAGGCGCGGCGGTCCTGGCCGGCGCGGTGAAGCAGTTCCGTGAGGAGAACCCGAACACGATCTTCGCCGGAGCCGGCGACCTGATCGGCGCGTCGACGTTCACCTCGTTCATCAACGACGACAACCCCACGATCGACGCGCTCAACGCGGCCGGCCTCGACGTCAGCGCAGCGGGCAACCACGAGTTCGATCAGGGCTGGGAAGACCTGCGCGATCGTGTGCAGGAGCGCGCGGACTGGGAGTACATCTCCTCGAACGTGTTCGTCACCGAGACCGGCGAGCCCGCGCTCGCACCGGCGTGGGTGAAGGAGCTCGACGGCGTGAAGGTCGGCTTCGTCGGCGCTGTCACCGAAGACCTCGACTCGCTCGTGTCGCCGGAAGGCATCGCGGACCTCGAGGTGCGCAGCATCGTCGACTCTGTGAACGCGGTGGCCGACGACCTGCGCGACGGCGACGAGTCCAACGGTGAAGCGGACGTCGTCATCCTCCTCGTGCACGAGGGCGCGGCGAGCGTCGAGCTCTCCAGCATCACGGAGGACTCGCCCCTCGGCGAGATCGTCTACGGCGTCGATGACGACGTGGACGCCATCGTGTCGGCGCACACCCATCTCGCGTACAACCACGTGATCGACGGCCGTCCGGTCGTCTCCGCGGGGCAGTACGGCGAGAACCTGGGCCTGATGAACATCAAGGTCGACCCGAAGACGAAGGACCTGATCTCGATCACCAACGAGATCAAGCCCCTCACCGCTGCGGGCAAGCCGCTGTACCCGGCCGTGCCCGAGGTGGCCGACATCGTCGCCAAGGCGAAGGCCGAGGCCGACGTGCTGGGCGCGATCAAGGTCGGAGACATCACCGCCGACTTCAACCGGGCACGTCAGAGCGACGGCAAGACGGAGAACCGCGGTGGCGAGTCCACGATCGGCAACTTCGTCGCCGACGTGCAGAAGTGGTCCACGGACGCCGATGTGGCGATCATGAACCCCGGTGGCATCCGCGCGAACCTCACGTATGCCTCGGCCGGAGCATCCGACCCCGACGGCAACGTGACCTACCGCGAGGCGGCGACGGTCCAGCCGTTCGCCAACACGCTGGTGACGCTGACGCTCACGGGTGCGCAGCTGAAGGGCGTGCTCGAGGAGCAGTGGCAGCCGGCGGGATCGGCTCGTCCGTTCCTGAAGCTCGGCGTCTCGGAGGGGCTCGTCTACACCTACGACCCCGCCGCGGCGCAGGGCTCGAGGATCACCTCGATCACGCTCGACGGCGCGCCGCTCGACCCGGCGGCGAACTACACCGTCGCAGCCAACTCGTTCCTCGCGGCGGGTGGAGACAACTTCTTCACCTTCAAGGAGGGCACGGGCAAGCGCGACACCGGCAAGATCGACCTGCAGTCCATGGTCGACTGGTTCGACGCGAACAAGACCGCCAGCCCCGACTACGCCCAGCGCGCGGTCGGCGTCGCGGTCAGCCCGGCGGACGCCGACGGCTACAGCGCCGGCGACCAGGTGACGGTCTCGCTCTCCTCCCTCGCGTTCAGCGCAGGGGAGCCGGCTCCGGGGCAGGTGTCGCTCTCGCTGGGTGGCACGCAGCTCGCCGCCGGCGCGATCGATCCTGCGGTCGTCGACACGACCGACGAGGTCGGACGCGCGAGCCTCACCTTCACGGTGCCGTCCGGCGTCTTCGGGGAGCAGTCGCTCACCGTCGCGGTCGCCGGTTCGGGCACCACCGTGCAGGTGCCGTTCACAATCACGGGCGAAGAGCCCGCCGAGTTCGCCGGCACGATCGAGCTGGGCTCCTCCAAGGTGGCGGCGGGCAAGAAGCTCACCATCACCGGCGAGGGGTATGAGCCCGGTGAGACCGTGACCGTGGAGCTGCGTCCCAAGAAGGGGCAGGCCATCGAGGTCGGCACGATCCAGGTCGGCGACGACGGCTCGTTCAGCACCAAGGTGACGGTGCCGAAGAAGACGCAGCCGGGCAAGTACACGGTCGCGGTGTCGCAGGCCGACGGTGACGAGGCGACGGCCACGGTGACCGTCAACCGCGCCGGCGGGATCGGCGGCATCATCGGAGACATCCTCGACTGGCTCTGGGACCTCCTGAACGGGTGGTGGTGATCCTGCTCGCAGCATGAGATGACGAAGGCCGTCGGGAGGAATCCCGGCGGCCTTCGTCGTGCGCGGTCCGACCGCGCTTCACTCAGGGAGTGAGCACCTGCACGTCGGCTTGCGCGAGGGCGGCAGCGATGCGCGGCGGTGGGGGAGTGTCGGTGATCAGATAGTCGGCGCGGTCGAGCAGAGCGATCTGCGCGAAGAACCGCCGGCCGATCTTCGTGGAGTCCGCGAGGATCGCGGTGCGCTCGGCGCGCTGGATCATCTCGGACATCATCGCGGCGTCACCGAGGTTCGAGGTCGAGTATCCCGCCTCGTCGATCGCGCCGACGGCGATGAGGGCCAGATCGCAGCGGATGTCGACCTCGGGTCCGCCCGGCGTCATGGTGAAGGTGACGGGGCCCGTGGTCGCCTGGGTGATCGAGCGCACGGCACCGCCGAAGACGTACAGGTCGCGGAACGCGGAGGGGGAGAGCTCGCCCGGGATCCGCAGGTTGTTCGTGGCGATCGTCAGGTCGTGGTGGTTCCGCAGCGCTCGCGCGACAGCGAGAGTCGTCGTGCCCGCGTTGAGCATGATGACGGAGCCGTCCTCCACCAGTCCCGCCGCGACGCGGGCGATGCCTTCCTTCTCCTCGGTCTGCACGCGCATGCGCACGTCGAGGGCGCGGTCCTTGAGCGGTCCGCTCGCGGAACTGACCGCACCACCGTGCGTGCGGACGAGCACGCCCTCGCGGTCGAGCTGGTCGAGATCTCGACGGATCGTGTCGATGGACACACCGAAGTGCTCGGCGAGGTCGCTGACGGTCACCTGCCCGGTCTGCTCGACGTAGCTCGCGAGATCGGCTTTCCTGCCCGCAGGGAGGCGGCGTCGCGCCGTTCCAGAAGCATCCATCCCTCATATCTAGCACATTCGTGACCTCAACGCGGCATGTTCATGCAGAAAACAGCAGACACAGGCGCGCGCGGTTTTCCGCCGACCTCCTCGTCTTTGCCGCTCACTGCCTGTGAATCCCGTCAAAGTAGGACTTGACGATCATGCAGATGTCGGCATAACATTGCTCAAAACCGCATGAACAAGCATTGAAGCGCGTGATGCGGCACGATCTCGAAGAGGAGAAGTGATGAGCACAGTGGGACGAGGGCGCAGACGCACCCGGAACATCGTCGGTGCTACGACCGCAGCGGTGACCCTTCTGGCCGTGGCCGGCTGCGCGCCGAGCACCGGCGGGGACGGCGGCGACGACGGTGACGTGACGATCGAATTCGCGCAGTGGTGGGAGCCCGAACTCCCCGACGGCGAGTTCCGTGCGCTGATCGACAAGTTCGAGGATGCGAACCCCGGCATCACGGTCGACCTCGTGAGCGGACCGTACGCATCGACCAAGGAGCAGCTCTTCGCCGGCGCAGCATCCGGCACCATGCCCGACGTCGTCGGCCTCGACGGCGCCTGGGTGAACGACTTCGCCTCCCAGGGCGTGATCGCCGACCTCAGCGCGCTCATGAAGGAGTACGAGTACGACGACAGCGAGCTCGCCAGCCAGATCCAGGTCGACGGCAGCACGTACATGATCCCGGTCGTCAACTTCGTCTACCCCATGTTCACGAACGACGACCTGCTGGCACAGGCCGGGGTCGACGCCCCTCCCACCACACGCACCGAGTTCGCGGATGCCGCGGCGAAGGTCTCCGCCCTCGGCGGCGACGCCTCGGGCTGGGTGCTCCCGCTGTCGCTCGAAGCGCCGAACGGCGTGCAGAACGACGTCATGTCGTGGGTCTGGGCGTCCGGCGGCTCGATGCTGAAGGACGGGAAGCCCGACCTGACCAACGACGACGTCACCTCAGCGGTCGACTTCATCGGCGGACTCTGGGACGACGGCTCGATCGCGTCCGGATCCTTCACCATGAAGGAGCAGGACAAGGTCGAGGAGTTCACCAACGGCCGCGTCGGCATGATGATCGACTCGCTGGCGCACATCAACCTGATCCGCGAGACGAACCCCGATCTGAAGTTCTCGATCTCGGCGCTTCCCGCCGAGGACGGCTACGACGGCGAACGCGGCATCCCCTACGCATCGTGGGGCATCGGCGTCGCCGAGAACTCCGAGCACAAGGAAGCCGCGTTCAAGCTCGTCGAGTTCCTGATGAGCGAGGACACCAATTCCGAGCTGTCGACCATGGCCAAGGCCTTCCCTGGCAACTCGAAGTCCGTGCCGGACTTCGTGGCCGACGACGAGCTCTTCCAGAAGGCGTTCGAGATCTACCAGGCGGGGTACCCGGCGAACGAGTTCACCGGACTGCCGGTGGCGGAAGAGCTGATGCGTCTGCTCGGTGAGCAGCTGCAGTCCGCGTTCGACGGCCAGCAGTCGATCGACGATGCACTGAAGAAGGCGCAGGAGGCCTGGGAAGCGGAGTTCTGATCCTCCGTCTCCCCGCATGAACGGGGTGCCGCACCGCCGATGCGGTGCGGCATCCGACCAACCAAGGAGCACCGGTTCCCATGAGCCTCAGAACACACGACGACACCGAGGTGATCGTCACCGGGGTCGCGCTGACCCGCCGACGTCGGCAGCTGCGCAAGACCACGGAGTCCTACGCCTTCCTCTCGCCGACGATCATCCTGCTGTTCGTGCTGATGATCGTCCCGATCGTGATGGTCATCGGATACTCCTTCCAGGACAACGTGATCCTGAACAAGTCGCCGGAGTTCGTCGGCATCCAGAACTACGTGGAGATCCTCTCGGATCCCGGGTTCTGGAAGGCCACCGGCAACACGATCATGTTCACCGTCGCCAGCGTCGTCGCTCATCTCGTGCTCGGCCTCGGCTTCGCGATGATGCTGAACAGCCCCCTGCTCGGCGGCTTCGCCCGGTCGCTCTTCCGGGCACTCTACGTGCTGCCGTGGCTCTTCACCGTCGCCGTGATCGCCGTCCTGTGGCGCATGCTCCTCGCTCCGAACGGTGTCATCAACTTCCTGCTCAACACCGACATCGAGTGGCTCGCCTCACCGCAGCTCGCGCTCGGCACCATCATCTTCATCAACATCTGGGCCGGCTACCCGTTCTTCATGGTCAGTCTGCTCGCCGGACTCCAGGGCATCCCGAACGAGCTCAACGAGGCGGCGACCGTCGACGGGGCAGGCGCCATCCAGCGCTTCTGGAATGTGACCATCCCGCAACTCCGACCGATCATCGTCAGCCTCGTGCTGCTCGACCTGATCTGGACCTCGCAGCAGTTCGCCCTCATCTGGATGACCACCGGCGGCGGGCCGATCGATGTCACCGAGGTGCTCAGCACCTTCACCTACAAGCTCGCCTTCGCCAAGTACGACTTCTCGCTCGCGGCGACCTCCGCGGTCCTGGTGCTGCTCATGTCGATGGTGCTCGCCGTGTTCTACGTCCGTCACCAGAAAGCGAGGGACTGATCATGGCGCTCACCGTCAAGGCTCAGCGCACCGTCCAGAAGACCGGCGTCACGATCGGCCTCATCATCGGCGCCGTGTTCGCCGCGGGCCCTGTGCTCTGGATGCTGTCCAGCTCGTTCAAGTCGAACACGCAGATCTTCGAGCTGCCGCCGCGGCTGCTCACCGACACGTTCTCGTTCGACGCGTACATCGCGATCTTCACGAACCCCGAGACGATGAGGTTCTTCCTGAACAGCTACATCGTGGCGGGCGCGGTCACCGTGCTGACCCTGATCGTGGCGATCCAGGCCGCGTATGCGTTCAGCCGCTTCGAGTTCCGGGGCAAACGCATCCTGAACGTCGTGATCGTCAGCGTGCAGGCCGTGCCTCCGATCACGCTGCTGATCCCGTACTTCGGTCTCATGGTCGGACTCGGGCTCTACAACTCCTACCTCGGCCTGATCCTCACCTACATGGTGTTCACGCTGCCCTACGCGATCATCATGATGACCGGCTACTTCAACACCCTGCCGAAAGAGCTCGACGAGGCGGTGCGCGTCGACGGCGCCGGATCGATGACCGCGCTGTGGCGCATCCTCGTGCCGATCTCCGTGCCCGGCATCGTCTCGGTCGGCATCTACACGTTCATGATCGCGTGGAACGAGTACCTGTTCGCCCTGACGCTCACCCGCACGATCGACATGCGCACCGTGCCCATCGGCATCCAGCTCCTGATGGGCCAGCACTCCTACGAGTGGAACCAGATCATGGCGATGAGCGTGCTCGGTTCGATCCCGGTCCTGATCCTCTTCCTCTTCTTCCAGCGCTACTTCATCAGCGGGCTGACAGCCGGCTCCGTGAAGAGCTGACATCCGTCACCCCGCACTTCGACCATCACGAAAACAGGAGAAACACGTGCTCTACACCGGCAAATCCATCCTCGATGTCGCGAACACGAACAACTTTGCGATCCCCGCGTTCAACATCAGCGATTGGGCGATGTTCAACGGCATCATCGACATCAGCGAGGAGCTGGCCGCACCGGTCATCATCGCGATCCACCCGGACGAGGTCTCGCACGTCACCACCGACCTGATCGCGGCGATGCGCTCGCGGGCACATCGTGCCAGTGTCCCCGTCGCCATCCACTGGGATCACGGCGGCACGTACGAGCAGATGGTCGTCGCGATCCAGGCGGGGTTCACCTCGGTCATGATCGACGCGTCGCTGCTGCCGTTCGACGAGAACGTCGCGCTCACCCGCAAGGTCGTCGAGGCCGCGCACGCGGTGGGCGTGCAGGTCGAGGGCGAGCTCGGCACGATCGGTGCGAACGACAGCTACGGCGAGTCCGGCGCGGCGGAGATCATCTACACGAACCCGGATGACGCGGTGCGCTTCGTGAACGAGACCGGCGTCGACAGCCTCGCGATCGCCATCGGCACCTCGCACGGCCTCTACCCGGCCGAGAAGAACCCCGAGCTGCGGCACGATCTGCTCGAGCAGATCAAGGCCGCGGTCAAGATCCCGCTCGTGCTGCACGGTGGATCGTCGAACCCCGATTCCGAGCTGCGCCGCGCGGTCGAGCTGGGCGTGAACAAGATCAACATCTCCAGCGACATCAAGGTGTCGTACCACAACCGCATGCGTGAGATCCTCGGCACCGACGAGCGTCTGCGCGAACCGAACGCGATCCAGCCCGAGCCGATCGTCGCCATGAAGGCGACCGCGGCTGAGAAGATCAAGCTGTTCGGTGCAGACGGCAAGGCAGGTCTGTACTGACGCACGCGATTCGACAGTGAGGGCGTTCGACGGATGATCGGCGACGTGGACAGGAAGCTCGTGCTCGGGCTCGGCGGAACCGTCGACTACGAGCTGCGGTGGGATGTGGCCGTGCTCGAGCGGCTCGCGGAGGAGCACGGCGTGCGCCGGGACGAGCTCACCCTCACGGCGCAGATCGTCGACGAGCGCTCTCTGCTGATCACCGTCCTCGCCTTCGCTGCGGCGGGGACGGGAGCGGAGCGCTTCGTCGCATCCTCCGACGTCGTCGAGCGCTTCGCGGCGCACTTCGCGTACGACGTGACGCTCGGCGGCACGGGGGTGCGCGCGGGACTCGTGCTCGACAGCCTCGGCATCCCGAGCGTGCAGCACCTGGTGAGCATCGACGACAACGTCCGCCGGCTGCTGCCGCGCGCGATCACGATCGTGTCGTCGGCAGCCGAGGACACGCTGGATCCGCACCTGATCGTGCAGTACCCGGCCGGCGCGCGCGTGCGGCTCGTCGACGGCGAGATCGTCTCGCCCGGCGCCAACCGCCTCATCTTCGCGAACGATCCGCCGAACCGTACGATGGCGATCGCCCCCGCTCTCGCGGATGCGCTCTCCCAGGCGGCAGCATTCCTGATCTCCGGGTTCAACACGATGCAGGACCACGACCTGCTCGTCCATCGACTGCATCAGCTGCGTGTGGCGATGCGGGAGCTGCCGGACGACGCGCTCGTCTACTACGAGGATGCCGGGTTCTACACGCGTGCCTTCGCCGAGACGGTGCGCCGTCGACTGCTGCCGCACATCGACGTGTACGGCATGAACGAGGACGAGCTGCAGGAGTACCTCGGGCGCGCGGTGGATCTGCTGGACCCGGCGGCGGTGGTCGCGGCGCTCGACGAGGTCCGCGCGATCACTCCCGTTCCCGCCCTCGTGGTGCACACGCGGTACTGGGCGCTGGCGGTCGGATCGGATGCCGCTCGGCATCGCGCCGCGCTCGAGAGCGCTGTGCGCGTGGCGGCGACCCGCTACCGCCTCGGTGACGGGTTCAGCGCGGAGGATGCCGACGAGACCTCCACCATGCGACGTCACCACGGGGGAGCGGAGCTCGTCCGGGCGGTGGAAGAGGCGATGCCGGATGCCGCGGGCGTCGCCGCCTTCTCCCTCGATGTCGCGACCCCCACCACGATCGGCCTCGGAGACACGTTCGTCGGCGGTTTCCTCGCCGCCCACGCGCCGTCTGGAGCACACTCGTGAACCCGATCATCCTTCCCGCCAACCGCCCGGCGGAGCGCTTCTACCGCGGAGGTGCGCGCATCTCCGCCTTCCGCGGCGACGCGGAGTCGGCGCCCCGAGAGCCGGAGGACTGGGTCGGCTCGACCACCACGATCCGCGGCGAAGAGGCGCTCGGGCTGACCACCCTGCCCGACGGGCGCGTGCTTCGCGATGCGATCGAGGCGGATCCCACCGCCTGGCTCGGTCATGCGCATGCGCAGCGGTGGGGCGCGGATGCTCGCCTGCTGGTGAAGCTCCTCGACGCCGGCCAGCGCCTTCCGGTGCACGCGCATCCGCATGACGACTTCGCCGCCTCGCATCTCGGACGCGCGCACGGCAAGGCCGAGGCCTGGTACATCCTCGAGGGCGGAACGGTCCATGTCGGGCTGCGCGAGGACATCGCGGCGGAGACTCTCGCCGCCCTCGTGTCCGGTCAGGACGTCGACGCGCTCCTCGGGCTCCTGCACGAGATCGAGGTGCATCCTGGTGACGTCGTCTGGGTGCCGCCGGGAGAGCTGCACGCGATCGGCGCCGGTGTGCTGCTGCTGGAGCTGCAGCAGCCGGAAGATCTCTCGATCCTCCTCGAATGGGAGGGGTTCGCGATCGACGGCCCCCGGGAGGGGCACCTCGGCCTCGGGTTCGACCTCGCACTCACCGCGATCACCCGCACGGCGCGGAGCGTCGTCGACATGGGCGCTCTCGTGCACGCAGCCCCTGCATCGGGCTCGGTGTTCCCGCGCGATGCGGACGCCTACTTCCGCCTCGAGCGGATGCCGGTGCACGGTGCGGCTGTGCTGTCGCCCGGCTTCGCGATCGTCGTCGTGACGACCGGTGCGATCGACCTCGCGGGGGTGGCGCTCGCCGCGGGTGCGACGGTCCTGGTCCCTGCGGCGGCCGGACGGCTGCAGGTCAGCGGCGACGGCGAGCTGCTGGTCGCGCGCCCTCCGGCGCCCTGAGACGCCTGCTGTGCACAACCGCGGACCCAGGGCTCGACACGCCGCCGGGACGGATGAGTGCCCGGGGTGTCGCCCCCGATCTCCGAAGTCGTGCACGGCGCAGCGGGCGGTGAGACGACCGAATCGGGGCATGCGCGCGCCGTCTAGACTGGGAGCATGCCCGAACCGAAAGTCGCCAGCTTTCCGGCGATCCGCGGTGCGCTGAAGTTCTACCAGATCGCGTCGATCATCACCGGAGTCATGCTGCTCCTCCTGGTCGCCGAGATGGTGCTGAAGTACACGCCGATCCACCTCGAGTTGTACGCCGGGGGTTCCGGCGGGCCGCTCTGGTTCGCTCCGGTCGTCGAAGGCCCGGAGGGACTCGAGTCGACCGGCGACGGGTTCAACCTGTCGCTGTTCATCCTCGTGGCGCACGGCTGGTTCTACGTCGTCTACCTGTTCGCGTGCTTCCGCATGTGGAGCCTGATGCGCTGGCCGTTCCTGCGCTTCATCCTGCTCGCGCTCGGCGGTGTCATCCCGCTGCTGTCCTTCATCATGGAGACGATCGTCGCCCGCGACGTGAAGACCTATCTCGCCACCAGGGAGGCGGCAGAGGCCGCTCCCGCCCACGCCCCGGAAGGTGTCCGTTGACCGAGCATTCCGAGACCGAGCAGCGTCCTGCGCTCGTCGTCGACTTCGGCGCGCAGTACGCGCAGCTGATCGCCCGCCGCGTCCGTGAGGCCGGCGTCTACAGCGAGATCGTGCCGCACACCGCCACCGCCGCGGAGATCGCGGCGAAGAACCCGGTGGCGATCATCCTCTCCGGCGGGCCTTCGTCGGTCTACGAGGAGGGCGCACCGCGCCTCGACCCCGCGGTGTTCGAGCTCGGAGTGCCGACGCTCGGCATCTGCTACGGCTTCCAGTACATGGCGCAGACCCTGGGCGGCGAGGTCGCCCACACCGGTCTCCGCGAGTACGGAGCGACGGATGCCGTCATCTCGGGCGACGGCGGAACCCTGCTCGGCGGCCAGCCGGCCGAGCAGAACGTGTGGATGAGCCACGGAGACCAGGTCGCGAAGGCACCGGAGGGCTTCGCGGTGCTCGCCACGACCGACGCCACCAAGGTCGCGGCGTTCGCGAACGAGGAGCGCGGCTTCTACGGCGTGCAGTGGCACCCCGAGGTCAAGCATTCCGACCACGGCCAGCGCGTCATCGAGAACTTCCTGCACAAGGGCGCCGGTCTCGCGTCGGACTGGAACAGCGGCAACGTGATCGCTGAGCAGATCGAGCGCATCCGCGAGCAGGTCGGAGATGCCCGCGTGATCTCGGCCCTCTCCGGCGGCGTCGACTCCGCCGTCTCCACGGCCCTCGTGCACAAGGCGATCGGCGACCAGCTCACCGCGGTCTTCGTCGACCACGGTCTCCTCCGCAAGGGCGAGCGCGAGCAGGTCGAGAAGGACTACGTCGAGTCCACCGGCGTGCGGCTCATCACGGTCGACGCGGCAGACACGTTCCTCGGTCACCTCCAGGGCGTGACCGACCCCGAGGAGAAGCGCAAGATCATCGGTCGCGAGTTCATCCGCGCGTTCGAGAAGGTGCAGCTCGACCTCGTCGCCGAGGCGAAGGCATCCGGCGGCGCCCCGGTGAAGTTCCTCGTGCAGGGCACGCTCTACCCGGATGTCGTGGAGTCCGGCGGTGGCGCGGGTACCGCGAACATCAAGTCGCACCACAACGTGGGCGGCCTCCCCGACGACCTCGACTTCGAACTGATCGAGCCGCTGCGCGCCCTGTTCAAGGACGAGGTCCGCGCGATCGGCCGTGAGCTCGGCATCCCCGATGCCATCGTCGGTCGTCAGCCGTTTCCGGGGCCCGGTCTCGGCATCCGGATCATCGGTGAGGTCACCGCTGATCGTCTCGAGATTCTGCGTGAGGCCGACGCCATCGCCCGCGAGGAGCTGACGAAGGCGGGCCTCGATCAGGAGATCTGGCAGTGCCCCGTCGTGCTTCTCGCCGACGTCCGCTCGGTGGGCGTGCAGGGCGACGGTCGCACCTACGGTCACCCGATCGTGCTGCGTCCGGTGTCGAGTGAAGACGCCATGACGGCGGACTGGACGCGTCTGCCCTACGACGTGCTGTCGAAGATCTCGAACCGCATCACCAACGGTGTCCGCGACGTCAACCGCGTCGTGCTCGACGTGACGTCGAAGCCGCCGGGAACGATCGAGTGGGAGTAGGGGACGCCATGTCCCCGGATGCGGCGCCGGCCCTGCCGGATGCCGAGTACCTGGTGTTGTCGAGCCGGCTGATCCCCGGCCTGGATGGCGGGTACACGATCGCGACGCTCGCGCGCGCCCGGCAGCTGGCGGGAGCGGGAGTCGCCGGCGGTTCCGGTCCGCAGCTCCTCACCTTCGACCCGGGCACCGCGGCGGCGCACGCCGAGCACCGGCAGACGTTCGTCGCGCAGGGCGCACTCGCGGATCCCTCTCGGATGCGCAACCTGTTCGACGAGGCCGTGGCGCCGGGCGGCGGAGCGGCCGAGTGGCTGCGGGCGGGGGCGGATGCCGGCGCGAAGGGCGACCCCGCCGTCGAGTACCGCGTGCTCGAAGACTCCGACGCACGGCCGTTCCTCTCGCTCCCGGTCATCCCCGGCAATCCGGACTGGCACCTCACCGAGGAGCCGGTGCTGCTCCACGACGCCGCAGGGGAGGTCGTCGGCGGCGTGCGCGGGTTCCGCGGTCTCTACCGGGCCTGGCTCGATCACGTCACGGCATCCCTCGGCGACCGCACGATCGTCGTGATCTGCGAGTCGCGGCAACTCGGCGAGCTCATCGCGGACTGGTCGGACCCGCGCGTGCGCATCGTCCACACGATCCACACGATCCACCTCGAAGCGCCCTACACCGCCGATGCGCCGATCAACGGCCTCTGGACCCGCTTCTTCGAGATCGCCGACCGCTTCGACGCCGTGATCTGGCCGACCGCCACGCAGCGTGACGACGTGGTCGCCCGGTTCGGGGCGGCGGCGCAACACGAGGTCGTGCCCAACCCGATCACTCCGGTCGAGCCTCGAGACGACCTGCGCGAACCGGGGCTGGTCGTCGCGCTCGGGCGCCTCGCCCCCGGCAAGCGGCTCGATCACGCGATCCGCGCCTTCCTCGCAGCGGACGTGCCGGGAGCGCGCCTGGAGATCTGGGGCGGAGGGCCCGAGGAGGAACGCCTGCGCGCGCTGATCGAAGAACTCGGTGCGGGTGACCGGGTCCTTCTCGCCGGGTACACGAACGATCCGGGGCGGGTGCTCGATCGGGCCTCCCTCGTGCTCACGGCCACCGCATTCGAAGGTCAGCCCCTCGGGGTCGTCGAGGCTCTGCTCCACGGGGCTCCCGTCGTCTCGTACGACGTGCGCTACGGCATCCGCGATGTTCTCGGCGTCGGAGGGGGAGTGCTGGTACCGGGCGGAGACGTCGTCGCGCTCGCTGCAGCCGTGCGCCGCGTGCTGACCGAACCCGGTCTCCTCGCACGGCTGGCGGCCGAGGCGCCCGGCATCGCCGCCGCCTGGACCCCCGAGCGTTCTCTCGCGGCGCTGACCGCGGTGATCGCCGCCGCCACGTCCCGCCCGCCTCGACGCTGACGAAGCCTGGCCCCGGCACCTCTGCTCCGGTCGCACTTCTTCACGCGACTGACCGCCGGATCGCTGTAGGTTCGCGACCGGGACGGTGCTGAAAAGAAATCTCAAAAACTTTCTCGCACGATGTCGATCTGTGTCTTTCCCGTTCGACGTCTGTAATGAGAGGGTCGAGAGACGGCCCCTCGAACAAGGAGAACATCATGAAGTACATGCTGATCATGCGCGCGACCGACGAAGCAGTCGAGGCGTTCAACGAGATCCCCTTCGAGCAGGTCATCGAGGCCATGGGCAAGTACAACGAGTCGATGATCAAGGCGGGCGTGCTCGCCGCAGGCGAGGGACTGACGGATGCCGCTGAGGGCTTCGTCGTCGACTTCAGCGCCGAGACCCCGCTCATCACCGACGGCCCCTACGGCGAGACCAAGGAGCTGTTCAACGGCTTCTGGATCCTCGAGGTGTCCAGCCGGGAAGAGGCAGCAGAGTGGGCCAGCCGTGCACCGCTCGGCAAGGGTTCCTTCCTCGAGGTCCGTCGCGTGACCGACGCCTCCGACTTCCCGGCCGACAACGAGTGGATCGAGAAGGAAGCCGGCTGGCGCGACGAGCAGGCGCAGCGCGCCCAGCAGTGAGCATGCTGCGGCGATGAGCGATTCCTCCGGCAGCGACACGGCGCGTTCCGCCCCCGATCACGGGTCGGCGGAACGCGCCGTCGCCGCCGTGTGGCGCATCGAGTCGGCCCGCATCGTCGGCGCCCTCACCCGCATCGTCGGCGACTTCGGCCTCGCGGAAGACCTGGCCCAGGAGGCTCTCGTCGATGCCCTGCGACAGTGGCCGATCGACGGGGTGCCGCGCAACGCGGCGGCCTGGCTCACGGCCGTCGCGAAGCGCAAGGCGATCGACGGCTGGCGCCGGCGGGAACGGCTCGACGAGCGAGTCGCGCTGATCGCCCATGACCTCGAACGCGAGCAGGCGGAGGGAGGCGACATGCTCTGGGATCCGGATGCCGTCGACGACGACGTCTTGCGGCTCATCTTCATCGCCTGCCACCCGGTGCTCTCGAAGGAGGCGCAGGTGGCGCTCACACTCCGCGTCGTCGGCGGGTTGTCGAGCGAGGAGATCGCGCGAGCGTTCCTCGTCCCGACCGCGACCGTGCAGCAGCGGATCGTGCGGGCGAAGAAGACCCTCGCGGCCGCGAACGCGCCGTTCGAGATGCCGCCCCGCGAAGAGCACGCTCAACGGCTCGGAGCGATCCTGGGCGTGCTCTACCTGATCTTCAACGAGGCGCACGCGGCGTCGAGCGGCCCGGAGTGGATGCGGCCCGAGCTCAGCGACGAGGCGATCCGGCTCGGCCGGGTGCTCGCAGCGCTGATGCCGCGGGAGCCTGATGTGCACGGGCTGCTCGCCCTCATGGAGCTCACGGCCGCCCGGTTCGCCGCGCGGGTGGATGCGAACGGCGACCCCGTGCTGCTCGCCGACCAGGACCGGCGCCGGTGGGACCGCAGCCGCATCACGCGCGGACGCGCCGCCCTGGCGACGGCCGATGGGATCGGGCGGGGACGTGGCGCCTACAGCCTCCAGGCGGCGATCGCCGAGTGCCATGCTGTCGCGGCCTCCGTCGACGAGACGGATTGGGAGCGGATCGTGCTGCTGTACGAGGCGCTGGGGCGGATCTCACCCTCGCCGGTCGTCGAGCTGAACCGCGCCGCCGCCGTGGCCATGGCGACCGGGCCGGCATCGGCGCTGCGGATCATCGACCAGCTCTCCGCCTCCGGCGCGCTGCGCGGCTACCATCTGCTACCAGCGACCCGGGGAGAGCTGCTGCTGCGGCTCGGGCGCGATGACGAGGCTCGCAGCGAGTTCGCGACAGCGGCAGGGCTGGCCGGGAACGACAGAGAACGGGCTCTCCTCGAGCAGAAGGCCCGCGGGGCATGAAAGAGCCCGCCCCCTCGAAGAGCTTTCGCTTCCGAGGGGACGGGCGTCTGACCGTTCTGCGACGCGGTGTGCGTCAGTTACGGACCTTGTTGCCACGGCCGGCGATCAGGCCGTAGATCAGCAGCACGATGATCGCGCCACCGATGGCCAGCAGCCAGCTGCTGATCTCGAAGAAGCTGTCGACTCCCACGCCGAAGACGGCGGAACCGATCCATCCGCCGAGAAGTGCACCGACCACGCCGAGCAGTAGCGTGATGAACCATCCGCCGCCCTGCTTGCCCGGAAGGATGAGCTTGGCGATGGCGCCGGCGATCAGGCCGAGAAGAAGGAATCCGAGGAAACTCATGGTCTGCTCCTTGCTTTACTGTGTAGGACTCCCGGGGTGCCGGGAGTTCGTCTCACCACTATCCACGGATTCATAGAAAGCGCGACACCCCCTTGCGCGCACCTGCCCACGTATGGCAAGAGGCCCGCCTCCGGAAGGAGACGGGCCTCTCGACGAGGTGTGTGATCAGGTGACGGTCGTGATCAGTTGCTGCGGACGATCGCGATGATGCGCAGGATCTCGACGTAGAGCCAGACGACCGTGACCATGATGCCGAAGGCACCCATCCAGCCGAACTTGCGGGGAGCGCCGTTGCGGACGCCCTGCTGGATCTGGTCGAAGTCGAGCACCAGCGAGTACGCGGCCATGATGACCACGAGAACGCCGATGATCAGGCCGAGCGGGATGCCCATGATGTTCTCGCTCAGCAGGCCGAACGCGTTGTCGTTGATACCGGTCCACATCAGGACGAGGTTCAGCAGCGAGAAGACCATGTAGCCGACCATGGCGATCATGAAGACCTTGGTCGCCTTCTTCGACGCGCGGATCTTCCCGCTTGCGAAGAGCGCCAGCGTGACGCCGACGACGGAGACGGTGGCCAGCGTCGCCTGGACGACGATGCCCGGGAACAGGACCTCGAAGAATGCCGAGATGCCACCGACGAACAGGCCCTCGAACACGGCGTAGGTGAAGATCAGTGCGGGACGCACGGTCTTGCGGGAGGTGAACACGATGACCATGGCGAGCACGAAGCCGCCGAGGGCGCCGATGATCCACGGCAGCATGTTCGGCATGAAGCCGCTGTACGGGTCCTTCTCGGGGGCTGCCACGCCGCCGAGCGTCCACACCCAGCCGATGGCTGCGGCGACGAGGAGGATGCCGAACAGGCCGGCGGTCTTCCAGACGGTGTCCTCGACGGACATGCGGTCGGTCTCGATGGCGCCGGCAGGCGGGGAGGCGTACATGCCCTCCAGCTGCGCGTTGGCCGCGGCATCCATCACACCGTGCTGGAACGATGCGGTCTGCGCGCCCTGAGCAGCCTGAGGACCGCCCGGGTAGGTCGCGACATTGCGCGGATCCTGCTGCTTGAACGCCGGGTTGTTGAAGGCGAAGTTGCTCATTGGTGGGCCTCACTCCAAAAGGGGGTCGTAGGTCGCTTTCCTCTACGATACTCGCGCAGGACCGACAGCGGGGTGTTCTACGCTGAGAGCGTGCCCAGGAAATCGCCCCTCGTCATCGGCCATCGCGGTGCGCCCGGCTACCGTCCCGAGCACAGTCGCTCCTCGTACGAGTTGGCACTGGCCATGGGCGTCGACGCGGTGGAACCCGATGTCGTCGCCACCAAGGACGGCGTCTTGATCGTCCGCCACGAGAACGAGATCTCCGGCACGACCGACGTCGCGCAGCATCCGGAGTTCGCCGACCGCAAGACGACGAAGCGCGTCGACGGAGAAGCGCTGACCGGCTGGTTCACCGAGGACTTCACCTGGGCCGAGCTGTCGACCCTCCGCGGACGTGAGCGGCTGCCCGAGGTGCGCGTGTCCAGCGCGAGCTTCGACGACGCGCAGGCGATCCTGCGTCTCGTCGATGTGCTCGACATCGTGCGGCAGGGCTCAGAAGAGTACGGCCGCGAGATCGGCGTGGTGCTCGAGGTGAAGCACGCGACGTACTTCGCCTCGATCGGGCTCGATCTGGTTCCTCTCATCGAGGGCGAGTTGCGGGAGGCGGGCTGGGCCGACGGCGAGCTGCCCCTCATCATCGAGAGCTTCGAGTCGACGGTGCTCGGCCAGTTGCGCGCCCGGGGGATCGTCGCCTCCTACGTCTACCTCATCGAGGCGGCCGGTCGGCCCTACGATCTGTTCGTCACCCAGGGCAAGCAGGCGCTCACCTATAAGGCCACCGTCACACCAGCGGGGCTCGACGGCCTGGTCGGGCGGTTCGACGGCATCAGCGTGGACAGGAAGATGCTGCTCGCTCGCGGCAACTCGATCGTCGCGGACGCGCATGCGCGGGGCCTGAAGGTCTTCACGTGGACCTGTCGCCCGGAGAACGCGTTCCTCGCCCCGGAGTATCGCGGTTCCGGAGGCCGCGGCGCCTTCGGCGACTACGAGGCGGAGTGGGGCGTCATCGCGCGCACCGGGGTCGACGGCGTCTTCGTCGACCACCCCGATCTGGGCGTCGACTTCTTCCGCGGCTGACGGGGCCGCAGAACTCGGCCGTCAGAGCTTGCGGTCGAAGGCCCCGCGGCGGGTCGACACGATCTCCTTGCCGAGCGGCATGAGTGACACCGGCACCATCTTGAAGTCCGCGATGCCCATCGGGATCCCGATGATCGTGACGCAGAGCAGGATGCCGGAGACGATGTGCCCGATGGCCAGCCACCAGCCGGCCAGGATCACCCACAGCACGTTGCCGAGGAACGAGCCGACGCCGGACGTCGGTTTGCTGACCACTTCGCGGCCGAACGGCCAGATCGCATAGCGCGCGATGCGGAACGACGCGATCGCCCAGGGGATCGTGACGATCGGGATGCACAGCAGGACGCCGGCGAGCAGATACCCGAGGAAGAGGGCCCATCCGGCCAGGATGACCCAGATGATGTTGAGGATCGTGCGCATGAGCCGATTGTGTCATCCGTCGGCTCGGGCGGCTGGGCATCCGCCCGGAGGTCCCGGGTTCGCGGGCGTTCGGATGCCAGACTGACCGCATGACCGGAATCGTGGTGCAAGACGTCAGCAGAGCGTTCGGGGCCGTGCAGGCCGTTCGAGGCGCCACGCTCCGAGCCGAACCCGGTCGTGTGACGGGACTCGTCGGACCGAACGGCGCGGGCAAGACCACACTTCTGCTGATGCTCGCATCGCTCCTCGCCCCGGACTCCGGCAGCATCAGCATCGGCGGTGTCGACCCCGCGACGGATGCGCTGGCCGCGCGGCGGATGCTGGGGTGGATGCCGGACGCTCTCGGCGCCTGGCCGTCGCTGACCGCCCGGGAGACCATCGTCACCACGGCGCGTCTCTACGACATCCCGAAGCCGGAGGCCGCGGTGCGTGCCGAGCAGCTGCTCGCCCTCGTCGGTCTGGCCGACCTGGCGGACTCGCCGGCCAAAGTGCTCTCGCGCGGGCAGAAGCAGAAGCTCGGGCTCGCCAGGGCGCTGGTCAACGACCCCCGGGTGCTGCTCCTCGACGAGCCGGCATCCGGACTCGATCCCGAAGCACGCGTGCATCTCCGCGTGCTGCTGCGCCGCTTCGCCGCGGAGGGGCGCACGGTGCTGATCTCCAGCCACATCCTCTCGGAGCTGGAGGAGGTCGTCGACGACGCGGTGTTCCTCGTCGCGGGGTCCGTCGTCGATGCGGCTCCGGCACAGGCGAGCGTGCGCGGGTGGCGGATCCGGCTCGCCGGTGCCTCTCCCGAACGCATGGCGGCCGACACCTGGCAGGTCGCGTCGAGTCTCGGCCTCTCGCCGGACGCCCTGGTCTCCGACCGAGGAGCAGTGCTCGTCGGCTTCGCGAGCGAGGACGCCGCCGCGCAGTCCCTCCGTCGGCTGGTCGAGGCGGGGCTGCCGGTGGCGGAGTTCGCACCG
Organism: Microbacterium sp. PMB16; assembly: GCF_051294855.1. Lineage (GTDB taxonomy): Bacteria > Actinomycetota > Actinomycetes > Actinomycetales > Microbacteriaceae > Microbacterium. The sequence continues at coordinate 2,447,544 of NZ_CP145908.1, forward strand.
GCGCAGAGCGCCCTCGAGCACACCTTCCTGAATCTGCATCCGCAGCCCGCTGCACCGGCGACGGCACCGCCGCCATCGCCGTCGGCAGCACCGTCGACCGGAACGGAGGCGGGCGCATGAGCCTCACCCACATCGGGACGATCGCCCGGCTCGAGCTGACCCAGCGCCTGCGCAGCGTCAGCTGGTACATCCTCCTCGGCGTGTTCGCCGTCCTCCTCCTCGGCATCACCGGGCTCGCGTTCGCCGTCTACTCCTGGGGCGATGCGGTGGGAGCGGGCGTCTATTCGATCGTCGTCAACATCGTCCTGCTGCTCGTCGTGCTGGTCTCGCCCACCCTCAGCGGCAATGCCATCAACGGAGATCGAGATGCGGCGACGCTCGCCGCGATCCAGGTGACCGCCGTGTCCACGGGCGACATCATGGTCGGCAAGCTCCTCGCGGCGATCGCGACGGGAGGCGCCTTCCTCGTCGTCGCGCTGCCCTTCCTGGGGGTTTCGTTGCTGGGCGGCGGCGCAAATCCCCTGGTGCTGCTCATCTCCCTGCTCGTCCTCGCCGTCGAAATCATCGTCGTCGCCGCGATCGGGGTGGGGTTGAGCGGCCTGATCGCGCGCCCGTTGTTCTCGGTCGCGACAACGTACCTGGTGGTCGCCGGCCTCGTGATCGGCACATTGATCGCCTTCGCCCTCGGCGGTATGGCGGTGCGGAGCGAGGCGACGAGCTACAACCGTCCGTACGACTCCGCCGGCAACGTCGACTGCGAGAGCTGGGACACCTCCACCTACGAGGTGCCGAGGTTCGATCTGGTGTGGTGGGTGCTCGCGGCGAATCCGTTCGTCGTGCTGGCCGATGCGACGCCGACCGAGTTCACGGCCGAGGGGTATCCCGTCGACCTGTTCGGACAGATCAAATCCGGCGTACGGAGCGCTCAGCTGTCTCCGCTCGAACAGCGCTGGGATGAGTGCGGCATCGGCGGCAGCTATCGCACGCCACAGGATGTGATCAACTCCACGGTGCCGAGCTGGTTCGTCGGGCTCGGCGTGCAGATCGTCATCGCCGGCTCACTCTTCGCGGGCGCATGGGCACGCACGCGCACGCCGGCCAGACGACTGCCCCCGGGGACTCGCATCGCCTGACGCTCGGAGGGGCAGTCGGGAGAACGGACACCTGCCGTTCACTCGCCGTGCACCGAGGGGTACCCCTGCGGCCACGCGGCATCGGTGGTCTGGAGGCCTACCCGTCTGAGTCTCGACCCAGGAGCCCCCATGCCCCGCCTGCAGCATGCAGCGGCGGTCACGGTGGTGTTCGCGCTGAGCGCCGCCGCCCTGATCGCCACGCCACTCGCCGCCACCGGCGCCGAATCCGGCATCCGTCCGTCCTCAGAGATCGCGGGTGCCGCGAGCGCTCCCGGTCTCGTCCTGAACGAGATCGTCTACGACGACGCCGCGACCGGCCTCCCCGATCAGGTCGAGCTCTACAACGCGGGCACCGAAGCGGTCGACCTCGACGGCTGGTCCATCTCCGACGAGAAGCGGGACACCTTCGGCCACGCACCGGAGGGCACCTCGCTCGCGCCCGGCGCGTTCCTCGTGCTGGTGAAGGACGCGGACTTCCCCTTCGGGCTGGGCAAGGGCGACGAGGTCGTCCTCTACGACCCTGCCGGGACCGTCATCGACTCCTACGCCTACGAGAACACTGCGCCGCTGTCGGTCTGGGCGCGCTGCGCCGACGGCACAGGGGAGTGGGCGCACGCCACGGCCGCCACTCCGGGAGCGGCGAACGATTGCGCGGTGACGCCGACGACCGGCACCATCGCGATCAACGAGGTCGACTCGCAGCCCGCCGACTGGGTGGAGTTCCACAACGCCGGCGACGAGGCGCTCGACATCTCCGGCTACGAGATCCGCGACAACTCCGACGACCACCGCTGGCAGTTCCTCCCCGGCACGAAGATCGCCGCCGGCCAGTTCCTCGTCGTCGAGGAGGGCACCATCGGCCTCGTCGACGGCGTCGAGACGGCGTTCCGCAACCCGATCGGCATCGGTAGCGCCGACCGCATCCGGCTGTACGACGCCACCGGCGCCATGATCGACGACACCCTTCCGTGGAACGGTCATGCTGCGATCGACGGCGACTTCGCCGCAGCCACGCTCGCGCGCTGCCCCGACGGCGAGGGTGCCTTCCTGCTGGCGCACCCCACCCCGGGTGCGGCGAACTCGTGCGTGATGCCGGATGTGGTCATCAACGAGATCGAGTCGAACGGCGACACGACCGACTGGGTGGAGGTCGTGAACCTGAGCGGAGCGTCCGTCGACGTCTCGGGATGGTCCGTGATGGACAACGACCCCAACGGGCACGCCGCCGAGACCACGCCGCTCCCGGCCGGCTCGACGCTGGCAGCGGGCGCATACCTCGTGTTCGATCAGCCCGCGAACTTCAGCTTCGGGCTCGGCAACGGCGACACCGTGACGATCCGCGACGCGAACGGGAACACGGTCGACGAGCACGTCTACGCCGCGCACGCAGACGGCGTGTGGGCCCGCTGCGCGGACGGCACGGGTGAGTTCACCGACATCGCCGTCTCGACGAAGGGGCTGCGCAACGCCTGCGGAAACCCGGTACGGATCAACGAGGTCGAATCCGACGGCGGCTCGCCCGATGACTGGGTCGAGCTGGTGAACCCGACGGATGCGGCGCTCGACGTGTCCGGCGTCGTCGTGAAGGACGATGATGACACGCACGCCCATGCCCTCCCGGCCGGCACGTCGATCGCCGCCGGGGGTTTCCTGGTGATCGAGCGCGACCAGCTCGGGTTCGGCCTCGGAGGCGGCGACAAGGTGCGGCTCTTCGACGGCGATCTGCTCATCGACGAGACCAGCTGGGGCGAAGGGCACGCGGCGACGACGTGGGGGCGCTGCCCCGACACCACGGGTGTGTTCGCGGTCACGGCCGAAGCGACCAAGGGTGCGGCGAACGTCTGCGCCGGCGAGGTCTCGGTATCTCCGTGGCCAGGCTCCGCCGACGTGCGCGTAGTCGACAGCATCCCGACGTTCCTCGAGGACAGCTCGGGGCTCGACGTGCAGGAGACGGCCGACGGCGCGTTCCTCTGGGCGGTCGACAACGGCGAGGGCCGCATTTGGAAGCTCGAGGCGCACGCCGACGGATCGGTGAAGAAGGTCGACGGCTGGACCGACGGCAAGCGCGTCCGTTTCCAGAAGGATGCCGCGAACCCCGCTGCCGCCGGTCCCGACACCGAGGGCATCACGATCGACGGCGGAGGCGACGTCTACGTCGCCTCCGAGCGCGACAACAGCGCCAAGGGCGTCAACCAGAACGTCGTGCTGAAGGTGGATCCGGATGCCGCGGCCGGCGACCTCGTCGCCCAGCAGGAGTGGGACCTCACCGCGCTGCTCCCCGCCGTCGGTGCGAACCTCGGCATGGAGGCGGTGCAGTGGGTTCCGGACTCGGCGCTCACGGGTGCGCTCTTCGATGACAACACCAGCGCCGCCTACGACCCGGCGGACTACGCCGGACACGGCAGCGGGCTGTTCTTCGTCGCGGTCGAGGACAACGGCCACGTCTACGCCTTCGCGCTCGCCGCAGGCGGTACCGCGACGCTGGTCTCGGAGATCGCTCCCGGTCTCACGGGTGTCATGGCACTCGACTACGACAGCGTCCGGAACTCGCTGTGGGCGGTCTGCGACGACGGCTGCGGCGGGCGCTCCGCGGAGATCACCCTGAACGGCACGGCGAAGCCGGGGATCGCGCACTTCGCGCGTCCGGCGGGCATGCCCGACATCAACAACGAGGGCTTCGCCACGGCGCCGGCCTCGCTGTCGGTCGACGGCCAGCGACCGGTGTGGTGGTTCGCCGACGGCTTCGCCTCCGAGGCGCTGCGCACCGGCACCCTTCCGGGGGTGGATGACGAGAACCCGGGCGAGAACCCGGGCGGCGAGAACCCGCCCCTTCCCGGCACGGGCCTGGTCGACGGGAACCGGAACGGTGTGACGGTCGATCCTGCCGTCGCGACGCGCGGCCAGAAGGTCACGGTCACGGTCGGTCCGGCTGCCGCGGGCGAAGATGTCGCCGTCTGGCTGTACTCCGACCCCGAGCGGATCGCGACCGGCACGCTCACCGCATCCGGGGCGATCACCGTCACCGTCCCGACGGATGCCGCGCTCGGTGCGCACCGCGTCGCGGTCTACGCCACCGACGGCACGCTGCTCGGCTGGGCGGACATCCGGGTCACGGCAGGAGCGGGCGGTCTGGCGACCACGGGTTCGGAGCTTCCGATCGCCGCGATCGCGCTGGCGCTGATGCTGCTGACCGCGGGGGCGGTGGCGGTGCGACGTCGGAAGCGGGTGGCCTGAGACGGCGGCGGTCTTTCTTTCGAATCGCGCACCTGGTCGTGTTCCGGCCGGATCACCGACCAGGTGCGCGATTCGAAGGGTGGCCGACCGCGGTGTCGGTGCCGACGCCTAGACTCATAAGGCCATGACCGAAGCTCCTCTCATCGTCCCCGGAACCGTCGGCCCCCGCTCCTCAGGGGCCGGGGATCAGGACGACCTCCTCGCCGGATTGAACCCTCAGCAGCTCGAGGCCGTGACCTATCGCGGGCCGGCGCTGCTCATCGTCGCGGGTGCCGGATCGGGCAAGACGAGCGTGCTCACGAGGCGCATCGCCTCACTGCTCCGCAATCGCGAGGCCTGGCCGAGCCAGATCCTCGCGATCACCTTCACCAACAAGGCCGCCGGAGAGATGCGCGAGCGTGTCGGGGCTCTCATCGGCGACGCCGCCCGCGGTATGTGGATCTCGACGTTCCACTCCGCGTGCGTGCGCATCCTGCGCCGCGAGGCCGAGCAGTTCGGCTTCACGAAGACGTTCACGATCTACGACTCGGGCGACTCGCGCGCCCTCATCAAGCGCCTCGTCAAAGAGCACGAGGCCGACGCCTACGGGCTGACGCCCGCATCGGTGCAGGGACGCATCTCGAAGCTGAAGAACGAGCTGTCCGACGCCGAGTCGTACGCGCGTCAGGCGAACATGAGCGATCCGACCGAGCGCATCTTCGTCGAGCTCTTCGCTGACTACCAGCGCCAGCTGCAGAAGGCGAACGCCTTCGACTTCGACGATCTCATCGGACAGACGGTCTACCTCTTCCGTGCGTTCCCGCAGGTGGCCGACACCTACCGGCGCCGCTTCCGCCACATCCTGGTCGACGAGTACCAGGACACCAACCACGCGCAGTACGCGCTGATCCACGAACTCACCCGGCCTGTCTCGGGGCAGGGCGCGGATCCATATGCCTCGAACGGCATGATGATCTTCGAACCCGAGCCTTCGACGGGATCCGATGAGGCCGGCGCTTCGCTCACCGTCGTCGGTGACTCCGACCAGTCGATCTACGCGTTCCGCGGTGCCGACATCCGCAACATCAGCGAGTTCGAGCGCGACTTCCCCGGAGCGCGCGTGGTGCTGCTCGAACAGAACTACCGCTCCACCCAGAACATCCTCTCGGCCGCGAACGCCGTGATCGGCAACAACTTCGATCGCAAGGACAAGAAGCTCTGGAGCGACAAGGGTGACGGTGACGCGATCATCGGCTTCACCGGCTACTCGCAGCACGACGAGGCGCAGTTCGTGGCCGACGAGGTCGATGCGCTGCGCCGGGCGGGCATGCCCTACTCCGAGATGGCCGTGTTCTACCGCACGAACTCGCAGTCGCGCGCGCTGGAGGAGATCTTCATCCGCTCCGCCGTGCCGTACAAGATCATGGGCGGCACGAAGTTCTACGAGCGCGCCGAGATCAAGGATGCCCTCGCGTACCTCGTGGCCGTCGCGAATCCGGCCGACGAGATGTCGGTCCGCCGCATCCTGAACAAGCCGCGCCGTGGCATCGGCGACGTGACGGAGACGGCGATCGCCCGGTTCGCGGAAGAACACGACATCAGCTTCCGCGACGCCCTGGCGAACTCGTCTCAGCTCGGCTTCGGGCCGAAGATCCAGGCGGCCATCGCCCACCTCGACGCCGTGCTCGCCGAGGCCACCGCGATCATGCTCCCGGCGTCCGGCGAGCTGCCGGCGCCCACCACCGTCGCCGACGGTCTGAGCCTGCTGCTCTCCAAGAGCGGCTACCTCGACGCCCTCCGCGCCAGCCGTGACCCGCAGGACGAGGCTCGTGTCGAGAACCTCGACGAGTTCGTCGCCGTCGCCCGCGACTTCGCGCGCAACAACCCCGAGGGCACGATCGTCGACTTCCTCACCGAGGTCGCCCTGGTGTCGGATGCCGATGACCTCGACGACGAGTCCGGCACCGTGTCGTTGATGACCATGCACACGGCGAAGGGCCTCGAGTACGACGCGGTGTTCGTCACCGGAGTCGAGGAAGACCTCATCCCGCACCGGATCTCGGCGGGGGAGCCGGGCGGCCCGCAGGAGGAACGACGGCTGTTCTACGTCGGGATCACGCGGGCGCGCAAGCGGCTGCACCTCTCCCTCGCGATGACCAGGGCGCAGTTCGGCGAGGTCACTGTCGCGATGCCCAGTCGGTTCCTGCAGGAGATCCCGGCCGGGCTGATCGACTGGCGACAGTCTCCCGGAGACGTCAACTCCCGAGGCGGCATGCAGTCTCGTGCGCTCAACGCTCGTCGCGGTGGCGGCTTCGGCGGTTCCGGCTCGAATTCAGGTTCGGGCGACCGGTTCGGCGTCAAGGCGCTGCCGGGCCGCGACTCGCTCAAACCGCTCTCGACCGCGATGGACAAGTTCCCCAACCGCGTCACGGCCAAGATGCGCGACAACGGCGATCTCGAGCTCACCGCGGGCGACCGCATCCGGCACTCCGACTTCGGCGAAGGCCGCGTCGACGCCGTGACCGGCGAAGGGGCGAAGCGCATCGCGCACGTGCGGTTCGACAGTGCGGGGCAGAAGAAGCTGCTCATCAAGGTCGCGCCGATCGAGAAGATCTAGACCGCAGGTCGTCACACGCGCACGCGCGCTTCGCGCGCGCCCGACCGGGTTAGGCTGGCTCATATGGCCCTCTTCTCCCGCCGCAAGAAGTCCAGCGACGACGCCGTCGCCCCCGCAGCAGACGCCGCCGAGTCGGGGTCGAGCACTCCGGACGAGATCACTGCCGAAGCCGACACGGCCGCCGCGGAGCCGACCGTCGAGGCTCCCGCGATCGGCATCTCGGTGCAGGCATTCCGTGGAGTCGGCGCCGACGCCGGCCCCGAAGTCGCTCTTCCCGATCCCGAGGCGACGTCCGCTGCTGCCCCCGTGCCCCCGGCACAGTCGCGGCCGAGCCCGCAGCCCCCGGCCGAACGGCGACTCCCGCTCGCGCCGCTGCTGCCTCCGGAGCAGACCGAGACCGTCGCGGGCATGAAGGACAACGTCCTCCTGCGTGAGGCGCTCAAAGAGGTCGCGGCCGGCGCCACGAACGAACAGTTGCTCGGAGTGATGCGCCAGGCGCTGCAGGGGCACCTGTACATCCGCGTGATCGGCGATGCCCGCACACAGATCAGCGAGGGCAAGCCGCTGGCGGTGGCGGTGGTTCGCGACGGCGAGCGCCAGTTCATGCTCGCTTTCAGCTCGGCGGCCGCGGTGCGCGACTCCGTCAAGCTCGAGGACGATCCTGCCGCGACGTCGGCTGTGGCCCAGCCCGTCACCTCGGTGCTGCAGCAGGTGGTGTCGGGTGACTTCGCCGGTCTCATCGTCGACAACGCCTCGGCCCCGAACCGCGTCGTCTTCCCCACGGAACTCCTGCAGAAGACGCTCGAACAGGCCGACCTCGAGATGACCGTCAAGAGCATCGTCGCCGCACCCCGCGAGCAGGACTCGACCGTCAAGGTCGGCGAGGCGCTCGCGCGGAAGCGGATGTGGGTCGCCGTGAATGACGGCAACGGCAGCGGGCAGGTCGGGATCGCCGAGGCGCAGACCACCGATGGGCGACGCTTCCTCCAGCTCTTCTCGCACCCGCTCGAGGTGCTCGCACTCGGGCGAGGGGACCGCCCGCTCCCGTTCGAGCCCGAACAGCTCGCGAAGGTCCTCTCCAGTCATTCCGAGATGGCGGGAGTGATCGTCGACTCCGCCGGTCCATCGATCGTCGTCGAACGCGACGCGCTCGCCCCGGTGCTGGTGCTCGCCGTCGATCTCGACGATTGACAGGCTTCCGCGCTGCGGGACGGCGCTCTAGGGTCGGAGCATGGCCTCCGAACGCGTGACCCTGACCGTCGCCGATTCCGACGGAGAGCGCGAGGTCGCGCTCTCCAGCCCGAACAAGCTGGTGTGGCCGGACGCCGGTATCACCAAGGCAGAGCTCGCTGAATACATCCAGCTCGTCTCCGGACCTTTCCTGACCTCGAACGGCAATCGTCCGGTGTCTCTCGAGCGCTTCCGCGACGGTGTCGGATCGAGCGACTCCCGAGCCGAGGGGTTCTTCTCGAAGAACCCGCCCAAGGGCACCCCTGACTTCGTCGACGCCGTCACGGTGACGTACAACAGCGGGCGGCAGCATCCGCAGATCGTCCTCAACCGCACCAGCGCCATCGTCTGGGCGGTGCAGATGAACACGATCGTCTTCCACCCCTGGGCGTCTCTCGCGACGGATGCCGACAATCCGGTCGAGTTGCGGATCGATCTCGATCCGCAACCGGGGACGGACTTCGCGGATGCCGTGACCGCCGCGCACGCGCTGCGTGAGGTGCTGAAGGAGGCGGGGCTGGAGGCGTTCGCGAAGACCAGTGGCAACCGCGGCCTGCACGTCTTCGCGCCGATCGAGCCGACGCACGAGTTCCTCGACGTGCGGCATGCCGTGATCGCCGCCGGTCGCGAGCTGGAGCGTCGGATGCCGGAGCAGGTGACCATGAACTGGTGGAAGGAGGAGCGCGGGGAGCGGATCTTCGTCGACTTCAACCAGGCGAACCGCGACCGGACGATGGCCGGCGCCTACAGTCCGCGCGCGCTCCCCGGAGCCACCGTCTCGACGCCCGTGCAGTGGGAGGAGCTGGACGGGCTCGACCCGATGGCTTTCACGGTGCGCAGCATCCCGCAGCGCCTCGCCGATCTCGGCGACCCTTGGGCGGACAAGCAGGCCTCGCCCGGTCGCATCGACACGCTGCTCGAGTGGTGGGAGCGCGACAAGGAGAACGGGTTGGGCGAGCTGTCGTTCCCGCCCGAGTTCCCCAAGATGCCCGGCGAACCGCCTCGTGTGCAGCCGAGCAAGAAGGTCGCCGGAAACTGGGACGCCGACGGCAACGCGGTCGAGGACTGATCGTTTCCTACGACCTCGTCGCCTCCCCGTCCGGCGCCACCCGGAGCGCCAGCTTTCCGACGTAGTGATCGCGGAGGGCGAGATGTGCGCTTCTGATGTCGTCGAGGGAGTAGATCGCGTGGATGTGGGCGGCGATGTCGCTCGTCTCGACGATCGTGTTCAGCCGCTCGAATCCCGATCGGCTCCGGTCGCCGTCGTAATGGATGATCCGCGCTCCCGGAGCCGTCGAGGGCAGCGGGTTCACGCCGTTCGGCCAGGCGATCCGCCCTGATGCCTTGACGGCGCGGAGCGCGCGTTCCGTCGCTTCGCCGCCCACGGTGACCAGAGCCGCGTCCAGCCCATCGGGTGCGAGAGCAGACGCTGCAGCCGTCACGTCCTCTCTTCGTCCGTCGACGACGACCTCGGCGCCGAGCCGTCGCGCGAGGTCGACGCCGTCGTCTCCGGAGGCCACGGCGAGTACGCGCAGCCCCTGATGCCGTGCCAGCTGAACGGCCAGATGCCCGATGCCGCCGCTGGCTCCGAAGACCATGAGAGTGTCACCCGGCTTCAGGCCGAGGACATCGAGACCGCTGAGCGCGGTCAGGGCGTCCCACGCCATCGGTCCAGCACTTTCGAAGGTCAGCCGATCGGGCAGGGGAGCGACGTGTTCCGCGGCGACGACGGTGAACTCGGCGTAAGCGCCGCCGCGGGGGACGGGGGTCGTCGCGGCGTACACGCGGTCGCCGACGGAGAAACGATCGACGTTGCGCCCCACGGCGGCGACGTGGCCCGCAGCCTCCCACCCGAGGAGGTAGGGGAAGGTCGTCGGGACGCCGAACAGTCCGTCGTACGCACCCTCCCGCTCGACGGCATCCCAGGAGCCTATGCCGGCCACCTCGACGCGGATCAGGACGTCGTCGCCGCCCACGTCGGGGACGGGAATGCGCCGCACGGTCAACTCCTCGACTCCACCGAATCGGTCGATGACGGCTGCGGACATCAGGGGGCGGTCGTCGCCGTCGCTGCGCTGTTCTGTCGGTTCGGTCATGCCCACTCCTGTTTTAGTTGATCGGATCAAGCATCAGTGAAGCACAACTGCTTGATCTGATCAAGTAGTTCGGCATATGCTGAGCGGATGACAGCATCGGACGGCACGGCGGCTCTGCAGTCCGTCGCCGAGTCGGCGGTGGCGGAGCTCGTCGAGACGTATGATCGCGCCTTCGAGGAGGCCGCCGCGCGCGTGTCGCTCAGCGTGGCCCAGGCGTGCATGCTCAGTCAGCTCACCGAGCTCCAGGGCATGAGCGCTCTGGCGGAATCAGCGGGATGCGACGCCTCCAACGTGACACGGATCGTCGGCCGGCTCGAGGCGCTCGGTCTGGTGACCCGTGAAGCGAACCCCGACGACGGTCGCTCGCGACTGGTCGCCCGCACGGCACAGGGCGATGAGGTCCATCGTCGCTTCGAGGTCGCCTTCGACTTCGCGCGGGTCGCGGTCGCACGCCTGACGGCAGAGGAACAGGATCAGCTCGCCGGCCTCTTACGCAAGGCCGCCGGTCACGCCAACACGTCGGCGAGGTCGTAGCCCGCGACGGTGTCGAGCTGGTCGTACGTGCATGAGCGGGCGTCGCGGTCGGGGCGCCAGCGCTCGAACTGCACGGTATGGCGGAACCGCGCCCCCTCGAGTTGGTCGTACCGCACCTCGAGCACGCGCTCAGGGCGCAACCGCACGAAGGAGACGTCCTTCGAGCCGGCGAATCGCGATCTCTCACTCTCTCCGGTCACCGCCTCGCCGGTCTCGTCGCGCTCCACGAGCGGGGCGAGCTCGTCGACCAGTTCTTGTCGTCGCACGTCGCTCCACGCGGCGACCCCGCCGACCTGACGGAGGCCGCCATCGTCGTCGTACAGGCCCACGAGCAATGAGCCCACACCGGAACCGGACTTGTGGACGCGGTAGCCGAGCGCGACGACGTCGGCGGTTCGCGCGTGCTTGATCTTGACCAGGGTGCGCTTGCCCGGTGCGTACGGCTGGTCCAGGGGCTTCGCGATCACGCCGTCGAGCCCCGCACCCTCGAACTCGGCGAGCCAGCGCACGGCCGCATCACGATCACGCGTCGTGCGGGTGATGTGCAGCGGATGCTCCACCGCCTCCATCATCGACTCCAGGCGTGCGCGGCGGGTCTCGAAGGGCTCAGCGAGCAGGTCTTCGTCGCCGTCGGCGAGGAGGTCGAACGCGATGAACATCGCGGGGGTCTCCGCCGCGAGCTTCGCGACACGCGAGGCGGCCGGATGGATGCGCTGGCTCAACGCTTCCCAGTCCAGGCGCTGCGCGCCCTTCGGCCCGGTCGCGACGACGATCTCGCCGTCGAGGAGGCACGGTCCGGGCAGCAGGTCGGGGATGGCCTCGACCAGCTCGGGGAAGTAGCGGGTGAGCGGCTTCGCCCCGCGGGATCCGATCTCGACGGTCTCGCCGTCCCAGGCGATGAGTCCGCGGAAGCCGTCCCACTTCGGTTCGTACAGCAGCCCGCCGGGAGACTTCGCCGGGTCGGGCACCGTCGGCGCGGCCTTCGCCAGCATCGGGGCGGGGATGTCGTAGCGCATGGTCCCATCCTGGCCGCGGGCGAGCCGTGGCGGAAGGGGAGCCCGCGTCAGCCGAAGAGGTCGCTGAGCTCGGCAGGATGACCCGCATCCCGCAGCGCCGTGCGGGCAGCGTGCCATCCCGCCATGCCGTTGACCGCGGGACCGGGCGGGGTCGAAGCCGAAGCGAGGTAGACCCCGGGCACCGGCGTGCGCCACGGCGTCGGCGACAGGACGGGGCGTCGGAGCGCCTGACGGATGTCGAACACGCCGCCCGAGATGTCGCCGCCGATCTCGGCCGGGTTGATCGCCTCGCGAGAAGACGCGGGGACGGCGCGGTGCGCGAGGATGCGATCGCGGAAGCCCGGCGCGAAGCGCTCGACCTGCGCGGTGATCAGCTCGGTCGGGTCGAGGTCTGAGCCGTTCGGCACGTGGATGTACGCCCACAGCACCGCTTTCCCCTCGGGCGCGCGCGATGTGTCGAGCACGGTCGGCTGCACCGCGAGCACGTAGGGGCGCTCGCTCACCCGGCCCGCTGCGACGGCATTCTCGCTCGCCCAGATCTCGGCGCGGGTGCCTCCGAGGTGCACGGTCGGCGCCAGCGCCACATCGGCGTGCGTCCACGGGATCGGGCCGTCGAGCGCGAAGTCGACCTTGGCTGCACCCGGACCGTAGCGATAGGCGCCGACCGCGCGCGCGTATCCCGCGGGCACGTCGGGGTGAGTGAGCAGTAGCCGGGGCGAGGTGTTCAGCAGGAGGAGATCGCCGCGCGCGGCAGCGCCCCAGTCGAGGGTGCCGAGGTCGGTCACCTCTGCCCCGGTCTCGACGCTGCCGCCGTGCGCCTCGAGGTCGGCGATCATCGTGTCGGCGATCTGCTGTGCTCCGCCACGAGGGAACGGCCAGCCTCCCGCGTGAGCGAGGGACGCGAGCAGGAGCCCCGCGGCGGCACCCGCGAGCGTCGGCTGAGGCGAATTGGCGTGCGCGACGACACCCGACATCAGCGCTGCGGCTTCGTCGGTGAGAAATGCGCGAGCGGCGAGCGGGGTGCCCTGATCCAGCATCCGGATCGCGTAGCGCGCCGCCGTGATCGGATCGCGGGGGATGCGCAGCAGCTGGTTGCCGGTGAAGTCCGCCAGGCCATCGATGCGCGAACTCAGTGGACGCACGCGCGCCAGCCACGCCTGTCCGTCGGCTCCGAGACCCGCGGCGGTGCGCGCGATGTCGCGCCAGGCGATCGCCGCACGGCCGCCGTCGAGCGGGTGCGCATAGGAGATCTCGGGGTGGATCCAATCGATGCGCTCCGCGAGCCCGAACGCCTGGAAGAACGGGGAGGCGAAGGCCGCGGGGTGAACCGCGGAGCACACATCGTGCCGGAAACCAGGAAGGGTCGACTCCCGCGTGCGCACGCCGCCGCCGGCCGTGTCGGACGCCTCGAGCACCCGCACTTCGTAGCCGGCTCGGGCGAGCGCGACCGCGGAAGCGAGCCCGTTCGGACCTGCGCCGATGATCGTCGCCCGTGCCATCTCGCCAGTCTTGCACGCGCTCGAGGGAGAAGCGGTCGAAGGAGCGCTCCAGACGTGCGATCCTGGAGAGGATGAAAGAAGTTCAGGGGCCGACGCCCGCAGGCACCTCCCGTCCATATCGTTCGCTCAACGAGGCGCTGCGCGCGCACCGTGTCGACGTCTCCAACTACGCGTTCATCACGGCGCTCGTCGATGTGATCGGAATCAGTTCCTACATCGACCGTGGCCGCTACATCGAAGCGATCCGTCGCGGTGAGGGCGCGGCTCTGCACATCGGCCGCACCTACACCAACGGCTTCACCGAGGACGAGCGCCTGGTCGTCGGCGCCACTCCGCTGCGGCTGCAGCCGAGCGAGGGGCGGGCGCCGTACTTCTACGTCAACCACCCGACCGAGTTCATGCCGATCGCTCAGCCCAAGCCGAAGCGCACGACGACGCCCCGGGTCTCCGCGCCCCGCGGCGAGCGTCCTCCGACGCCGGTGGCGGAGCGCGACTACGGCACCTGCGACGTGTGCTTCATGGTGCGCACCGCGGCCGGTGCCTGCAGCTGCGACTGATCAGGCGAACGCGCGCGAAATGATCTCCACAGGTTCCGGTCCGGTGATCCGCAGGGCCGATCTCTCCGGACCGGATGCGGCGGACGTCTCCGCCGCCGTCGGGGAGTACCTTCGGCAGACCGAGGTAGAGAAGAGCGCCGAGGGTCTCGCGCCGGTGCGCGATGACGACGAGAGGCTTCCGGAGCGCTACCGCAACGAGGTCGACGACCCGGCAGGGGCCTACGACGGCTTCCTCGTGATGATCGCGCACATCGACGACCTGGTCGCGGGTGTCGTCGTGGTCGCCACCCTGCAGGAGTCCGCCGAGATCAAGCGCCTCTGGGCGGCGCCCGCGATGCGCGGCCGCGGCGTCGGATCAGCGCTGCTCGATGCGGCAGTCGCCGCGACGGACGGCGACGTCCGCCTTTCCGTCTGGGATTGGCGCACGGGAGCCCGAGGGCTCTACGAGTCGCGCGGATTCGTGCAGGTGCCCAGCTGGGACGGACGGGACCGGCTCATCTGCATGGTCCGGAACGGTCGATAGCGGACGCTCAGGCGAACGCGCTCATCCCGGTGATGTCGCGGCCGAGCAGCAGAGCCTGCACACTCTCGGTTCCCTCGTAGGTGTGGATGGCCTCGATGTCGGCCATGTGCTGCATCACGCCGTTCTCGAGCAGGATGCCGTTGCCGCCGAGCAGATCGCGGGCGATCGATGCGATCCGTCGGGCGGCACGGGTGTTGTGGAACTTCGCCAGTGATGCCTGCGTGGGGCGCAGTTCTCCGGCGGTCTCGAGGTCGGCCATCCGGCGGCAGTAGAGCTGCATCGCGGTGAGGTCTTCGAGCATGTGGGTCAGGCGCTCCTGCACCATCTGGAACTTCGCCAGCGGCTTCCCGAACTGGATGCGCGCCTTCGCGTAGGCGAGTGAGGCCTCGTAGCAGGCGGTCGCATGACCCAGGGCCGACCAGGCGACGCCCGATCGGGTCGCGTAGAGCACCGTCGAGGCGTCGCGGAAGCTCTTCGCCCCGGGGAGAACGGCATCGAGGGGGACGCGCACGTCGTCGAGCCGGATGTGCGCCTGGTGGATCGCGCGCAGCGAGGCCTTCCCGGTGATGACCGTCCCGGTGTATCCCGGGATGTCCTGCTCGACGAGGAAGCACCGGACGGCGCCGTGCTCGTCGGCCGACTCGTCGTCGACGCGGGCCCAGACGAACGTGATCCCACCCGAGGCGCCGTTGCCGATCCACTTCTTCGCGCCGCGGATCACCCAGCTGTCGCCGTCGCGTCGGGCGACGGTCTCGAGCGAGACCGAGTCGGAGCCATGATCCGGCTCGGTGAGCGCGAAGGAGCCGAGCACCGAGCCGTCGGCCAGGGCGGTGATCCACTTCTCCTGTTGGGCGGGCGAGCCGAAGAGCGCCAGCGTGCGCAGTGCGAGTCCGCCCTGCACGGCGAGGATCGTGCCGAGGGAGCCGTCGCCGCGGGAGATCTCCATGTTCACGAGTCCGGCGGCCAGAGGAGAGAGGTGCGTGAGTGCGGGGTGCTCGATGCCGTCGACGACCAGGTCCATCTCACCCATGCGCCGGGCGGCCTCGAGCGGGTACTCGGCCCGGTCCCATGCATCCGCCATCTGCGGACCGACCTCGTCGATGTACGCCTTCGCGCGGTCCCACGCAGCACGGTCGGCGGCAGCGATGTCCGAGAAGACGGCGTAGTAGTCGCTGTCCTGACGGCCGGTGATGTCGTACGACGAGACGCGCTCGCCGGGGAAGGGGGAGGCTTCGGTGCTCATGGGGACTCCTTCGTGGCACCAAGTATCGTACTCCTCGATACTCGGTCTCACGACCCCGGTGATCTAGTCGAGCTCGGACTGCAGGCGCCGCGTCACCTCGGCGATCGGCATGGAGCGCGGGAACACCGCCACGACGACATCGTCGGGTGCGCCTGCCGCAGCATTCTCGCCGACGCCGTAGCGACGCCGCACATCCGCCAGTGCCGTCTGCAAGGTCGCCAGCGGCACCTTCTTCTTGCCCCGCAGCAGCTGGCGCAGGACGTGGTTGTGCACGGCGGTCACGAGTGCCGCGAAGCCGACGGCGTCGAGCGGGTCGACTCCGGGGAGTGCCCCGCGCAGGTAGTCGTCGAAGAGGCGCTCGTATCGGAAGACCGTGATGATCTCGCGCTCACGCAGCACGGGCACCTGACGCACGACCTGGTAGCGGCGGCGGGCGAGGTCCGGGTCGTTCGCGAAGTGGGCGAAGACGGATTCGGATGCGGCGCACACCGCGCCCCACGGATCCTCATGGCCCTCCGCGAGGAACTCCTTCAGCTGTTCGAGCAGCACCTCGTGGTCGGCGAAGACCACATCCTCCTTGCCGCCGAACTGACGGAAGAAGGTCGACCGCGAGACGCCGGCGGCCTTGGCGATCTGCTCCACGGAGGTCTGCTCGAAACCCTGGGCCTGGAAGAGCTCGAGGGCTGCGGCGACGACGGCGGCGCGCGGTTCGGGGAAGTCTCGCATAGCGAAAGCCTAGAACGTCGCCGAGATTGTGCAATCTGCGGTGAAATCGGTGGGAACGATCCGGTGCGCCGGAGGTCGGGCGCGGGGTCTCCCCAGGCCGAGGTAGTAGGCTGGGGGACTGGTCGATGTCTCGACATCGAGAGAATTACCAGACAGCAGCCCAGTGAAGGAACCACAGTGGATCTGTACGAGTACCAGGCACGAGACGTTTTCGAAAAGTACGGAGTGCCGGTCCTCGCCGGCATTGTCGCGGACACCCCTGAAGAGGTGAGGGCGGCGGCCGAGAAGATCGGCGGAGTCGTCGTCGTCAAGGCTCAGGTCAAGACCGGTGGCCGTGGAAAGGCGGGCGGCGTCAAGGTCGCCAAGACCCCCGACGAGGCGTACGAGGCGGCCAAGGCCATCCTCGGCCTCGACATCAAGGGCCACATCGTCAAGCGCGTCATGGTGGCGCAGGGCGCCCGCATCGCCGAGGAGTTCTACTTCTCCGTGCTGCTCGACCGCGCCAACCGCTCCTACCTGAGCCTCTGCTCGGTCGAGGGCGGCATGGAGATCGAAGAGCTCGCGGTGGAGCGCCCCGAGGCTCTCGCCCGCGTCGAGGTGAACCCCCTGACCGGCATCGACAAGGCGAAGGCCGTCGAGATCGCCCGCGCGGCGAACTTCCCCGAAGACCTCGTCGAGAAGGTCTCCGACGTCTTCGTGAAGCTCTACGACGTCTACAAGGGTGAGGACGCGACGCTCGTCGAGGTCAACCCGCTGGTCCGTACCGAGGACGGCGACATCATCGCCCTCGACGGCAAGGTGACGCTCGATGAGAACGCCTCCGAGATCCGTCACCCCGAGCACGAAGCGCTCGAGGACAAGGACGCCGCCGACCCGCTCGAGGCCAAGGCCAAGAAGAGCGGCCTGAACTACGTCAAGCTCGACGGACAGGTCGGAATCATCGGCAACGGTGCGGGCCTCGTCATGTCGACGCTCGACGTCGTCGCGTACGCCGGTGAGAACCACGGCGGCGTGAAGCCCGCCAACTTCCTCGACATCGGCGGCGGCGCCTCGGCCGAGGTCATGGCCAACGGCCTCGACGTCATCCTCGGCGACCCGCAGGTCAAGAGCGTGTTCGTCAACGTCTTCGGCGGCATCACGGCGTGCGACGCCGTCGCCAACGGCATCAAGGGTGCCCTCGAGACGCTGGGCGCCACGGCCTCCAAGCCGCTCGTCGTCCGCCTCGACGGCAACCGCGTCGACGAGGGTCGCGCGATCCTCGCCGAGTACGCGCACCCGCTCGTCACCCTGGCCGCCACCATGGACGAGGGCGCCGACAAGGCCGCCGAGCTCGCCAACGCCTGACCCTTCGTCAGGCTCAGGGACCGGATTTAAGGAACAGAAGATATGTCGATCTACCTCAACAAGGACTCCAAGGTCATCGTCCAGGGCATCACCGGCGGCGAGGGCACCAAGCACACGGCGCTCATGCTGAAGGCCGGCACCCAGGTCGTCGGCGGCGTGAACGCGCGCAAGGCCGGCACCACGGTCGCGCACACCGACAAGGACGGCAACGCCGTCGAGCTCCCCGTCTACGCCTCGGTCGCCGAGGCGATGAAGGAGACCGGCGCCGACGTGTCGATCGCCTTCGTCCCCGGTGCCTTCACGAAGGACGCGATGGTCGAGGCCATCGACGCCGAGATCCCGCTGCTCGTCGTCATCACCGAGGGCGTGCCCGTCGGCGACTCGGCCGAGGCCTGGGCCTACGCGCAGAGCAAGGGCAACAAGACCCGCATCATCGGGCCGAACTGCCCCGGCATCATCACCCCGGGTGAGGCGCTCGTCGGCATCACTCCGGCGAACATCACCGGCAAGGGCCCGATCGGCCTCGTGTCGAAGTCGGGCACCCTGACGTACCAGATGATGTTCGAGCTGCGCGACCTGGGCTTCTCGACCGCCATCGGCATCGGCGGCGACCCGGTCATCGGCACCACGCACATCGACGCGCTCGCCGCGTTCGAGGCCGACCCCGAGACCAAGGCGATCGTGATGATCGGTGAGATCGGCGGCGACGCGGAAGAGCGTGCGGCCGACTACATCAAGGCGCACGTCACCAAGCCGGTCGTCGGCTATGTCGCGGGCTTCACGGCTCCCGAGGGCAAGACCATGGGCCACGCCGGCGCCATCGTGTCCGGCTCGGCAGGTACTGCTCAGGCCAAGAAGGAGGCCCTCGAGGCCGCCGGGGTCAAGGTCGGCAAGACGCCGTCCGAGACCGCCGACCTGATGCGTGCGATTGTGGAAGCTCTCTGAGCTGAGTTACGCTTGATCTGAAGGCCCCGGACTCCACTCTGGGGCCTTCTTTCATGCCCGGATGTCGTCGAACTTCTGCGGCCATCGGTACCTTCTGCGGCCATTCCCGGTGCGCTCAGGACTCGCGCGGGTCCACGGCGTCGAGCAGGAGATCCAGTGCTTCGTGCGCGTGCGCGCGAGCCTCGGCATCCGTCCGGCGTTCCGAGAGCCAGAGCGCGAGTTCGTTCATCGCTCCGGAGAGAGCGGCTGTCAGCGCATCCAGGATCGCCGGCTCGACCCCGACCTCCGCGAGTCCTTCGCGGAGCGCGACGGCGGGGCCTTCGGCGTCGAGCCGCCGCCAGTCGTCCCAGCTCAGGACGGCGGGGCCGTCCACCAGCAGCACCCGCGCAGCTTCCCCGCCGGTGATCGCATCGAGGAAGGCGTGGCTGCCGTCGCGCAGTGCCGCATCCGCGTCGCTGTCGTCGGTCGCGGTCAGGATCGCGTCCGAGATCCGCTGCTGCTGCGCGGCGGCGACGGCGGTGAACAGGAGCGGCTTCGACGTGTAGTGGTGATAGACCGCTCCGCGTGTCACTCCCGCGGCCTGGGCGATGTCATCGACGGATGCTGCGGCGTAGCCGTGTTCGGTGAAGTGCGAGGTGGCGACCTCGAGGATTCGCTCGGCCGTGGCAGCGGCGTCGGCAGCAGAGGCTCGGGG
Source organism: Microbacterium sp. PMB16 (assembly GCF_051294855.1). Lineage (GTDB taxonomy): Bacteria > Actinomycetota > Actinomycetes > Actinomycetales > Microbacteriaceae > Microbacterium. The sequence goes on from NZ_CP145908.1 coordinate 2,466,914, forward strand.
CATGGGGTTCCTTTACGTGCGATGTGTATGTATTCTAGTCGTATCGATACAAACACAAAGTATGTAAAGGGGTTCTGCATGGACGTCACGAGTTTCTACCCGGTGCTGATGGTCGACGATGTCGCCGGTGCCGCGCGTTTCTACCGCGACGAGTTCGGCTTCGAGACGACCTTCGAGGCCGACTGGTACGTGAGCATGCGCTTTGCCGGCGGTGAGCTCGCGATCCTGGATCGTCACCACGAGACGATTCCGGAAGGATTCCGCGAGCCCGTCAGCGGGCTGCTCCTGAACGTCGAGGTCACGGATGCGGCGACCGAGCACGCACGGCTGGTGGGGGAGCGCGGCCTGGCCGAGCGGCTGTCCCTGCGCGACGAGGCGTTCGGACAGCGGCATTTCATCATCGAAGCCCCCGGCGGCGTCCTGATCGACGTGATCGAGCCGATCGAGCCCTCTGCGGAGTTCGCCGCTGCTTTCGCCGCCGGCTGACCCGGGGACGAGACGAGAAAGGGGCGGATGCCGCAGCATCCGCCCCTTTTCCGACCTGTCGGCGACCTAGATGGCGACGCCGAACAGCGCTTCGATCGGTCCTCGGGCGAAGAAGATCAGGAAGCCTGCGCCGACCACCCAGAGCAGCGGGCTGATGGTCTTGGCCTTGCCGGAGAAGGCGTGGATCAGCACCCAGCTGACGAAGCCCGCGCCGATGCCGTTCGCGATCGAGTAGGTGAGCGGCATGACCGACACCGTCAGGAACACCGGCAGCAGCACCCGGAAGTCCGTGAAGTCGATGTGACGGATCTGCGCCATCATCATCGCGCCGACGATGATCAGCGCGGCCGCAGCGATCTCGGTCGGGACGATCGAGGTCAGTGGCGTGAGGAACATCGCGATCAGGAAGACGACGCCGGTGACGACGTTCGCGAGTCCCGTGCGCGCGCCCTCGCCGATCCCGGCGCCGGACTCGATGAACACGGTGCTCGACGAGGAGGAGGTCGCTCCACCCGCGATCGCGCCGAAGCCCTCGACGACCAGCGCCGACTTGATGCGCGGGAAGTCGCCGTTGTCGTCGGCGAGGTTCGCCTCTTTCGCGAGGCCCGTCATGGTGCCCATGGCGTCGAAGAAGTTCGTGAACAGCAGGGTGAAGACGATCATCACCAGAGCCACGATGCTGACCTTGCCGAGGTCGAAGGTGAAGTCGACGGCACCGACGAGGCTCAGGTCGGGGACGCTGACGGGTGAGCCGTTCAGCGCGGGAACCGTGAGGCCCCACCCGCCGGGGTTGACGACGTTGCCCTCGTCGTCGAAGCCGCGGGCGCCGATGTGCCAGATCGCTTCGACGATCACGGCGAGCACCGTGCCGCCGACGAGTCCGATCAGCATGCCGCCCTTGATCTTGAGCGCGACCAGGATGCCGGTGAGCAGCAGCGTGACCACGAAGAGCAGGCTCGGAACGGTCGCCACCGATCCGTTCACGCCGAGCCCGACCGGGGGAGACGAGGCGCCGGTCGCGGTGACGAAGCCGGAGTTGACGAAGCCGATGAATGCGATGAAGAGGCCGATGCCGACCGTGATCGCGATCTTCAGCTGGAACGGCACCGCGTCGAAGATGGCCTTCCGGAGGCCTGTGGCCGCGAGCAGCACGATGATCACACCGTTGATCATCACGAGGGCCATCGCCTCCGGCCAGGTGACCTGACCGACGACGGAGAAGGCGACGAAGGCGTTGATGCCGAGCCCGGCCGCGAACCCGAACGGCAGGCGCGTCACGAGTCCGAACAGGATCGTCATGACGCCGGCGGTGAGGGCGGTGGCTGCTCCCACGGCGTTGAACGCGAGCATGTCGCCGGCGACATCGGGCTTGCCGGACAGGATGATCGGATTGAGGATCACGATGTACGCCATGGTGACGAACGTCACGAGGCCGCCGCGGATCTCGGTGCCGACCGTGGATCCTCGCTTGCTGATCTCGAAGTAGCGATCCAGAGCGCTCGTGGGCTCGGTGGGCGCGTGGGCAGGGGACGGGGCAGTTGTCATCGGGGGAACCTCCGGAGAAGACGCTATCGTGTCGTCCGCCCCGCGCGCGCCCCCAGGAGCCGAGCGGGAAGTCGTCGTAGTCTCGTTTCGATATGCAACGCCTTCTCGTCGCGCTCCTCGCCGCCTTCGACGCCGCCATCGCCGCGGCCGTGGGTCTCGCCGTGCTCCTGGCACCGCTGACGCTGTTGTGGACGCTCGCCTTCGGCATCACCGCCGATTGGGGTGCCCTCTGGCCGCTCACCGGAACCCTGTGGGAGTTCGGCCACGGTGTGCCTCTCGAGGTGACGATCCCGGATGCGTTGCTGGTCGGCCTCGGCATCCCCACCGATGCCGCGAGGTTCGCCGTCTCGGTCACACCGTTGGCCTTCCTGCTGTTCACGCTGCTCTTCGCTGCACGCTCTGGGGGACGGGCGGCGAAGGCCGGCGCCTGGCTGCTGGGATCGCTGTCCGGAGCCGCCGTGTTCGCCCTCATCTCCGCGGGGGTCGCCCTGACCGTGCGGCTCGACGCCGTCCAGACCCCGTTGGCGCTCGCGATCGCTCTCCCGCCGGCCGTCTACCTCGTCGGCGTGATCTGCGGCGCCGTTCGCGTCGCGTGGGAAGACGGCGACGGAGGAATCCTCGACCGCGTGCACGACGTGCTCGACTCGCGGGAGGACTGGGCGCCGGTCCCCGCCGCGATCGTGCGCGGTGCGGCCTTCGCGCTCGTCGGTGCGGTCGGCGCTGCCGCGCTGGGGGTCGCCGTCATGGTCGCGCTGCGCGGCGGCGAGGTCATCGCGCTCTTCCAGACCGCCCGCGTCGACGTCCTCGGGCTGACGGTGATGACGCTCGGCCAGCTCGCCTATCTGCCGACCCTGATCGTCTGGGCGCTGTCGTGGTTCGCCGGTCCGGGGTTCGCCGTCGGAGCCGGCACCGCGGTCTCTCCGGCAGGCACGCAGCTCGGCGTGGTTCCCGGCATCCCGATCTTCGGTCTGCTGCCCGAGAACAGCTCGATCTGGATGCTGATCGTCGTGCTCATCCCCGTGGCCGCTGGGGCTTTCGCCGGCTGGGCGGTGCGATCGCGTCTGGTGTGGGAGGGGACGCCACTCGGCATGGGCCAGCGCGCCGTGATCGCGTTCGGGATCGCATCGGTGACCGCGGGGTTCGCCGCGCTCGCCGCCGTGCTCGCCAACGGATCGATCGGGCCGGGGCGAATGGCGGTGGTCGGGCCGGCGGCGCTCCCGTTCGCGCTCGCGCTCGGCGGCGAGGTGCTGCTCGGGGCTGCGATCCTGCTGCTCGCACCCCGGAATCGTGATGAGCTGGCGGAAGAGCGGACCGACCGGTGGATCGCCGAGATGTCGGCCGGCTCGGATGACGTCGCACCGCTCGCCGTGCCGCTGTCGGCGCCCGAGACGGTATCGACTGCGACCCCGAGCCCGCACGACGAGACGGCTCCGTTGGACGACCTCCGAGGGTTCGTCGTGCCGAAGCGCGACGTGACGGATCGGCTCGGCTGACTCCCTCGCCGGTATGAGCGGATGCCGGACGGGACCAGCCCTGCCGCCCCGGTAGACTGGGCGCGTGCTCACGGTCGCCGTTCTCATCTCGGGCACCGGCTCGAACCTTCGCGCCCTCCTCGAGGCCGCTCGCCACCCCGATTTTCCCGCGCGGGTGGTCGTCGTCGGCGCCGATCGCGAAGCCGACGGTCTCGCGCACGCCGAGGCGTTCGGCATCCCCAGCTTCACCGTTCCGTGGCACGAGCACGACAGCCGCGAGGCCTGGGGTGAAGAACTCGGTCGACAGCTCGCCGTGTGGAGCCCCGATCTCGTCGTGCTCAGCGGCCTGATGCGCCTGCTGCCTCCGTCGCTGGTCGCCCAGTACTCGCCGCGCATCATCAACACCCACCCCGCCTTCCTGCCGGAGTTCCCCGGTGCGCACGGCGTGCGCGATGCACTGGCTGCCGGTGTGACCGAGACGGGCGCGAGCGTCATCGTGGTCGACGACGGCGTCGACAGCGGTCCGATCCTCGCGCAGGAGCGCGTGCCGGTGCTCGACGGCGACACCGAGCACAGGCTGCACGAGCGGATCAAGCCCGTCGAACGCCGACTGCTCATCGATGTCGTGCGAGGCATCGCCACGGGCGAACTCGCACTCGCCCCCTGACCCCCTCTCCACCCGACACGCGTCCCACGCACGAAGGAGCCCATCATGGCCGGCCCTCGCCACGACCCCTCGCTCTACCGCGATCGCGACACCGTTCCGATCCGTCGCGCGCTCGTCTCGGTGAGCGACAAGAGCGACCTTCTCGTGCTCGCGGCAGCACTCGCTGAGGCCGGAGTAGAGATCGTCTCGACCGGGTCGACGGCCGCGACGATCCGCGACGCCGGATTCGAGGTGACCGATGTCGCCGCCGTCACAGGCGTCGCTGAGATGCTCGACGGCCGCGTCAAGACGCTGCACCCGAAGGTGCACGGAGGCCTCCTCGCCGACCTGCGCCTCGCCGACCACGAGCGTCAGCTGCAGGAGCTCGACATCGCGCCGTTCGAGCTGGTCGTGGTGAACCTGTACCCGTTCGTGGAGACCGTCGCGTCCGGCGCTGTCGGCGACGACGTCGTCGAGCAGATCGACATCGGCGGCCCGGCGATGGTGCGTGCCGCGGCGAAGAACCACGCCAATGTCGCGATCGTCGTCTCGCCCCAGTCCTACCCCGCGGTCATCGCGGCCATCGGACAGGGCGGCACCTCGCTGTCGCAGCGTCGCGAGCTCGCGGCCCGGGCCTTCGCCCACACCGCCGCATACGACACCGCCGTCGCGCAGTGGTTCGCCGAGGGAACGCTCAGCGAGCTGGGCGACCTGCCCGTGCACCTGACGATCCAGGCCGAGCGTCTGGCGACCCTGCGCTACGGCGAGAACTCCCACCAGCGTGCCGCGATCTACACGCGCGCCGGCGGGCACGGCATCGCCCAGGCCACGCAGCTGCAGGGCAAGGAGATGTCGTACAACAACTACGTCGATGCGGATGCCGCTCTGCGCGCCGCCTACGACATGGTCAAGCCCGCCGTGGCGATCATCAAGCACGCCAACCCCTGCGGCATCGCGACCACGGCACCCAACGCCCTCGACCCGATCGCGAGCGCGCACATCCGCGCCCACGAGTGCGACCCGGTCTCGGCTTACGGCGGCGTGATCGCGGCGAACGGCACCGTGACGCTGAAGATGGCAGAGAACCTCAAGGACATCTTCACCGAGGTCATCGTCGCCCCGTCGTTCGAGCCTGCCGCCCTCGAGGTGTTCAAGGCGAAGAAGAACCTGCGCCTGCTGCAGCTGCCCCAGGACTGGCAGCAGGAGCGCATGGACGTGCGCCTCGTCTCCGGCGGCCTGCTGCTGCAGGATGCAGATCGGTTCCCCGACGACATCGTCTCGGTCGCGAAGAACTGGGAACTCGTCTCGGGCGAGCGTCCCAGCGACGCCGAGATGGAGAACCTCATCTTCGCGTGGAAGGCCTGCCGCGCGGTGAAGTCGAACGCCATCGTCCTCGCCAAGGACAACGCCACGGTCGGCGTCGGCATGGGCCAGGTCAACCGCGTCGACTCCTGCCGCCTCGCGGTCGAGCGCGCGGGAGACCGGGCAGCCGGGTCCGTCGCAGCATCCGATGCGTTCTTCCCGTTCGCCGACGGCGCGCAGGTGCTGATCGATGCGGGCGTCACGGCGATCGTGCAGCCGGGTGGTTCGGTGCGCGACGGCGAGGTCGTGGATGCCGCGCGCAAGGCCGGCGTCACGATGTTCTTCACGGGGGAGCGTCACTTCTTCCACTGAGCCGTCGGGGGCTTCGGGGCACACCCCACAGCCATGTCCGATTTCCGCCAGTCGATGTCGGAGGGGCGTGACAGAGTGGGGGCATGAGCCTCCCCGTGACCGACTTCGACGAACGCTATCGCGCGATCAACGCGCGTGACACGCGCTTCGACGGGCAGTTCGTGACCGCGGTGCGCTCGACCGGCATCTACTGCCGGCCGAGCTGCCCCGCGCGCACGCCGAAGCCGCAGAACGTCACGTTCTATCCGACGAGTGCGGCGGCGCATGAAGCGGGCTACCGTGCCTGCAAACGCTGCCTTCCCGAGGCCGCTCCCGGTTCTCCCGCGTGGGATGTGCGCGGCGACACCGCGGCCAGGGCGATGCGTCTGATCGCCGACGGTGTGATCGAGCGGGAAGGCGTGCCGGGGCTCGCCTCGCGTCTCGGCTACTCGTCGCGGCATCTCACGCGGCTGCTCAGCGCCGAGCTCGGGGCGGGCCCGCTCGCTCTCGCCAGGGCGCACCGCGCGCACACCGCACGCATGCTGCTCGTCGGCACCGACATGCCGATCTCCGACGTGGCCTTCTCCGCAGGCTTCGCCAGTATCCGGCAGTGCAACGACACGATCCGCGAGGTGTTCGGACTCACGCCGGGGGAGCTGCGCGCGCGCCGTCGCTCGTCGGGCATCGAGATCGCGTCCGGAGTCATCGATCTCGTGCTGCCCTACCGCGGCCCGCTCGACGCCAGTGGCATCTTCGCGTGGATGGCGGCGCGCGCCCTTCCCGATGTGGAAGCGGCGACCCCGAACTCGTTCTCCCGACATCTGCGGATGGCCGGCGGCCCCGCGTGGTTCGAGGTGAGTCAGGATGCGTCAGAACGCCTGCACCTGCGGGCTCGCGTCTCCCAGCTCGGCGACCTCGCACCGCTCGTCGCGACCGTCCGTCGCATCTTCGACCTCGATGCCGACCCCATCGCGATAGACGAGGCGCTCGCCTCCCATCCGGAACTCGCCCCGCTCGTGGCCAGGACTCCCGGCATGCGGGTTCCCGGCTCGGCCGACCCGCACGAGATGCTCATCCGCGCGATGATCGGGCAGCAGATCACCGTCGTGGCAGCAAGGACCGCCCTCAGCGGGCTCGCCGAGGCACTGGGCGAGCGCACCGAGAGCGGGCGCCTGTTCCCCACGATGCGGGCGATCGCCGAGCATGGGGCCGAGGTCCTCCGAGGGCCGGGGGCACGGATCCGCGCCATCACGGGTGCTGCGGCGGCGCTCGCCGACGGCTCCCTCCGGCTCACCGTCGGCGACGACGGTGCGGAGCAGCGGGCGGCACTCCTCGCGATGCCCGGCATCGGACCGTGGACCGCCGACTACGTCCGCATGCGCGTGCTCGGCGACCCCGACATCCTGCTGCCGGGAGACGTCGCGCTGCGGGCGGGTGCTGCGGCGTCCGGGCTTCCGGGCGAACCGAAGCCCCTCGTCGCCTGGGCCGAACGCACCGCGCCCTGGCGCAGCTATCTGAGCGCGCACCTCTGGCGCGCGGCGCCGGTCCGCCCGGTGCGCACCACCCGAACCGTCACCTCGAAGGAGACATCATGACCGCGATCATCCAGACCATCGACACCGCCGACGGCCCCTTCACGATCCTCGCCGACGACCGTCAGCGTGTGCTGTCCTCTGGCTGGACCGACGATCAGACGGCGATTCTCACGCGGCTCGCGTCTGCAACTCGGCCCGCCGCGGTCCGGGAGGGAGAGACGGATGCCGCGGCCGCGGTCTCGGCGTACTACGGCGGTGACCTGACGGCGATCGACGCCGTCGCGGTGAAGCAGACCGGAACGGCACTGCAGCTCGCCGGTTGGGCAGCGCTGCGAGAGATCGAACCGGGAGACCCCCTGACCTACACGGGCTTCGCCGCACGGCTGGGCAACCCGCAGGCGGTACGCGCGGCGGCATCGATCTGCGCCCGCAACGCGCCCGCGCTGTTCGTCCCCTGCCACCGCGTGCTTCGCACCGACGGCACGCTGGGTGGGTTCGCGTGGGGTCTCGGCGTGAAGGCGAGCCTGCTGGCCAGGGAGACCGTCGCGGGTTGAGTGGATGCGACCAGTCGAGGCGCCGACGAATGGTGCTCACCGACGAAGCAGCACCACCGACCCCGCTCTAGGCTCGTCGCGAACCAGACACCCAGGAGGGCGGATGCCGCAGCTCGACGAGCTCAAGAACTGGATCGATCAGCGCCTGCCGGAGCTCCTTGCCGCGCATCGCATTCCCGCACTCTCGATCGCGGTCGGCGTGGCTGATCAGGTGATCGAATCCGCTGCCGGGACCCTCAATCTCGCGACGGGCGTCGAGGCGACGACGGACTCGGTCTTCCAGATCGGCTCCGTGACGAAGGTGTTCACGGCAACGCTGGTGATGCAGCTCGTCGATCAGGGGCGCCTCGATCTCGATGTCCCCGTGCGCGACGTCCTCCCCGAGTTCCGCGTAGCCGATGAGGAGGCGTCCCGAAGGATCACGGCGCGCCAGCTGCTCGATCACACCTCCGGCTTCGAGGGCGACATCTTCGTCGATACAGGTGCAGGCGATGAGTGCCTCGAACGCTACGTCGAGATTCTCGCCGACACCCCTCAGCTCTTCGCGCCAGGGGAGATGTTCTCCTACAACAACGCCGGGTTCTCCACACTCGGCCGCCTCATCGAGGTGCTGCGGGGCAAGCCCTTCGACCGTGTCCTCCGCGAATCCCTGCTGGATCCGCTCGGGCTGCAGCATGCTGCGGTGAATGCGTCAGAAGCCATCCTGAACCGGGCGGCCGTCGGTCACCTCGAGTCAGCGGACGGCGTGCTCGAGCCCACGACCGTGTGGTCGATGGAGCGCTCCGGCAGCCCCGCCGGTTCCGTGCTGGCGATGAGCGCTCGCGATCTGCTCGCCTTCGGCCGACTCCATCTCGACGGCGGCATCGCGCGCGACGGCACGCTGATCCTCTCCGCCGGCGGTGCGCGGGCAATGCAACAACCGCAGATCTCGCTGCCCGACATCGACCAAGGGGTTGCCTGGGGGCTCGGGTGGGAGCTTTTCGACCAAGACGGACACGCGCTCGTCGGCCACAACGGGAACACGATCGGCCAGTCGGCCGCGCTTCGCCTGGTGCCCGAGCACGGGGTCGCCGTGTCGGTGCTCGCGAACGGCGGATCGCCGCATCCGGCTTTCGCAGAACTCATCGATCACGTCCTGGGCGAACTCGTCGGCATCGCTCCGAGAACGCTCCCCGCGCCGAGTGGCCCGGCCCCGGAGCTCGCAGACCGCTACCTCGGACGGTACGGTTCGAGCACCGCGATCACGACGATCAGTCGCTCCGACGACGGGCGGCTGTGGCTCGACCGCATCCCGCACGGCGTCTCGGCCGAGATCGGCGATCTGCCGTACCGCACCGAGCTCGTCAGCTGGCACGACGACGTGCTGCTGCCCTTGCGGCCCGAGGGCGGCGTGCGCCAGCCGATCGCGTTTCTCGGCGATGTCGGCGACGGTAGGGCGATGCACCTGCATACGGGCCGTGCGGATAGGAGGATGGACGCATGACCGATTCCTCCGCAACCGCGCTCCACCGTCGAGCCGTCGTCGCCGACGCGCACAACGATCTGCTCTGCGCCGTTGCCAGCCGTCCCTCCGAGGACTGGGCATCGTTCTTCCGTTCGCAGTGGCTCCCACAGTTGCAGGCCGGCGGTGTGGATCTGCAGGTGCTCCCCGTCTTCATCGACGACGCCTACCGTCCGGAAGGGGCGCTGCGACGTACCTTGCGCATGATCGAAGCGGCGCATCGTCTGGCCGAGGGCAACGCGGATGCTGTGGGGCTCTGTCTCTCCGGGGGCGACATCGACCGCGTGATCGCCGAGGGGCGCATCGCGCTCGTGCTCGCGCTGGAGGGCATGCCCGGCATCGCCGACGACGTCGAGCTGCTCGAGACCGTGCATCGGCTCGGTGTCCGCGTCGGATCGGTCGCTCATTTCGGACGCAGCGCGTTCGCAGATGGCAGCGGCGAGGATGCCGCCGGGAGCAGACTCACGCGCACCGGTATCCGCGCCGTCGCCGAGATGGAGCGCATCGGCATGATCTTCGATGTGAGCCACCTCGGCGCGGGAGGCGTGGACCACGTGCTGGAGCTCGCCTCGCGACCCGTCATCGCGACGCACTCCTCGGCGCGCGCATTGTTCGACCACCATCGCAACCTCACCGACGAGCAGCTCGCCGGTATCGCGATGGGCGGGGGAGTCGTGTGCGTCAACTTCTTCGCGCCCTATCTGCACGCCGACACTCACACGCTCGACGTTCTCGTCGATCACCTGGAACACGCGGTCTCCATCGCGGGCATCGAACACGTGGGGATGGGGCCCGACTTCGTGCGGGAGGTGCTCGAAGACACGACCGCTCCGTGCTGCGTCCAGGACATGGTCGAGGGCGTGCCGGCAGACAGGTACCTTCCCGGTCTCGAAGGGCCATCCGGGTTGCCCCTTGTGACGGAAGCACTGCTCAACCGGGGCTGGAGCGAGGCTGATATCCTCGCGGTGCTCGGGGGCAACCTGCAGCGACTGCTCCGCGTCGAGCTCGGCCGTACCGTTCGCAGCTGAGGCGCATCGACCCGAGCCGGGTGACGTTCGAGGCATTCGTCGTCCTCGACGAACGCGAACACCGCCGTTCGCCGTTTACGACGAACGACATCGGGTGTTGCTGGCGCAGTATCGAGGGGAAGCGGACGCGACCCGAGTCCGCAGGGCACGCCCATGGAGTTCGCAAGGGAGCGCGGCATGCTGACGATTCGAGACCTCTCGGTGGAGATCCACCGCGGCGACCGCACCGTACGTCCGGTCACCGGCGTCGACCTCGTGCTCCAGCGCGGCGAGACCCTCGGAATCGTCGGCGAGACCGGGTCAGGCAAGTCGATGACGGGCCTCGCCGTGATGGGTATGCTCCCCGGCGGCAGCGTGATCACCAGCGGGTCGATCGACTTCGACGGCACCGAACTCGTCGGCCTCGGCGCGGCGGACTACCGTGCGCTGCGCGGCAACGACATCTCGATGGTCTTCCAGGATTCGATGACGTCGCTCAACCCGACCAGGACCATCGGCGATCAGGTCGCCGAGCCGCTGCTGCTGCACCGCGGGATGTCGCGGCGGGATGCGCGCGCCCGGGCGGCCGAGATGCTCGCCCTGGTGGGCATCCCTCACCCTGCGGAACGGATGGGCGACTATCCGCACCAGTTGTCCGGGGGCATGCGCCAGCGAGTCATGATCGCGATGGCGCTGATCTGCGAACCGCGGGTGCTGATCGCGGATGAGCCGACGACGGCTCTCGACGTGACGATCCAGGCCGAGATCCTCGAGCTCCTCGCGAGGCTCAAGGAGCAGCTCGGGATGGCCATGATCCTGGTCACCCACGACATGGGTGTCGTCGCGCGTCACGCGGATCGCGTCGGGGTGATGTACGGGGGAAGACTCGTCGAGACGGGCGAGACGGATGATCTCTTCCGGCACACCCGTCACCAGTACACGCGCGCTCTGCTGTCTTCGATCCCGTCGCTCACGCAGGACCGCGAACTCGAGCTGTTCAGCATCCCAGGGTCTCCGCCTGATCCCGCCGACCCGCAGATCGGGTGCCGGTTCGCTCCGCGCTGCGCGGCCGCGACCGCGCAGTGCCTCACCGAAACACCCGTCTCCACTCCGGGACCGGGCGATGGGCACGTGTTCTCGTGCTGGAACCCCGCACAGGTGACGGCAGTGACCATCACCGCTCGCCGCTTCCCGGCCCCCGGAATCGTCGACGTCGCGCCCCAGGCGCGCCTGCAGGTCGTGGACCTCCGCAAGGAGCATCCGGTGTCCGCCCGAGGGCTGTTCGGGCGACGCCGATCGGTGAAGGCGGTCGCCGGGGTCAGCTTCGAGGTCAGGGCCGGCGAGTCGTTCGGTCTCGTCGGCGAGTCGGGCTGCGGCAAATCCTCGCTGGGGCGGATGCTGGTCGCGCTCGACCGTCCCACCTCCGGTGAAGTGCTCCTCGAGGGAGAACCGATCACCGGACTGCATCCCGGACGCCTCGGTGCGCGCCGGGCGAAGTTGCAGATGATGTTCCAGGATTCGCATGCCTCCCTCGATCCGAAGATGCGCGTGGACGCCATCCTGCGCGAGCCGCTCGCGATCCAGGGCATCGGCACCCATGCCGAACGCACCGAGCGCACCAAGGAACTTCTCGCCGACGTCGGACTCGGCGCCTCGATCCTCGAGCGCTACCCGCACGAGCTCTCCGGCGGTCAGCGGCAGCGCATCGGTCTGGCGCGAGCTCTCGCGCTCGATCCGGAGGTGCTGGTCGCTGACGAACCGGTCAGCGCGCTCGATGTGTCCATCCGCTCGCAGGTGCTCAACCTCATGCGAAGGATCCAGCTCGAACGTGGCCTGTCGAGTGTGGTGATCTCTCACGACCTCGCCGTGGTGCGCTACCTGGTCGACCGCGTCGGCGTGATGTACCTCGGTGCTCTGGTGGAGGTGGGGGAGACGGCCGCCGTGTATGCGCGCCCCGCGCATCCGTACACGGCAGGCCTGCTGGCCGCGGTGCCGATCGCGGACCCCGCGCTCGCCGACGCGCCGATCGAACGGGTGCGCGGGGAACTGCCCAGTCCACTCGATCCGCCGAGCGGGTGCCGCTTCCGAACCCGCTGCCCCCTCGCGACCGACCTCTGTGCCGCGGTGGAGCCGACGCTCGAGGCCGTCGGCGCCGACCACGAGGTCGCGTGTCACTTCCCGCTGCAGCCGAAGCTGAACCCGGCCTCTGAGAATGAGGACGAGGGGGTGCGCGCATGATCTGGTTCGTCACCCGCCGCGTCCTCGTCTCGGTCGCGGTACTCATCGGCATCTCGCTCGTCGTCTTCCTGCTGCTGCACTTCATCTCGGACAGCCCCGGGCGTTCCGTGCTCGGTCAGCAGGCGACCCAGGCTGCCGTCGACGCATTCAACCGCGACAACGGATTCGACCGACCTGTGCTCGTCCAATACGTCGACTACGTCATCCAGCTCCTGCAGGGCGACTTCGGTCGTTCTTACAAGCTCAACGAGAACGTGGGGACTCTTCTCCTGCAGAACGCTCCGCGCAGCGCGATGCTCTCGCTGGCCGGGCTCGTGCTCGCGCTCCTGATCGCCGTTCCGCTCGGCATCCTGCAGGCGGTCCGGCGTGGACGCTTCATCGACCGCGCTGTGACGTCCGTGTCGTATCTGCTGTACGCGACGCCGTCGTTCCTCATCGCACTCGTGCTCATCGGAGTCTTCAGCCAGGCCGTCCCGCTGTTCCCCGCTGAGGCATCGCAATCGTCGTCGCCGTGGGTCGTCTTCACCGACACCCGGGCCATGGCTCTGCCGCTCATCACGCTGGCCGTGACGAACATCGTCGTGTTCGCTCAGTACCAGCGGTCGGCGGCGCTCGAGCAGCTCGGGATGGACTACATCAAGGTGGCACGCGCGAAGGGTGCCTCGGAACGGATCGTCCTCACCCGCCATCTGCTGCGCAATGCCATCACGCCGATCATCACTCTGATCGGTGTGCTGATCCCCACGCTCCTCGCCGGCAACCTCATCGTGGAGGCCGTCTTCAACTACCCGGGCCTGGGGCTTCTCTTCCTCAACAGCCTTCATCGAGAGGACTACCCGGTGCTGCTCGCGTACACACTCCTCGGCGGAGCGCTCACGGTCGTCGGCAACTTCGTCGCCGACCTCGTCGTCGCCCGCGCCGACCGCCGGATCGAGCTGGGCGCATGACCTCGCCGCGCTCCGAGGTCGCCGCGGAGGAACTCCCGGCGCTCGCCACCCGCAATCCCCTCTCCCGCTCGGCCGTGCTGCGGGCGCTCTGGAAGAGCAAGCAGGGCATGGCCGGCGTGATCATGCTGCTCGCACTCGTCCTGTTCTGCTTCCTCGGCCCTGTCGTGTACCCGACCAACCAGACCGACGTCGACCTCCTGAATGCTGCGCTGCCGCCGGGAGAAGGGTTCCCACTCGGCACCGACAGCAACGGCTTCGACGTGCTCGGCCGCCTCATGCAGGGCGGACAGATCTCACTCCAGATCGGACTGCTCGCCGCGGTGTTCGCGACCACGCTCGGCACGCTCTACGGAGCGATCGCAGGACTCGTCGGCGGCGTCGTCGACGGCATCATGATGCGCATCGTCGACGTGCTCCTGTCGATCCCGTTCCTGTTCTTCGTGCTCATCATCTCCGCACGGTTCACAGCCACGCCCATCACGCTGAGCCTCGTCATCGGCGGCTTCTCGTGGCTGATCGCCGCCCGGCTCGTCCGCGGAGAAGTGCTGTCGCTCCGCGTACGCGAGTTCGTGTCAGCCGCCCGGTTGATGGGCGCGAGCAATCGACGGATCATCTTCACCCACCTCATCCCGAACACGTTCGGCGTGATCATCGTGAACCTCACGTTCCAAGTGGCGGACTCCATACTCGTGCTCGCAGCCCTCGGGTATCTGGGCTTCGGGCTGAGCTACCCGGTCACCGACTGGGGGAGCCAGCTCTCCAGCGGGGTCTCGTTCCTGGCTGCCGATTACTGGTGGTTGATCTATCCGGTCGGCGTCTGCATCGTGCTCACCGTCCTCGCACTGAACCTGCTCGGAGACGCTCTCCGCGACGCGATCGAGCACCGGACAGCGTGATGAGCGAGTGCGGCTCGAACCTGTGTCGGCATCGACGGACGCGGCGCGAGGAATATGTCGGTATCCCTGAACGGCGGAGGATGAGCATGCTGCACTCTCGGAGCATCGGACAACCGCACGACCCGATCCGTCCGATCCATTCCTGAACCCGAAGAAGGAGCACAGCACATGTCGAAGGTTCCGCGGAGGCGGGCACGCCTCCTCATCGCCCTGGCAACAGCCGGGGTCCTGCTCGTCACCGGTTGCACCGGTACGAGCACGCAGGTCGACTCCTCGCTCTACGATTCTCTGCCCGACGAGGGCGGCACGCCGGTCGACGGCGGCACGGTCACGATCGCGATGACACCGGGCCTCACCCCGAACTACATCTACCCCTACCCGCCGTCCGCCGTCGGCGGCACGACCATCGGATACGACCTGATGTGGCGGGCCCTGTACCGGACGAGTCTCGAGGGCGAGCCCTTCGACGCGGCCGCCAGTCTCGCCGAAGCCCCGACCTTCAGTGAGGACGGGCTCACAGCGACGATCGCGATGAAGGACTACACGTGGTCCAACGGCAAGCCCGTCACAGCCCACGACGTGGTGTTCTCGTTCGACCTGCTGAAGGCCGCGATCGCCGAGAGCCCGGCGAACTGGAGCTTCTACACGCCGGGACAGTTCCCCGACGGCGTGACCGCCACTGCGGACGCAGACGACACACTCACGCTGAAGTTCGAGACCGCCTACAACCCCTCGTACCTGGTGTCCCTACTGCAGCTGCTCTACGTCATGCCGTCGGCGGACTGGAGCATCGCGGAGACGGATGGGCCGATTCTCGACTACACGCAGCCGGCGAACGCCGCCGCGATCTACGCCTACCTCACCGCGCAGTCATCGGATCCGTCCACGTTCGCCACCAACCCTCTGTGGCAGGTCGTCAACGGCCCGTACCAGCTCGCGGCGTTCGAGTCGACGACCGGTTCATTCTCGTTGACGCCGAACCCCGAGTACTCCGGACCCGGTGACGCGCGGATCGAGCGCGTCGACTTCAAAGCCTTCACCTCGGCTGCAGCGGTCTACAACCAGTACGAAGCGGGCACACTGACCGTCGGACGGCTCGATGCCAGCTACGCATCGAAGATCGACGAGCTGCGGAAGAAGGGCTACAACGTCTACGGCGCGCCCGCGCCCGCACGCTTCGACGGCCTGGTGCTCAACTTCGAGAACACCGTCGACAACTTCGACAAGGTGATCGGCCAGCTCTACGTGCGTCAGGCGTTGCAGCATCTGATCGACCAGCCCGGCTACATCAAGAGCCGCGGCATCCACAGCGGCACGGCGAGCGAGAACTACAGCACGGGCGGCTTGAACTCGCCCTACCCGCCGGAGTTCGGCGACGAGGCGACCTACCCGTTCGACCC
This sequence comes from Microbacterium sp. PMB16, assembly GCF_051294855.1. Lineage (GTDB taxonomy): Bacteria > Actinomycetota > Actinomycetes > Actinomycetales > Microbacteriaceae > Microbacterium. The sequence continues at coordinate 2,482,794 of NZ_CP145908.1, forward strand.
GAAGGCCGCAGAGAAGCTGCTGACCGACCACGGCTGGGAGGTCGACCCGGAAGGCGGCACGGTGTGCGTGCGCCCCGGTACCGGCGAGGACGAGTGCGGGGAGGGGATCCCGGACGGTCAGAAGATCAGCTTCACGATCGCGTCCGCGAACGAACCGGCGTACGTCGGCGCTCGCGATCTCGCCTTCGCCTCACAGTTGAAGAAGCTCGGCATCGACGCCAAGATCGTGACGAAGTCGCTGAACTACATGTACGCCAACTATGGCAACAGCTACGCCCCGGCGACGACGAACGAATGGTCGATGCAGGACTTCGGACCGTTCATCCAGACCGCGTATCCCACGAGCAACGGATCGTTCAACACCGGCGGAGGGTTCAATCTCGGCAGCTACTCGAACGCTGAGGCAGACGAGTTGATGAATGCCAGCACACTCGGATCGGATCCGGATGCGCTGAGCGCCGAGGTGACCATGCTGTCGAAGGACCTGCCGGTGCTGTTCTTCCCGACGCCTGACACGCTGATCGTCTGGAAGGACACCCTCTCGGGTCCGCCCTCGACCTTCCGGTCGATGCTGAAGTTCAGCTACTCGCCCGAGCAGTGGTACTTCACCGAGAAGCAGTAGGAGCACCCCGATGAGCGCGCAGACCGCATCCTTCGTGAGACCGATCCCCGCGATCGAGCTCCCCAGGCCGGAGTTCCCCGACTCCGACGCCGTCCGCGCGCTCATCGGGGACGCCCGGGTGATCGCCCTCGGCGAGGGCGCGCACAACATCGCCGAGTTCACGGCATACGGCCATGCCCTGCTGCGGATGCTGGTGGAGGAGTTCGGCGTCACCGCCTTCGTGATGGAGTCGGGATTCGCCGAAGGGCTCCTCGTCGACGAGTGGATCCGCGGCGGTGACGGCGCGGTCGACGAGATAGCCCGCGCCGGCATCGCCTACGGCTTCGGGGAATCCGAGGGGATCAGGCGCCAGCTCACCTGGATGCGGGAGTGGAACGCCGCCGGCGGCGGCATCCGTTTCTACGGCATGGACCTGCCCGGCTCGTCGACCTCGCCCGGCCCCGCGGTGCGTGCCTGTCTCGCGCGGATCCCTTCGCGTGCGAACGACGCCGAGATCCGACTGCTCAGCGACCTCGGCGGGCGGACGGAGGCCGCTGTCTCCTACGCCGCCATGCCCGCGGAGGAGCGGCTGCGGTTGGTCGGTGCGCTTCGGGAGGTCATCGATCGCGTCGAAGCGGAAGGCGATGACATCGCGCACCGCTGCGCGGAGTCCATCGCCGCCTTCCTCGGTGAACTCGCGTGGGACGGCGAGCCCGGCCCGTATCCTCGCGAAGCGTACATGGCCCGCACGGCACGCTGGATCGCGGATCGCGAGGAGCGCATCCTTATCTACGCCCACAACGGGCATGTCCGGCGCACGCCGCTCGAAGGCAGAGCGACGGTGGGGTCGCTGCTCGGCGACGACCTCGGAGACGAGCTGCGGGTCGTGGGCATGACCTTCGGTGCCGGCCCGGTGGTCACCTTCACGCAGCGTTCACCGCGTCCGTTCGACTGCGATGTGGCGCTCAGCGCGCGCACCGCGATTCCCGGGACCATCGAGGAAAGACTCGACGCGCGGCTCGGCACGCTCGGAGCCGCAGCGGCGATCGTCGACCTCGCCCATGCCGCCCCGGAGCTCTTCGACGGCTGCGAGGGGATGTTGGCGAGCGGAGCGCTCGAACGGGTGGACGACTTTCCGGCGAGCTTCGACGCGCTCATCCACCTTCGACACGCATCAGCGGTGCCCGGCGCCTTCGAGCGCCTCCGTGAGGAGTTCGACGCACCGCAATCGGGCAGGTCGCGATGACGACCGAGTATCCCGAGAGCCGCACCGTCGACGTGGTCGAGGACGTCGCCGGCATCCTGATTCCCGACCCCTACCGCTGGCTCGAGGACGACACCGAAGAGGTCCGCGACTGGCAGCGGGCGCAGGCGGCGCTCGCCGTGGCGACCGTGCGGGGCGGCGGACGGACCGACGCCGCGCGTCGGCTCCTGGAAGCGTACGACGTCGGGTCCCGGCCTGACGTGCCGCAGCACGCGGGAGGATCGTGGTTCCGTATCGCCGACGATCATGGAGACGCGCGCATCATCGTCAGTGGCGAGCCGTTCGGCGGCGGCCGCTCGCTGGTGTCTCTTTCGGCGTTCGATGAGCCGGGTCACGCGGCGGTGCTGTCCTGGTTGGCGCCATCGCCCGATGGGCGGGTGCTGGCTCTCGGCGTGTGCACGGACGGCAGCGAGCACAACACGATCCGCCTCATCGATGTCGCGACCGGTGCACGCCTCCACGATGCTCCGCCCGAGGTGCTGCACAGCGCGTGGGGCGGCGGCGTCTCCTGGCTGCCCGACAGCTCCGGCTTCGTATTCCTCGCACTCACAGGCGATGCCGCCGACTTCCGCCAGGCCGTCCATAGGCACCAGCTGGGGGTCCCCGGTCCCTCGGCTGTCGAAGAGATCCCACTCCCACCCGGATCACGCGAGTACACCCGCGTCCAGTTCTCGACCGATGGCCGCTGGGCTGTCGCGAGCCACCGAGTCGGTCGGCCGATCCCGGTCGCCGTCCGAGACCTGCACGCAGGATCGCCCTGGCAGCCGTTCATCGTGGACTGCGCCGACACCGTGGCGGGACACATCGTCGGGGACGAGTACATCGCGGTCACCGACCATGGGGCCTCGCGCGGCCGAGTCGTCGGGATCCGACTGGACGACCCCCGGCCCGATGACGCCCGTCGCTGGCGTGTGCTCGTGCCGGAGGGAGAGACCGTGCTGAGGGCGATCCGCCCTGTCGGAGACCACCTGTACGTCACCGGATTCGACGAGACGGCCGCCCGTGTGCGGGTGCTGCGATCGGATGGCGCCGAGGTCGGTCGGGTCCCGCTCCCTGGTGAAGGGGCGATCGGTGCGGCGTTCTTCCCTCTCACCGGCCTCGCGCCCGACGACGGCAGCGGAGAGTTCCTCTTCTCGTTCTCCACGTTGACGACCTCGTGGGGCGTGTATCGGCACCGCCCCGGAGATGACGACGTCGACGAGGTCCTCGCGCCGCGCGTGTCGATCGATGCGACCGTCGAGTACCGGCGGGCGATCGCCGGCGACGGCACGCCGATCCCGTATCACGTCGTGCGCCCCACGGGGGATGCGGGTGAGGGCCCGGCACCCGCGCTGATCTCGGCCTACGGTGCGGCGGGTATCCCGACCCTGCCCGCGTACCAACCCGATCTCGCGGCGTTCGTCGCGGCCGGGGGTGTGCTCGTCCAGGCCTATCTGCGCGGGGGAGGTGAGTTCGGTCGCGAGTGGTTCCACGGCGCCGATCGGGAGAATCGGCGAGTCCGCGACGGCGACCTCGTGGCCGTCGCGAACGACGTGATCGCGCGGGGCATCAGCGGGCCGGATCGGCTTGCGCTCACCGGCGGTTCGGATGGTGGCCTGATGTGCGGCGTGGCCGCGACCGAGCATCCACACCTGTGGCGGGCCGTGCTGCCCCGTGCACCCCTGCTCGATCTGATCGGCGGCATCCGGATCCCCTACCTGGAGTTCGTGATCCGCAAGGCGTGGGGCGACCCCGACGATGCGGACGACGTCAGGAGGCTTCGCCGCTCCTCGCCGTACGAGCTCGTGACAGCGGCGGAGTTCCCGCTGGTGTACGTGCAGGCGGGTGCGAACGATCCGCGGTGCCCTCCGGCTCAGTCGCGCAAGTTCATCGCCCGGATGCAGGCAGCGCAACGCGGAGCGCAGCCCATCCTGCTGCACGTGTTCGAGAACGCCGGTCATGGGGCGGGCACCAGCCCCGACGTGCTCAGGGAGCAGGACACGGAGTGGCTGGGATGCCTCCTCACGGCCCTCGGGCTCTGAGGACGAGCAAGGGTCAGCGCTCCGGCGTGATCGCCAGGAGACGCAGCTGCAGTTGCACGGCGAATCGTGCATTCGGGTCATCCAGGTCGAGTCGCCCGACCTCCGCGACCCGCCTCAGCCGGTAGCGGAACGTGTTCTGGTGGATGAACATGGCCGCCGATGCGAGAGTCACGTCTCCCATCGCATCCAACCAGGCGCGAAGAGTGTCGACCAGACTCGCCTGATGTGAGGCGTCGTAAGCCATGAGGCGCGCGAGAGGGCCGGAAGGAACATCACGCGCCGGCACGCTCAGCTCGAGAAGGAGGGCTTCGGCGTGCACGTCTTCGAGACGGGCGACCTGCTGCGGGACGACATCTGCCCGCAGCACCCGGAGGGCGCGGTCGGCACTCGACCGTGAGCGTGGCAGTTGCGAGGTCTCAGGCACCACGCTGCCGATCCCGACGAACGGTGTCTGCGAGGAACGAACACGCAGGAGGAACTCGTTCGCGAGGCGGACAGCGCTCTCCTCGGCATCCGCCGTCGTCGCAGACACCGGGAGGACGGCGTAGGCGACTTCGCCGACGAGGCCCACTGTCGAGCGCGGATGCGCGAAGAGCAGGTGGACGGAGAAGGCGTCGGCGATGCGCTTTCGTTCTGCCGCGAGTGCCGCGTGGGGCAGCTGGTCGGTCGCGGGAGCGTGCAGCGAGAGCGCGAGCACGATGGCAGGCTCATCGCGCAGACCCAGGCGATGGGCGGACTCCGCGGATCCGGGACCGCCGTCGAGCGTGCTGCGCAGCAGGTCGGCCCTGAGCCGACGCTCGACATCGGCGTCGGTGCGCTGCCACACCATGTGCATGGCGACGAGCTTGGCCGAGTCGCGCAGCACCCGGACATGCTCTTCGGTGAGGGGCGTGGCGGAGGCGATCCAGATCGTGCCGAGCACCTCGTCGCCTGCGCGAACGGCCATCACCGTGCGCTGACTCTCCAGGGCGTCCATGGCTCCCAGGGCGTCGGCGGGCATCGGCACGACCACGGGGCCGTCACTGCGCGTGATCTCCTGGAAGACGCCGGCCTCCTCGAGCAGTCGGGTGTAATGCCGGGGGATCTGCCTGCCTTGCGCTGCGCCGGGGGAGCGGCTCTCCTGGGGATGGGAGAAGGCGACGAGCTGTGAGTTCCGATCCTCGATGGTGACCGGTGCCTCCAGCAGCGCAGCGATCGCGTTCGCCATTGCGAAGAGGTCGCCGGCGAGGATGCCGCCGAAGGTCACAGGTCGCGCGTCGTCTGGTCCGCCGGGGGTCATCAGCGAGCGGAACAGCCCCGCGAGGTGAGCCCACGCCGTGCCGCGCGTCAGCGAGAAGAGCACGACGCCGGAGCTCGCCGCGGCGGCCATGACCTCGTCGTCGGCCGTGAAAGGTGCGCGCACCACGAGCCCGACCGTCCCGCTGAGGCCCAGACGGGTGAGTACTCGGGCGACGTCTGCGCTCTCGCTGAGTCCGACACCGAGGACGAGCCCCCCGCGGGGAGCATCCGGCTCATCGAGAGGATCGTGGATGACGATGGCCTCGACGCTGCGCTCGGGGTCGATCTCGCCGGCGATCACGTCGAGGAGCGCGCTCCCGAGCTCCTCCATGATGCGGACGAGGTTCGTCTGAGGCCGATTACTCATCGCGGCTCGCATTCTTGTGAATCTAGCACCGAGGGTCGCTGGTCAGGCGACCGGTACCCATTCCCTGCTCACAGTGAAGCGGGCCAGCAGATCGGGGTCCGGCGTCACACCGATGCCCGGCCCGGTCGGCACGGCGATGTGGCCGTCGACGAGACGGAAAGGCGGCGTGATGTCCTCGGCGAAGTAGCGCTCGGAAGCGGACGTGTCGCCGGGCAGGGTGAAACCGGGGAGAGCCGCGAGTGCCAGGTTGGCGGCACGCCCCACGCCCGTCTCCAGCATGCCGCCGCACCAGACCGGGATTCCGTGCGCGACACACAGGTCATGGATGCGTCGAGCCTCGAGATAGCCGCCGACCCGGCCGGGCTTGATGTTCACGATGCGGCAGGCGTCGAGGTCGATTGCCGTGGCGGCGGCGCGCGCCGACAGGATCGACTCGTCGAGGCAGATCGGCGTCGACAGTCGACGCCCGAGCATGGCGTGACCGAGCAGATCGTCTGCAGGGAGCGGCTGCTCCACGAGCGACAGGGCGAAGGCGTCGAGTTCGAGCAGGTCGTCGATGTCGCTGCGCTCGTAGCTCGCGTTCGCATCGACCTGCAGCATGATGTCGCCGAACCGTTCGCGCACCGCGCGTACCGGCTCGATGTCCCACCCGGGTTCGATCTTCAGCTTGATCCGGAGGTAGCCGTCGGCGAGGTATCCCTCCACGGTGTCCAGAAGCTCGGGAATCGAATCGGCGATGCCCACCGAGACCCCGCACGCGACCGACTGCCGCACCGCCCCGAGCGCATACGACAGCGGAATGCCGCGCGCTCGCAGGTCGGCATCGAGGATCGCCGTCTCCAGGGCGGCCTTCGCCAGCCGGTTCTCCTTGAAGGCGGAGAGTGCGGGCGCGACACTGTGCGCGTCGAGATCCGTCACCCCGGACAAGCCAGGGATCAGATGGCGGCTGAGCACGTCGGCGGCGCCATGCGTGTACTCCCCGGAGTACAGCGGCGCCTCGCTGGCACCGCATTCGCCCCAGCCTTCGCCTTCATCGGTGACGGCGCGGAGCAGCAGCGTCTCACGCACGGCCTCCGTGCCGAAAGAGGTGCGGAACGCACCGACCAGCGGGATGCTGACCTTCAGGATCTCGACGCCCTCGAGCTTCATGGCTTCTCCGTTCTGTCGACGATGTACCACCCGGCGCGATCGAATCCCCGCACCGTGGCTCCGCTGCGGACGAGCTCACCGAGTGTCTGCCTGATCGCGCGCCGCCAGGCCGCAGCGCCTTCGGGCGATGTCTCGCGCAGGGATTCGATGTCGTCGGGGACGGCGATGAGCACGGTGCGGGCGTCCATGCGTCCGAGCAACGGGAGGCCATCCGGTGCGGTCCCGACGGCGACAGCGGCATCGGGGAAGTCCTCCGCGCTGATCAGCCGTGGGCGACCGGAGGCTGCGGCGACCACGATCGGATCGGCGAGCGACCATCGGACGAGGAGCCGATCGGTGATGTCGTCGCGGTTGATCGCGTCGTCCATCGAGCCGTACAGGTCGGGAAGATAGGTGGCGGCACCGGCCGCGAGCTTCGCGAGATTGAAGTGGGCGTTGCGGCGGATGAGCGGATCGAATGTCCACGTGATGGCGTCCGCGCCGTTACGCAGCGCCCACCACCGCTGATGGAGCTTCAGGGCGAAGCCGATGCCGGTGCCCCGAGTGCGGGGCAGAGCACCCGCGATGTGACTGTGCAGTCGGCGCTCGTCGGGAGGTCCGAAGAAGCCGAGGCAAGCCGCGGCGAGGCCGTCGTCGTCGAATGCGCCGCTTACGTACCCGCCCGCCGTGCGCATCGCACTGAGCATGTCGGCGGTGACGGGAGGGTTGCGCTCGCCGGTGCGCCAGACCTTCTCGATGAGCGCGCGCACCTCGGCATGTTCTTCGATGCGATCGAGGATGCGGATACCCATCCCGGAGGCGGATGCCGCGGCCACGGCATCCGCCTCCGCCTGAGCGATCACGTCGTCGCGAGTGCTCATCGTCCGGCCTCCTCTGGGAGCCGGCCGAAGACGCCGGACGCAGGCTGCGCGAGAATGTCCTCGATCAGCTCGGTGAGCAGTCGTGTGCGGCCGGGAAGCTCGGCGACGATGACATGTTCGTCGTCGGCGTGGGCGCCGCCGCCGACTGCACCGAGACCGTCGAGCGTGGGCGTCCCGACACCGGCGGTGAAGTTGCCGTCCGAGGCTCCGCCGACGGACATCGAGCGCAACGGAGGCATCCCGAGGCGTTCGGCGACCAGCGATGCTCGCACGAAGAGGTCCGCGGAGGCCTCGGGTTCGAGCGGCGGACGGTTGATGCCGCCCTCCACCGTGACCGCAGCCCCGTCGATGCGCGGCCGCAACGCCATGATGGCTGCGTGAGTCCGGTGCTGCTCGGCCGTGGATCGGGCGCGGACGTCGACGGTGAACGCGGCGTGGGCGGGGACCGTGTTCGATGTCGTCCCCGCACGTGTGCGCGTAGGGGTCACGGTCGTCCCGTGCTCGGGGGCCGCCAGCGCGGCGACGGCCTGGATCTGATGGGACAGCTCGATCGTGGCGTTCACGCCCTGCTCCGGCTCCAGGCCGGCATGGGCGGCGCGACCACGGACGTGGATCTCGTAGCGCGAGACGCCCTTGCGCGCGGTCTTCAGAGCGCCGCCCGGCCCCGCTGCTTCGAGGACGAGCGCGGCGGCGACACGTCGTGCCTCCTCCTCGATCAACGCCCGGGAGGTGTGCGACCCCGGCTCCTCGTCTCCGGTGATGAGAAGCGTCACGCCGGTGCGATCGGGGAGGGCTGCGAGCGCATGGAACGCCATCACCAGCCCCGCTTTCATATCGAAGCACCCGGGTCCGCGAAGGACCCCGTCGGAGACGTGCGCGGGGTGTGAGACGAGCGAGGAGAGGGGCCATACGGTGTCGTGGTGCCCCAGAACGAGGACCGATTTACCGTCGCCGAAGCGCCAGCGCAGATGCGCGCATCCGTCGATCGTGATCCGCTCGGGGGCGACGCCGAGGATCCGGATACCGAGTTCGGTGACCTCGTCCGCGCTGCGGGAGACGGCTTCCCGATCGTCCGACGGCGACTCGCACGCGACCAGGCGCAGGATGTCCGCGACCATCGCGTCGGCGCGTTCTGGCATCGGGGCTCCTCGCTCGTACATGACGGTTCCGTCGCCTCCATCCTGCGGGCCGGGCGGAGGCGAGTGCCTGTCGGAAACTCCGAACACAGCGTCGCCGGTTGAGTGCTTTCGATGAATGACGGGGAGTCGAACGGCCGGGCGACGATCCCGTTTCAGGCAATCGGGAATGACTCTTGCGTCCAGCTGGTTCACAGCAATAGGCTGGTGGGCTGTCGCGCCGACCGGACGACATCGCCGAGCCTGAGGAGGACACCATGATCTCGATCGCCATCGCGCAGATCCCCGCTCTCGGCTCGACCCCGGCGGATCTGCTCTTCTAGAGCCCCACTCGCTCCTCTTCGGATGCCGGACTCGCAGAGTCCGCTCTCTCATCCGCCTCCCTTCCGCAACCGCTTTCCATACGAAACTCGTCTGAGAGACATGTCTTCCTCGCCTTCCCCGCAGAACCCCTCGCCCTCGTCCTCGCTCTCCACTCCGGCCGCACTGTGGCGCCTGAAGCCCTTCGTCAAGCCGGTCATCTGGCGGCTTGTCGGCGGTGCCGCCAGCGCGCTCATCGCGGCGATCATCGCCCTGATGATCCCGATCGTGCTCGAGCAGATCATCGGCGGCCCCGTCCGCTCCGGTGAGATCAGCGCCATCGCGGTCGGCGCCCTCGTCGTTTTCGCCCTCGCCCTCGGTGAGGCCGTCATGGTCTGGCTGCGTCGCCAGTTCGTTCTCAACCCGGCCACCGAGGTCGAGTACCAGATGCGCACCACGCTCTACGCGCGCCTGCAGACGCTGCCGGTCTCCTTCCACGACCGGTGGCAGTCGGGTCAGCTGCTCAGCCGCATGATGCAGGACATCGGCCTCATCCGTCGGTGGCTCGCGTTCGGGCTCGTGCTGCTCGTCGTGAACATCCTCACGATCATCATCGGATCGGTGCTGCTGTTCCGCTGGCACTGGCTGCTCGGAGCGATCTTCCTGGTGACCGCGATCCCGCTGTGGATCCGCGGCTACCTGTTCGAGAAGCGCTACGGCGCGCTCACCCGTCGCAGCCAGGACCAGGCCGGTGACCTCGCCACCAGCGTCGAGGAGAGCGTGCACGGCATCCGCGTGCTGAAGGCCTTCGGGCGCGGCAAGCACGCGCTGAGCCGGTTCAGCCGTCAGGCCGAGACGCTGCGCGAGACCGAGATGAGCAAGGCCAGCGCGATCGCGTCGATCTGGTTCTGGCTCGACCTGATGCCGCAGATCGCGTTCGGCGCGAGCCTGATGTCGGGCATCTGGCTGATCTCCCAGGGCGCCATCGACGAGGCGCAGCTGTTCGCGTTCTTCGCGATGGCCGTCGTGCTCCGCTGGCCCATCGAGTCGATCGGCTTCCTGTTCTCGTTCATGCTCGACGCCCGCACGGCGACCGACCGCGTGTTCGACATCTTCTCCGAGACGAACAGCATCAGCGACCCCGAGCACCCGGTGCACATCGAGCACCCGCGCGGGGAGCTCGCCTTCGAGAACGCCCACTTCCGCTATCAGGACGCCGGTGCGAACGAGCGCGATCTGCTCGACGGCATCGACCTCGTGCTGCGACCGGGCGAGACCATGGCGCTGGTCGGACTCACCGGAAGCGGCAAGACGACGCTCACGACCCTGCCCACCCGCCTGTACGACGTGACCGGTGGAAAGGTCACCCTCGACGGCGTGGACGTGCGCGACCTCCCGCTCGCGGAGCTCCGGCAGCACATCGCCATGGCGTTCGAGGATGCGACGCTGTTCTCGGCATCCGTGCGCGAGAACGTGCTGCTCGGGCGCGCCGATCTCGACGTGCACAGTGCCGAGGGCGAGCGGGTGCTCCGTGAGGCGCTCGACGTCGCGCAGGCGTCGTTCGTCGACTCCCTGCCCGACGGCGTGGAGACCGTCATCGGCGAAGAGGGCCTCAGCCTCTCGGGGGGTCAGCGCCAGCGACTCGCGCTCGCGCGCGCAGTCGCCGCGAATCCGAAGGTGCTCGTGCTCGACGACCCGCTGTCGGCGCTCGACGTCGACACCGAGGCACTCGTGGAGGAGGCGTTGCGGCACGTGCTCGCCGACACCACCGCCATGATCGTGGCGCACCGCCCTTCCACGGTCGCGCTCGCCGACCGCGTCGCCCTGCTCGAGGCCGGGCGCGTGACCGCGGTGGGCACGCACTCGGAGCTGCTGAAGACGAGCCGGCACTACCGGCATGTCATCTCCAGCCTCGAGGCCGAGGAAGCGGCCCGCACCGGGGCGATCCCGGTGATTCGCGATGAGCCGATCGACGCCGACGATGCGTCGGCAGAAGCGACAACAGTGTTCGACGACGAGAAGGAGGTGCAGCGATGAGCTCCGCCATCACCGGAACCCAGGACGAGGATCGTTCGCAATACACCCGCGAGGAGAGCCGGGAGATCCGTCGTCGGTCGCTCCGGCTGCTCGGCTCCCTGGTCCGCCCGCTGAAGCCGCAGATCGTGCTGGCCGCGGCCGTGCTGGTGGTATCGACCGCTCTGCAGGTCGCAGGGCCGATCCTGATCAGCATCGGGCTCGACCGCGCGCTGCCCGCCGCGGTGAAGCAGGCCGACTGGATGCCGACCTTCATGATCGGTGGCATCTATCTGCTCGCCGGCGTCTTCGCCTCGGTGCTGATCGCCTGGTATGTGATCATCGCCGCCAAGCTCACGCAGGCGGTGCTGCTCGACCTGCGCAAGCGCATCTTCCTGCACACTCAGCGTCTCAGCCTGGAGTTCCATGAGTCGTACACGTCCGGCCGCATCATCTCGCGCCAGACCAGCGACCTCGACTCGATCAAGGAACTGCTCGACGGCGGTCTGAACGAGCTCGTCTCGGGTGTGCTGTTCGGTCTGTTCACGTTCATCGCACTGTGCTTCTGGGACTGGCAGTCCGGGTTGATCCTCGCGATCGGCGGCGTGCCGCTGTTCTTCCTGATGCGCTGGTTCTACTCGCGTTCACAGCTCGTGTACCGCGAGTCGCGCGTGATCAGCGCGAAGGTGATCGTGCAGTTCGTCGAGACGATGACCGGCATCCGCGCCGTCAAGGCGTTCCGCAAGGAGCCGCGCAACGACAAGGCGTTCCAAGACGTCGCGGGCGACTACCGCGACGTCAACCGCCGGTCGATGCTGCTGTTCGGGACGTTCGAGCCTGGGCTCATGGGGGTCGCGGCGCTGGTCCTGGGCATCGTGGTGCTCTGGGGCGGCATCCGGGTCTCCGAGGGTGCGCTCACGGTGGGTGTGCTGCTGTCGGCGGTGCTCTACGTGCGCAACTTCTTCGCACCCATGCAGGAGATCGCGATGTTCCTCAACTCCTACCAGTCGGCGACGGCTGCGCTGGAGAAGGTCTCCGGCGTCCTCGAAGAGGTGCCGACGGTTCCGGACCCCGAGAAGCCGATCGACCTGTGGGAGTCCCGCGGTCACATCTCGTTCGACGAGGTGACCTTCGGGTACAACGGCGAGAAGACGATCCTCCCGATCTTCTCGCTCGACATCCCCGCGGGGCAGACGATCGCGCTCGTGGGCACGACCGGCGCGGGCAAGTCCACGTTGGCGAAGCTCATCTCGCGGTTCTACGACCCGTCGAAGGGCCGAGTGACGCTCGACGGACTGGACCTGCGTTCGCTGCACCCGAAGGATCTCCGCCGCGCGATCGTCATGGTCACGCAGGAGGCCTACCTGTTCAGCGGCACGGTTGCCGACAACATCGCACTCGGCAAGCCCGACGCGACGCTCGACGAGATCAGGGCCGCAGCCCGCGCGGTCGGAGCAGACGGATTCATCTCGTCGCTGCCCGACGGGTACAGCACCGACGTGAACAAGCGCGGCGGTCGGGTGTCGGCGGGGCAGCGTCAGCTGATCTCCTTCGCCCGGGCGTTCCTCGCCGACCCTGCGGTGCTGATCCTCGACGAGGCGACGGCATCGCTGGACATCCCGTCGGAGCGCCTGATCCAGGACGCGCTGCAGACCCTGCTCAAGGACCGCACTGCGATCATCATCGCGCACCGTCTCTCGACGGTTGCGATCGCCGATCGTGTGCTGGTGATGGAGCACGGGCAGATCATCGAGGACGACACCCCTGACGCTCTGATCGGCGGTACGGGCAAGTTCGCGCAGCTGCACGCGGCGTGGCAGGAGACCCTGGTCTAGGGGTTCCGGCCCCCGGCATCCGTCACCTTCTGCGGCCACATCTGCACGATGTGGCCGCAGAAGGTGGGATCGGCCGCAGATCTGGGGGCCGACCCGAGACCGGAGTCCAGGTCCGCTGGGTAGCATCGAAGCATGGACCCCGTACTGCTCGCCGAGTGGTGGTGGGTTGCGCCTTCCGTGATCGCGGCGGGCACAGTGGGGGTGATCGGTGTGAACCGGCAGCGCAAGACGAGCGGCAGGCGCCTCGCGTTCGACGCGGCGCGCCACGACCTCGCCACGGCACGACAGGTCGCGGCCGAGAAGCGCACCGCGCTCAAGATCGCCCGCGCCGACTACGCGCGCGTGGCCGCTGAGCGTGCGGCGCAGCGTGCATCCGCCGAACAGGTCGCCGGTGCCCGACGGATGCTGCGCGAGAGGGAGCGTGATGCGAAGGCCGCTGCGGCCGACGTCCGCGCCCGGCAGGTGCGGCTGAATGCGGCGCGGGCGGCCATCCCACCGGCATCCGCTCCTCGGCCCATCGAGCGTCTGCGCGCGGAGCATGACGCTGTCGTCGCCCGGTGGATGCAGTACGAGACCGATCCGGCCCTGCAGATCGCGTACCCGGCGATGACCGATGTGAAGCGTCCGGCCACGGCCGCGTATCTGCGCGCGGTCGGACAGGCGAACGAGACGCGCCGCGCCGCGGAGGGACGGATCACCGCCGCCGAGTTCGCCGCCTATCGGGATGCCGTCGCCGAACTCGAGCGGGCCTTCGAGGCCGCCGAGCACGCCGCGAAGGTGCAGGCGGGGGAGTCACCGTCGAATCAGGCGTGGCAGGACACGGCGCAGGACATGCTCAGCCGCTCCGCCGAAGCGATCGATCGTGCGGCCGGGGCCGCGGCATCCGCGCTCTCCGCGTGGAGCAACCGCAAGCGTCCCGGCAAGTCGGACGACCGCCGCTGACCCGACGGGATCGAGACTGATTCATCCTTCCTCTGGCGGACTCTGTACCGGTATAGTATCGTCTTCTGTACCGATACAGAAAGGCCGGATGATGGAACACCAGACGATCACGGCACTCGTCCAGGCCGAGCGCCGGACCACCGCGTATGACCCGCACCGTCAGCGTCGCCTCGATGCTCTCCGCGAGCGGGACCGTGCCATCGCCGCACGTGCGAGGGCGGAGTGGCGGTTGCGCGTTCGTGCAGCCGTCGCGCGTGGCATACGCCGCGTGGCGGAGGCGATCGAGCCTCCGCGTGCGGTGTGCGCCACGGGCGCAGCCGATCCATGCTGAGCCCCGCCGACCCCCTTCTCCCGTCAGGCAGAATGGGGACGGAGGTGGTCGACGTGGCGCGAGTGACGCTCAAGACGATTGCGGAGCACGTGGGCGTGAGCCGCATGACCGTCTCGAACGCGTTCTCCCGCCCGGATCAACTCTCCGAAGACCTTCGCGCGCGGATCCTGAGCGCTGCCGACGAGCTCGGATACGCGGGGCCGGACCCGGCGGCGCGTGCGCTCGCCCGCGGTCGCACCGGGGTCATCGGCATGGTGCTGACCAACTCGCCGCGAGACGCGTTCACCGACGACGTGGCCGTGGGCTTCGTTCGGGCGGTCGCGGGATCGTTGGCGGATGCCGGGTACTCCCTCGTCCTGCTGCACTCCTCCCGGGATGCCGGTGTGGACCCGGCGCGTGACATCGCCATGGACGGCGCGATCGTCTACTCGTGTGCTCCGGCGATGTCGGCATACAGCGCCCTGCGGGAACGCCGGCTGCCCATCGTGAACGTCGAGGGCTCGCCGCTGCCCGGAGTCCCGGACATCGGCATCGACAACTCGTCCGGCGCGTACCAGGCGGCGAAGCACCTCGTCGAGTTGGGTCACACACGCATTGCGATCGTCGTCGCCGCTCTCGATGCCGACAACCGACCGTCGTCCGAGATCTCTCTCGACACGGCGTCCCCCACGATCTCCCGGCGACTGCACGGATGGATGCGTGCACTCGATGAAGCGGGGATCATCCCTTCCCTCGTCGGAACGCCGCGTGTGGCGATCGACGCGATCCTGCAAGAGCGGATCGATCGGATGCTCGACGACCCGCCGACTGCCGTCCTGGCCTTCTCCGACCTCGCCGCGCTCGAGGTGATGGAGCGGGCTCGGGATCGCGGCATCCGCGTTCCCGAGCAGCTGTCGGTCGTCGGCTTCGACGACAATCCGCTCGCCGCGCGCGTCTCTCCGGCGCTGACGACGGTTCGTCAGGACATCGATGCGAAAGGTGAGGCGGCGGTGCAGGCTCTGCTCACGCTGCTGCGTGACGAAGAGGCAGGCTCTCCGCCCCTGCTGCCGACTGCGCTGGTGGTCCGGGCGTCCACGGCTCCACCGCGCGCGTGACTCGGCAGGCAGTCGAGCGCTAGGCGCCGACCGTCCGCGTGCGCACCAGCTCCCTGTACCAGTGCCCGGAATCCTTGACGGTGCGCTCGAGCGTGTCGAAGTCGACGCGCACGATGCCGAAGCGCTTGGCGTACCCGTAGCCCCACTCGAAGTTGTCGAGCAGCGACCACACGAAGTAGCCGCGCAGGTCGACGCCCCGCTCGAGGGCTCGGTGCGCCGCGGTGAAGTGTCGCCGCAGATAGTCGGTGCGCTCGGGGTCGGGCACCGAGCCGTCTTCCGCCACCGCGTCCTCGAAGGCGGCGCCGTTCTCGGTGACCATCAGAGCCTGTTCGGGGAACTGCTCCGACAGGGAGACGAGCAGCTCCTCGAGGCCCTCCGGTGCGATGTTCCATCCCATGGCGGTGTACGGCCCCGGCTGCTCCACGAACTCGACGACCTCGTTGCTGCCCGGCCAGGCCGTGCCGCCCTCCGCGCCCTTGTGTCCGTCGTTCTGCTGCTTCGGCGAGACACCGTCCCAGAGCCGCACGGTCGCGGTCGAGTAGTAGTTCACGCCCAGCACGTCGATCGGCTGGTTGATGGTGGCGAGGTCGCCCTCTTGCACGAAGCTCCAGTCGGTGACGGATGCCGTGTCCTCGAGCAGATCGGCCGGGTACTCGCCGCGCAGCATCGGACCCGTGAAGGCGCGGTTCGCGAGGGCGTCGATCCGGCGCATGGCCTCGGCCGCCCCGTCGCCCTGACCGCGCAGCACATGGAAGTTGAGGGTGACGGAGTAATCGGGGTCTCCGGTCGATGTCGCCCGGAGTGCCTGGATCGCCCGCCCGTGCGCGAGGTTCAGGTGGTGGACGGCCGACAGAGCGGATGCCGACTCGTGCCGCCCCGGCGCGTGACCGCCCTGACCATAGCCGAGGTAGGCCGAGCACCACGGCTCGTTGAGCGTGGTCCAGGTGTGCACGCGGTCGCCCAGCGCGCGGCCCATCACGGACGCGTACTGCTCGAACGCGTCCGTGGTCGCACGGGAGGTCCAGCCCCCGGCATCCTCCAGATACTGCGGAAGGTCCCAGTGGTAGAGCGTCGCCACCGGACGGATGCCGCGTTCGAGAAGCCCGTCCACCAGTCTCGAGTAGAAGTCGATGCCTGCCTGGTTCACCTCGCCGGAAGCGGCGGGGACGATCCGCGGCCAGGCGATCGAGAAGCGGTAGGCTTGCAGCCCCAGGTCCGCCATCAGGTCGAGGTCCTCGTCGACGCGGTGGTAGTGGTCGCACGCCACGTCACCGGTGTCGCCGTTCCAGACCCGCCCCGGTGTCTTGCTGAAGGTGTCCCAGATCGACGGAGTGCGACCGTCTTCGGCGGCCGCGCCCTCGATCTGGTACGACGCGGTGGCCGATCCGAACGTGAACCCCTCAGGGAAGACGAGGCCGGAGCCCCGGTAGTCGTCGGCAGAAGCGAGCGAAGCGAGCGGGGTGGTCATCCGGTGATCTCCTCGAGGTCGACGTCGTAGGTCACGGTGCGTCCGCCGGGGCTGGTCACGGTCACCGAGGCGGTTCCCGTGCCGCCGGCGAAGACACGCAGCTGCAGTCCGTCATGGTAGTCGTACTCGGGGCTGTCGACACGGGCTCCCCAGGGGAGCGCGGTACCCGGGCGCGCGTACAGCGGGAGCGAGTCGAAGTCGTGCGTCTCGCGACGCCACGCACCTCCGGTGACGGTCTCGCCGGTGAGCAACGACGTCCACTCGCCCGCGGGCAGGTAGAAGTCCACGACACCGTCCGCCGAGAACACCGGCGCGACGAGCAGGTCGGACCCCAGCATGTACTGGCGGTCCAGATACACCGCCGCGGGGTCGTCGGGGAACTCGAGCACCATCGGCCGCATCAGCGGGACGCCGGTCGCCGCGGCATCCAGTCCCTGCTGATATAGGTAGGGCATCAGCCGCATCTTCAGGTGGGTGAAGCGGCGCGTCACCTCGACGGCCTCCTCATCGAACGCCCACGGCACGCGATACGAGCTCGAGCCATGGAAGCGGGAGTGCGAGCCGAGCAGACCGAAAGCCGTCCAGCGCTTGAACACCGCGGCATCCGGTGTTCCCTCGAAGCCTCCGATGTCGTGGCTCCAGAATGCGAAGCCGGTCAGCGCGAGCGAGAGCCCGCCGCGTAGCGTCTCGGCCATCGAGGCGAACGTCGAGGTCGAGTCGCCGCCCCAGTGCACCGGCATGCTCTGGCCGCCGGCGGTCGCCGAGCGCGCGAACAGCACCGCGTCTCCCTCGCCGCGGGCGTCGGTGAGCACCTCGAACACCGCCCGGTTGTACAGGTCGGTGTACAGGTTGTGCATGCGCTCGGGATCGGCGCCGTCGGCCCAGACGACATCCGTGGGGATCCGCTCGCCGAAGTCGGTCTTGAAGCAGTCGACGCCCTGAGCGATGAGGCGGCGCAGGTGCCCCTGGTACCAGGCGGTCGCGTCCGGGTTCGTGAAGTCGACGAGTCCCATCCCGGCCTGCCACAGGTCCCACTGCCACACCGATCCGTCGGCCCGCCGCACCAGGAATCCCTGGTCGGCCGCCTCGCGGAACAGCGGAGAGCGCTGCGCGATATAGGGGTTGATCCACACGCAGACGCGCAGATCCTTCTCGTGCAGGCGCCCGAGCATGCCCTCCGGGTCGGGGAAGACCCGCGGGTCCCACTCGAAGTCGCACCAGTTGAACTCGCGCATCCAGAAGCAGTCGAAATGGAAGACCGACACCGGCAGCTCACGTGCCGCCATCTCGTCGATGAACGAATTCACGGTCTGCTCGTCGTAGTCGGTCGTGAAGCTGGTGGACAGCCAGAGTCCGTACGACCAGGCGGGCACGACCGGAGGGCGACCGGTCAGCGCCGTGTACCGACCGAGGACATCCTTCGGCGTCGGTCCGGCGATCACGAAGTACTCGAGCGCCTCGCCCGACACCGAGAACTGCACGCGCTCCACGGCCTCCGAGCCGATCTCATACGAGACATGGCCCGGGTCGTTGACGAGCACGCCGTAGCCGCGGTCGGACAGGTGGAACGGCACATTCTTGTACGCCTGCTCGCTCGAGGTGCCGCCGTCGGCGTTCCACACCTCGACCGTCTGGCCGTTCTTCACCAGAGGGCCGAAGCGCTCGCCGAGTCCGTAGATGTGCTCGCCGACGCCGAGGTCGAGTTGCTCGTGGACGAAGGCGGATGCCGCCGGCGCAGTCCCGCCCTGGCGGGCGTTGGACACGATGCCCTGATCGACCTGCGCCCCGGGCGCGAGTTGGATGTATCCCTGCGCCTTGTGCCCGCTTCCGGTCACCCGGCGACCCTCGACCTCGAAGGAGAGATTCCACGGAGCGCCGGGAGCGATACGTGCGACGAGCGCACCGGCATCCACGATTCCGCCGCTCTCGGACACGGTGACGGACGCCGCGCTGCCGCCGGCACCGGGAAGCGTGAAGCCGCTGTGTCGCAGCCCGCCGGAGTGGTGCTCGATGCGCACGCGGATCACGCCCTCGGCAGGGGAGGAGAGGGTCGTCGTAAGCACCGGGCGGTTGAGCACATCGCCGCGTTTGGCGATCACGGTCGTGGGCGCCGTGATGACCAGACCCGGGCCGTCGGGGGTGTCGCCGATCTCAGCGATGTCGTACGCCTCCTGCGCGTGAAGCGCGGTGACGCCGGGACGCAGCTGCCAGAACCCGTCGGTGAACTTCATTACTTGACTGCTCCTGCCGTGATGCCGCGTGTCAGCGTGCGCTGGAAGATGAGGAAGAAGATGAGCGTGGGGATGATGCCGAGCAGAGCCGACGCGCTGGTCGTGGTGACGTCCATCAGTCGATCGCCCTGCAGCACGCTGATCGCGACGGGTACCGTCTGATTGGCGTTGGATGCGAGGAACGTCAGCGGGATGAGGAACTCGTTCCACGTCCAGATGAAGAAGAAGATCAACAGCACCGACAGCGTCGGCCGACTGATCGGGAAGACCACGCGCCAGAGGATCTGCCAGCGGGTCGCACCATCGAGCGATGCGGCCTCGAGGATCTCCTTCGGGAAGGTGCCGTAGACCGATGACAGGAGGTAGGTGCCGAAGGCTGCCTGGATCACCGTGAAGACGATGATCACCGCCCAGACGTTGTCGTAGAGGCCCACCGACTTGAACATGTAGTACAGCGGGTAGAGCAGCGCTTCCTGCGGCAGCAGGTTGGCCATCAGGAACAGCAGCACGATCCAGCTGCGACCGCGGACGCGGCCGATCCCGATCGCGAAGGCATTGAGCATCGAGATGACGACGGCCAACACCGACACGATGCCGGCGATGAAGATCGAGTTCCAGACCTTCTCGGGGAAGTTGACGCGCTCCCAGAACTTGATGATCCCGCCGAAGTCGAGCGTCTCGGGGAAGGCCAGCGGACCGGAGGTCGCATAGTCGAGCGGCGACTTGAACGAGTTCACGAGCACGAGGTAGAAGGGCGCGATGACCAGCAGCGCGCCGACGACGACGAGTGCGAGCAGCAGCCAGTCGACCGGCCGCTTCTTGGTCATGCCGCCTCGGGGGCGCGTCTTGCCGGGCTTGCCGGTGACGATGGCAGTCGTGGCGTGCATCACAGTCCCGCCCTTTCCTTGCGCTCGAGGGAGTTCTGGACGCGGATGAAGATGATCGACACGATGACCACGACGATCGTGAGCACGGTGGCGATGGTCGCGCCGTAGCCGACGTTCCGCTTCGTGAAGAACTCCTGATACGCGTAGTAGGCGGGCACGAGCGTGGACCCGGCCGGCCCTCCGCGCGTGATGATGTAGACGGGACCGAACACCTTGAGTGCCGCGATCGTGCAGGTCAGCGTCACGACGAAGATCTCCGGGCGGATGATGCTCATCGTGATGGCGGTGAAGCGCTGAAGCCAGTTCGCGCCATCCAGTTCGGCGGCCTCGTAGAGTTCGGGATCGACGCGCTGGAGAGCAGCCATGAAGACCACGACCGGGTAGCCCAACTGCACCCAGACCATGACGACCATGAGGACGATGAGCGCGGAGGGCATCTGCCCCAGCCAGTCGTAGGCGGGAATGCCGAACGCGCCGAGGATCTGGTTGAGGGCGCCGTCACCACCGGGGCGCACGATCCAGCCGATCACGATGCCGGCGACGGCGATCGGGAGGATCTGGGGGAGGTAGTAGGTCGCCCGGAGGAAGCTGCCGACCTTCCCGCCGAACTTGCGTCCGACGACGTCGAACAGGAGTGCGGCGACGATCAGGCCGACGATCGTCGGGACGACGACCATCGCGAGGATCATCCACACCGAGTTGGTGAAGGAGGTCCAGAAGTCGCTGTCGGTGAGGATCTTCTGCCAGTTCTCGAGCCCGATGAACTCCGGGGTGCGTACGCCCTTCCACTTCGTGAAGGTGAGATACACGTTCCAGATGAGCGGGACGATGACGACGACGAGCAGCAGCGCGAAGCCGGGGAGCAGGTACATCCAATAGGCCCCGGTCCCACCGCTGCGCTGCGGAATCGACGGCTCTTCGGGCGGCAGCTTGGTGCGGCCGCGGGTGGCGAGAGACATGGTCACCTCCAGGGAGAAACGGGGGGCGGCGCTTTCGGACGCCGCCCCCGTGGGCGGATCAGCGGTATTCGGAGGTGCCCTCGTCGTACTGCTCGCCGAGGTTCGTGTTCGTCGTCTTCACGTCCTGCACACCGGTGACGAGACCCTGGAGCTCCTGCACGATCACGTCGTAGAAACCGGGAGCGGGCCAGTCGGGGTAGAACGAGAGGCCGTCGGCGTCGAGCACGCCGTTGAACGTCGCGATCAGCTCGGCGCTCTTCTCATCGGTGATGTCGGCCGTGTCGGCGGCGACGGGCAGCCCGCCGTTGTTGCCGATGATGGCCTGGATCTCGGGGCGCATCGTGATGTCGATGAACTCGTAGGCGAGTTCCTTGTTCGCCGCGTTCTCCGGGACGACCCAGAGGTTGCCCGAGGAGCCGAGAGAGAGATCGGCACCCGGGAAGGCGGTCATCGACCAGTCGAAGCCGGTGGCCTCGGCGACGAAGCGTCCGAACCACCAGGAGCCGGAGACGAAGATCGGGGAGGTGCCGTTGATGAACGAGACGCCGGCATCCTCGGCCTTGACCGACGACACGTCGGAGGCGATGTAGCCCTTGTCGACGTACTCCTTCAGGGTCTCGGTTGCAGAGGTGACCTCATCGCCCTGCCAGTCGACCGGCTCCTTGTACAGCTGGTAGTCGTCGACGAATCCGCGGTCGCCCTCCATGAGCGCGAGCTGATACCAGAGCTGTCCGAGCGGGTATTCGGCGCCGGCCTCGGCCAGCGGCGTGACCCCCTTCGCGACGAACGCGTCCAGCACGTCGACGAACTCGTCATAGGTGGTGGGGATCTCGAGGCCCGCCTCGGCGAAGGCATCCTTGTTGTAGTAGACGCCGACGAACTCGCCGTAGTTCGGAACGCCGAACCAGGTGTCGCCGCCCATGACTCCGTCGTCGGTGTACTTGGCGGTCGTCTGCAGGGACGGGGCGAGCTTGTCGTCCCAGCCGTACTCTTCGACGGCATCCGAGATGTCGGCGATCAGGCCGGTCGACGCGAGGAAGCCCGCGGTCGCATTGCCCTTGTTGAACTCCATCAGATCCGGGGCGGCGTCGGTGTCGAGCACCTGGCTAGCCGTCTTCTGGATCTGCTCGAAGGACTTCTCCTCGAACTCGACCTTGGCGCCGGTCTCCTCTTCGAAGATCTTGATGGATTCGGCCCAGGCCTTGCCCATCGCGCTGTCGGCGCCTTCATAGTGCCAGAGCTTGAGGGTCTTGCCGTCGCCGCCCTCGTCTCCTGCGCCGGCGGTGCAGCCGCTCAGCGCGATCCCGGTCGCGGTGAGCGCGGCCATCACGGTCAACGCCTTCGTCCTGCGGATGTTGCGTGCCATCGTCGGCACTCCTTTCTCGGTGGCCTCGAGGGCCGGACACTTCTCTGGGTCAGGGTGTTCAGTTGTGGGTGAACCGGTCATCGAAGCGTTTCGACGACGGTCGTGGCGAAGCGGAGGCTCCGCGGTCGTCATCCCCGGGGTGGGGCGACCGATCCGACGGAGTGGTATTCGGGTGGGAGCAGATGGATCTCGGGGGGCACGTTCGCCTCTTCCAGGTGGCGGACCGCGAGGTCGACCGCGAACTCGCAGGACAGCTGCGGAATCAGCGGGATCGTGTCGACCGCGACGGCGAGGCCGGACGTGTCGAACGACGCCGCCGCGGAGATGACCGAGACGTCGTCGCCGACGCGGTGGCCGCGTTCGCCGAGCACGGCCAGGAGGGCCTCGTGCACGTCATCCACCGCGTGCACGACGAAGGCGCGATGGCCGTCGTCGAGCGCTGCCTCAGTCGCCGCGCGGACGGTGGCGATGTCGGTGGCGGCTGCGCCGGTGGTGGCGGTACCGAGTGTCACGCCGCGTTCGCCGGCGCGGGTCGTCACGCCGTGCAGGAGGCGGCGGGGGAAGTTCGACTTCCGGTACGACAGCTCGGTCTGCCCGAGGAGCGTGATGCGGCTGTGGCCGGCGTCTGCGAGATGGTCGACGGCCAGGCGTCCGGCAGCCTCGAAGTCGAGGTCGACGCAGGTGAGGCCGTGCGCGTCTTCGGGGATGCCGATGAAGATCGTCGGGGTGCGCACGGAGCGTGCGATCGCCGCGCGCTCGTCGTCGGGCGCGACGTCGAGGACGAGGATCGCGTCGACGAGATTGCTCGCAGCCACGCGATTCATGCCCTCGGATGCCTGCGCGTCGGTGAGGAGGAGGATGTCGTAGCCGCGACGCCGTGCCGCCACGGCGGTCGCGAGCACGAACGCCATGTGCGTGGGGGCGTGCGTGTCGGCGCGCAGGGGCTCGGTCAGGGCGAAGATGTGCGTGCGGCGCCCGGCGAGCATGCGCGCACCGGCGTCCGGCTCGTAGCCGAGGGAGAGTGCGGCGTCCTCGATGCGTCGACGAGTCTTCTCGGAGACCGGGCGCTTGCCGCTGAGGGCGTAGGAGACGGTGCTGATCGAGACACCGGCGGCCGCGGCCACCTCGTGAATCGTCGTCATCGTGACTCCATCGTCGTCGTGCGGGAAGCAATCGTCGAAGCGTTTCGCTACGCCTTCTTCAGCGATGATACGCACGCGCTCCGATGCGCGCAAGCTTTTTGTGGTCGCCCGCAACATATTCGTGATGAACCGCGTGGGAGCGGTCCCGCGGGCGACAGGTCAAAGGCGACGGAGTCTCGATGGGGGAGGGGATTCGAGACCCCGCCGCCGGTCTAAGGTGTGACGCGGATCTGCGCGATGATCTCGCCGTAGGCGGTCTCGCCGACGGGCGTGAAGCCGACCCGGTGGAAGAACGTCTCCGGTCCGCCGTCGCCCGCTTCGTAGATCACGTTGACGTGATCCACTTCGCGCTCGCGCGCTTCCTCGATGAGGGCCTCGACGGCGTAGCGACCCACGCCTCGTCCCTGGTCGTCGGCGTCGACGTTGATGCGCCACAGCACGGAGCGGAAATGCTCCTCGGGCGCTTCGTCGTCGAAATTGGCGCTGACGAAGCCGACGACCTCGTCGCCGTCGAGGATCACGCGCTGCCACGACGTCTGCGGATTGATGACGGTCGCAGCGATCCCGTAGGAGACCGGCGCGAGGAACTGCTCCTGTCCGGGCTTGAGCGACAGGTTGTTCACGGCGACGATCGTCGCGGCGGAGAGTTCGACCATGCGCAGTTCGGACATGGTCCCAGGCTAACCCCTCGCGCGCGAGCGGGCACATCCCGGGCGAACATTTCGTCTCAGGTCTATCAACCCTGGCTGTTCGGACGACGCCGCCACGAGGCGGCCCACGCGCCGAGAGCCGCTCAGGTATCTTGGTATCGAGACAAATTGCCCTCGCGAACGGAGAACCTCCCGGTGACCGACGACGCCATCATCTACACCTACACAGACGAGGCACCGGCGCTCGCCACCGCCTCGTTCCTGCCGATCATCCAGGCCTACGCCGGTCAGGCGGGCATTGCATTCGAAACCCGAGACATCTCGCTGGGCGGACGCATCCTCTCCGCGTTCCCGCAGAAGCTCACCCCGGAGCAGCAGGTGGGGGACGCCCTCGCCGAGTTGGGCGGACTGGCGACGCTGCCCGAGGCGAACATCATCAAGCTGCCGAACATCTCGGCATCCATCCCACAGCTGAAGGGGGCGATCGCCGAACTCCAGCAGCAGGGCTACGACATCCCGGACTTCCCGGATGAGCCGTCGTCCCTCGAGGAGAAGGACGTCCGTGCGCGGTACGACCGGATCAAGGGCTCCGCGGTCAACCCGGTGCTCCGTGAAGGAAACAGCGACCGCCGTGCACCGCTCGCGGTGAAGAATTACGCCAAGAAGCACCCGCACCGCAACAAGCCGTTCGCTGAGGGCTCGAAGACGCGCGTCGCGACCATGGGTCACGACGACTTCAAGAGCAACGAGCGGTCCTGGGTCGCGGCGCACGATGATGTCCTGACCTTCCGCCACAGGGCCGAAGACGGCACGGTCACCGTGCTCAAGGACGGCCTCAAGGTCCTCCCGCGCGAGATCATCGACGCGACGTTCCTCTCGGGCACGCAGCTCGATGCGTTCCTCGAGGAGACGCTGAAGACGGCGAAGGCCGACGACGTGCTCTACTCCGTGCACCTCAAGGCGACCATGATGAAGGTCAGCGACCCGATCATCTTCGGCCACGTGGTGAAGGCGTTCTTCAAGGACGTGTTCGCGCAGTACGGCGATACGCTCGCCGCTGCCGGTCTCAGTGCCAACGACGGGCTCGGCTCGATCCTCACCGGACTCGCGAACGTGGCAGAGGGCGACGCGATCGCCGCGGCCTTCGACCGGGCCATCGCCGAGGGGCCGCGTCTCTCGTACGTGAACTCGGACAAGGGCACCACGAACCTGCACGTGCCGAGCGACGTGATCGTCGATGCGTCGATGCCTGCGCTCGTGCGCAACGGCGGAAAGCTCTGGGGCAAGGACGGCGGCGAGGCCGACACGCTCGCGGTCATCCCCGACTCCTCGTACGCGAGCGTCTACCAGGCCGTGATCGACGATGTGATCGCGAACGGTCCTCTCGACCCGGCGACGATCGGCACCGTTCCCAACGTGGGTCTGATGGCTCAGGCCGCGGAGGAGTACGGCAGCCACGACAAGACCTTCGAGATCGCGGCGGCCGGCATCGTCCAGGTGCTCGACAGCGAAGGCACGGTCCTGATCGAGCACGAGGTCGCCGCCGGAGACATCTGGCGTGCGACGCAGACCAAGCACATCCCGGTGATGGACTGGGTCAAGCTCGCGGTCAATCGTGCGCGGGCGAGCGGCGTGCCTGCCGTGTTCTGGCTCGATGCGAACCGCTCGCACGACGCGCAGATCATCGCCAAGGTGCACCAGGGTCTCGCGACGCTCGACATCAAGGGCCTCACGATCACGATCCTCGCGCCGGAGGAGGCGACGCGCTACACGCTCGCGCGGATGCGCCACGGGCTCGACACGATCTCGGTCACCGGCAACGTGCTGCGCGACTACCTCACGGACCTCTTCCCGATCCTCGAGGTCGGCACGAGCGCCAAGATGCTCTCGATCGTCCCGCTGCTCGCGGGCGGCGGACTGTTCGAGACCGGCGCCGGGGGCTCCGCGCCCAAGCACGTGCAGCAGCTGGTCGAGGAGAACTACCTCCGCTGGGACTCGCTGGGCGAGTTCTTCGCGCTGGCCGCGTCGCTCGAGCACTACGCCGACCGCAAGGGCAACGAGAAGGCCCGCGTGCTCGCGGAGACCCTCGACGCCGCGACCGGCACGTTCCTCGAGGAGGACCGCTCCCCGGGCCGTGCCCTCGGCATGATCGACAACCGCGGCAGTCACTTCTACCTCGGTCTCTACTGGGCACAGGAGCTGGCGAAGCAGACGAAGGATGCCGACCTCGCCGCGGCCTTCGCGCCGATCGCTGCGACTCTCGCCGAGAACGAGGAAGCCATCGTGTCCGAGCTCAACGCAGTGCAGGGCAAGCCCGTCGAGATCGGCGGCTACTACCGGCCCGACGATGCGCTCGTCGAGGCCGTCATGCGCCCGTCGGCCACGCTGAACGGCATCGTCGACGCGCTGCGCTGACCCATACACGAAGGGGGCGGATGCATCGGCATCCGCCCCCTTCGTGTATCAGCGGTGACGTCAGTTGTAGACGGCGACCTCGAGGCCCTCAGGCGACCAGTCGTACACGTACTTGGCGAGGTCGATCGGAAGGTTCACGCAACCGTGGCTCATGCGCTGACCGTAGTTGCTGTGCCAGTAGGTGCCGTGGAACCCGATGTTCGGCGCGAACCAGGTGATCCACGGCACGTCCTCGGTGCAGTACGGGGCTCCCTCGTAGCAGCCCATGTCCTGCATGGCCGTGTGCGCGAAGACCTTGAAGTTGCCGGTCGGAGTCGGTGTGCCGGGAAGGCCGGTGGAGACCGCCCAGGAGTTCACGACCTTGTTGTTCTCGAAGAGGTAGGCCCGCTGCGCGCTGAGGTTGATCTCGATCTTGCGGAACACGTTCACGGTCTCGAACGGGGTCTTCGTGACCTCGAGCTCGTAGACGCCGTTACCGCCTTCGAGCTGGCGGGCGAACTGCTCGGCGGCCGTCGAGGTGTCGCCGAGGGCGCGTCCGTCGACGCCTGCCCGCTCGGCACGCAGCACGGTCCCGGCCGAGTCCACGATGTTGGTGGCGTTGACCGGAGCGCGATCCACCCGCTTGGCCAGGTTGTCGACGGTGGCCTGGATGAGCTGGGCATCGGCCTGCACTCGCAGCTGACCGTCGTCGTCGATGATGCTCAGCCAACTCGCGGCTCCGGCGCGCGAGACCGGCACGGTCCGCTCCTTGCCGACGTAGAAACCGACCGTGTCGAGCATGGTGTTGAGGGAGGCGGCCGTCGCTGTCGCGTCGTCGTCGGAGACAGCCGGGAGCGCTTCGGCGGGGCCGCCCGGATAGTCGAGGCTCTTCTTCCCGTCGGCGACTGCTGCGCTGAGCGCGCCGGTCAGGTCGGCGACGTCGATGCCGGTGCCCGCCTCTGCCGGTGTGGTCACGTAGTCGGCACTCGCGGTGTCGAAGACGACACCCGCGTCGACGGGATCCTGGAAGCTGCCGGGCACGGCATCGCGGAGGGCGCTCGTCGCCTTGTCGGCATCGAGCGTGATCTCGCCGGGAAGCGCGTCCCCCATCCAGGTGCCCAGGTTCCACATCGGGCGTTCGGCGAAGGCCTGATCGGCGAGGGCGGTGCCGTCGATGGCCGCTCCCAGATCGGCGCCGGTGAGGACGATGTCGTCGCCGGTGCCGGTCAAGGTGATGCGCGTCTCAGCGAGGTGCGCATCCACTGCGGCCGCGGCGGCACCGGGAGTCATCCAGCCCACGGGGATGCCGGCGACCGTCGTGCCGGGTGCGATGAGGATCATCGAGGCCGCGCCCGCGCCGAGCGCCACCACGCCGATCCCGAGTCCGATCCAGAGGCCGAGGCGGCGCTTCTTGGGAGAGGGTTCGATGGGTGCCCACGCGAGTGGCTGCTGGCCGTCGGCCGGCGGCATCGAATCGGTGGGGGCGTCGGACGGAGTCAGCACCGTGGTCGGTGCATCGTCACCGTGCGCTTCGGCTGCTGCGCCCGGCGCTGAGATCACATCGGTCACGAACTCCACCCCCCGGTCTTCACGTGCCTGACCTTCTATGGTACGTGATTGGAGGTAACGGGGAGGCAACGGTCGCCGGTGCGACACGCCCGGGTGTCGGACTCAGGCGACGACGGCGAGTCCGTCGATCTCGACGAGCATCTCCTCGCGGGGCAGACCGGTGATGACGGTGGTGCGCGAGGGGAGCACGCCGCTGGTGGTGTGGGCCGTCACGAATGCGCCGTAGGCGTCGTTCATGATCGGGAAGTCTTCGCGCTTGGTGAGGTAGACGCGCAGCATCACGACATCATCGAAGGTGGCTCCTGACGCCTCGACGATCGCCTTGACGTTCTCGAGCGTGCGGGTCGTCTGCGCGGCGACGTCGCCGGGGAACAGGTAGTCGTTCGTCTGGGGGTCGACGGGCCCCTGGCCGGAGACCTGCACGATCGGGCCCTTGCGCACACCCTGCGAGAACGTGTGTGCGGGGGCGGGAGCGGCGTCGGTGGAAACACGGGTCTTCGCGGTCATGTCCCCAGCCTAGTAGCCTTGTTAGGTGCCTCTACAAATTCCGGATCCCGTTCTCGGCGCCTGGGCGAAGGGCTTCCCGGCTCGCGCTTCCGGCCTCCGGTTGTCGGAGGTGGCCGGTGCCGATCTGCACCTCTCCGACCTCGTCACGCCGGTTCTGACCGTGCAGCAGACGGCGATCGCGCACAACGAGGAGACCGTCTTCGCATGGGCGCGAGAGCAGGGAGTGCTGCTCGCCCCGCACGGCAAGACCACGATGGCGCCCGCCCTGTGGCAGCGCCTGCTCGACGGGGGCGCCTGGGGCATCTCGGTGGCGACGCCGTGGCAGGCCGAGGTGGCGGTCGACGCGGGTGTGCGGACGGTGCTGATCGCGAACTCCGTGACCGATGAGGCCGCCGCCAGGCACCTCGGCGAGCTGCTCGATGCCGACGACGACCTGCGGATCCTCTGCTGGGCGGACTCGCTCGCCGGCGTCGAGATCCTGACACGAGCGCTGGCCGGCGGCCGCCGACCGCTGGATGTCATGGTCGAGCTCGGCGGCGTGGGCGGCCGCACCGGTGCGCGCTCCCTCGAGGAGGCGGAGCGGATCGCTGCGGCGATCTCGGCCGCGCCCGGACTGCGTCTCGCCGGCGTCGCGGGCTACGAAGGACCGTTCGGTCCCGACCGCAGCGACGCCTCCGTCAGGGCCGTCGACGACTTCCTGCAGACCATCGTCGAGCTGCACGGGCGGCTGGAGTATCCCCACGGCACCCGCCCCGTCCTCAGCGCCGGCGGGAGCGCCTTCCCCGATCGCGTGGCCGCGGTCCTGCGCGGGAGCGTCGACGCGGACGTGGTCCTGCGGTCGGGGGCCTTCCAGATCCACGACGACGGCTTCTATGGGCGCATGTCCCCGTTCGGCCCGCTCACCGGCACTGCACCGCTGCGCTCGGCGATGCACGCGTGGGCGCGTGTCGTGTCGCAGCCCGACGACGGGCTCGCGCTGCTCGACGCCGGGCGCCGTGATGTGCCGTTCGACATCGATCTGCCGACGCCGCAGTCGGTCGACGGAGAGATCACCGCCCTCAACGACCAGCACGCCTTCCTCCGCCTCGCGGACGGCGCCGCCGTCGCGGTCGGTGACGTGGTGCGTCTCGGGCTCTCACATCCGTGCACGGCGTTCGACAAATGGCGGGTGGTGGCCGTGATCGATGATCCCGATGCTGCTGACCCTCGAGTGATCGGAGCGATCGCGACATGCTTCTGAGTGTGGAGAGGGCTGCGGCCGGCCTGGTGCGGATCTACCGCGGCGCGACCGTGGTGGACGGTACCGGAGGGCCCCGATACGAGGCCGATGTCGCGGTCGAGGGTGCGCGGATCGTGGGGATCGTGCGTCGCACCGCTCCCGACGTCACCGAATTCGAATTGCCGGAGGGCGCCGTCGAGGTGGATGCCGCGGGGCTCGTGCTGTCCCCGGGGTTCATCGACATGCATGCGCACAGCGAGCTGGCCGTGCTGAGCGGCGCCCGTCACGACGCGAAGATCCGACAGGGCGTCACGACCGAGGTGCTGGGGCAGGACGGGCTCGGGTACGCGCCGCTCGATGACGCGACAGCCGCGGTGATCCCGGCGCAGATCGCCGGCTGGAACGGAATGCCGGAGGCGACTCCGTGGCGCACCATGGACGATCTGCTCACGGCGATCGACGGTGCCGCCGTGGCAAATGCCGCGGTGCTCGTGCCGCAGGGAAACCTGCGGATGATGGTGGTCGGGCACGAGAACCGCCCGGCGACGACGGCAGAGGTCGCGTCGATGGCCCTGATTCTCGGCGCGGCGCTCGACGCCGGAGCGTTCGGGATGTCGAGTGGTCTCACCTATACGCCCGGGATGTACGCGGACAGGGACGAGCTCGTGGCGCTCTGCCGCGTCGTCGCGGAACGCGGAGGCTACTGGGCGCCGCATACGCGCAGCTACGGCGGGGGAGCGCTCGACGCCTACCGCGAGGCCCTCGACATCGGCAGACGTACCAGCTGCCCGATCCATCTGACTCACGCCACGATGAACTTCGCTCCCAACCGGGGTCGCGCCGCCGAGCTTCTCGCGCTGATCGACGAGGCTATCGCCGACGGCGTCGACGTCACGCTCGACTCGTATCCCTATCTTCCCGGGGCGACGACTCTCGCCGCGCTGCTGCCCAGCAGACTGGCGGCGTCGGGAGATCTGCTGAGGACGATCTCCGACCTCGATGCCGACGGACGGGAGATCGTGCGCCGGGAGGTGGAGGAGAGCGGCTGCGACGGCTTCCACGGCGAGCGGGCGGACTGGTCGGCGATCCAGATCTCCGGCGTCGCGAATCCTCTGCTCGCCGACCTCGTCGGGCGCCACGTCGATGAGATCGCGGCGACCAGCGGACGGCGCCCCATCGATGTTGTGCTCGACACGATCGTCGCGGATGCCGGCGCCACCGGCATCCTGATGCACATCGGCGACGAGGACAACGTGCGCACCATCATGCGCCATCCGCGCCACACGGGTGGCAGCGACGGCATCCTGGTCGGAGCGCGTCCGCATCCACGCGGTCGTGGCACGTTCCCCCGCTACCTCGGTCACTATGTGCGCGAGCTCGGCATCCTCACGCTGGAGGAGGCCGTGCGCCATCTGGCGGGCACCCCCGCCGCGCGCCTGGGGCTCCACCGCGGAGACGCCCCGCGAGGTGTGATCCGGCAGGGGGCCACGGCAGATCTGGTGCTGTTCGACCCGCAGACGATCGCCGCCGGTGCGACCTTCGACGACCCTCTCGCGGCACCCGTCGGCATCGTGGAAGTGCTGGTGGGCGGTGTTCCCGTCGTATCCGCCGGCGCGGTGACCGGCGCCACGCCCGGCAGAGCGCTGCGGATGCCGCCGCCGGCGCACCGGGCGACCGTGCCGCGCATCCGTGCCCGGATCGACCCCGCGGCACCCGGTTTCCGGTGGACCCCCGCGACACCGATCGTCGCACCGTCCGGAGATGAAACCCCCGGACTCGAGGCATCGATCGCGCGTCTGAGGGCGAGGGACGCCGCTGCGGGGGAGCCCTCGATCCGTCTGGTGATCGACCCGAGCCTCGCGGACGAGTTCGCGGAGAACGGGCGCATAGGGGATGAGGCTTTCCGTCTCACCGTGGCCGCGGACGGCATCGAGCTTCGCGGCGCGACTCCGGCCGGCGTGTTCCGGGCGAGCACGACGCTGCGCCAGCTCCGCGACCCGGATGCCGAGACCGCGGTCGTGCCTGCCGGAGTGTGGGCGGGCGCGCCTGCCTACTCGTGGCGCGGCGTGATGCTGGACGTCGCACGGCACTTCCGTCCCGTCGACGAGGTCCGACGCTTGATCGACCTGCTCGCCGACCATCACCTCAACGTGCTGCACCTGCACCTCACCGACGATCAGGGCTGGCGCTTCGAGGTGCCCGGCTACCCGCGACTCACCGAGGTCGGAGCACGACGCGAGGCGACGCAGCGCGGTCACGGCCCCCTCTCCACGGTCGAGCCGGGTGTCCACGAGGGCTTCTACACGACCGCTGAGCTGCGGGACCTGGTCGCGTACGCCGCCGAGCGATTCGTGACGCTCGTTCCTGAAGTGGAGCTGCCCGGACACATCCAGGCGGGTCTCGCCGCCTACCCCGAGCTGGGCAATCTCGACGTCTCGGAGCCGGCGACCGGGCCCTGGGAGCGCTTCGGCGTGAATCCGCGCACGCTCGCGCCGACGGAAGCATCCCTCGCGTTCGGCCGTGCTGCCATCGACGCGCTGTGCGACGTGTTCGATTCGGAGTGGATCGGCATCGGCGGTGACGAGGTGCCCGTCGTCGAATGGGCGGAGAGCGCCGCGGCCGCGGCGCGGATGCAGGAACTGGGCCTCGGCGGCCCCTACGACGTGCAGCCCTGGTTCACGGCGCACTTCGCCGCCCATGTCCACAGCCGCGGCCGGTCGGCCCTGGCCTGGGACGAGGTGCTCGAGGGAGATGTCCCGGAGGGGGTGCGCATCCTCGCCTGGCGGGGGCCTGCGGCCATGCGGGAGGCGCTGCGGCGGGGCGTCCCTGTCGTGGCGTGTCCGGACCTCGAGGCGTATCTGGACTACCCGCAGTCGGAGTCGACGGAAGAGCCCATCCGGGTCGGACCTCCGTTGAGCATCGAGCGTGCGTACACGCTGCGCGTGGAGGAGGGGGCGGTCGGCGGCCAGGCGAACGTGTGGAGCGAGCACCTGCCCACGCGTGACCGGGTCGACTTCGCCGTCTTCCCGCGGCTGGCGGCGATCGCGGAGAGGCTGTGGGACGGCGGTGAGCCGCGACCGTTCGACGACTTCGGGCGCCGAGTGCCGACGCACCTGCGCCGCCTCGCGGCGGCAGGCGTGCGGTATCGTCCTCTGGACGGCCCCGCGCCGGATCAGCGACGCCCCGGCATCCCCGGAAAGCCGCTCACCGTCGAAGCGCGGGAGGAGATCGTGGCCGGCCTCGTCGAGCGGCTCATCGAACGATCGAAGACCGCAGTCGGCGATGCTCGAAAGTAATGTAACGTTTCGGTAACCCTCGCCTTCCGGTCCTCGGCAGAGGTTGCACAAATTTTGTTCGTAAGGTCTACTAACAAACATGTCCGTTTCGGATGATCAGCGCGCCGCATCCCCGTCGGAGTACGGGGGCGGTGCCAGTGCGCACGCCTTCGGCCCCGGACGCCACCTCCGGTCGCGTTCGAAAGTGCTCCCCGAGCACGCACGCGGGCACAACCGTGCGCTGGTGCTGCAGACGCTCTATCACGCCGGGGCGATGAGTCGCGCCGATCTCTCGCGAGAGACCGGTCTGACCAGGGTCACGATCTCCGACCTGGTCGCCGAGTTCATCGCCGACGGGATCGTCATCGAGATGGGCGTGCGCGAGGCCGTCGGGCCCGGCAAGCCGCCGATCCTGATCGACATCGATCGGGTCGGTCATCAGATCCTCGGGCTCGACCTGTCCGGGCCGAACGCCTTCGAAGGGGCGGTGCTCAGCCTCGACGGCGACGTCCTGGAACGCCGTCAGGTGCCCCGTCCGGATTCCCCTGACGGCGATGCGGTGTACGCGGCGACGCTCGAGCTCGCGCGGAGCCTCGTCGCAGCCTCCACTCAGCCGCTGCTCGGCGTGGGTATCGGGACGCCCGGTGTCGTGCGTCCGGACGGACTCGTCCTCAGTTCGCCCAACCTGGGCTGGTCGAACTTCCCGCTCGAGGCCAAGCTCAGCGCCGACCTCGACCTGCCCGTCCTCGCGCGCAACGACGCCAACGCCGCGGTGCTCGCCGAGTACACGTTCGGAGACGCCAAGGCCGACTTCATGCTCATCAAACTGGGCCGCGGTGTCGGCGCCGGTCTGATCACCGGCAGCCAGCCGCTTCTCGGCAGCCGCTTCGCCGCGGGCGAGATCGGTCACGTGGTCGTCGGAACCGACGGGGGACCGCGCTGCGCCTGCGGCAAGGACGGATGCCTCGAGGCGTGGCTCAGCGTCAGCCGGATGCGCGAGGCGCTCGCCGCCGACCCTGCGAGGCGAGACGAGATCCTCCGCGACTCCGGGACGCGGATGGCGATCGCCATCGCCCCGATCGTCGCGGCACTCGACCTCTCGGAGGTCGTGCTGTCGGGCCCGGCCGATCTGCTCGACGGGATCCTGATCGACGCGGCCATCGAGACTCTGCACGCGCGCACGCTCGAGGGCGTCTTCGAAGATGTCGTCGTGCGCCGCACTCACCAGGACGACATCGTCCTGCGCGGAGCCGCGGTGATGGTGCTCTCCGGACAACTGGGAGTGTCGTGACCCGCGCCGCAGCCACGACAGATGCCCGCGTCATCCGATGACGGGTGCTGAGAGCGCCGACCGCACCGGTCGGCCGATTCGAGTGGGCCTGGACGTCGGCGGGACGAAGATCGATGCCGTCGCCGTCTCTCCGTCCGGCGACATCCTGGGACGCCTGCGCCGGTCCGCCGGATGGGGCGACGATGCTGTGGTCGAGAGCATCGTCATGGCCGTCACCGCACTCATCGATGAGACCGGTCTCTCCCTCGCCGACGTCGGCTCGGTCGGCATCGGCATCCCCGGCCTCGTCGACGTCGAGACCGGGCGGGTCGACCACGCGGTCAACCTCGGCGTGAAGTCGCTCGACCTCGCGACCCGCGCCTCGCAGGCGCTGGGCGTGCCGTTCCGCGTGGAGAACGACGTCAAGGCCGCAGCCCTCGGAGCCGCCGTCCTCAACGGCGTGGCGGGATCGATGGCGTACCTCAACCTCGGCACAGGTGTCGCCGCGGGCATCGTGATCGACGGCCGTATCTGGCGCGGCTCGCGCGGCACCGCCGGCGAGGTCGGTCACATCTCCGTCGACCCGCACGGTCGACTCTGCGGCTGTGGTCAGCGCGGCTGTGTGGAGACGTTCTGCGGTGGCGGCGCACTCGCCAAGGCGTGGGGCCGCCCCGGCGCTCTCCCGGTCAGGGACATCCTCGACGCAGCGGATGGCGGAGACCCGATCGCGCTGGCGCTCCGCGACGATCTCTACCGCGGCGCGGCCGCTGCCGTCCGCGTGCTCGTGCTCTCCGCCGACGTCGAGACGGTCGTGATCGGGGGCGGACTCACCGCCCTCGGCGGTCGCCTCGAAGACGGCATCCGGGCCGCGCTGCACGCGGGCGCCGAGGCGTCACCGTTCATGCGATCGCTGCGCCTGGATGAGAGAATCGAGCTGCTCGCCGCAGGCTCACCCGCCGCCGCTTTCGGTGCCGCACTCGTCGGCGCATCCGTTTCTGAGAAGGAGATCGTTACCCATGGCTGAGGTCGTCATCGTCGAGAACGCGGAAGCCGCGGGTGCCCTGGTCGCCTCCGAGATCGTCGAGCTCATCGAGCGTCGCCCTGACGCGGTGCTGGGTCTCGCCACAGGGTCGACGCCGCTGCCGGTCTACCTCGCGCTCCGCACCCGTCTCGCCGGGCGCGACCTCTCGCAGGTACGCGGCTTCGCGCTGGATGAGTACGTCGGCATCGACCCTGCGCACCCGGAGAGCTACCGCTCGGTGATCACCCGCGAAGTCGTCGAGCCGCTGGGCCTCGACCCGCAGCGCATCCATGTCCCCAACGGGGCCGAGGCGACGATCCAGCACGCGGGCGACGACTACGAAGCGGCGATCGCGGCCGCCGGCGGCGTCGACCTTCAGATCCTCGGCATCGGCACCGACGGTCACATCGGCTTCAACGAGCCGGGTTCGTCGTTCGCCTCGCAGACGCGCGTGAAGACGCTGACGGAGCAGACCCGCGAGGACAACGCGCGCTTCTTCGACTCGATCGACGACGTTCCGAGGCACTGCATCACGCAGGGCCTCGGAACGATCCTGAAGGCCCGACACCTTGTGCTGCTGGCGTTCGGCGAGGGCAAGGCCCAAGCGGTCGCCGACGCCGTCGAGGGGCCGCTCACGGCGTTCCTGCCGGGTTCCGCGGTCCAGCTGCACCCGCACGCGACCATCGTCGTCGACGAGGCCGCGGCGTCGCGCCTGCGGCTGGCCGACTACTACCGCTACACGTTCGCCAACAAGCCGGCCTGGCAGGGCATCTGAACCTCTTCGACGGCCCTCAGAGCGAGCGAGGCGGCCAGGCGATGGGCAGCAGATGCTCGACGCTCAGCGGCGCCAGCGGCAGCGTGGCGGCATCGGCCGGGGTGATCCAGCGGAGTTCGGCCAGCTCGGCCTGAACGGTGGCCGTCGCAGGGTCGATGGAGGTCGAGAACGCCTCCGCGACGACACGGTGCCCCGGTTCGTTGGCCGCTTCGGAGATGAAGGTGCCGAGGGGGACGAGGTCTGCCTCATCGAGGTCGAGCCCGAGCTCCTCGTGCAGTTCCCGGATCAGGGTCTGCGCCGCCGACTCGCCCGGCTCTGGCTTGCCGCCCGGCTGCATGAACCGCGTCGTCCCCTGCTTGCGGACGACGAGCACACGCCCGTCGTCGTCGACGATCACGGCCGCACTCACATGGATGTCAGGCATCGGGGGCGAACACCTTCCCCGGATTGAGGATCCCGAGCGGATCGAAGACGGCGGCGATCTGGCGCTGCAGCTGCCACTGATCGTCGCCGAGCTCGTCGGCGAGCCAGCGCCGTTTCAGCACGCCGATGCCGTGCTCGCCCGTGAGAGTGCCCCCGAGGCGGATCGCGGCGCGGAACAGTTCGTCGGCGGCGGCCCACACGTGGTCGGGCGCCTCCGGCCCGTCGAACAGGAAGTTCGGATGCAGGTTGCCGTCTCCGGCATGCGCGACCGTGGGGATGGCGAGGCCGAACTCCTGCTCGATGCGGGAGATCTCGTCGAACATCGCGGGCATCGCGCTGCGGGGGACCGACACGTCTTCGATGAGCGTCGTGCCCAGAGCGGCCATCGCCGGATGCATCGAGCGGCGAATCGCGAGC
Source organism: Microbacterium sp. PMB16 (assembly GCF_051294855.1). Lineage (GTDB taxonomy): Bacteria > Actinomycetota > Actinomycetes > Actinomycetales > Microbacteriaceae > Microbacterium. The sequence goes on from NZ_CP145908.1 coordinate 2,519,558, forward strand.
AGCCGCTCGCCTTCTTCGCGATCGTGCGAGACGGTCACCACGCCCTCGTGTGCCTGCAGGATGCCGGCGATCGTGTCGGCTTCGACGACCGCGGCCGGGCCGTCGGTCTGGATCGTGAGCTGCGCGGCTCCGAGCGCGGGAGCGGGGAGGTGCAGGAGTGCGTGCACGGCGGCAAGGCTCGCGGCATCCATCAGCTCCATGATCGCGGGCTGCAGTCCGGCGGCGGTGACCGCAGCGGAGGCCGCGGCGGCGGCCCGCACCCCGGGGAAGGTGGCGGTCACCGTGCAGACATCGCCGGGCACGAGTCGGCGCAGCTTCAGCGTCGCACCGACGACGACCCCCAGCGTTCCCTCGGAGCCGATGATCAGCGAGGTGAGGTCGAGGCCGGTGACACCCTTCACGCTGCGGTGGCCGAGGTGCAGCAGCCGGCCGTCGGCGAGCACCAGATCGACGCCGAGCACCGCGTCGCGGACGACGCCGTACTTCGCGCAGAGGAGGCCGCCGGCGCCGGTGGCGATGTTGCCTCCGACGGTGGAGATGTCGCGGCTCGCCGGATCCGGCGCCCACCACACGCCGTACGGCGCGAGCTGTGCGTTGAGGTCGGCGTTCAGGATGCCGGGTTCGACCACGGCGAGCAGATCTTCGGGGCGCACCTCTCGCAGAGCGGTCATCCGCCGCGTCGAGAGCACGATCTCGCCCTCACCCGCATTGGCGGCCCCCGCGAGGCCGGTGCCGGCGCCACGGACGACCACCGGTGTGCGGGTCTCAGACGCGATGCGCATCGTCGCCTGGACGTGCGCCACGGTCTCCGCGTGCACGACAGCGAGGGGGCGGCCGACGGCGGCATGGCCGGAGCAGTCGGCCCTGGCGTCTTCGAGTGCCGCGACGCTGACGTCGACGAGGTCTCCGAGCTCCTGCTGTAGCAGCGCGAGCGTGTTCACGAGCCTGAACTCACGCCAGCGCGCGGCGGCCGCTGAGGACTCCGGCGACGATCGCCACGAGGGCGAAAGCCGAGCCGATCAGCGCCTGGCCCATGGACCACCAGGCGATCGTGACGCCGACGTAGATGAACAGCTCGACGACCGCGCGCAGGAACGGGTGCACGCGGAGAACGGGGCGGGGCGAGAGGAACACCGCCCAGAGGAGGATCACGACGATCGGAGCGCCGATGCCGAGGATCACGTTCCAGGGGAGCGTCGAACTGGCGAAACCCCAGAGGGCGAGGGATGCCACGGCGACGACCAGGACGACGACGCGAACGATGTCGAGGACGGTGATGACCGGACGCGCGACGCCGGGGACTGGTGCGGAATCCTGGGGCATGGATCCAGTCTATTCGGCGGGGACGGACTCCTCGGCCGCGGCGGGGGCGGCATCGGCGGGGGCCGGATTCGCCTCGACGACCTCGGTCGGCGCCGCGGCGGGAGCAGGCTCTGCGGGAGGCGCCGGGACCGGGGCCGGGGCGGCTGGTTCAGCCGGTGCTGCCGGTGCTGCCGGTGCGACGGGCGCCGTCGCCTCGGTCGGCGCGGCCGACTCAGCGGGCGCAGGAGCCGGCTCGACCGCGGATTCGTCTGCAGGTTCCTCGAGGGCTGTCGTGTCATCGGTCGTCGCGCTCTCGGAAGTCACGACGAGGAGCGAGTCGTTGTCGATGCCGCTGAGCGCTCGAAGCGTCGTGTCGACGGACGGGCCGGGGCCGGTGGCGAGCACGTAGCGGAAGGTGACCTTCGTGCTCGACAACCAGAAGATCTGCACGAGATCGGGACGCAGGTCGATGATGCCCGCGCCGTTGGCGTCGAGAACCACCTGGCTGCCGCCGTCTGCGCTGTCGTCGAGCAGCGCCTCCACGGTCGTACCCGGGGCGCCGGTGATCGGCACACTGAAATGGGTCTTGAGGTTCGTGTCGATCCAGATATCGGCCATCGCCCAGACGGGCGGAACGGTCGGATCCGTCGGATCTCCGGTGCCGGTCCCGGGTTCTCCCGTGCCTGGTTCTCCGGTCCCTGGTTCTCCCGTTCCGGGTTCGCCGGTGCCTGGTTCTCCCGTTCCGGGTTCGCCGGTGCCCGGTTCTCCCGTTCCCGGTTCTCCCGTTCCGGGTTCTCCCGTTCCGGGTTCGCCGGTGCCCGGTTCGCCGGTGCCCGGCTCTTCCGGGGCGACCACGACCGGCGGTGCCGGAGTCGTCGGCGGCGCGGTGACCGGTCCGGCCTGCTCCGGAGCAGGGGGCGCGGTGTTGTCCTCGATCGGGACGACAGGCTCTTTCACCGGCTCGGTGACGGGTTCGTCGATGATGATCGGCTGTTCGAGGTCGAGAGACTCGTCGGGACCGACCTCGGTGGTGATCGACGACGAGTCACTGCCTCCGGCGCTGGGCAGCGAGGTCGCAGGCTCCGCGCCCGCGAGACCGGGGATGATCGTCGCGGCGGCGACGACGCCGGCGACGACGAGTGCCGCGGAGCCGGCACCGACGAGAGCGCCCACGCCGGTGAGTACGCCTCCGGAGGCGCCAGCGCCCCCGGCGACACCTGCGCCAGCCGAACCGGCGGCCCCGCCCGAGCCGGAACCGGCGCTCGACGCTGCGGCGCCACCCGCGGCAGCACCCGCTCCCAGATCGCCGACGAAGACGCCGTTCGGGATGCTCGACGGCATGGCCGCGAGTGCCACGATCGGTGTTCCGCCGCCCTGCAGCGTCGCAAGGTATCCGGCCGCGCCGGTGACGCCCAGCACGAGCGGAAGCAGCACGAGGGCGAGGCGAGTGGAGACGTCCTTCGCCTCGGCGGCGACGATCATGCATCGCGCGCACTCGTCGAGGTGCACTTCGAGGCGCTTGTGATCGCGCGTGCCGAGGTTGCCGCGTGAGTAGGCACCGAGGTGCTCGATGGTCCACTGGCAGTCCGAACCCGCCGCTGCGCTGCGCAGATGCGCCTGGATCCATGCCTCGCGGAGTCCTTCGCGGGCGCGGAACGCCAACTGCGACACCGCACCGGACTTCATGCCGAGCAGAGGAGCCACGTCCTGGGGCTTCATCTGCTCGATCTCGGTGTACCAGAGCACCTCCTGCCAACGGGAGGGGAGGCTGCGGAACGCCTGGGAGGTGAGGCTGCGGTCGAGTGCCTCATTGGCGGCCTGATCCGTGCTGCCCGGATCGGCGACGGAGTCGAGTTCGTCGATCGCGGTCTCACGACGAGACCGTCCCCAGGCGGCTGCGGTGTTTCGGATGCTCGTGAAGAGGTAGGCGCGGAAGGAGCCGTTGGGCCCGCCGCCCTTGATGATGGCCTGATAGATGCGCGTGTACGACTCCTGAACGAGGTCGTCAGGGTCGATCGACGAGGTGATCGAACGCGCGACGGAGAGTCCGGATGGATAGTGACGTCGCCAGAGTTCTCCGAACGCCTCCGTGTCGCCCGAGCGGGTGCGGAGGATGAGATCGGCGTCGCCGATCGGTTCGTCGTTGGTCGAGTTCTCTGCGTGCACTGTCATCCATCGGTCCTGGGGCGCAGGAACGCCTCCACAGGAAGAGACGCGCGAGAGCGATTCTCATCACGCGTCTTTTCCATTCTCTCCTGAAAGTGCTTCAGAGGCCACCCCTCGCGGCAAGTCTCATCGCGAAAGATCAATCCGAAGAAATGCCAGGTCGGGTGCGATTTCAGAACGAACCTCGCAAGAAGTTCGAAGAAAATCTGAGAACTCGCGTAATGAATCGGCCGCCGCGTCGTCTCATCCCATAGAGACAGCCACACGAACTCCACCGGGGGGCGGAGTTCAGGCGCTGGTGCAGGGGAATTTGCACCGGCTGGGCGGGTCGGGAGCCTCGGGGGAGGAGTTCCCGGCCCCCCTCTCTATGAGGGGGATGAGGCCGCCGATCTGGGGAGACGCGGCCTCCCACCCCGCCAACGAACGACCGGAAGCGCAGAGCTGCGCGTCGACGCGCGAGGCGTGGCTCCTTTCAGGGCAGCCGCGGCCCCACCCATACGCGCGCGACGCGCAGTTCCGCATCCAACAGCACCGCGTCCGCGGTCATGCCGGCCTGCAGACTGCCGAGCACCGCGTCGCGGCCCACCGCTCGTGCCGGCGTCTCGGTGAGTGCGCGCACGGCCTCGGGCAGCGATGCGCCGGCCTGCACCGCCCGCTGCAGCGCCACGTCCTGCGTGAGCGTCGACCCGGCGATCGATCCGGTGTCATCCGCCCGCGCGACGCCGTTCTCGACGGTGACGCTCACCGTGCCGAGGTCGTAGTGTCCGTCGGCGCTGCCCGCGGCAGCCATCGCGTCGGTGATCAGCGCCACCCGGCCGGGAGCGGAGTCGAAGACGAGCTTGATCACGTGCGGATCCAGGTGCACGTTGTCGGCGATCGCCTCCAGCACCACACGATGGTCTGCGGCGGCGGCGAGCACCGGTCCGGGCGCGCGATGGTGGATGCCGGGCATCGCGTTGAAGGCGTGGGTGAGGATCGACGCACCGGCCTCGAACGCGGCGACGGCCATCGCAGCGTCCGCATCGGTGTGGCCGACCGCTGCCGCGGCGCCGGCGGCGACGATCTGACGGATCGCGTCGAGTCCGCCGGGCAGTTCCGGGGCGATCGTGACCTGCCGGATGGTGCCGCGGCCGGCCTCGAGCAGGCGGGCGACGTCGTCGGCCGCAGGCGCGCGCAGCAGTGACGGCTCATGCGCGCCGTGGTGCCCGGGGTCGAGGAATGGCCCTTCCAGATGGGAGCCGAGAATGTCGGCATCCGTCTCCATCAGGTCGGCGATGGTCCCGACGCTGCGCGCGAGGTCGTCGATCGTCGCCGTGACGAGCGAGATGACCGCGCGGGTCGTGCCGTGTGAGCGGTGCAGGGCGCGTCCGGTGCGGATCGCCTCCACGCCGTCGTCGAAGGCGGCGCCGGCGCCGCCGTGACCGTGGATGTCGACGAAACCGGGCGTGAGGACGGCATCGGGGCCCGCCGCCTCCACCGCGTCGATGACCTCGTCGGCCGGCGTCCAGTCAGAACCGGAGCCCCGGGCGACGACGATTCCGTGTTCGACGCGCACCCACCCGTTCTCGGTGATCTCACCGCGATCCACGATCCGAGCGGAATGGATGACCAGCGAACCGGTCGCGGAGGAATGGATGCTCAACGTTCGCTCCAGGGGATCTCGTCTGCGGGGTGGAAGTCGACCCCCTCAGCCTTCCACAGGGGCGCGAGTGCGCCGAGCCGTGAGCGGAACGACTCCCAGTTCCGCTCCGGCGCGCTCTTCGGGGACCAGCCGACCTCCGCCTGCGCCGCGGCGCGCGGGAAGACCAGTCGTTCGACATCGCCGAACGTGCGGGTGGTCTCGGACCAGAGCGGGGCCTCGACGCCGAGGATGGCGGAGTCCGGCACATCGAGCACGGCGGTCGGCTCCCACTCGTAGGCGGTGCGGACATCGATGATCGCCGCCCACGTGAGCCCGAGCGGGAAGTCCTCGGAGTACTTCATGTCGAGGTAGGTCACGTTCGCGGCTGACATGATCAGCGCGCCGCCGCGTTCGACGAAGTGCTTTCCCTCCTCGGCGTGCGTGCCCTCCGGGACCGTCTTGCCCCAGTACTGGCCGACGGTGCCCTCGGCGATGTTCGCCGCCGAGCCCATCTCGTGCCAGGCGACCGGAGTCTTTCCCGCCTCGACGACGATGGCCGTCGCGCGTTCCGCGAACAGGTCGAAGTCGGCCTGGGGAGTGCCGAGAGACTCGTCGCCGCCGATGTGGATGTACGGCCCAGGGGTCATCTCGGCGAGTTCGCGGACGACGTCGCGCACGAAGTCGTACGTGCGCTCCTCGTGGATCCGCACGCTGGAGTGCCCGACACCCCACCCGAGGTAGGTCTCGCCGGCCACGGGGAGCGGCTGTCCCAGTCGGGCGGACTCCGAGATGAGGCCGTCGTTCATGACCGGTGCCTCGACGAGCTCGGGATAGGCGACGCCGATCGCGTGCGTGTGCCCGGGCAGGTCGATCTCGGGGATCACGATCACGTGCCGCGCGGCGGCGTACGCCACGATCTCGCGGTAGTCGTCCTTCGAATAGAAGCCGCCGGGATCGCCGCCCGCCGACGTCGCCGAGGACCGCTCGGTCAGCAGTGGCCACGAGTCGATGTGCACGCGCCAGCCCTGGTCGTCGCTGAGGTGCAGGTGCAGGTGGTTGAACTTGAGTGCGCTCGTGCTGTCGATGAACTTCTTCACGTCATCGACGCCGAAGAAGTGCCGGGCCACGTCGAGCATGACGCCGCGCCTCGGGAACCGCGGAGCGTCCCGTACTTCTGCGCGGAGGAGGCCCCAGCCGCTCTCGTCCTCGCGCAGCAGCTGCAGCAGGGTCTGCACGCCGTAGAAGAGCCCGGCTTCGTCGGCGCCGACGATCACGACGCGATCGTCGACGGTGAGCGTGTAGCCCTCGGCGGCCGCGACGGTCGGGTCGATGCGGAGTTCGATCTCCGCGTCGGCCGTGGTGACGAGGGAGAGTCGGATGCCGCTGCGGCGCGCGACGGCGTCGATCAACTGTGCAGACGCGGGGGAGGAGCCGTGCACGCGCGTCGTCGCGGTGATCGGCATCCGTCCCTCTCCTGCGGCGGCTGATACGGGTGCTGGCACGAGCGGAAGGGAATGGGTAAAGACCATGAACAAAACCTACCGGGCGGTAACGTCCAGTGGAATGGGGGAAGTCGAATCGATTCTGCGAATGTCGTGAGGGTGACCCGGAGGCGACTCCGTCCGCCTGTGGACAACCTCCGCGGAGAGGCTCTCACCCTCGCTATCTTCTTCCCATGTCGACCTCGAAGATTCTGCATGCAAATCTGCATGCTAACCTCCTTCGCATGGTGGCGATTCAAGTGCGCGACGTGCCGGGCGCGATCAGAGATGATCTGATGCGCGCGGCGCGTGAGCGCGGGCAATCCCTGCAGGTGTTCCTTCGCGAAGTCCTGGAAGTCGAGGCGAGGAAGTCACGAAACCGTGAGTTCCTGCGTTCGATCGCACCGATTCCGGTCTCGGGAGAGAGATCGTCCGACCGCATCGCGGAGCTGATCCGTGAAGGTCGGGGCGAACGGGATGGCCACATCATGGACGCGCTGGGCAAGCCGGACGATTCGTGATCGTCCTCGATGCGTCGGCCGTGGTCGAGGCGATCACCGACGTCGGTGATCGGGGGCATCAGGTGCGCGAGGTCATGATGGGCGACGGCGATTGGGTGATGCCTGCGCATGGCCCGACGGAAGTCGCGAATGCTCTTCGCGGGCTCCGACTCGCCCGCCTGACGACCGACGAAGAGTTTCGTGGGCAACTCGCGCTGCTGCGGCGGATGGAACTGGTGCTGTTCCCGGTGTCGCCGTTCCTCTCGCGCATCGGCGACCTCGCCATGAATGCCACGGCCTACGACGCGGCGTATCTTGCGTTGGGGGAGGCGCTCGAAGCACGAGTGCTGACCATCGACCGCAAACTGGCCACGGTCCCGGGCACCCACGCCGACGTCCACGTCGTAGGGGTCGAGTGACGCGACGGCGCAGTCGGGGGGAGACAGCGGACAGCGCCGATCCGCTATGCTCGTAACCGTCGCAACTGGCGTCTGGGTGGACTACCACCGGGGAGCGACCGACCACGGAATTCGACCGCGCGCCTGGGCCGATCGGTACACCCTTTCGAATCCGTTGTCAGAGGAGCAAGTCATCATGACCGACCGTTACTTCAACGCCCCGCTTTCCGAGGTCGATCCCGAGATCGCACAGGTTCTGGATCGCGAACTGAAGCGTCAGCAGACGTTCCTCGAGATGATCGCATCCGAGAACTTCGTACCCGTCTCGGTGCTGCAGTCGCAGGGATCCGTGCTCACCAACAAGTACGCCGAGGGGTACCCCGGCCGCCGGTACTACGGCGGCTGCGAAGAGGTCGACGTCGCCGAGTCGCTCGCCATCGAGCGGGCGAAGAGCCTGTTCGGCTCGGAGTTCGCGAACGTCCAGCCGCACTCCGGCGCCTCCGCGAACGCCGCCGTCCTGCACGCGATCGCCCGCCCCGGCGACACGCTGCTCGGTCTCTCGCTCGACCAGGGCGGCCACCTCACGCACGGCATGAAGATCAACTTCTCCGGCCGTCTCTACGACATCGTCGCGTACGGCGTCGACCCCGAGACCTCGATCATCGACATGGACGAGGTGCGCGAGCTCGCCCTCCGGCACAAGCCGAAGGTCATCATCGCCGGCTGGTCGGCCTACCCCCGCACGCTCGACTTCGAGGCCTTCCGAGCGATCGCCGACGAGGTGGGCGCCCTCCTCTGGGTCGACATGGCCCACTTCGCCGGCCTCGTCGCCGCGGGCCTGCACCCGAACCCGGTGCCGCACGCCCACGTCGTCTCGTCGACCGTGCACAAGACCATCGGCGGCCCGCGCTCGGGCTTCATTCTCACCAACGACGCCGACATCGCGAAGAAGATCAACACCGCGGTGTTCCCGGGCCAGCAGGGCGGACCGCTCATGCACGTGATCGCCGCGAAGGCGACCGCGTTCAAGCTCGCCGCAACGCCGGAGTTCGCCGAGCGTCAGGAGCGCACGCTGCGCGGTGCCGCGCTCATCGCTGAGCGCCTCTCGCAGCAGGATGTGAAGGATGCCGGAATCGGTGTGCGCTCGGGCGGCACCGACGTGCACCTGGTGCTGGTCGACCTGCGCGACGCCGAGGTCGACGGCAAGCAGGCCGAAGACCTGCTGCACGACATCCGGATCACGGTCAACCGCAACGCCGTGCCGAACGACCCGCGTCCGCCGATGGTCACCTCGGGTCTGCGTATCGGCACGCCCGCGCTCGCCACGCGCGGTTTCGGCGACGCCGAGTTCACCGAGGTCGCCGACATCATCGCGCTGGCGCTCATCCCCGGCGCCGACGTCGAGGCCCTCCGTGCGCGCGTCGATACGCTTGCCGCCGGCTTCCCGCTCTACCCGGACCTGCAGCAGTGACCGCTGCCATCCTCGACGGCAAGGCGGCCGCGGCCGAGATCCGCGCCGAGCTCACCGAACGCGTCGCCGCGCTGAAGGCCAAGGGCATCACGCCCGGAATCGCCACAGTGCTCGTCGGGGCCGACCCGGCATCCCAGCTCTACGTGGGCATGAAGCATCGGCAGTCCGAGGCGATCGGGATGAACTCGATCCAGCGCGAGCTGCCCGCCGACGCCACGCAGGCCGACGTCGAGGCGCTGATCGACGAGCTCAACGCCGACCCGGCGTGCCACGGCTACATCGTGCAGCTCCCACTGCCGAAGCACATCGACACCGATGCGATCCTCGAGCGGATCGACCCCGCGAAGGATGCCGACGGCCTGCACCCGACCAACCTCGGGCGGCTCGTGCTGAACGTCAACGCGCCGATCCACACCCCGCTGCCGTGCACGCCGCGGGGAGTGATCGAGCTGCTGCTGCGCAACGACTACGACCTCAAGGGCAAGCACGTGGTCGTCGTCGGCCGCGGCGTCACGATCGGGCGCTCGATCGGGCTGCTTCTCACGCGGCGCGACCTCAACGCCACGGTCACGCTCACGCACACCGGAACCGTCGACATGCCGCGATACCTGCGCGAGGCCGACGTGATCGTCGCAGCGGCCGGCGTCAAGCACCTCATCCGCGCGGAGGACGTCAAGCAGGGGGCTGCGGTTCTCGACGTCGGCGTGACGCGCGAAAGCGATCCGGAGACCGGCAAGAGCCTCGTCTTCGGCGACGTGCACCCCGATGTGGCCGAGGTCGCGGGCTACCTGTCGCCCAACCCCGGCGGAGTCGGGCCGATGACCGTCGCGCTTCTCATGACGAACGTGGTCGAGGCGGCCGAACGGCTCGCCTGACGGCATCCGCGCGCGCATTTGCGCAGAACGGCACGAACCTCGCAGGGAATCAGCCGATTCCCTGCGAGGTTCGTGTCGTTCTGCGAGGTTTCTGCCGCGCCTCAGCCGAGTTCGTCGAACATGCGTCGCTGCTCGGGCGTCAGCCCATCCTTGAGCTCGTCTCGAGCGGCGGCCGTCTCGCGCGTCTCTGGAGTCGGCGATGCCGGGGCGGATGCCGCGGGCCTCGACCCGCCGCGAACACGGGCGTGCACCGCGTCGTAGACCTGCGCAGCCTTGGCGTGGAGCTTGTCGTCGATCTGGTCGTAGACGACCCAACCGACGAGAAGCAGCAGCGGCGGGATCACGTAACCCCAGAAGCTCGACGACCGCACCCCGCTCAGCCACACCGTGAGCACCCAGACGATCAGCTCGACGACATAGACGAGGACGTACTGGACGACCTTCTCGCCGGTCTTCGTGCGATCGCCGGCGGACTTCGCGGCGGACTTGCGGAACGCCGAACGCAGCAGCGGCTTGACGAAGAGCGCGGCGAGGGTGAGGATGATCGCCGCCCAGAGCGCGTTCAGGCCGACCGAGACGCCGCGCAGCAGCAGGCCGATGAGCAGCAGGACCGCGACGTTGAACACATAGAGCGATACGAACCGGACGATTCCGTTCTTCATGCGACCAGAGTCCCACATCGTGAGCGCCTCCACCGGGTTGTCGCGCTGCTCCGGCGCGGCGTGCGGCGCTGGGATCAGCCCTGCGTCTGCAGCGACCCTTCGATCCCGCTGATGCGTGCCTGCTCGTCGAAGCGGAACGTGGCCGAACCCGAGGCATCGACGACCGTGGCGCCGGAGAACGCCTCGTCGGTCCAGGTGAGCGACCAGCCGGCGAGGCGGGCGAGATCCCAGACGGACGTGCGGGCATCGTTGAGCGTGAGCCCGGACAGGATGCGCGGCAGCGCGATCACGGCATCCGACACCGCGAGCGGGGCCAGCGGGGCATCGAGCAGGAAGACCGCTCTGGTTCCGCCGCCGACCGGCGCGGAGTAGTACGGCGAGCGTCCGGTGAGCTCGACCGCGACGCCTCCGACGACGTGCGCGGCCTGTGCGATCCAGTCCTCGTCGCCGGCAGCATCCGCCGGGAACGGGACTTCGGGAGTCGTGAGGTCGGCGATGCCGTGCTCGGCACCGTACGCGTGCAGCTGCGCAGCAACACCCTGGCCGTCGCCCTGCGGGTGCGCCCAGGCCCACAGCATCGACCGCGGACCCGGAGCGATCGTCGCGATCAGGTGCGCGCGTGCGATGAGCTGGCGGGACGGGTCGGCGTTGGCCGTGAAGGTGATCGTGCCGGCTGTCATGTCCGCGTCCCACCGGTGCTCACCCAGCGCGTCGGCGGCGGAGGAGAGAGCATCCTGGCGGAGTGCGGTGAACAGGGCGGCACGGTCGGCGAGGGGCTGGAGCGCGGCGAAGGTCATGCTGACAGTCTCGCCCGTGTTGCTATGAATGCGCCAGAGTCAGGCCCTGGGTGTCAGAGCGTCGGCAGGCCTTCCCATCCGCCAGACGCTCGGCACGGCAAGCGTGGCGAGGGCGACGGAGGCGTACACGATCCCGGATGCGATCAGGACCGTCGCGGCATCCGCGTGGGTGATCAGCCAGCCGTAGATCAGTGTGCCGATCGGCACCGCCACGTAGCTGCCGAGCATGTCGTAGCTGGAGACGCGGGAGAGCTTCTCGCCCGGGATGTTCTCCATCATCGCGAGGTTCCATCCCGTGCTGAAGACCTCGACGCCGGCGCCCGCGATGAACGCTGCGATGGCGAGCAGCACGACAGCCGGGTGCAAACCGAGCACAGTGATAGGGATCGCGAAGGCTGCCATGCCCAGCATCCCGTATCGCAGCGGCCGCTTGAGCGGGAGCCACATCAGAATCAGCGTCATCAGCAGCACGCCGACGCCCTCGGCGCTCAGCACCCATCCCCAGCCGGCGATGCCGAGCAGGTCGTTGTTCTTCGCGACGTAGGGGCCGATGACGCTCCAGGCACCGACGTGGATCGCGTTCATCACCATGAAGGCCAGGACGATCGCCCAGAGCCACGAACGGCTCCAGAACTCCGTCCACCCGATGCGGAGATCGTGGAACATCGACGTGCCACCGGCGTGCCCGGGCGGCGGGAGCTTCACCAGCGCGAGCACGGGGATCGCGATCAGCCAGCCTGCCGCCTGCACGACCATGGCCCATGCGGGGCCGGCGGTGGCGACGAGGATACCCGCGATGATCGGACCCCCGATGGTGACGGCGGAGCGCACGAACGACAGCATCGCGTTCGCCTGCTGGAGATTCTCCGGATTCGTCAGCTGCGGGATGATGCCCTGCATCGCCGGGAGCACGAACGCCGTGGATGCCCCGTTCACGACCGAGAGCAGGATGAGAAGAGGCACCGTCGCCGTGCTCGTGAAGAGGAGCGCCGCCATCGCGCCGACGGTGAGGATGTCGATCATGTAGCAGGTCTGGATGATCAGCGCTCGCGGCAGCCGATCCGCCACGACACCGCCGAACAGCAGGAAGACGATGTTGCTGACGGTGAACGCGGCCAGCACGAACGACAGCGATCGGGCGTCATTGTCGATCTCGAGCACCGCGAAAGCGAGCGCGATCGACGACATCGAGCCGGTGATCATCGTGATCGCCCTGGCGAGGAAGAACCAGCGGAAGTTGCGATCCCGCATCGCCGCGATGTGCATCAGATGATCCTGTCACGGATGCGGTGTTTCGAATCGCGCGAATGGTCGAAAAACGCCTCCGGGAGCGACCAGTCGCGCGATTCGAACAGAGAGTCAGTAGCTGGCGCGCGCCGAACCGTCCGGGGTGATGAAGCGGGCGGCCAGTGCTTCGGATGCTCGGGCGAGCAGTGCCACGTCGGCTCCGACGGCCACGAAGTCGGCACCGGCGGCGATATACGCGTCGGCGGCCGAAGGGTCGAACGCGTTCACGCCGACCGGCTTGCCGGCGTCTTTGACAGCGGCGAAGACCGTCTCGACCGCGGCCACGACGTCGGAATGCGTCTGCTGTCCGAGGAGTCCCATCGACGCCGACAGGTCGGACGGGCCGACGAAGATCGCGTCGATGCCCTCGACCGCGGCGATCTCGGCGGCGGCCGCGACTCCCGCGGCGGTTTCGATCTGCACGGTGAGCGACGTGTGCCTCGCGGATTCCTGGAGATACCGGTCCACCCGGTTCCAGCGGGCGCTGCGCGCCAACGCACTGCCGACGCCGCGCACGCCCTCCGGCGGATAGCGGGTGGCGGCCACCGCGGCGCGTGCCTCGTCGGCGGACGACACCATCGGGACGATGAGGTTCTGTGCGCCGAGGTCGAGGACCTGTTTGATCGACACGGCGTCGTTGGACGGTACGCGCACGACCGGGACGATCGGATACGCCGCGACGACCTGCAGCTGCAGCAGCACGGATTCGAGCGTGTTCGCCGAGTGCTCCATGTCGATGAGGAGCCAGTCGAGCCCCGAGCCCGCGGCCACCTCGGTGACCAGGGTGCTGCCCGAGCACGCCCACATGCCGATCAGGGCGCGATCGGCGCTCGCGAGTCCCTCGCGGAACGACGGGTCTAGACGAAGCGGCATGCGATTGTTCCCATCGGTCCGTAGTCGCACAGCACCTCGTCGCCGCGCGACACCCACATCGGGCGTGTGAATGATCCTGCCAGGATGATCTCGCCGGCCTCCAGGCGCGCGCCGTGCTGGTGGAACTTGTTCGCCAACCAGGCGACGCCGGTGGCCGGGTGACCGAGCACCCCGGCGGCGACTCCGGTCTCCTCGATCTCGCCGTTCCTGGAGAGGACTCCGGGAACCCAGCGCAAGTCGATCTCGTCCGGGCGGCGGCGCTCAGTGCCCAGGATCATGGCACCGTAGGCGGCGTTGTCACTGATCGTGTCGACGATCGTGCGACCCTCGAGCTCGATGTGCGAGTTCAACACTTCGAGTGCCGGGACGGCGTAGTCGATCGCCGCGAGGGCATCCTCCAGCGTGCAGTCGGGACCTTCGAGCGGATGCTTCAGCACGAACGCGAGCTCGACCTCGATGCGCACGTTGGAGAAGTGGTCGACCGGGACTTCGGCGCCCGACTCGTAGACGGTGTCGTCGAACATCACGCCGTAGTCGGGCTCGGTGATGCCGGTGGCCTGCTGCATCGCCTTGGAGGTGAGGCCGATCTTGCGCCCGACGAGCCGTCGCCCCGCCGCGATCTGCGAGTCACGCCACACACCCTGGATCGCGTAGGAGTCCTCGATCACGGCATCCGGGTATCGGGCCGTGATGCGCGGGATCACCGAGTGCGTGCGGTCGGCCTCCGCGAGCTCCGCCGCGATCTCTGCGATGACTTCTTGCGACAGGGTCACAGTTGGTTGCCCAGCTTCTTCTCGCCCTCATCCGCACGGGTGTACGAGAACCCGTCGGCGCCGATGGTCACGGCCATCTCGGAGCTGTCGGTGCGGGCGACCACCGGCTGCGGGTTGCCGTCGAGGTCGAGCACGAGCGACGCATCGGTGTACCAGGACGGGACGACGGGGTTGCCCCACCAGTCGCGGCGCTGGTTGTCGTGCACGTCCCACGTGATCACCGGGTTGTCGGGGTCGCCGGTGTAGTAGTCCTGCGTGTACACCTCGACGCGGTGGCCGTCGGGGTCGCGCAGGTACAGGTAGAACGCGTTGCTCACGCCGTGGCGGCCGGGGCCGCGTTCGATCGCATCCGAACGGCGGAGTGCGCCGAGCTTGTCGCAGATCGCGAGGATGTTGTGCTTCTCGTGCGTCGCGAAGCAGACGTGGTGCATGCGTGGACCGTCGCCGCCGGTCATGGCGGTGTCGTGCACGGTGGGCTTGCGGCGCATCCACGCGGCGTAGACCGTGCCCTCGTCGTCCTGGATGTCTTCGGTCACGCGGAAGCCGAGGTCCTGCATGAACTTCACGGCGCGGGGAACATCGGGGGTGACCTGGTTGAAGTGGTCGAGCCGTACGAGCTCTCCGGGGATGTGGAGGTCGTAACGCCACGACATCCGCTCGACGTGGTCGGACTGGTGGAAGAACTCGATCGGGAAGCCGAGCGGGTCGACCACGCGCACCGAGTCGCCGACACCCTTCACGAATCCGTCCGGGTTGCGGCGCACATCGCAGCCGAGCTCGGTGTAGAACTCGACCGCGCGGTCGAGGTCTTCTGCGGCCCTGACCCGGTACGAGAACGCGGCGACCGCGGCGATCGGGCCCCGCCGCAGCACGAGGTTGTGGTGGATGAACTCCTCGGTCGAGCGCAGGTAGATCGCCTCGTCGTCCTCCTCGGTCACGTAGAGCCCGAGGACGTCGACGTAGAACTGGCGGGATGCCGCGAGGTCGGTGACGACGAGCTCCATGTAGGCGCAGCGCAGGATGTCGGGCGGGGTGTTCTGCGGCGTCGCGATGGGGTTCTCGGTGCGGATCGGCGCCTCCTGGGAGACGTAGTAGCCGGCAGAGGTGAGGGTCATGTCTTCGCGGTCGGTCATGTCAGCGTCCTTGCTAAGTCAGTCGAGCAACGTCAGTTCTTGCCGAAGGTCGGGTTGTGCGCGCCGCCCAGGGTGATGTGCACGCTCTGCTGATCGGTGTAGAAGTCGATCGAGCGGTAGCCGCCCTCGTGACCGAGACCGGAGGCCTTCACACCGCCGAACGGGGTGCGGAGGTCGCGCACGTTGTTGCTGTTCAGCCACACCATGCCGGCTTCGACCGACTGCGCGAAGTTGTGCGCGCGCTTCAGGTCGTTGGTCCAGATGTAGGCGGCGAGGCCGTACTTCGTGTTGTTCGCGAGCGACAGCGCCTCGTCATCGGAGTCGAACGGCGTGATCGCGACGACCGGACCGAAGATCTCCTCCTGGAAGATGCGAGCGTCGGGGGAGACGTCGGCGAACACGGTCGGTGCGACGAAGTTGCCCTCCTCGAAGCCCTCCGGGCGTCCGCCGCCCGCGACGAGGCGCCCCTCGGTCTTGCCGATCTCGACGTAGCTCATCACCTTGTCGTAGTGCTCCGGGTGTACCAGTGCGCCGACCTCGGTGGCCGGGTCGTGCGGGTAGCCGACCTTGACGCGCTTCGCCTGCGCGGCGTAACGCTCCACGAACTCCTCGTAGATCGAACGCTCGACGAGGATGCGCGATCCCGCCGTGCAGCGCTCGCCGTTGAGGGAGAAGACGCCGAAGATCGTGGCGTCGACGGCGGCCTCGAGGTCGGCATCCGCGAAGACGACGGCGGGGGACTTGCCGCCGAGCTCCATCGAGAGACCCTTGAGG
The DNA here is from genome assembly GCF_051294855.1 of Microbacterium sp. PMB16. GTDB lineage: Bacteria > Actinomycetota > Actinomycetes > Actinomycetales > Microbacteriaceae > Microbacterium. Next base: position 2,535,671 of record NZ_CP145908.1, read on the forward strand.
AACGGAGCGGCGTTGCCGAAGATCAGCTGACCGGTCGAGCTCTCCCCGGTGAACGAGATGAGCGGGACGTCGGGGTGCTTCACCAGAGCGTCGCCGGCGTCCTCGCCGAGGCCGTTCACGAGGTTGAAGACGCCCTGCGGGAGTCCTGCCTCTTCGAAGATGCCTGCCCAGAGGGATGCCGACAGCGGCGTGAACTCGGCGGGCTTGAGCACGACGGTGTTGCCGGTCGCGAGCGCGGGGCCGAGCTTCCACGACTCGAGCATGAACGGGGTGTTCCACGGGGTGATGAGGCCGGCGACGCCGATCGGCTTGCGGTTGACGTAATTCATCTGGCGACCGGGCACCTTGAAGGCATCGTCCGACTGCGCCACGATCAGATCGGCGAAGAAGCGGAAGTTCTCGGCCGCGCGGCGGGCCTGGCCCAGCGCCTGCGTGATCGGCAGGCCGGAGTCGTACGACTCGAGCTCGGCGAGGCGGGCGTCGCGGGACTCCACGATGTCGGCGATCTTGTGCAGCACGCGGGAGCGCTCGCGTGGCAGCATCCGCGGCCACGGTCCTTCTTCGAACGCGCGCTTCGCTGCGGCCACGGCCAGCTCGATGTCGGCCTTCTTGCCGGCGGCGGCGGTCGTGTACGTCTGGTTCGTCACCGGGTCGAGGACGTCGAACGTGTCGCCGTCGACCGAGTCGACGAACGCGCCGTCGATGTAGTGCTGGATGTGGTCAGGAAGGTCGGCGGGGATGCGCGAATCGGTCATGAGGCTTCTCCTGTGGCGTGGGCGGAACGGGCGTGCAGCGCATCGAGGAACGCGTCCCTCGTGCGCCAACGGTGGTTGCGGGCGGCGAGCTCGATCTCGAGGGGCTCTGCGCCCTCGCGGATGAGTTCGAGGATCTGGGCGTGCTCGTCGACGGAGTGCTGGGCACGACCGGGCACGTAGGCGAACGTCGTGTCGCGGATGCCGGACAGTCGAGCCCACCCGCGATGCACGAGGTCGAGCAGGTGCGGGTTGGGGCACGGCTCGAAGAGCACGGAGTGGAACTGACGGTTCAGCTCGGTGAAGGCGTGCGCGTCGAAGTGCTCGAGCAGTCGCGACATCCGTTCGTTGACCTCTGCGGCCTGGGCGATCGCGTCGTCGTCGAGCAGGGGAGCGGAGAGCGCGGTGGCCGCGCCTTCGACGAGTCCGAGCGTCTGCATGGTGTGCGCGTATTCGCTCTCGTCGACGAGCGTCACCCGTGCACCGACGTTGCGCTCGAAGGTCACCAGTCCCTCGGCTTCGAGCCTGCGGATGGCCTCGCGCACCGGTACGACGCTCATGCCGAGTTCTTCGGCGATCGGGCCGAGCACGAGGCGGTATCCGGGGCCGAACGCGTGGGCCGCGATGCGCGAGCGGATCCAGGCGTACGCCTGCTCCGACTTGCTGGCCTCCGACACAGTGCTCACTTCCGGGCCTCGGCGTACCGTGCGCGCCACTCGGCGTTCATCGGGAAAAGGCCGTCGACCGGATGCCCCGCCGCCACCTGCTCGGCGATCCAGGCGTCTTCGACCTCCTGGTCGAGCGCGGCGTCGACGACCTCGTCGACGAGCGACGGCGGGATGACGATCACCCCGTCGCTGTCGCCGACGATGATGTCACCGGGCTGCACGGATGCTCCGCCGCAGGCGATCGTGACGTCGACGTCCCACGGCACGTGCTTGCGGCCGAGGACCGAGGGGTGCGCGCCCTGCGAGAAGACGGGAAGACCGATCTCGGCGACGGCGTCGAAGTCGCGCACGCCACCGTCGGTGATCACGCCGGCCGCGCCGCGAGTGCGGGCGCGCAGGGCGAGGATATCGCCGAGCGTGCCGGTCGTGGCGTCGCCGCGGGCCTCGATCACGATGATCTCGCCCTCGTTCACGGCGTCGAACGCGCGCTTCTGCGCGTTGTATCCGCCGCCGTGGGATGTGAACAGGTCTTCGCGGAAGGGCACGAAGCGCAGCGTCTTCGCGGTGCCGACGATCTTCGTACCGGCGATGTTCGCCGAGACGCCGTCGATGAAGCACGAGTGGTGTCCGCGCTTGCGCAGCTGGGCGGAGAGCCCGGCGGTTGGCGCTTCGAGGAGCTTGGCGCGGAGTTCGGGGGAGAGCCCTTCGTCTCGCTGCGCTCGCTCAGCTCCTTCGTCTCGCTGCGCTCGCTCAGGTCCTTCGTCTCGCTGCGCTCGCTCAGGAACCGGGTGGTTGGTGAGCCCTGCGGCCTCGGCCGAACCCCAGGCCTCGGTGCGCTGGAGGTCGTCCACTGCGGGGAGCGAACCGATCGCGCCGTCGAAGGGCACGTCGCCCTGCGTCACCGTCGTGACCAGGCGGCCGGTGGTCGGCGCGCCTGCGGCATCCGGGGCATCCACTTCGATCTCGACCACGTCGCCGGGGACGATCACCGATGATCCTGCCGGGGTTCCGGTGAGGATGACGTCGCCGGGCTCCAGGGTGAAGTGCTGCGAGAGGTCGGCGACGAGTTGCGCCAGCGGGAAGATGAGGCCGGCGGTCGTGTCGTCCTGGCGGAGGTCGTCGTTGACCCAGGCGCGGACGCGCAGGGCGGCGGGGTCGACGGTGCGGGCGTCGATGAGCTCCGGGCCGAGCGGCGTGTAGCCGTCGCCGCCCTTCGAGCGGACGTTGGAGCCCTTGTCGTTCGCGCGCAGGTCGTAGAGGCCGAGGTCGTTGGAGGCGGTGACCCACCCGACGTGGGCCCAGGCATCTGCGAGTGATACGCGGCGCGCGGCGGTGCCGATCACGAGCGCGATCTCACCCTCGAAGGCCAGCAGCTCGGTGCCGGCAGGGCGCTCGACGGTGCCGCCGGAGACGCCGACGGAGCTGGCCGGCTTGAAGAAGTAGGAGGGAGCAGCGGGGCGGCGTCCGCGCTGATCGGCACGAGAGGCGTAGCTCAGATGGATGGCGATGATCTTGCCGGGGCGGGTGATGGCGTCCGTCACGGTGCGCCTCCTTGCGCTCGTCTGCGTTGTCCTGCGAGACGCCTTGTGCGTCGTATTCGAAATCATATATCATCGGTTCACCCCTCGGCAAGCGGTCCGGATTCACGTCCCGCTGCACGCCGTGACAATGCGGTCACAACCAAAGGAGACACCCCATGAGTGGGCAGTCACAGGGTGGGTTCACGCCCACCGGAACCATCGCGACAGCGGCCGATCGTCGTCGCGTCGTCTTCGCCACCGTCGTCGGGACCACGGTGGAGTGGTACGACTTCTTCATCTACGCCACCGCGGTCGGCCTGGTGTTCGGGCAACTGTTCTTCTCCGGTTTCGGCAAGGATGCCGAGCAGGTCATCGCGTTCATCACGGTCGGCCTGAGCTTCCTCTTCCGGCCGTTGGGCGCGTTCCTCGCCGGTCACTTCGGCGACAAGTTCGGTCGCAAGACCGTCCTCATGTGGACGCTGATCATGATGGGCGTCGCGACCGCCCTCATCGGCATCCTGCCGACCTATGAGGCCATCGGCATGACGGCGCCGATCCTCCTCATCCTGCTGCGCATCCTCCAGGGCATCTCGGCCGGTGGCGAGTGGGGCGGCGCGGTGCTGATGGCCGTCGAACACGCCCCGCGGCAGAAGCGCGGGATCTTCGGAGCTGCCCCGCAGATCGGTGTGCCGCTCGGCCTGCTGCTCGCCTCGGGCGTGATGGCACTGATGACCGTGGTCGCTCCAGGAGACCAGTTCCTGGCCTGGGGCTGGCGCGTGCCGTTCCTGCTCAGCGTCGTGCTGATCCTGGTGGGCTACTACGTGCGCCGCAAGGTCGAGGAGAGCCCGGTGTTCGCCGAGCTCGCCGCCCGCAAGGAGAAGGCGCAGATGCCGATCGTGCAGCTGTTCCGCAAGCACGCACTGCTCGTGATCATCGCGGCACTCGTCTTCGCCGGCAACAACGCCGTCGGCTACATGACCACCGGCGGATACATCCAGGGCTACGCGACGAACCCCGAGGGCCCGATCGGCCTGCAGCGCGGTCCGGTGCTGTGGGCGGTCGCGGGCTCGGCCGTCACCTGGCTGATCACGACGCTCCTGGCGGGATGGATCTGCGACCGCATCGGCCGCCGCACGACGTACCTCATCGGCTGGGTGCTGCAGCTCGTCGGCGTGTTCACGCTCTTCCCGCTGGTCAACACCGGTGAGATCGGACTCCTCTTCGCCGGCCTCGCGATCCTGACGATCGGGCTCGGATTCACCTACGGCCCGCAGGCGGCGCTGTACACGGAGCTGTTCCCCGCCAGCATCCGCTTCTCGGGTGTGTCGATCTCGTACGCGATCGGCGCCATCGCCGGTGGGGCCTTCGCTCCGACCATCGCGACCGCGATCGTGAAGGCGACCGGCTCGACGCAGGCGGTGACCTGGTACCTCGCCGGCATGACGGTGCTCGGACTGGTCGCGACGCTGCTGCTGCGCGACCGCTCCGGCATCCCGCTCGGTCCCGACCACGAAGAGGAGCAGTCGGTCAGCCCGATCCGCGGTCTCGCGAAGGTCTGATCCGGTTCCTTTCACCGCTCCCGTGGCACTTTCTGCGGGTTGCCGCCGTGGCACCCACACGAACTGCCACGGGAGCGGTGCTGTTCAGCCGTCGAGGGCGTCGCGGATGACCGCGGCGGAGCGCTGCAGGCGCGCGGCGATCGCGGCGTCGTCGAGCGTCGTCGCGACGTGCACCACGGCGATGGCGGCGGGGCGGCGACCTCGAAGCGCGAGGGGCGCGGCCACCGACTGCACCGTCGGGATGACCTCGTCGTGGCTCGTCCCGTACCCGCGTTCACGGGTCAGATCGACATCGCGGCGCAGTTCGGCGGACGTGCCGGCGGGCCATTCGTCCACCGGGACCTGCGCGAGGATCGCCTTCCCCGGAGCGCCGATCGTGACCGGATGCCGGGCGCCAGGGCGCTGCGCGACGCTCGCGATGGCGTGCCGAGGCTCCACACTCGCCAGTGTTATGCAGTCCTCGCCGTCGAGCACCGCGAGGAAGCACGTCATGCCCAGCTCGTTCGCGATCGCAGTGAGTTCGGGGAGTGCTTCGGCCTGCAGATCGGGTGCCACACCCGCGGCGAGAGCCGCCATCCGCGCTCCCAGGCTGACCCCGCCGCCGGCGTCACGGATCACGAGGCCATGGTGTTCGAGCGTGCGCAGCAGCCGGTAGGCGATCGACCGATGAACTCCCAGGCGGGCGGCGACCTCGTCGATGGCGAGCGGACGCGCGGCATCGGCGAGGATCTCGAGGATCCGGATGCCGCGGCTCAGCGTCTGCGATGCGGGCGAGGCGTCGTCGGCCATCGGTTGCTCCTTGCGTCTGTCGGCGGTCGCGAATAAGCTGTGTTCAATAGTAGAACTGTCTGTTCGAATATAGAACACGCGAGTTCCGATGGCAAGAGCTGACGCAGCACCCCGACACCGCAGTCCGGAAGGAATCGACGACGATGCAGTTCCACCACCACGGGTACGTCTCCGGGGATCCGCGTGTGCAGGACGCCGCCGGTCTCGGAGCGGATCGACCGGCCCACCTCCCCGACGAGGTCGACGTCCTGATCGTCGGCTCCGGCCCCGCCGGGATGCTGCTCGCCGCCCAGATGTCGCAGTACCCGGGTGTCTCGACGCGCATCATCGAGAAACGTGAAGGACGGCTCGTGCTCGGCCAGGCCGACGGCATCCAGCCGCGCAGCGTCGAGACCTTCCAGGCCTTCGGCTTCGCGGAGCGCATCGTCGCCGAGGCGTACAACATCGGGTGGATGAACTTCTGGAGCCCGAACCCGGAGAACCCCCGCGAGATCGTCCGCACCACCCGCACCGCCGACTACGCGTACGACATCTGCGAGTTCCCGCACCTCATCGTCAACCAGGCGCGGGTGCTCGACTACTTCGCCGAGGCCGCAGCCGACGGCCCCGGCCGGATCACGCCCGACTACGGGGTGGAGTTCGTGGGACTCACGGTGCACGACGAGGGCGAATACCCCGTCGAAGTCCGGGTCCGCCACGTGGCGGGGGAGCGCGCAGGTGAGGAGCAGACCATCCGCGCGAAGTACGTCGCCGGGTGTGACGGCGCCCGCAGCGGGGTGCGGCAGGCGATCGGTCGCACACACGTCGGAGGCAGCGCCGCGCACGCGTGGGGCGTCATGGACGTGCTGGTGAACACCGACTTCCCGGACTGGCGCACCAAGTGCGCGATCAACTCGCAGGCGGGCAACATCCTGCACATCCCGCGCGAAGGCGGGTACCTCAGCCGGATGTACATCGACCTCGGCGAGGTCGCCGAAGACGACGATCACCGCGTGCGGCAGACGCCGATCGAGGAGATCATCCGCAAGGCCAACGACATCCTGTATCCGTACTCGATCGACGTGAAGCAGGTCGCCTGGCACAGCGTGTACGAGGTCGGGCATCGGGTGACCGACGGCTTCGACGACGTGCTCGAGGAGTCGGGGCGCACGCCGCGCGTCTTCCTCACCGGTGATGCGTGCCACACCCACAGCGCCAAGGCCGGCCAGGGCATGAACGTGTCGATGCAGGACGGGTTCAATCTCGGCTGGAAGCTCGGCTCGGTACTCACGGGCCTCGCGCCCGAGACCCTGCTGGCCACGTACGGCGCCGAGCGTCGCCCGGTCGCGCAGCAGCTGATCGACTTCGACCGTGAGTGGTCGACGCTGATGGCACGCAAGCCCGGCGAGATCTCCGACCCGACCGAGCTGGCGACCTACTACCTGGCGACCGCCGAGTTCCCCTCCGGCTTCATGACGCAGTACACGTCGTCGATGATCACCGGCTCCGAGGCGCATCAGTCGTTGGCGGTCGGGTACCCGCTGGGCAAGCGGTTCAAGTCGGCGGAAGTCATCCGTGTGGGCGACGGCAACGTGGTCCACCTCGGACACCACGCGAGGGCCGACGGACGCTGGCGCGTCTACGCCTTCGGCGACCGGACCGGCGAGGGGCTGGCCGCATGGGCGGAGCAGTCGGCGCCGCTGTTCGCGCGTTTCACGCGGGCGGATGCCGATGCCGACGCGGTCTTCGACGTGAAGGCCGTGTACCAGCAGGGATATGAGGAGATCGAGGTCACGTCGGCCCCGGCGCTGTTCCAGCCGAAGACCGGGCCGCTCGGCCTCACCGACTGGGAGAAGGTGTACGCGGCCGGGCCGTCGAAGTGGACCGAGACCGACATCTTCGAGGCGCGGGAGCTGTCGCGCGACGGTGTCGTGATCGTCGTGCGTCCGGATCAGTACGTCGCCGCGATCCTTCCACTCGACGGGGTCGACGAGCTCGCCGCGTTCCTGGACGGGGCCTTCGTTCCGGCGACCTGAACGACGCGCGGCTCGCCAGGGATGTACAAGACCCTGGCGCCGGGTGGCGCGTTCGTCGTACCGTGGTCGCGGACGGGCGACGGCGCCTGCCAGGAGGAGTGCGTGATGGACTGGAAGATCGAGCTCATCTTCGTGCCGGTGACGGATGTCGACCGTGCGAAGGACTTCTACGTGAAGGTGGGTTTCAACGCCGACCACGATCAGACACCGTTCGACGGCATGCGTTTCGTGCAGATGACCCCGCCGGGATCGGCGTGCTCGATCGCGTTCGGCACAGGACTCGGCATCGATCTCGAGCCCGGGCAGCAGAACACGATCCAGGTCGTGGTGCCCAATGCCGATGAGGCGCTCGCGCATCTGCGTGGCGTGGGCGTCGACGCGCAGGGGGTCGACGAGCAGGGCTGGGGTCGCTTCGTGACGTTCGACGACCCCGACGGCAACACCTGGACGCTGCAGGAGCTCCCGGACTACGGCGCGGCCGAGTGAGGCTTCCCGTGGCAGTTGTCGCGGGTTGAGTGACCTCGAACCCGCAGCAACTGCCACGGGAGCGGCGGATGCTGCGTCGTCAGGAGTTCACGCGGATGATCTCCTGCTGGTACGGCGCGATCACGTCGCCGGAGATGCGGAGGTCGAGCAGCAGGAAGCGGCGAGTCGCGGCATCCTCTTCCGTCCAGGTCGCCAGGCGATCCAGGTCGGCGAGCGTGCGGACCACGACGCCTTCCGCTCCGACCGCCGCGCCGAAGGCGGCGAAGTCGACCTCCGGAATGCGCATCGGTCCCTCGGCGAGCCCCTTGAGTCCGTACAGGTTCACCTCTGCGCCGTAGGCGGCATCGTTCCAGACCACGGCGATCCCGCGCCCGCCCGCCGCGCGCACGGCGGACTCGAGATCGGCGATGGCCATCAGCCCGCCGCCGTCACCCGAGGTCAGCACGACCGTGGAATCGCGCCGGGCGAGGGCGGCCCCGACGACGCTCGGCCAGCCCAGTCCGATCGACTGGAACGCGGTGCCGATCATCATCATGCGGTCGGGCGATGCGACCGGCCAGTACATGTTCGCCCAGCCGATGAAGTGTCCGCCGTCCGAGACGACCACACGATCCTCCGGCAGCAGCTCGGCGATGCGGCGGGCGGCCGATCGCGGGTCGAGGCGTCCGTCGGCGGCGAGCTCGTCACCGGCGTCGTAGGACCGGGCGGATGCCACATCGACGGTCTCGCGCCAGGGGCGGGCGGGCACAGCTTCGGAGCCGTCGGCCGACACGCCGCCTGAGGTCGCGGCCGACCCGGCGAGTCGAGGGGTGCCTCCGAAGTTGTGCGCGCCGGCGGGGATGGGGGAAGTGGATGCTGCGCCGAGGCGCTCCGCGATGGCCTCGGCCGCGACCCGGGCGTCGGACCGGACGAACCCGCCGATGTGCGCGTGCGTGGCCGCGGGGGCGATGTCGATCTGGAACACGCGCGTCCCCGGGGCGAACAGCTCGCCGAAACGCATCGTGAACTGGTTCAACGAGGCGCCGAACACCACGGCGACGTCGGCGGTGCGGATCAGCTCCATCGCCCCGTCCGCGCCGAAGCCGCCGGTCACCCCGAGGTCGTAGCGGCCGTCGGGGAAGACCCCGCGCCCCAGCGCTGACGATGCGGTGAGGGCACCGGTGCGCTCGGCGATCTCGCCCAGTGCAGCGCTCGCGCCGGCCAGCCACGCGCCGCGGCCGGCGAGCAGGAACGGACGCTCCGCGGTGCGGAGCGCGTCGGCGATCTCGTCGAGCATGCCCTCCGCGAACTCTCCCTTGGGAGCGAGGGGCGCGGGAAGGCGGGGCGCCGGCGCGTCCGCGACGGGTCCTGCTTCGAGCGACGCGACGTCATAGGGGATCGCGAGTACCACGGGCACGCGATAGGTCAGGGCGTGCTCGATCGCGATGACGGTGGTGGCGGCAGCATCCATCTGTCCGACGGTGTACGTGCGGGCGCCGACGGCCGACGCGAGCGCAATCTGGTCGACGTCCCACGGGCGCGGTCCCGAGGTCGGCTCGTCGCCGACGACGAGCACGAGGGGGACGTGCGCCTGCACCGCCTCGGCCAGGGCGGTGAGCGTGTTCGTGAAGCCGGCGCCGTAGGTCGAAGTGCCGGCGGCGATGCGGCCGGAGGCCCGGAAGTGCGCATCGGCGGCGACGACGGCGCCCTGCTCGTGGCGGACGGCGGTGAAGACGGCATCCGTCTGCGTCTCGATCGCGTCGAGGAAGTAGGCGTTGCCGTTGCCCATCACGCCGAACACGGCATCGATGTGCTGGGCGAGTGTGAGTGCGACGTGCGCGGAGACAGTGGGCATGATGATGCCTTTCGAGACAGGGACGGAGAGTGAAGGATCCGTATGTGTCTCGCCCTCGCCACTGCGCGGGGTGCTTCGTGCCTCTTTTTCAGGCACCGGCGCGGAGGCGCCGGACTGTACGACTCTACCGCGTGCCGTCCTCGACGCGGGCCCGTCTTCGCCCGGAAACACGACGGAAACCACGCCGCGGAAGGATTCCGAAAATGGAGTCGCTGTTCAACGGATACACCTCACGCCGATCTGCGAGGCGCAGCGGGGCAGAACCGTGGGACGAGATGTTCCTCGCGGAGCCTTCACCCGGACAGGAGAATGTGCGCGTCCCCTACAAGGACATGTATCCCGCGCTCGCCGGCATGGACGATGCCGAGCTGCGAGCGCGGACGGATGCTCTGGCCAGCTCGTATCTCGCCCAGGGCGTGACCTTCGACTTCGCCGGCGAGGAACGGCCGTTCCCTCTGGACGTCGTTCCCCGGGTGATCGCGGCCGATGACTGGATGTCGGTCGAATCCGGGGTGAAGCAGCGGGTGCGGGCGCTCGAGGCGTTCCTCGCAGACGTCTACGGTCCGCAGCATGCTGTGCGCGACGGAGTGATCCCGGCGTCGCTGATCAGCACGTCGTCGCACTTCCATCGCCAGGCGGCCGGCATCGTCGGGGCGAACGGTGTGCGGATCCACGTCGCCGGGATCGACGTGATCCGGGACGAGAAGGGTGCATGGCGAGTCCTCGAAGACAACGTGCGCGTGCCGAGCGGCGTCAGCTATGTGCTCGCGAACAGGCGCGTCATGGCGCAGACGCTGCCCGAACTGTTCACCAGTCTGCGCGTGCGGCCGGTGGTCGACTATCCGGGCCGGCTGCTGCAGGCCCTTCGCGCGGCGGCGCCCGCCGGCGTCGACGACCCGACGGTCGTGGTGCTGACACCCGGCGTCTACAACTCCGCCTACTACGAGCACACGCTGCTGGCGCGGATGATGGGCATCGAGCTGGTCGAGGGGAGAGATCTGTTCTGCTCCGGAGGGCGTGTGTGGATGCACACCACCGCCGGGCCGACTCGTGTCGATGTGATCTACCGGCGGGTCGACGATGAGTTCCTGGATCCGCAGCACTTCCGGCCCGATTCCGTGCTGGGGGCACCGGGTCTCATGCTCGCGGCCAGGCTCGGCAATGTCACGCTCGCCAACGCGATCGGCAACGGCGTCGCCGACGACAAGCTCGTCTACACCTACGTCCCTGACCTCATCCGCTACTACCTGGGGGAAGAGCCCGTGCTGCCGAACGTCGACACCTGGCGGCTGGAGGATCCTGGTGCGCTCGAAGAAGTCCTCGACCGCCTCGACGAGCTCGTCGTGAAACCCGTCGACGGTTCGGGCGGGAAGGGACTGGTCGTCGGACCGGATGCGTCGCGCGCGACGCTGGACGAATTGCGCGCCAGCCTCCGCGCGGATCCGCGCGGATGGATCGCCCAACCCGTCGTGCAGCTGTCGACGATCCCGACGCTCGTCGAAGACGGCTTCCGGCCGCGGCATGTCGATCTGCGGCCGTTCGCGGTGAACGACGGGCAGGACATCTGGGTGCTGCCGGGCGGACTCACGCGGGTCGCGCTGCCCGAGGGGCAGCTCGTGGTGAATTCGAGTCAGGGCGGCGGGTCGAAGGACACGTGGGTCCTCGATCCCTCGCTGCTCACCGGACCGACCTCCACGGTCGATCTCTCCGATCCGGCATCCGCCGAGGTCTCGCTCGCCACCGGTGCCATCGCGGTCGTCGCGCCCGTTCGCGGAGAGTCGCCGCCCTTCCTGTCGTCGCCGCAGGATGAAGACCTTCCGGCCCGGCATCACCAGCAGCAACAACAGCAGCAGCAACAGGCCCGGACAGGGGAGGCGACATGCTGAGCCGTATCGCCGAGGCGCTGTTCTGGATCGGCCGGTACATCGAACGGGCAGACGGCACCGCCCGCATCCTCGACGTGCACCTGCAGCTTCTGTTGGAGGACCCCTGGGTCGAGGAGGACACGGCCTGCCGTGCCCTGCTGTCGGTGATGGGGGCGACCGTCGCCGACGAAAGCGCGGTGGGTCGCGACGACGTGGTGCGTCTGCTCGCCCTCGACCGCGAACACTCCGCATCCATCGCGCACTCCATCGCCGCAGCCCGCGAGAACGCGCGCCGCGCGAGGGAGATCATCTCGACCGATCTCTGGGAGACGCTCAACGAATCGAACGCACGGATGCCGCGGTGGGTCGCGTCCGACAAGACGCACCCGTTCTTCCGCTGGGTGCGAGACAGGTCAGCGCTCGCCTTCGGAGTCGTCGACTCGTCGACGAGCCGCGACGAGGCCTGGCAGTTCTTCGTGCTCGGCCGATCGATCGAACGCGCCGACATGACCGCGCGACTGCTGGCGACGCGATCGCTGACGGATGCCGGAGGCCCGAGCTGGACGACGCTGCTCCGCAGTTGCGGGGCGTACGAAGCGCATCTGCGCAGTCATCGTGCGGTGCCGACGGCGGCATCCGCTGTGGAGTTCCTACTCGTGGACCGGCTGTTCCCGAGGTCGGTGCTCTCCAGCGTGCTCCAGGCGGAGGAGTGTCTGCGCGGTATCGACCCGGCGAGTGCGTTCGGAGCGCCCGACCGCGCCCATCGTGTGCTGGGGAGGATGCGCTCGGAGCTGGAATACCTCCCTGTCGCCGATATCGCGCTGCGATTGTCGGAGAGCATGGAAGAGGTTCAGGCGGGCATGTCGCTGGCGAGCGATGCGATCAGAGAGCGTTACTTCCCGTCGAGCGCGATGCCGGTGTGGATCGGGGAGGCGCTGTGAGTCGGCTGCGGATCGTGCACAGGACCGGGTATCGGTACGAGCAGCCGGCGACCGCCTCGTACAACGAGGCGCGGATGCTGCCGTACTCCCGCGAAGGCCAGTTCGTGCTGCAGGCGAATCTGGAGATCTCTCCGCCGGCCACCCAGCATTCGTACGCCGACTACTGGGATACGCGGGTGTCGACCTTCGAGGTGCTCACACCCCACCGGCTGCTGTCGGTGACCGCGACGAGCGTCGTGGATGTGCGCGCGGTGCCGCAGACCGCGAGGACGCTCGACTGGGACGAGCTCGCGGCGCTCATCCCGAAGTCGTTGTCGCTGTCGGAGTGCGTCGTGCAGACTCCGGCCACCGCGCCGGATGAGGAGCTGTTGGAGCTCGCGGTCACTGCTCGATCCGGCGGCGGGACGATCGATGAGGTCGCGCTCGGCATCTGCCGAACCATCGGCGAGGCCATGGAGTATCAGAGCGGCGTGACCGGGGTGAACTCCACTGCTCGCGACGCCTGGCACGCGCGTTCCGGAGTCTGCCAGGACATCGCGCACGTCGCTCTCGGGGTGCTGCGTGAGGTGGGCATCCCGGCGCGTTACGTCTCGGGATACCTGCATCCCGACCCGACCGCGCCCGTCGGTCAGCCGGTGATCGGCGAATCCCACGCCTGGGTGGAGTGGTATTCGGGGGAGTGGCACGGATACGACCCGACGAACCTCGCCGAGATCGGCGAATCGCATGTCTACGTCGGGCACGGTCGCGACTATTCGGATGTCGCTCCGCTACGCGGCGTGTACGCCGGACCGAGCATGTCCGAACTGTTCGTCTCAGTCGAAGTGACCAGACTCGATTGACGGGCCAGGCTCGATTCCACCGGTCGTGCAGGAGAATAAGCGAATGACTGATGCAACTGCCGAGCGCGAGACGCTCACCTGGGACGGGTTCGGAGCGGCGACGCGCGATCTCGCACGCGACATCGTGGCCAGCGGTTTCGAACCGGAGGTCGTGGTGGCGATCGCGCGCGGCGGGCTCCTTCCGGCCGGCGCCATCGCGTACGGCCTCGGCGCGAAGAACTGCGGCGCGATCAACGTCGAGTTCTACACGGGCATCGGAACCGTGCTCGATGCGCCGGAGGTGCTTCCGCCCGAGCTCGACATGGCTTACCTCGACGGGCGCCGGGTGCTGCTCGTCGATGACGTGGCCGACTCCGGTCGCACGCTGGCGCTCGCCGTGGAACTGCTGAAGGACAAGGGCGCGGATGTGCGCTCGGTCACGATCTACACGAAGCCGTCGACGATCATCCAGCCCGACTACGCCTGGAAGGACACGGACATGTGGATCAACTTCCCGTGGTCGTTCCAGGGGACCGTGCGCGAGGAAGACCTGGGGCTTCCGCCTTCGGCCTGACGCGTCACCTCACCCGCGGAGCAGTGCTCGCAGGGTCTGGATCGTGTCGGCATCGGCGGGCAGCTTGTCTGCGCGATAGCCCTTCACCCGCGCGAAGCGCAACGCGATCTCTCCCGGATACCGAGGGGAGCGCTGGACCCCGTCGATCGCGATCTCGACGACGATCTCGGGGCGCAGGAAGACGGTGCTCTGCGTGCGGCGGGTCTCGAACTTCGGGAAAGTCTCGGTCTGCCAGCGCAGCAGCTCATCCGTGAGCCCCTTGAACGTCTTGCCGACCATGACGTAGTCGTCCGGTTCTCCGAACTCGCCTTCGGGGTCGAGCGCGCCGAGGTGGAGGTTCGACAGCCACCCGCGTCGACGCCCCGAGCCCCACTCGGCGGCGAGCACCACCAGGTCGTACGTCAGGACGGGCTTGACCTTGACCCACGATTTGCCGCGTCGTCCGGCGGCATACGGCGCATCGATCGACTTGACGACGACGCCCTCGTGCCCGGCGGCGAGTGCTTCGCGTGAGAGCTTCTCGGCGGCCGCCGCATCGGCCGTGACCACTCCCGGCATCCGCCATTCACGGGCGACGCGCTCGAGTTCGGCGAGCCGCACCGAGAGGGGCTCGTCGAGAAGGTCGCGACCGTCGACATGCAGCACATCGAAGAACCACGGGCGAAGGAGGAGGTCGCGCTCCACGTCGGCGCCGAAGCGGGACATCGTCTCTTGGAACGGACGTGGTCCGCCGTCTTCGTCGAGCGACAGCGTCTCGCCGTCGAGGATCAGGTCGTGCGCCGGAAGAGACCGTACGATCTCGACGAGCTCCGGCACGCGATGGGTGATGTCGGCAAGGCTGCGCGTGTAGACGCCGACCTCGTCGCCGTGACGGTGCACCTGGATGCGAGCGCCGTCGAGCTTGAACTCCACCGACGCCTCGCCGGTGATCTCCAGCGCCGCCGTCGGCGTCGCGGCCGTGGCGGCCAGCATCGGCAGCACCGGACGCCCCACCTGCAGGCCGACGGCTTCGAGCTCCTCGACACTGCCCGTGAGTGCCAGCTGGGCCGTCACGCCGAGGTCGCCGGACAGCATGGCTGCGCGGCGCACGGTCGCTGCCGCGCGATCGGATGCTCGGGCGATCGCGTCGAGCACCACTCCGCCGAGAGCGCCGGTGCGCAGTTCGCCGAGCATGGCACGCGTCAGGAAATCCCATTCCTCGGCGGTCGCACGGGCGGCGAGCGCGCTCAGGATGCTGTTGCGGGAGGCGCCAGAACCTGCGCCGGACGCTGCGGCCAGAGCATCCAGCGATTCATCGACATCGGTGATGGTCAGGCTGGAATCGGCGGCGTGCGCAACGTCGAGAGCCGAGATCCCGCGCCATCCAACCCCCAGCTTTCCCTGCCGCGGAGACGCGAGAAGCAGCCCGACGAGTGGCGCGATCTCCTGCGGCTCCGACGTCGCCAACAGCCGAGCGAGCGCATCGATCTTCGCCAGCCGCGACGACGTGGCGGCGACCTCATCAGTCGTGGAGACGAGCTCCGAGAGCATCATTCCCGCATTCTCGCACCAGGGTCGGACATGCGGAGGTGTGGCACGATCGGAGACCGGCGAAGAGGAGATCACGGGGTGGATCAGAGGACGGAGTTCCTGACGACGCTGGTCGCGCTGATGCCGGTCACTGAACCGGAGGGTCCCAACCTCATCGTCGGGATCGACGGCGTCGACGGATCCGGCAAGACGCGGCTCGCGGATGAGCTGGCCGCACGGATGCCGGCGTCACGCCCGGTCGCGCGGGTCTCGATCGACGGCTTCCACGATGTTCGGTCCCGCCGCTACCGCCGCGGCAAAGACTCTCCCGAGGGCTTCTGGCTGGACTCGTATGACTACGAGCGGTTCCGTCGGGAGGTCATCGATCCGTTCCGCCGCGGCCGCGGCACCTACCTGCCCGTGGGGCACGACGTCGACTCCGACCGAGTCCTCACCGGTCCGCGGCTCGACGTTCCACGGGGGAGCATCCTCCTCGTCGACGGCATCTTCCTGCACCGCCCGGAACTGATCGACATCTGGGATCTGTCGGTCTTCCTCGACGTCCCGTTCACGGAGTCCGTCCGGCGGATGTCGGCGCGCGACGGGCTCCCGGCGGATCCCGATGCCACGGAGAACGCGCGGTACGTCGGCGGGCAGAGGCTCTATCTGACCGAGTGCCGGCCAGCCGAGCAAGCGGCGATCCTCGTCGACTACGCGAACCTCGATCGACCGGTCATCCAGCGTGGGCCGCGATCGACCGCCCGTCAACGGCCGCGACTCTGAGCGTCGAAGTCTGCGTGTCAGAATGGTCGGATGATCGTCGAGACCGCCATGCTCGGAAGCCGCGCGGTCGGCGAACCCCTCACGATTTCCGGGGTGGACGGCCCGCATTCGCTGCACTCGCTGTTGCGGATCCTCGTCGAGCATCAGCTGGATGAGTACGAGGCGCACCGCTCGCGGTCAGCCGTGCTGCAGATCCTCACACCCGCCGACCTGGTCGCGGGTGCCGAAACGGGGCGCTACGGTCGGGAGCCGCGTGCTGTACCGGAGGCCCCGCCGGCGGAAACTGCCTACGCGCGAGCCGTAGAGGCATTCACCGACGAACTTTTCTTCGTCTTCCTGGACGATGCGCGCATCACCGACCTCGACCACATCATCACGATCGAACCGCAATCACGCCTCCGGCTCGTGCGGCTCGTCGCCCTGACGGGATAGGGAACCAGTGCTGACCGCTGAACAGGCCAAGGACGAGCTGAGCAAATACTGCTCTTGCGATGACAAGGGGCGACGTCCCGTCCGGGCTCAGGGGTGGGGCACTCCGCGCCTCGCCCGCCGCATCGAAGCGAACTTGAACGACCGCAGCGGCCATCACGACCCGGAGGTGCGGCGCGAGGCCGGCGCGATCGCTGCCGAACTCGACGACCTCTCGACACGCGATCGGACCAAGGTGTTCAAGTCGTTGGCGCCGTCCCTGGCCAGCGAACTCGCGGACTGGTGGGTGTGGTCGCAGTCGCGGCCCTACCTCCGCGGCTGGTCCCACCGCGGATATCGGTCATCCGATCCGGCGCGCAGCCGCGGATACCGGTGGTCGACCCTGGTCGCTCTGCTCGGCCACGCGACGCACTACCCCCAGCCGGTCGAGTGGCACGCTGCGTGGCTGCTCCACCTGGAGCAGAACCTGCCGCTCGGAGACCTGCTCGCGTCGGCGATGGATGCCGGGAACACGGCCGTTCGACGGGTGCTGATCGACAGCGCCGCGGGCGCGCATGCGGTCGGCGGACCGTCGACCCAGGGATACCTCGCGATGCTCGCCGGCAGAGATCGTGAGATGTGGGACTTCGTGGCCAGTCGATTGCTCGAGGCCGGTCGTGCCGAAGGCCTGCGCCAGACGATCCTCGAATCGATGGACCTCGCGCACCCCGATGCGCTCGCTCTCCTCCTGGAGGTCATCGTCGAGAACAACCTCGTGCGATTCTCCAGCGCGGTCCGTGCACTGGCCGAGTGGACGGGCGAAGACCTGAAGGTGGACCGAGCGGCGCAGGCAGCCGACGCCTTCGCGGTACTCGCGCGGTTCACGCGTGCGGCGCCGACCGTCGAGCAGCTCCGTTCCGCCACGCCGGTCGAGGTGTTCCTCGGACTGTGGACTCTCGCGGTGCGCGACGTCGGCACGGCGGTCGCCACAGCATCCGCCCTCCTGGACGACGCCGACGCGGGGCGCAGAATCGCCGCGGCCCGCGTCCTCATCGACGTCGCAGACCCTGCTGCAGCCGAGGCGCTGTCGGTCGCGCTGGCGGACAGCGACCTGCGCGTGTTCGCTCTGGCACTCTCGACCGTGCCAGCGGAAGCCGGAGAGGGTCAGGGGGCGATGCCGTTCACCGACCGGGTCCGGACGACGCTGGTCCGACGGCTGGAGGTGCTGGCCGCGGGACAGAACGTCGACATCGGAATGCTCGCGCCGCGCCTCGTGAACGTGCAGAGGTCCGACGTCACCGACCTCCTGGCTGCCCACTCTGCGACTGACGAGATCGATCTCGAGGGCACTTCGTCCGATGCGCGCCGCACGGCGGCGCGGCGCTTCGCGAAGGAACCGGTGCGGTACCGCGCGCAGCTGCTGACACTCGCGCTCGATGTCTCATCGCAGGTGCGCTGGGAGGCGGGTCGTGCGCTGGATGTCGAGGAGATCACCGACGAAGAGGCGCTGCCGTTCGAGCAGGCACTCACCCGGAAGACCGACGATGTCCGGAAGACGGCCCTGCGCCTGCTGCTCAAGCAATCGCCGCAGAGCCTCGAGGCGACGATCGCACGATTGCGCGCAGGAAAGCCAGATCAGCGACGGGCGGCAGACGAACTCGCCCAGATCGCGGGGCTCGAGACCGCAGCGACCGCGGAATCTCCCGACGTCGGTGGCGAAGCCGGCGGTGCGACCCCGGAAGAGGACAGCCGTCCGGTGCTCCTGCGTTACGGCGTCGAGGACCGCACCCCGGCGGTGCGTCCCACCGCGCCGCCGCCGTCGCGATGGACGGCCTACCATCCGGGTGCCCGGCGGATCTGGCTGTCGCTGGGGGCGTGGCTGGACGAGCACGCGAACGTGGAAGTGCAGACGCCCGGCGGCGTGGAATTGCTCGCCAATATCCGCAGCATCCAACGGAACGCCGATGGCTCGATGCCGGTGGCGGAACTGCTGGATCCCTGGTGGGAGCGGATCCGCGGCGACCTCGTCGACGGCGGGGTCGAGCTGGTTCTGCTGAGGCTCCTGGGCGCCGACCAGGGAGAGCGCGGCATGCAGGTGCTGGGCGACATCGGGTGGGATCGCAGCGATCTCACGATCTCGCTGCGACTCGAGTTGATCGGGCACCTGGCTCGCCGAGAGTGGCGAGCAAGCTGGGCAGAATCCGTGCTCGACCTGATCGCCCTCGCCGCGGCGGAGCTTCCGGCGGATCAGCTGATCGGTCCGCGGAATATCGAATTCGATGATCGCGGCGAAAGAATCGGACGAGACCCTCGAGAGGATGGCTCGCTCTTCCTCGGGGCATCGGACTATCTGGACCCCGCGTCGATCGATGACCAACAGCTCGAACGCCTGTGGCGGATGCTTCGCTTCGTCGACGAGCCGGAAGGGTCGGCTGACCAATGGGCCGAACCGAAAGTCGAGGTGCGAGACTCGCCATACAGCGGCCTGCGCACCCTGTTCGTCAACCAGCCGTTCCGGTTCCGACCCCCCCTTCCGGTGGTGCGTGAGGCGTTCGAGCGTGGCGTCGCGACCCGGGCCGATCTCATCGACCATGTCTTCGTCGGCCCCGCGATTCGGTGCGCACCCCGTTCTGCCGGACGCAATCCCTTCGAGGCATTCAGCGGTATCACCGGTGCGCCACCCGCGACGCAGGCCATCGTCGAAGAGGTGCAGCGCACCGTGGTCGCGCTCGAGCTGCCTCGCGGCGATCGAGAGACGCCGTATTCCGTCATGGCGATGTCGCTGCAGCGGGTGACGGGAGCGGAATCGCTGGTCGACGTCCTGCGGACTCTGGGACGACGTCCGTTCACTCGACGCAACTTCTACGCTGACGACCGGGACGCGGTGTTCTCCCACCTCGTCCGCATCCACCATCCGAGTCCTGACGACACCGCGGAATCCGTCGCTCGCGCGTTCGTCGGATCGAAGGTCCCGAAGAGCCGGATCATCGAGACCGCGCTCTACGCCCCGCAGTGGGCGGAGCTGTTCCAGCAACATCTGGGCTGGCCCGGCTTCGCCGACGCGGTCTGGTGGATCCACGCGCACACCCCCGTCGCCACGTACCACGTCGGCGCGCGCATCCGCGATGAGCGGTCGCGGGAGATCCAGCAGCGCACACCCGTGTCAGATGAGGATCGTGAGAAGGGCTGCGCGGATGCCGAGTGGTTCCACCGCCTGCACGCCGAACTGGGCGACGACCGACTCGATCCGGTGCTCAAAGCCTCGAAGTACGCGTCGGCGTCGGGCGAGCACAAGCAGGCCGAGCTGTTCACCAACGCCCTGCGCGGTGCGGTGAGCGAGGATGAATTGCTCACCCGCATGCACGAGAAGCGGCATCAGGATGCGGTGCGCGCCTACGGTCTGCTGCCGCTGAGCGGCGACCCTGACGAACTCCTCCGTCGGTACGAGGTTCTTCGTGCGTTCGTCAGCACGGGGAAGACGAACGGCCCCCAGCGCCGCGCGACCGAGACGGCGGCCGTGCACACGGCGTTGGAGAACCTCGCCCGCACCGCCGGCTATCGCGATCCGCAGCGTCTGATCTGGGCGATGGAGGCTCGAGCGGATGAAGACCTCAGCCGCGGTCCGGTCACCGCCGTCGACGGCGATGTGACGGTCAGCCTCACGATCGACGACTTCGGTATGCCCGAGATCACCGTCGACCGTGCCGGCAAGACTCTGGCGGCCGTACCGGCCAAGAGCGGCAAGACCGAGGCGATCTCCGCTCTGACGACCCGAGCGCGCGACCTCAAGAAGCAGGCGCAGCGGGTCCGCGCCTCGCTCGAGGCCGCCTGCGTGCTCGGCGATGTCATCCATGCGGAAGAGCTCACGCTCCTGCAGTCGCACCCGATCCTCGGTCGGATGCTGTCCGACATCGTGATGGTGGATGGCGAAGGCCGCGTCGGATTCTTCAGCGCCGGAGGAGACGAGCTCATCCGTGCGGACGAGTCGACGTTCCGCGCTGTCGGAGGACTGCGTATCGCACATCCGCTCGATCTGCTGGCGAGCGGAGACTGGTCCGATCTGCAGCACGCAGTGATGACCAGCGGGCGCCCGCAGCCGTTCAAACAACTGTTCCGCGAGCTGTACCTCCTCAACGAGAACGAGAAGGCGGAGCAGGGGATGTCCTCTCGTCGGTACGTCGGCCACCAACTCGACTCGCGGCGGGCAGCGGGGTTGTTCCTCGCCCGCGGCTGGGTCAGGGACTACGGGCTCGGATACGGGCGCACTTTCCACAACGAGAAGATCACAGCGTTCTGCAACGCCTCAGGAGGCTGGGGAACCCCCGGAGACGTCGAGGAGACCGCCCTCGATGATGTTCGGTTCGGTCTCGCGGGCTCATACAAGGCGCTCCCTCTGGCCGAGGTTCCGCCCCGCGTCTTCTCCGAGACGATGCGGGATCTCGACCTGGTGGTCTCGGTCGCGCACGCGAGCGGCGTCGATCCGCAGGCATCGGAATCGAGCATCGAGATGAGACGGCGCCTCGTCGACGAGACCTGCCGTCTGCTCGGACTCGAGAATGTCGAGGTCGACGGTCAGCATGCGCGCGTGAAGGGTGCTCTCGGAACGTACTCCGTGCACCTGGGCTCTGGAACCGTGCATCGGATCCCCGGTAACACGCTGTTCATCATCCCGGTTAGCGCGCAGCACCGCGGACGCATCTTCCTCCCGTTCGTGGACGACGACCCCCGCACGGCCGAGATCGTGTCGAAGGTCGTGATGCTGTCGCGGGACGACAAGATCAACGACCCGACGATCTTGAGTCAGATCGTGCGCTGAGCATCGGGAGCAGGGGGAGGTCAGCGCCCCCGGAACTCCGGCTTCCGCTTCTGCTGGAACGCGGCGAAGCCTTCGCGGTAGTCATCCGTGTCGCAGAGTGCAGCCTGCGCGGCGTTCTCGATGTCGACGGACTCCCACAGCGCCAACCGCTCGTCGCGGATCCGGGCGATGAGCTCCTTGCTGGCGAGGAAGGCGGCCGTGGCTCCGTGTGCGGCCGTGGCCGCGGCATCCGTCGTCGCCGTGACGACCTCGTCGTCGGGGAAGACCCGCGAGAAGAGACCGGACGCGACCGCCTCGGAGCCGCTCATCAGCCGCGCTGTGTAGATCAGGTCGAGGGTCTTGTGGGCGCCGAGGCGCTCCAGAAACAGTGCGTGCCCGCCGGAGTCCAGCGTCGCTCCGAGCGCGGCGAACGGCGAACCGATCTTCGCGGACTCCGCGACGTAGACGACGTCCGTGGCGATGAGCAGCCCGAGGCCGACACCGAGGCATGCGCCGTGCGCGACGGCGAACGTGGGTGCAGGGAACCGCGACATGCGCTGCAGCAGCGGGGTGACGAGTCCGCCGAGGTAGCCCAGCACGTCGTCATCTCGCGGATCGACGCCCGAGATATCGCGTCCGGCGCAGAACGCCCGACCCTCGCCGCGGAGCACGAGGGCACGGACCCGCGCGGCCTCGGCCTCGGCGTATGCGGCGTCGAGGCCGTGCAGCGCCTGCTCATCGAGAGAGTTCAGCTTCGCCGGGGCGTTCAGGACGATCGTGGCGACGTCATCGGCGATGGTGAGATCGATCATGTTGACTCCGGTCACACGTCGTAGTCGACGACCACGCGGTCGCTGGTCGGGTGGGACTGGCAGGTGAGCACATAGCCCCGGTCGAGCTCGTCCGGCTCGAGCGCATAGTTCTCGGTCATGGTGACGCTGCCCTCGATCACGCGAGCGCGGCAGGTGCCGCAGACACCGCCCGCACACGCGAACGGCGCATCCGGGCGCACGCGCAGGGCTGCGTTCAGCACCGACTCGTGCGCGTCGACCGGGCTCTCCACCGTCGACGAGACGCCGTCGAGGTTGACCTCGATGCGGAAGGTCTTCGCCCCCGCGCGCACGGTCACGGGCCGGGCGGTGCGCAGCGGCTCGTCGCCCGTCGTGAACAGCTCGAAGCGGATGTGCTCGCGCGCGACGCCGACGTCGGCGAGCACCTCGCGGCACAGGTCGACCAGCGCGAGCGGCCCGCACAGGAACCACTCGTCGACGTCGGCGGGATCGATCAGCGAGGCGAAGATCGTGCGGAGCTTCTCCTCGTCGATCCGGCCGGAGAGCACCGGTGCCGTCCGCTGCTCGCGCGAGAGCACATGGTGGAGGGTGACCCGCGTCGGATAGCGATCCTTCAGGTCGGCGAGGTCCTCGAGGAACATCACGTCGAGCGTCGAGCGGTTCGTGTACAGCAGTGTGAAGCGTGACGTGGCCGACCGGGTGAGCACGGTGTGTGCGAGCGCCATCAGCGGCGTGATGCCGGAGCCTGCGGCGATGCCGACGACGTGCTTGTGGTCGAGGTCGTCGAGTCCGGAGGTGAACGTCCCCTGCGGACTCATCACGTCGATCTCGAAGCCGGCGTGCAGGCCCGTCTGCGCCCACGTGGAGAACAGGCCGCCCTCATCGCGCTTCACCGCGACGCTGAGTCGGGTGGGCGTTCCGTCTGTGCGATGCTCTGGGGCCCGGCAGAGCGAGTACGACCGGCGCACCTCGGTGCCCTCGAGCGTCGTGCGCAGCGCCACGTACTGGCCGGGCAGGTGGTCGTAGTCGTCGGCCAGCTCGGCCGGCACAGTGAAGGTCACCTCGACCGCGTCGTCGGTGAGCGGACGGACGTCTTCCACCGTGAGCGTGTGGAAGCGCGCGCGGGTGCGCTCGCCGGTGGCTCGCAGCGGAGGAACGGATGCCGGGGCTGTGACCCGTGCGGACGTGAACAGCGACATCAGTGCACCTTGAAGTGGTCGAAGGGCTCGAGGCAGGCGCGGCACTCGAACAGCGACTTGCACGACGTCGAGCCGAAACGGGAGGTCTCGCGGGTGTCGAGCGAGCCGCAGCGCGGACAGCGTACGCTGATCGCCAAGCGGATCGTGCCGGATGAGACGGCCGCGCGACCGGACGGCGGGGCGATGCCGTACTCGGTCAGCTTCTGCTTGCCGGCATCCGACATCCAGTCCGTCGTCCAGGCGGGGGAGAGGACCAGGCGCACCTCGACCTGGCCGAAGCCGGCGGCGGTGAGCGCGAGGATCACGTCGTCGCGGATCGTGTCCATCGCCGGGCACCCGCTGTAGGTGGGTGTGATGTCGACGCGCACGGTGTCACCACGGACATCGACAGCGCGGAGGACGCCGAGGTCTTCGATCGTCAGCACCGGCACCTCGGGGTCGGGAACGGCGGCGGCGATGTTCCAGGCATCCTGCGTGGAGAGGCGGGTCACCATGATGCCCCCGGGTGCCGCCGGGCGAGCACCTGCATCTCGGCGAGGATGTGCCCGAGGGGTGTCGCGTGGTTTCCCCGGCGTCCACCTGCGGATGAGGCAGCCACGGACGGGATGGTCAGGTCGGCCTCGGCGAAGACCGTCGCCACGACGCCGTCGAATCCCTCGCGCAGAGTCGAGGGACGCGCGGCCGCACCACCCAGTCGATCGATCAGGTCGTCGTCGCGGAACAGCTCCTCGACGTACGGCCAGACGTCGCCGGTCGCGCGGATGATGCGTTCGCGAGATTCCTCTGTGCCGCCGGCGAGGCGCAGCATCCACTGCACGGCGTGATCGCGGTGGTAGTCGACTTCCTTGAGCGACTTCTCCGCGATCGCCGCGAACGTCTCATCGCTGCTCGCGCGCAGGGCGGAGTAGAGCTCGAACATGTACGTCGAGACCACGAACTGCCGGGCGATGGTCTGGGCGAAGTCGCCGTTCGCCTGCTGCACGATCCAGGCGCAGCGGAACTCGGGTTCGTCGCGGAAGAACGCGAGGTCGTCTTCGCTGCGGCCGTCGTAGGAGCCGGCGTAGTGGAGGAACGAGCGGGCGTGCCCGAGCAGGTCGAGCGCGATGTTGCCCAGGGCGACGTCTTCTTCGAGTTCCGGAGCGCGGGAGATCCATTCGCCGAGCTGCTGCGACAGGATCAGCGCGTCGTCGCCGAGCCGTAGTGCGTACTCGGCGATGTCGGCCGAGCCGGCCGCAGCGCCCGTCCCCGACAGTTCGTCGCTGAGCTGCAGCGCGTCGACGGAGACGTCGCCGTGCACGTCGATCTCGTCGTGGACGCCGCTCACAGGTGTGGCACCCCCTCGGATGCCGTGTAGTACACGGCATGCCGGTAGTTCTTGCCCGCGGGGCTCTCGAAGTAGGCCCCCTTCGCGTCGGGGTCGCTCGTCGTGATCGCGTCGGCCGGCACGGCCCAGATCGACACGCCCTCGCCGCGCCGCGTGTACAGGTCGCGGGCGTTGCGGATCGCCATCTCGGCATCCGGTGCGTGCAGCGAGCCCACATGCACGTGGCTCAGACCGCGGTTCGCGCGGACGAAGACCTCCCACAGGGGCCAGGGTTCGCGCTCATCGGCACCTGGCGTCGCCATCACGCGACACCTCCGACCGGTCCCTGAGCTCGTCCCAGGGCCTGCTTGCGGGCGTACTCGGCCGCGGCCTCGCGCACCCACGCTCCCTCCTCGTGCGCCGTGCGACGACGCTCGAGCCGTTCGGCATTGCACGGGCCGTTGCCCCGGAGCACCTCGAAGAACTCGTCCCAGTCGATCTCGCCGATCGCGTACTGGCCGGTCTCCTCGTCGAACCGCAGGTCGGGGTCGGGGAGCGTCACGCCGAGGATCTCGGCCTGCGGCACCAGCATCCCGACGAACCGCTGACGCAGGTCGTCGTTCGAGAAGCGCTTGATCTTCCACTTCATCGACTGGGCGGAGTTCGGGGACTGCTCATCGGGCGGCCCGAACATCGCGAGGCTCGGCCAGTACCAGCGGTTCACGGCGTCCTGCGCCATCTGCCGCTGCTCCTCGGAGCCCTGCATCAGCGAGAGCAGGATCTCGAAGCCCTGACGCTGGTGGAAGGACTCCTCTTTGCAGACCCGCACCATGGCGCGGCCGTAGGGTCCGTACGACGCCCGGCACAGCGGCACCTGGTTGACGATCGCGGCACCGTCGACGAGCCAGCCGATCGCGCCCATGTCGGCCCAGGTGGGCGTGGGGTAGTTGAAGATCGACGAGTACTTGGCCTTGCCGCTGATGAGCTGGTCCATCATCTCGTCGCGGGTGATGCCGAGGGTCTGCGCGGCGGAGTAGAGGTAGAGACCGTGGCCCGCTTCGTCCTGCACCTTCGCCATCAGGATCGCCTTGCGCTTGAGGCTCGGAGCGCGCGTGATCCAGTTGCCCTCCGGCTGCATCCCGATGATCTCGGAGTGCGCGTGCTGGGAGATCTGGCGGATCAGAGTCTTGCGGTACGCGTCCGGCATCCAGTCGCGGGGTTCGATGCGCTGCTCGTTCGCGATGAGCTCGTCGAACGTGCGCTCCTCGTCGGAGATCTCGCTCGGGACGAGCGAGAGGTCTGCGGGGCTGGTCATCATCGACTCCTTTACAGAACGATCGTTCAGTTAGAGTACCGCGATTCGCGGGGAGACTCAATAAGCCGCCGGTGGGCGGCGGTCCGTGGTCAGTGAGCGCCCGCGTACCTCGGCGACCACGTCGCCGGCGTCGTCCGTGACCGTGATGTCGTAGACGCCCGCTCTGCCCGCCAGGACGCGACGGCTCGCGTGGGCGGTCAGCCGGGCGCCCGCGGTGGTGGACTTGAGGAACACGATGTCGGCGCCCGCCGCCACGGTCACCCTCTCGTCCTCGTTGCAGGCGATCGCGAAGGCGGTGTCGGCCAGTGTGAAGACCAGGCCCCCGTGCGTGATGGCGTGCCCGTTGAGCATGTCTTCACGCACGAGCATCGAGACGACCGCCTCGCCGGGCTCATCCTTCTCGACGGTCATTCCGAGCATCGCCGAAGCCCGGTCGCGCTGCATCATCGGGCGCATCACGCCGCCGCCGCGCCCGGGTCGTGCGCCGCCGCGAGCTCCTTGGCGACCAGGGTCAGCACGTCGTACTCGGCCACCACCTCGTCGCGCTCGTTGCGGATCACGGCATCCCAGCGCACCTCGCCGTACTCGTCGGTCTCGCGCGGCGTGATCTGCTTGGCGGTCAGCGTCACGCGAATGCGGTCACCGGGGGAGACGGGGGTGACGAAGCGCAGGTTCTCCAGACCGGAGTTCGCGAGCACCGGACCGGGCGCAGGGTCGACGAACAGCCCCGCCGCCCACGACACGAGCAGGTAGCCGTGCGCGACCCTGCCCGGGAAGAAGGGATTGGCCGCGGCCGCCTCCTCGTCCATGTGCGCGTAGAAGAGGTCTCCGGTGAAGTGCGCGAACGTCTCGATGTCGGCCAGCGTCACCTCGCGCTCCGCCGAGTCGACGCGGTCGCCGATGCGCAGTTCGGCGAGCGACTTGCGGAACGGATGAGTTCCCGTGGCGTCGGCATCCGCTCCCGCGTGCCAGACGCCCGTGATCGCGGTGAGCATGCGCGGTGAGCCCTGGATCGCGGTGCGCTGCATGTAGTGCAGCACCGCGCGGATGCCGCCCAGCTCTTCGCCGCCACCCGCGCGGCCGGGGCCGCCGTGCACGAGATGGGGCACCGGGGCGCCGTGACCGGTCGAGCTCCGGGCATCGTCGCGGTCGAGGAACAGCACGCGGCCGTTGAACGCGCCGATGCGGGTGATCAGTTCGGCGGCGGTCTGCGGATCGTGTGTCGCGACACTGGTCACGAGCGAACCGCCGCCGCGACCGACCAGCTCCGCGGCCTCGGCGAGCGTCGAATAGGTGAGCACGCTCGTGACAGGGCCGAAGGCCTCGATCTCGTGCGCCGCCTCGGGGGCGGCGCCGTCGAATCCGATCACGAGCGGCGAGAGGAAGGCGCCGTCGTCGGCCGGACCGACGGTGCCGTCAGCGCGGGTGACATCGGGACGCTCTGTCGATCCGATCAGCAGTGTGCCACCGGCGTCCTGCAGCAGACCCACCTGCTGCAGCACTTCATCGCGCTGGTGGACCGACACGAGCGGACCGAGGGTGACGCCCTCGGCTCGCGGGTCGCCGATCACGACGCGGGACGAGATGCTCGCCTGCAGCGCGGCCACGACGTCGTCGCGAGCCGCAGCAGGCACGATCGCCCGACGGATCGCGGTGCACTTCTGGCCGGCCTTCGTGGTGAGCTCGACCATGAGCTGGCGCACGTAGGCATCGAACTCCGGCGTGCCGGCCACCGCGTCGGGAGCGAGCACCGAGGCGTTGATCGAATCCGTCTCGCTGGTGAACCGCACGGCGTGATCGACCTTGTCGCGCAACCGGGCAGCCGTCGAAGCGCTCCCGGTGAAGCCCACGCTGTCGCCGAGCCCGAGACGACCGAGCAGATCGTGGACGCCGCCGCTGAGCAACTGCAGCGACCCCGCGGGAAGCAATCCGGAGTCCACAAGGATGCGCACCCACGCCTCGGCCACGTACGCGGTGGGTGTCGCCGGCTTGACGATCGAGGGCACCCCGGCGAGGAAGGCGGGAGCGAACTTCTCCAGTGCGCCCCACATCGGGAAGTTGAAGGCGTTGATCTGCAGAGCGGCGCCCGGCAACCGCGTGTAGATGTGCCGGCCGAGGAACGAACCGTCCTTGGAGAGGGGCTCGATCGCACCGTCGAGATACACCTGGGAGTTCGGCATCTCGCGTCGGCCCTTCGACGAGTACGTGAAGAGCACGCCGATGCCGCCGTCGATGTCGTTGAGCGAGTCGCGTCGCGTCGATCCGCTCTGCGCGGAGAGCTCGTATAGTTCCTCCTTGTGCGCCGTCAGCTCGATCGCGAACTGCTTGAGCAGCACCGCGCGCTGGTGGAAGGTCAGCTTGCCCAGCGTCCGCTGCCCCACGGTGCGCGCGTGGTCGAGGACAGCGGCGACGTCGAGGCCGCGGGTGCTGATCCGGGCCACCTCCGCCCCGGTGGATGCGTCGTGCACGACGGCGGCCTCCGCGTCGGCATCCGGAGCCCACCAGGCGTCGCGCACGTAGCTGGGCAGGATCGCAGCAGTCATCTCTCGTCACTCCACTCGTAGAATCCTCGACCGCTCTTGCGGCCCAGATGTCCGTCTTCCACCATCCGGCGCAGCAGTGCCGGTGGGGCGAAGCGCTCGCCGAAGGCGCTCTCCAGCTCCTCCGCGATGCCGAGGCGCACGTCGAGTCCGACGATGTCGGTGGTGCGCAGCGGACCCGTCGGATGCCGGTAGCCGAGCTCCATCGCCGCGTCGATGTCGACGGCAGAGGCGACGCCCTCCTCGAGCATGCGGATGGCTTCGAGCGCGAGCATCACGCCCAGGCGGCTCGAGGCGAAACCGGGGGAGTCGCGGACGATCACCGGGGTCTTGCCGAGCGCTCCCACCCAGTCGCGCACGGTGTCGACGAGCGGCGATGAGGTCTGTGCGCCGGTCACGACCTCGATCAGAGTGGAGGCGGGGACCGGGTTGAAGAAGTGCATCCCGAGGAATCGCTCGGGGCGGCGCAGCTCTGCGGCGAGGGCCGTGATCGAGATCGAGGATGTGTTCGAGGCGAGCACCGCGTCCTCGACGATCACGGCCTCGATGCGGGCGAGTGCCTCGGACTTGAGGGCGCGATCCTCGGGCACCGCTTCGACGACGAGGCCGGCGGCGGCGAACTCCTCCACCGCCGTGCCGACCGTCAGCGCGGCGGTGAGTTCGTCGAGCGGGAGGACGGTTCCACCGCGGGCGACGGACCGTTCCAGGGTGGTCACGACCCGCTGCCGCGCGGCCTCGGCAGCGCTCTCGTCGCGCTCCACGACGTGCACGCGCGCGCCGGCCAGCAGGAACGCGTGGGCGATCCCCGCGCCCATCCGGCCTCCGCCCAGCACGCCGATCCTCTCGGGCAGGCTCATCGGCTCTTCTTCCTCTCCAGGAACGCGGTCATCCGCCGCCGCTTCTCGTCGCTGTCGAACAGCTCTGCCTGGATCTCGCCGACCAGTGCGAGATGCTCGGCGGACGCGGTGAGCAGCAGGCGTTTCGTGAGCTCGGTGGCGCGGGCGTCGTTCGCCGCGATGCGGTCGGCGAGCGCGTGCGCGGCGGGGAGCAGGTCGTCGGGGGCGTGCAGAGCCGAGAGCAGTCCCCACATCAGCGCCTCGGGGCCGTCGATCACGCGGCCGGTGAGCAGCAGCTCGCTTGCACGGGCGTGGCCCACGATCTCGGGCAGTCGCCACGTGGCCCCGGCAGCGGCGATGATGCCGAGCCCGGTCTCGGGGTTGCCGAAGCGCACGCGGTCGGTGCCGATGCGGATGTCGGCCGCGTACGCGAGTTCCGCTCCTCCGCCGAGCGCGTATCCGTCCACCGCCGCGATCACCGGCATCGGCAGCCGACGGATACGGTCGAACACGGTCGCGTTGATGCTCTGGCGGGCGTCGGCCGATGTGCGATCCCGCAGCTGTGCGATATCGGCGCCGGACGCGAACACGCCCCCGGCCCCGTGCAGGATCAGCAGGCGAGGGGAGCGTTCCAGGCGCTCGCACAGCGCGTGCAGCTCATCGACCATCGCCTGGTCGATCGCGTTGCGAACCTCAGGGCGATCCAGGGTCGCGACGATCCGGTCGTCGCGCTCGTCGATGCGCAGGGCGTCAGCCATCGATCCGCTCCACGATCATCGCCGTGCCCTGGCCGACGCCGACGCACATGGTGGCGAGCCCGTACCGGGCCCCTTCGCGCGCCAGGCGTCCGAGCAGCGTCACGATCAGGCGCGAGCCGCTCGATCCGAGCGGGTGCCCGAGGGCGATCGCGCCGCCGTCGGCGTTCACGATCTCGGGGTCGAGCCCCAGTCGGCGGATGCTGGCGAGCGACTGCGAGGCGAAGGCCTCGTTCAGCTCGACGGCGCCGATGTCGCCGATGGTCAAACCGCTCTTGGCCAGAGCCTTCTCGGTCGCGGGCACCGGACCGAGGCCCATGATCTCGGGGGCGAGAGCCGCCGTGGCGGAGGAGACGATGCGGGCGAGCGGGCGTAGTCCGTGGCGCTCGACGGCGTCCGCGCTCGCGACGACGACGGCGGAGGCGCCGTCGTTCAGCGAGCTGGAGTTCCCGGCGGTCACCACCTGGCCGCCGGTGACCACGGGACGCAGCCCGGCAAGCGCCTCGAGCGAGGTCTCGCGGCGGGGTCCTTCGTCGGTGTCGACCGGGCCGCGCGATGTCTCCACTGCCACGATCTCGTCCTGGAAACGTCCGGCGTCGATCGCGGCGAGGGCCCGGTGGTGACTCCGCAGCGCGAACGCGTCGGCGTCTTCCCTGGTGATCCCGTCGAGGCGCGCGACCTCTTCCGCTGTCTCGGGCATCGAGAAGGTGGCCTTGTCGCGGGCCGCCAGGCGCGGGTTCACGAAGCGCCAGCCGATCGAGGTGTCGAACGCGGCGCCGGGCTTCGCCCACGCGCGCTCCGGTTTCGCCTGTACCCAGGGTGCGCGCGTCATCGACTCCACGCCGCCGGCGACGAGGAGGTCGGCATCGCCGGCGCGCACCGCGTTGGCGGCGAGGGCGATCGCCGACATGCCGGATGCGCAGAGGCGGTTGACGGTGAGTCCGGGGACCGTGTCGGGGAGTCCGGCGAGCAGCACGGCCATGCGGGCGACGTTGCGGTTGTCCTCGCCGGCCTGATTGGCGGCACCGAGGATCACCTCGTCGACCGCCTCTCCCGGGATGCCGGCGCGGGCGACCGCATCGGCCACGACGAGCGCGGCGAGATCATCGGGTCGGATGCCGGCGAGTGCACCGCCGTAGCGCCCCACGGGGGTGCGGGTGGCGGCGACGAGGTAAGCCTCGGACATCGTCATCCTTTCGTCCGCCCACACCGGCGGATATTTGCAGACCGATCGTTCAGGAATGATCGCAGATCCTGCCGCGCTTGGCAACCCTGCGCAAGGCGCGCGCGATGCCAGACTGGGGTCATGGCTGAACACGACGACCCACAGCGACCCGCCCGCCGCGGGCGCCCGGGGTACGACCGCGATCAGGTGCTCGCCGTCGCCGTCACCGTGTTCAACGAACAGGGCTACGACGCCACGTCGATCGCCGATCTCGCGACGAAGCTCGGACTCACGAAGTCGGCGCTGTACCACCACTTCGAGTCGAAGTCGGCCATCCTCGCGCTCGCGCTCGACGATGCGCTCGACGCGCT
The DNA here is from genome assembly GCF_051294855.1 of Microbacterium sp. PMB16. GTDB lineage: Bacteria > Actinomycetota > Actinomycetes > Actinomycetales > Microbacteriaceae > Microbacterium. The sequence continues at coordinate 2,567,265 of NZ_CP145908.1, forward strand.
CGAGACCGTCGTCGACGAGGCGGAGGCGGCGCATGCGGAAGCATCCGAACGCCTTCGGTCCATCGTCCGCGGAGCGGTGGGCGTGCTCACGGCGAAGCTGCCATCGGTCACGCTGCTGCTGCGGGTGCGCGGCAACAGCGACGTCGAGCTCGCCGCGCTTGCCCGTCGCCGTGTCTTCGACCAGCGGGTGACGGAGATCGTCCGGGAGGCGCAGCGAGAGGGACTCATCCGCGGCGAGATCTCGGCCTCGGTCGCGACCAGGCTCATCTTCGGCATGATCAACTCGGTGGTCGAGTGGTACCGCCCCGGCGGCGCGGTCGACCCGGCGGAGCTCGGCGAGGACATCCTGCGCGTCACCCTCGACGGGCTGCAGTCCCGGTGAGCCGAGCCCGTCAGTGCGAGCGGGAGATCAGCTCCAGCAGCGCGCGGCCATAGGCCTCGGCGGGATCCGGATGCTCGAATGAGAGCGCAGAGCCGGCGATCTCGATGTCCACCCGGAACGTGTCGTCGAGGCGAACGAGCGTGCGGAACGTCCCGCGGAGCAGGTCGCGCAGCTGATCCTCGCGCGGCAACCACACGGCGTCGGCGAGAGTGACGGCGTCGAGCGCCCACTCCGTCGTGCCGTTGAATGCGAGGTCCGTGCCACTCGGCGTCTGCCGCGCCTCGATCGTCATCTCACTGACCGTGAAGACATCCGCCTCTGCTTCGAGCTCCACCTCGTTTGGCAGGTCGAGCTGGAAGCGGTCGCCCTCGGCGGGGTGCCATCCCAAGCCGGCTTCGCGCAGCGCGACGGCGAGTTCACGGGTGATCATGTTTCCACGTTATGCGCGATCTGCGGGTTCGGGATACCCGCTGTCCGACGGCGGTGCGGAGGCCGGGTGAGGGCGCGGCCCGGTACAACTGCAGGGAGGAATGACGGATGCAGGCCCGGACACGCGTTCTGAACCTGCATTTCGCACTTTTCACCGACAAGTCGGATGGCTGGGCCGGTGAGCCTGTGGATGCCGGTGCTCTGGATGCCGGTGCCGAGGTGTCGGCGGCGTGCGGCAGAGTGGGGACATGACCACCGCAGCTCCCGCCGACACTCGCGAGGCCGCGCTCGCCGCCCTGCGCGAGCTCGTCGGCCGACCCGATGCCGACTTCCACGACGGGCAGTACGAGGCGATCGAAGCGCTGGTCGAAGCGCGCCGCCGTGCCCTCGTCGTGCAGCGCACGGGGTGGGGCAAGTCGGCGGTGTACTTCGTCGCGACACTGCTGCTCAGGCGACAGGGAGCTGGTCCGACCGTGCTCGTGTCGCCCCTGCTGGCGCTCATGCGCGACCAGATCTCCGCCGCCGAACGCGCCGGCGTGCGCGCGGTCGCCATCAACTCCACGAATGCCCACGAGTGGACCGACGTGCTCGAACAGCTCGATCGCGACGAGGTCGACGTACTGCTCGTCTCACCCGAGCGGCTCAACAACCCGGCGTTCCGCGAGCAGCAGCTTCCCGCGCTCGTCCGTCGCATCGGCATGCTCGTGGTCGACGAGGCGCACTGCATCAGCGACTGGGGCCACGACTTCCGTCCCGACTACCGGCGCTTGCGCGACCTCATCGCCCAGATGCCCGCCGACGTCCCCGTGCTCGCGACCACTGCCACGGCCAACAGCCGGGTCGTGGCCGACGTCGCCGAGCAGCTGGGCAGCCTCACGGGAGACGCCGGCGCCGCGCCGGTGCTCACGATCCGCGGGCCGCTCGCGCGCACCTCGCTGCGGATGGGCGTGCTGAGACTGCGCGATTCGGCGAGTCGCCTGGCCTGGCTGCTCAGCCACCTCGACGACCTCCCCGGTTCCGGCATCATCTACACGCTCACGGTCGCGGCTGCCGTCGACACCGCCCGGCTGCTGCGCGATCACGGGCACGACGTGCGGGCTTACACCGGCCAGACCGACACCGAGGAGCGCGAGGAGTCGGAGGGGATGCTCAAGCGCAATGAGGTCAAGGCGCTCGTCGCGACGAGCGCGCTGGGGATGGGCTTCGACAAGCCCGATCTGGGGTTCGTGCTGCATCTGGGTGCTCCGTCCTCGCCCGTGGCTTACTACCAGCAGGTCGGGCGAGCCGGCCGCGCGAGCGAGAGCGCCGACGTGCTGCTGCTGCCAGGGGTCGAGGACCGCGACATCTGGCACTACTTCGCGACCGCGTCGATGCCCGACCGGGAACGGGCCGAACGCGTGATCGGAGCCCTCGGCGATGCGCCGATCTCGACCCCGGCGCTCGAGGCGATGGTCGACATCCGTCGCACGCCGCTCGAGCTGCTGCTCAAGGTGCTCGACGTCGACGGCGCCGTGCGGCGGGTGCAGGGCGGTTGGGTCGCGACCGGCGAGCCGTGGACATACGACGCCGAACGCTACGAGCGCATCGCGGCGGAACGCGTGGCCGAGCAGCAGCACATGATCGAGTACGAGCAGACCGACGGATGCCGGATGGAGTTCCTGCAGCGCTCGCTCGACGACGGCACCGCGGCCCGCTGCGGGCGATGCGACAATTGCGCCGGCATCTGGTTCCCGCAGGAGATCGGCGCGGGGGCGAGCACGCAGGCGGCGGAGTCGCTCGACCGGGTCGGGGTCCCGATCGAGCCGCGCCGTGCCTGGCCGACCGGCGCCGATCGACTCGGTGTGCCGGTCAAGGGGCGTATCGCCGCAGACGAGCAGGCCGGCGAGGGGAGGGCGCTCGCGCGCCTCACCGACCTCGGCTGGGGCAACACCTTGCGCGAGATGTTCGCGTCGGGGACGTCGGATGCCGCGGTCACGCCGCAGCTGCTGCAAGCCTGCGTCCGCGTGCTCGCCGGGTGGGGGTGGGCTGAGCGTCCGGTGGCGGTCGTCGCTCTGCCGTCACGCTCTCGTCCGCTGCTGGTCGACTCCCTCGCCCGCGGCATCGCCGAGGTCGGACGCCTTCCCTATCTCGGTGCGCTCGAACCGGTGGGCGGCGGGCCGAGCGGGCAGTCGGGCGGCAACAGCGTGTTCCGGCTCGCCGGGCTCTGGGATCGACTCAGCGCCGAGCACCTCGAGGTGCCCGCAGGCCCGGTGCTCCTCGTCGACGACCTGGTCGACAGTCGGTGGACCATGACGATCGCCGCCCGTGCCCTCCGACAGGCAGGCGCGACCGAGGTGCTCCCGCTCGTGCTCGCGCTGCGGGGCTGACGGCCGAGGTCGGCTCAGTCCTCAGCCGGGGCGACGCGCGGCGGCCACGAGGTCGCGCCGAGCTCGCGGGAGATGTTGCGAGCGGTCTCGCGCAGAGCGTTGAGCACGGCATCGGATGCCGGGGCCTCTGAGGTCGGCATCACCACTGCCACGGCCGCGACGATGTCATTCGAGGCATCGGAGACCGGTGCGGCGATCGACGATTCTCCGAGCACCGCTTCGTCGGCCTCGCTCGCGCTGCCCCGTTCGGCGATCGCCGGGAACTCGAGGGTGAGCCGGGCGATGTCGGTGACCGTGTCGCCGGTGAGGCTGCGCAACGGCTGCTCGAAGACGCTGCGCTGGAAGCCGAGGTCGTAGGCGAGCAGCACCTTGCCCATCGCGGAGGCATGCGCGGGGATCGCGACGCCGGTCTCCAGCATCTGCTGGCTGTCGTCCGGGCGCAGGTTGTGATGGATGACGAGCACGTCGGTGAAGTGCGGGGCGCCGAGCCGGACGGAGAGGTTCGTTCGACGGGCGAGCTCCTGCGTCCACCGCATCGCTCTGGCGCGCACATCGAGCGTGTCGAGATACACGTTGCTGAGACGCAGCAGCGTGGGGCCGAGCATGTACCGCTGGCCGCCGCGCTCCTTGGCGACGAGGCCGTGCGAGCGCAGCGACTTCACGATGCCGTGCACCGTGGAGGGCGGGAGGCCGAGGGCGGCGGACAGGTCGGTGATGCCCAGATGGCGGGCGCCCTGGAGCAGTTCGAGGATCTTCGCCGCGCGGTCGATCGCCTGGATCACGGTTCATCCCTCCTTCCGGTGCATCGTCGAGCCGGCTCATCGTGCAGGTCGTCAGGATTGATCTTGACAACCCGACCGGGTCCGAGCATATTCGACATTAACGAATTGCTTTCGGATTTTCGCGAAAGTCCTCGCGAGGAACGACAGATCGAAGGAGATCGAACGGTGAAGAAGCTCATCAACGCCCCCGAGGACGTTCTGGTCGAATCCCTGAAGGGTGTCGCTCTCGCGCATCCGGAGCTCGCGGTCGATCTCGAGACCCATGTCATCACCCGTGCGACGCCGAAGGCGGAGGGCAAGGTCGCCATCGTCTCCGGTGGCGGCTCCGGGCACGAGCCGCTGCACGGCGGATTCGTCGGAGTGGGAATGCTGGATGCCGCGGTCGCCGGCGAGGTGTTCACGTCTCCGACTCCTGACCGGGTGCAGGCCGCGACCAAGGCCGTCGACCGTGGCGCCGGCGTGCTGCACATCGTGAAGAACTACACCGGCGACGTCTTGAACTTCGAGATGGCCGCCGAACTCGCCTCGATGGAGGGGATCGAAGTCGGTAGCGTCGTGGTCGACGACGACGTCGCCGTGCAGGATTCGCTCTACACCGCCGGGCGTCGTGGCGTCGGGCTCACCGTGCTGCTGGAGAAGCTGGTCGGCGCGGCAGCCGAAGAGGGGCAGGACCTCGCATCGGTCGTCGCGCTGGCGCAGCGGGTCAACGGCCAGGGCCGCTCGATGGGCATGGCGCTCACCAGCTGCACGGTGCCGGCCGCCGGCAAGCCCACGTTCGACTTGCCGGACGACCAGATGGAGATCGGCATCGGCATCCACGGTGAGCCGGGACGGCACCGCGAACCCCTGGCGCCGGCATCCGACATCGCGCGGCAGCTCGTCGAGCCGATCCTCGCCGACCTCGATTTCGCGGGCCCCGCGATCGTGATGGTGAACGGCATGGGAGCGACGCCGCAGATCGAGCTGTACCTGATGTACGCCGAAGTCGCCGCGCTGCTGGAGAAGGCGGGAGTGCAGATCGTCCGCAACCTCGTCGGCAACTACATCACGTCGCTCGACATGGCCGGATGCTCGGTCACCGTGCTCAAGGTCGACGACGAGCTGCTGCGTCTCTGGGATGCTCCCGTGAACACTCCTGGGCTGCGCTGGGGCGCCTGACCTGCACACGCCCCGCACTGACGGGAACTGATTGTCGAACCTTCGAAGGACTGGATACATGACTGACATCATCGGAACCGACGCCCTCGTCGACTGGATCTCGCGCTTCGGTGCGGCCGTCACGGAGAAGCGCGAGTGGCTCACCGAGCTCGACTCCGCGATCGGCGACGCCGACCACGGCGCCAATATGTCGCGCGGCATGAGCGCGGTGAAGGAGAAGCTGGCGGCCGGGGCGCCTGCCACCGCCGACGAGCTGCTCAAGTCCGTCGGGATGACTCTGGTGAGTTCGGTGGGGGGAGCCAGCGGTCCGCTGTACGGCACGTTCTTCCTGCGGATGGGGATGACGGCCGGCGCCGTGACGGAGCTCGATGCCGCGGGCCTTGCCGCCGCGCTGCGAGCCGGGCTCGAAGGCATCGTCGCCCGCGGAAAGGCCGAGGCGGGCGACAAGACCATGTTCGATGCCATGGCCCCGGCGGTCGACGCGCTGGACGAGGCTCTGGCCGGCGGCGCCTCCGTCGCCGACGCCGTGCAGAAGGCTGCGGATGCCGCCGCCACCGGCCGCGACGCGACCGAGGCTCTGGTGGCACGGAAGGGCCGAGCGAGCTACCTCGGCGAACGCAGCGCCGGGCACCTCGATCCCGGGTCTGCGTCCACCGCGATCCTGTTCGAGACGCTGGCCGCAGCGGTCTCCGGCAGCTCCTGATGATCGGGATCGTCGCCGTCTCCCACAGCGCACGGCTCGGGGAGGCGGCGCTGGAGCTTGCCCTGCAGATGGTTCAGGGCGGAGGAGTGCGGGTGCAGGTCGCCGCCGGCGCGGGTACGGATGCCGAGGGCACGCCGATCCTCGGGACGGATGCCGTCGCCGTCGCGGCCGCGATCGACGAGCTGGCTGCGGACTGCGACGGCGTGCTCGTGCTGATGGATCTCGGCTCCGCAGTGCTCAGCGCGGAACTCGCGCTCGAGCTGCGCATGAGCGAGGTCCCGGTCAAGCTCGCCCCGGCACCGTTCGTCGAAGGGCTGCTGGCCGCAGTCGTCTCGGCCGCGGCGGGAGGAACTCTCGACGATGTGGCTGTCGAGGCCGGGGCCGCGCTCGGCGCGAAGACCGGTCAGCTCGGAGAAGCCGAGCCGGCACCCACTGCGGAGAGCTCCGCCGTACCCTCCGGCGCCCTCGTCCGTCGGGTGCGGGTGCGCAACCGGCTCGGCATCCACGCGCGCCCCGCGGCCCTGATCGCCGAAGCCTCGACCGGGACGGACGTGCGGCTGCGCCGCCTGCCCGACGGCCCTGACGCATCGGCGGCGAGTCTGTCGCGCCTGCTGATCCTCGGTGCGCGTCACGGGGAAGAGCTGGAACTGACCGCTGCCGGACCGGACGCAGCAACAACGCTGGACCGGATTCAGGCGCTGTTCGACGACGGATTCGGCGAGGGGACCGACGCGGCCGGGCCCGAGGTGAGTGCGCCCACGGCGAATGTGGAGCAGGCCCCGCAGGTGGCGGTGCCCCCGGTGACGGTCGTTTCCGGTTCCGTACTGCGCGGACGGGGCGTGAGTCCGGGGCGCGTCGCCGCACCCGTCCTGCATCTTGCGCCGCCGCTGCCCGAGCCCGACGCCGGAGTGGTGATCGCTCCGGAGGATCGGGCCACGGAGGTCTCCGCCATCGAGTGGGCGGCGGTCGCGGTCGCCGATCAGCTCCGGTCGCGCACAGCCCAGGCGTCGGGTGAGGCCAGAGCGATCCTCGACGCCTCGAGACTGCTCGCCTCCGATCCGGAGCTGGTCTCCGAGGCGACCGCGCTCGTGCAGGCCAAGGGACGAAGTGCGGCGCGAGCGGTGTGGGAGACCGCGGCGTCGCATGAGAAGGGTTTGCGTGCGCTCGGCGGGCGCATGGCCGAGCGCGTAGCCGACATCCGCGACGTGCGGGATCGGATCATCGCCGAGATCCTCGAGGTCGAGATGCCCGGTGTGCCGGAGCACGAGGAGCCGTTCGTGCTCGTCGCCACCGATCTCGCGCCCGCCGACACCGCGTCGCTCGCCGGCGGCGGCTGCGTCGGTCTCGTCACCGAGCAGGGCGGGCCGACCTCGCACACCGCGATCATCGCGCGCTCCCTGGGCCTCCCCGCGGTCGTCGGCGTCGCGGGCGCCACCGGCATCCCTGCGGACGCCATGCTCCTCGTCGACGGCGATCGCGGCATGGTCGAGGTCGACCCCGCGGAAGCCCGTATCGCCGAGGCGCGGGCGACGGCCACCGTGGTCGCGTTCGATGGCGCGGGACGGCTCGCCGACGGCCCCCGCATCCCTCTCCTCGCGAACGTGGGCGGGGGAGCGGATGCTGCGGCTGCGGCATCCGCTCATGCCGAGGGCGTCGGGCTGTTCCGGACCGAGTTCTGCTTCCTCGACCGGACCGATGCGCCGACCGTCGACGAGCAGGTCGCGGCCTACCGCGAGGTGCTCGGCGCGTTCTCGGGACGCAAAGTCGTGGTGAGAACACTCGACGCCGGGAGCGACAAGCCGTTGCCCTTCGCGAACGACGATCAGGAGGACAACCCCGCCCTGGGTGTGCGCGGCCTGCGGATCGCTCGCCGTTCTCCGGAGCTCCTCGATGAGCAGCTGCGCGCGCTCGCCACCGCGGCGGGCGCAGAGTCGGCGATCGTCGAGGTGATGGCGCCGATGGTGTCGACTGTCGAAGAAGCGCAGGACTTCGCCGATCGCGCACGGGCCGCTGGTCTCGCACGCGTCGGGATCATGATCGAGACTCCCTCGGCGGCTCTCCTGGCTCCCGAGCTGTTCGAGATCGTCGACTTCGTCAGCATCGGCACGAACGACCTCGCCCAGTACACGCTGGCGGCCGATCGGCTGCTCAGTGAACTCGGCGACCTGAACGACCCCTGGCAGCCGGCGGTTCTGCGGCTGATCGGACTGGTCGGCTCGGCCGGTCGTGCTGCCGGCAAGCCTGTCGGCGTCTGCGGTGAGGCTGCCGGCGACCCGGCACTCGCGCCCGTACTCGTCGGCCTCGGGGTCACGTCGCTGTCGATGACCGCTCGATCGCTCGGGAGGGTCGCGGCGGCACTCGCGGGTGTCGACGAGGAAGGCTGCCACCGCGCGGCACAGGTGGCGTCGACGTCCTCGACGGCCGAGGGCGCGCGCGTCGCAGCAGCCGCTGAGTTCCACGCTCAGGGGCTTCGCTGACCGGTGCGCACGCGACGTATATGCGTTTCTTGGAATGTGTTGCGTATCGTTCCGATCTCGACATCGGCCGGATGATCCCTTGGGGTCGGCAACCGCGCGTACGCTCGCACACAGGGTGTCACTGGACGACGGACAGACTCGATGGAGGATCACATGGACCGCTCGCGCTCGCTCATGACGGCCGTGCTCAGCATCGTCTCGGTCGGTGGAATTCTTCTCCTCTCCGCCTGCGCGCCCGATCCGCAGCCGAGCCCGACGGCGACGACGGCACCCGAGACTCCTGCGCCCGAACCCTACGCGGGGCCGATGCATTTCGTCGGCGACGAATTGGACTGGTTCCTCCTCTCCGCAGACGAGATCTCCGCCATGATTCCTGGCAGCTCCGAGATCACCGAGCCGAGTGCGTCGTTGCAGCAGGTCTCCGACGGCCATGGTTCAGAGCTGGCTCCGCAGGTCTGCGGAGTGCTCCTCTCGGAAGCATCCCTCGGGTCGATCGGCGCCCGCTCGATCACCTGGAGCAGCCCTGCCGGCGACGACAGGGAGGGGGCTTTCCACGTCCTCCAGTTCGCGAACGAGACCCAGGCGCAGAACCGCATGGACGACTACGCAGCCGCGGCCGCGGCGTGCGCCGACTTCACGCTGAACGGCCAGGCCTCGTCATATGTCAACACCGTCGTCGACGAGGCTGACGGCGTGCGTGCCATCGCGGGAGCGCTGGTGCTCGACTACGGCACCGAAGGCGAAGAGTACCGGTCGTACTACGGGGTGTCTTCCGTCGGGAATGTGCTCGTCGAGTTCTGGCAGCCTTTCGACGGTGAGTCGGCGCTCGACACTGCGGCCGCGGCGCAGCTGCTCAAGGATCGAGCCGCGCAGGCCGCAGAGAAGCTCGTCGACGAGCTGACCGCGAATCCTCCGGTCGAACGTGAGGACACGGCGGCTGATCCGGCCGCGGCCTGGAGCGAGTGGGAGATCGGATTCGACGGTGTCGGTCCGCTGCGCCTCGGTGAAGACATCGAGACTGTCGTCGCGGCGGCTCCCGGTGCCGAGGCGGTGGCGCCCGGGGGAGGGTTCGGCGAATGGGAGCTCACGGCCCAGGGCGGGGGCGCCCGACTCTTCGTGTCGCCCGTCGAGGAAGGCACCGCTGTGGCCAGCATCCGGGCCGGGGGCATCGCGCTGTACGGCGAGGCGCCGGTCGACGGCGCCGTTCTTCCCCGAGCGGGAGGCGTCGGAATCGGCGACGAGGTGACGGACGCGATCGCCGCTTTCCCCGGCGGCAACACCGTTCATGTCATCGCGGCAGGACTCGACTTCTACGAGGTCTCGACCCGCGATGGGCGAGTTCTCCTCTTCCACGCCGACCGCGCGGTCTCAGAGGCCGGCGCAAAGATCATCGGCATCACCGTGGAAGACGCGACGCTGCGCCGTGAGTACACCCTCGCCGTGAACGGCTGAGTGCACTCACGGCGATGGATCGTGGCGTGTGCCGGGCCCAACGTCGCCGCGGGGAAAGGGTCCGCCGTCAGACCCGCCCGAAGGCGCGCAGCGGATGCTCGATGAGCTCGGTGACGCGTCGGAGGAAGCTCGCCGCGTAGCCGCCGTCGCAGACACGGTGGTCGAAGACCAGGGAGAGCTGGGCGATGCGGCGCACGACGATCTCGCCCTCGACGACCCAGGGGCGCTCGATGATCCTGCCGATGCCGAGGATCGCGACGTCCGGGTGATTGATGATCGCGGCGGATCCGTCGACGCCCAGGCCCCCGTAGTTGTTGAGCGTGAAGGTCGATCCGCGCAGTCGCTCCGGCGGCATCGCCCCGGCACGCGCGGAGGCGGCGAGCTCGCGCAGGGCGACGTCGAGCTGGTCGACGGTGAGGGCGTGGGCGCCCGGGACGACGGGCACCATCAAACCGCGGTCGGTGTCGGCGGCGACGCCGAGGTTCACGCCGTCGAAGGAGATCAGCTCTGCGGCGTCGTCGCTCAGACGAGAGGCGAGGATCGGGTGGTCCTCGAGGGCCAGGAGCACGAAGCGGGCGAGGAGCGCGGTCACGGATGGTGCCTTGCCGCCTTCGGGAGCCATCTGCGCGCGGAGGTCCCAGAGAGCCGTGGCGTCGACATCGACCCAGACGGTGGCCTCCGGGATCTCGGACCTGCTGCGGCTGAGCTTGGCACTGACGGCCTTGCGCAGCGGAGACATCCGCTCGCGCGAGCGCACGGCGAGCCCGTCGACGGTCTCGCCCGTGCCCGTGTCGATGTGTGCGGTGTTCGTGGCGGTGTGCTGCGCTGCGGCGCCGTCCACGGCGTTGTCGACTGCCGCTCGGAGCACGTCGGCGCGGGTGATTGCGCCGTCGGCTCCGGTGGCGGTGAGCGCGTGCACGTCGAGGCCCAGGTCGCGCGCCAGACGCCGCACCAGCGGGGAGCGCACGGCGACCGGGCGGCGGCGACCGGCATCCGTTTCTCGGACGAGTTGCGGCTGCTCGGACGATTCGGGCGGAATGGTCCGAGCAGCGGACGAGTCTCCGAGACTCGTCCGGGCGGCGGCCGGGCGACGACGTCCGGATGCTGCGCGCTCCTTGGTGCCGTATCCGATGAGCACGTTGCCGGAGCCGGCGCGCTCCTCCTCCCGGTACGCCTCCTGCTCGACGGCTGCTCCGGAGGGTGCGGAAGCGGCTCCAGAGGCGGCCCCCGTCGCGGCATCCGCCACCTCGAGCACCGGCGCACCGACGTCGATGGTGTCGCCGGCGGTGCCGTGCAGCGCGACCACGACACCGGCGAACGGCGACGGGAGCTCCACCACGCTCTTCGCGGTCTCCACCTCGGCGATCGGCTGATCGGTCGTGATCGTGTCGCCCACGGCGACGAGCCACTGCACGAGACCTGCTTCGGTCAGTCCCTCGCCGAGATCCGGCAGCCGGAACACCTGCGCGGCACCCACGGTCGGCGTGCTCATGCTTCCTCATCCCAGTGCAGCGTGTCGATGGCGTCGAGGACGCGATCGACGTCGGGCAGATACCAGTGCTCGAGCTTCGGCGGAGCGAAGGGCACGTCGAAACCGGTGACGCGGCGGACCGGCGCCTCGAGGAACTCGAAGCAGCGCTCGAACACCCGTGCCTGGATCTCGGAGGCGACGGATGCGTAGCCCGGTGCCTCCGCGATGACGACGGCGCGACCGGTCGACTTCACCGCGGCCGTCACGGTCGCATCGTCGAAGGGAGAGAGCGAGCGCACGTCGACGACCTGCACGCTGCGGCCCTCGGATGCCGCCACTTCGGCGACCTCCAGAGCGAGCGGTACCGAAGCGCCGTAGGCGAGGAGTGTGACGTCCGTGCCGTCCCTGGCGATGCGGGCGGTGCCGATCTCGGCGGTGATCGACGTGTCGACCTCGCCCTTGCTCCAGTACAGCTTCTTCGGTTCGAGAAAGACGACGGGGTCGGGGGAGGCGATGGCCGCGCGCAGCAGCGAGTACGCGTCCTGCGGCGTCGACGGGCTCACCACGGTGAGGCCAGGGGTGTGCGCGTAGTACGCCTCGGAAGAGTCGCAGTGGTGTTCGACTCCGCCGATTCCGCCGCCGAACGGGATGCGGATCACCAGCGGCATCTGCATCCCGCCGCGCGTGCGGTTCCCGAGTTTCGCGACGTGGCTGACGACCTGCTCGAATGCCGGCAGTGCGAAGGCGTCGAACTGCATTTCGACGACCGGTCGCATGCCGTTCATGGCCATGCCGACGGCGGTGCCGACGATGCCGGACTCGGCGAGGGGAGTGTCGAAGCAGCGCTCTTCGCCGTAGCGGGCGGTGAGGCCGTCGGTGATGCGGAAGACGCCGCCGAGTGCGCCGACGTCTTCGCCGAACACGACCACGTCGGGGTCGGACTCGATGGCATCGGCCAGGGCCCGGTTGAGCGCGGCGGCCATGCTCATGGTCGTCACCTCGCGAGGCGCCGCATCGGCGGCGATGTGCACGTCGTCGTGGGCGATGGTCATCGAGCACCTCCGGTGTGTGCGCTTTCCCTGTCGGCGGACTGCGAGCGTTCGATCTCACCGCGCAGCAGCTGCCACTGCTCCTCGAGCTGCGGCGAGCGTGTCGCCGTCACGAAGCGGAAGAGGTCTTCCGGATCGAGGTCGGCGTCGGTGTTGAGTGCGGTGCGCATGGCGGCGGCGATCTCCTCCGCGCCGGCGGCGAACCGCTCCTCGGCCGCCGCGTCGAGCGCGCCGGTCTCCGTCAGATGTGCGCGCAGGCGCAGCAGCGGGTCGCGGGCGATCCAGGCCTGCACCTCTTCGCGTTCGCGGTAGCGCGTGTCGTCGTCGGCGTTCGTGTGCGCCTGCATCCGATACGTGTGGGCCTCGACCAACGACGGCCCGCCGCCGGATCGGGCGCGGTCGATCGCTTCGCCGAGCACGGCGAGGACGGCGGCGACGTCGTTGCCGTCGACGCGCTGACCCGGCATTCCATAGCCGATCGCCTTGTGCGCGAGCGACGGAGCGGCGGTCTGACGGGACAGGGGCACCGAGATCGCGAACTCGTTGTTCTGCACGAAGAACACGACGGGAACGTGGAAGACGGCGGCGAAGTTCATCGCCTCGTGGAAGTCGCCCTCGCTCGTGGCGCCGTCGCCGCAGAGCGCGAGGACGACGGCGTCCTCCCCGCGGTGCTTGGCAGCCTGGGCGAAGCCGACGGCGTGCAGCAACTGGGTGGCGAGAGGCGTCGTCTGAGGAGCGACGCGGTGCGCGCGCACGTCGTAGCCCGAGTGCCAGTCGCCCTTGAGGAGGACCATCGCGTCGGCCGGCTCCACGCCGCGGGCGATGACGGCGACCGAGTCGCGGTAGGTCGGGAACAGCCAGTCCGCGTCGCCGAGCACGAGGGTGGCGCCGACCTGACAGGCCTCCTGTCCGTGCGAGGACGGGTAGACCGCCAAGCGGCCCTGTCGGACGAGTGCGCCGGCCTGATCGTTGATGCGACGGCCCTCGACCAGCCCTCGGTAGGCACGAAGCAGCGTGTCCGTGTCGGGGAGGGGGTACTGCTCGTCGACGACGAGCCCGCCGTCCTCGTCGATCAGTCGCACCGCGGTGTCTCGCGGGAGCATCTCCGTGTGCAGCATCCGTTCGCCCTCCTTGCCGAACTCGATGGGGACAGTTTGCCTCGCCGTCGACACTCGTCCAACGGTTCCTGGCGGATGGTGGACGAACGGCGCAAAATTATGCATTCGACTGTCGAAGTGTCAGAATCTGAGGCACCGACGAAGGGTGCTCACGATGGTGCTGGATGAGGTCGACCACGCGATCCTCGAGGAACTGCGGCGCGACGCCCGCTCCTCGATGACGGCCATCGCCGAAGCCGTCCACGTCTCCCGCGCGGGGGTGCATGCCCGCATCAAGCGTCTGACGGATGCCGGTGTCATCACCGGCTATTCGGTGCGCACGGACCCGGTGCTCCTGGGTCATCACGCGAGCGCGTACGTCACGCTCGCTATCGAGCAGGCGACCTGGCAGGACGTGCGCGATCGGCTGCGCGCGATCCACGAGATCGAGCACATGGCGCTGGTCGGCGGCGACTTCGACGTGATCCTGCTCGTGCGCGCGAACGACGCGCGAGACCTGCGCCGCATCGTGCTGGAGGACATCCAGGCGATCCCGTCGATCCGTTCGACGCGCACGACCCTGATCTTCGAGGACTTCGGGCCGAGCTGACGAGTCGGGGCGGCATCCTTCGCACTCGGACATCTGTGACGCGCTCCTCGACAAGTGGGGCGTGACGAGGCGGCTGAGAATGAGAGGGACGGTCGCTTCCCGTGGCCGGCGTCCCCTCGAAGGAGAGACACGATGTCCGATTCCGCCGCATCCGCAGCTGCCGCGCTGCTCGACCGCATCCAGGCGCCGGAGGGCGCAGGGCGTGACATCCCGGATGCCGCGACGCGCGAGACCATCGGCCGGGCGCCGGTCCACGCTGTCGCCGACCTCGACGACGCGATCGCACGAGCCACAGCCGCACAGCCGGGCTGGGAGGCGCTGGGGCACGAGAAGCGCAGCGCACTGCTGCTCGCCGCGGCCGACGCGATCGACGCGAACGCCGAAGGGCTCGCGTACCTCCTCTCCCGCGAGCAGGGCAAGCCGCTGAACGGCCCGAACGCCCGCTTCGAGCTCGGCGCCTGCTCGGCCTGGCTCCGCACCAACGCGACGACCGTGATCGAGCCGCAGGTACTGGTCGACGACGAGACGCTGCACGCCGAGCTCGTGTACAAGGCCGCCGGCGTCGTCGGTGCGATCGGTCCCTGGAACTGGCCGCTCATGATCAGCATCTGGCAGATCGGCCCGTCCCTGCGGATGGGCAACACCGTCGTCGCGAAGCCCAGCGAGTACACCCCCTTGAGCGTGCTCGCGATGCTGGCCGTGATGAACGAAGTGCTCCCGGCCGACGTGCTGATCGGCGTCTCCGGCGACCGCGAGGTCGGCGCGCGACTCGCGTCCCACCCGGACATCGACAAGATCATGTTCACCGGATCGACCGCGACCGGGCGCCGCATCATCGAGAGCTCTGCCGGCAACCTGGCGCGCCTCACCCTCGAGCTGGGCGGCAACGACGCCGGCATCGTGCTGCCGGGAACGGATGCCGCCGCCATCGCCCAAGACCTGTTCTGGGGCGCCTTCATCAACACCGGACAGACCTGCGCGGCGCTCAAGCGCCTGTACGTGCACGACTCCGTGTACGACGACGTCGTCGATGCGCTCGCCGAGATCGCGGCATCCGTCCCCATGGGCAACGGCCTCGACGAGGACAACGTGCTCGGCCCGCTGCAGAACCACGCCCAGTTCGACATCGTCAGCCGTCTGGTCGACGACGCCAGGAGTCGCGGCGCCCGCATCGTCACCGGTGGCGAGGCCGCCCCGGAGCTCGGCGAGCTGTTCTACCGGCCGACCATCGTCGCCGACATCGAGAACGACGCATCCCTCGTGCAGGAGGAGCAGTTCGGTCCAGCGCTGCCGGTCATCCGCTACTCCGATGTCGACGAGGCGTTCGCCTTCGCGAACTCCCTCGACGTCGGTCTCGGTGCCTCGGTGTGGTCCAGCGATCCGGATGCCGCCCGCGAGGCCGCATCGCGCATGCAGTCCGGCACCGTGTGGATCAACTCGCACGGCGGGCTGCATCCGATGGTGCCGTTCGGCGGGGTGAAGAGCTCGGGGTACGGTCTGGAGTTCGGCGTCGAGGGACTCAAGTCCGTCGCCGTCTCGCAGGTCGTCTCCGGCCCCGGTCGGAAGGGCTGACCGATGCGCTCTGCCATCGTCGTCGGAGCAGGCACCTCGGGAGCGATCGTCGCGCGGCGTCTGTCGGACGCCGGCGTCGCCGTCACCCTCATCGAAGCCGGGGGATACGACACGAACCCCGCGATCCACGACCCGTCCCGCGCCGGTGAGCTCTGGCACTCCGCCGAGGACTGGGACTACTTCACCACGCCGCAGGAGCATGCGGGCGGTCGCCGTCTGCACCTGCCGCGCGGCAAGGTCACCGGTGGGTCGCACGCGCTCAACGCCATGGTCTGGGTGCGCGGCGCCGCGTCAGACTACGAGGCGTGGGAGCGCGCCGGTGCGACCGGTTGGGGATGGTCCGAGGTCGAGCCGGTGTTCGACGCGATCGAGAACCGTCTCCTCCCGGTGACGGACGACTATCCGCTGTCGCCGATCCAGGCCTCCATCATCGACGCCGCCGTGCAGGAAGGTCTCCCGCACAACACGAACTACAACGGCGGCGTGCTCGACGGCGTCTCCCAGGAGCAGGTGACGATGCGCGACGGGCGCCGGGTGAACACCTGGAGCGCGTATGCCCAGCCCGTGGCGGAGAAGCTCACGATCATCACGGGCCGGGAGGTCCACTCGGTGATCGTGGAGGACGGCCGGGCGCTGGGGGTCCGGCTGGGGGAGGGCGCCACCGCCGAGGACGTGTTCGCCGACGAGGTCATCCTGTCGGCCGGAGCGATCGGCTCACCGGTCATCCTGCTGCGATCGGGCATCGGCCCCGCCGGCGAACTCGACGCCCTCGGCATCCCCGTCGTGCAGGACCTGCCCGGTGTCGGCAGGAACCTGCACGACCACCTCCTCTCACCCGTGATCTTCACCACGCAGCGGCCGATCGACCCGCCGCAGCCCGGGGTCTCGGTCACGCAGACGCACCTGTTCTGGCGCAGCCGCGACGACCTCGAGCAGCCCGACACGCAGCCGATCAACTTCTCGGTGCCGATGTGGGGCGAGCTGGAACCGAGGGGTGACAGCGGTTTCAGCCTGATGGCCGGACTCGTGACCCCGCACAGCCGAGGCGCGCTGACGCTCACCGGTCCCGGTCTGGCCGACCCGCCGGACATCGATCTCGCTGCACTCGAAGACGACCGCGATGTCGCCTCGCTCGCGGCATCCGTCCGCCAGTGCCGCCGCATCGGCGCGCGCCCGGCCCTCGCCGAACAGTGGGGCGCGGTCGAGGTGTACCCCGGACCCGAGGTGTCGGATGCCGATGTCGAGGAGTGGGTGCGCCGCACCGCGATCACCTATCACCACCAGGTCGGCACCTGCCGGATGGGGGCGGATGCGGATGCGGATGCCGTGGTCGACCCGCAGCTCCGCGTGCGAGGTGTCGAGGGATTGCGGGTCATCGACGCCTCGATCATCCCCGTCATCCCGACCGGGAACACGAACGCTCCCACCGCGGTGATCGGGGAGCTCGGCGCTCGATTCGTCCTCGCGGGCTGACTCGTCTGGACGCGCGGGAGGTCAGACGGCGCAGCGGAAGCCGAGGTGCGTCGTCGCGGAGTCCTCGGTCTGCGAGCTGCGGGCCGCTGGCCGGTAGCGCACGCAGTACTCGGGGGCGCAGAGGTGCGATCCGCCCTTGGTGACGCGGCGCCCCGGCCCCGCGGCATCCGCCGTGAAGAGGTTGGCCCGCTCGCCCGGTTGCACCGTCGGCACCATGCCGTGCCGCGGTGACCAGGCGTCGGCGGTCCACTCCCAGACGTTGCCGATCATGTCGCGCAGACCGTATCCGTTCGCGGGGAACGATCCGACCGGCGAGGTGCCGACCCAGCCGTTCGCGCCAGTGTTCCGGTAAGGGAAGTCCCCCTGCCAGGTGTTCGCCATGAGCATTCCTGCGGGACGCAGCTCCTCGCCCCAGGCGAAGCTCGCGCCGACGAGGCCGCCGCGAGCCGCCCACTCCCATTCGGCCTCGGTCGGCAGGCGTTTCCCCGCCCACGTGGCATAGGCGAGGGCGTCCGCGAACGCGATCTGCACGACCGGGTGCGACAGGCGCTCGTCGACGTCCGTGCCCGGTCCTTCGGGGGCGTGCCAGTGTGCTCCGGGCTGCCAGCGCCACCAGCGTCGCCATTCGCTCAGATCCACGGGCCCGGCGGTGGGGGTGAAGACGAGCCCGCCGGGAACCAGGGTGGCCGGGTCGGCTCCCGGAAAGAGCGCCGGATCCAGCGGCTGCTCGGCGACCGTGACATAGCCGGTGGCCGTCACGAAGCGGAGGTAGTCGGCATTGGTCACCGGATGCTCGTCGAGTGCGAACGCCGAGACGTCGACCTCGACGATCGGTCCCTCCTCCGGATAGAACTCGGTGGCCCCCATCCGCAGCCGGCCCGCGGGGACGCGGATCATCCCCGCGGTCACGACAGCACCGAGAACAGGACGAAGACCACGGCGATCACTCCGAAGGCGGTGCCCAGTGCCGTCAGCGCGACCATCAGCCCGCCGCCGGGAGCCTCGCCCGAGGACTCTCCGGTGAGGACGGCGCTCACCCGGAGTTGGCGCCGGCGCGCTGCGAGCCACAGTGCACACGCCGCCAGGAGACCGAGGAGCCCGGGCGCGAAGCCCCAGGCCTCGATCGATGGCGGCAGCGCGAGCGGAAATACGCGCAGGGAGAGCAGCGACCCGATGGCGATGGCGAGCGCGGTGCGCCGCCACGCCAGCTCGGTGCGTTCGGGCTGCAATCCCGGATCGAACAGCGTCCGATCGGTCATCGCCACAGCACGCCGGCGATGACGAGCGCCCCGACCGACACGACGACGATCGCGAGCAGTACGGCAGAGAATGCGCCGGGCAGCGGCTTCGACTGGCGCAGCGCCCGTTCGGCGCGCATCCACTCCCACCAGGCGAGTGGGGCGACGGCCGTGCCGGCGACGATCAGCAGCATCGACGCCGCGAGACGGAATCCGGGGTGCAGGTCGAGACCCAGTACTTCGAGGGCGACGCCGCCGGCGATCAGCGCGAGCGCCGTGCGCGTCCAGGCGAGGAAGGTCCTCTCGTTCGCCAGCGAGAACCGCGGATCGGGTTCCTCGCCGACGCCGTACACGGAAGCAGGGAAACGTCGCACGGGTTCATCGTATCCGTGCGCGACCGGCTCAGCGGCTGTACACCTTCCGGCCCGCGAACCAGGTCGAGACGACCTCGGTGTGCACGATCGCTTCGGCGGGCCCCGCGATCGCATCCCGCGCCAGCACGACGAAGTCGGCGGATTTGCCGGGCGCCAGAGACCCCGTCTCAGCCCCCAGCCCCATGGCGATCGCGGCGTTGATCGTGAAGACCTCCAGTGCCTCCTCGGCCGTGATGGCCTGCTCGGGCCACAGGGTGCCGGGCGCGCGGCCGAGCGGATCGGCCCGGGTGACGAGCCCCTGCAACCCCTCCAGGGTGTTCGGCGATTCGCTCACCGGCCAATCCGAGCCGCCGGCCACCAGCGCCCCGGAATCGAGGAGCGCGCGGTTCGGCTGCGAATGCTCGGCCCGCTGGCCGAGCACCTCGGCCAGCGCCTGGGGAATCACGCCCGGATACCAGATGAACGGCGAGATGTCGGCCGAGACGTCGAGGGCGTGGAGGCGCGGGATGTCGGCTTCGGCGAGGAACTGTCCGTGCGCGATCTGGATCGGTGTCGTGAATCCCTCGGCGCGGAGCTTCTCCGCAGCATCCAGCACGAGGCGGGCAGAGCCGTCGCCGGTGCAGTGCACCTTGGCGCCCAGGCCGCGTTCCGCGACCGAGCGCAGCCAGCCGAACAGCTCATCGAAGGTCATGGTCGTCTCGCCGTGGAAATGCGCGCCGTGCACGGCATCCGCCGGATAGGGGTCGAGGAACGACGCGGTCCGAGCGGGCGGCACGCCGTCGAGGAAGATCTTCACGAAGTCGGGGCGGTGGTGAGCGGTGCGGAACTCCTCGCCGCGCGCGATGAGCGGCTCGCCGATCGGGTCGCTGCCGAAGATCTCGTCGTTGATGAGCAGCGATGAGACCACCCACGCGTGCAGGTCGTCGGTCCGGTCGAGGGTGGCCAGTGCGTCGAGGATCTCGATGGACGCCGCCGCGTCCTGGAACGTCGTGATGCCATAGGAGTTCAGCAGCTCGACGCCGCGCCGCGACGCGGCCACGTGCTGCTCGCGGGTGAGCCGACCGCTGCGGTCGTGCGCCTTCTGCACCTGGATGCCCGCGGCCTCCAGCAGCACCCCCGTCGGGGTGCCGTCGACGGGATCCAGGACCGTGACACCGGACGAGGGGATGCTGCCCGCGGTGATGCCGGCGAGCTCGAGCGCCCGGGAGTTCGCCCAGCGGTTGTGGCGCGAGTCCTCCGCGATCACCACGGGACGCCCGCCCGCGGCCTCGTCGAGCCGAAGCCGCGTCGCCGTGTTCGCGAGAGCGGGAAGCAGGGTCGTCGCCACGACACCGCCGATGATCCACGCGTCCTGGGGAAGACCGGCCGCCTTCTCTCGCACCCGCTCGAGGATCTCGTCGAGGGTGAGCGACGGCGGCAGCGAGAGCTCGAACAGCTCGGTGCGTCCGGCGAGCGCGTGGTGGTTGTGCACGTCGACGAAGCCCGGGTAGACGGCGGCATCGCCGACCTCCAGCACGCGGGTCTTCGCACCGCGCAGGGAGGCGATCTCGGCCGCCGAGCCGACGGCCAGGATCTGTCCGTCGCGGACGGCGAACGCCTCCACGACCGGATTCTCCCGGTCAGCCGTGCGGATCACGGAGCCCGTGACGATGAGGTCGGCGGCCGCCGCCATCTCAGGCGTCCTCGAACGACGCCGGCTCGAGCTCCGGTGCGTGCAGCGTGGTCGACAGCAGCCGGCCGTGGGCGCCGAAAGTGAAGTGCGTCGGCACCTCGCCCGACTCGTCGAGGCCGAACAGCACGCCGTGCGAGCGGATCGCGTTGACATCCCGGTGGTCCGCGACCGTCACCGACGCGCACGGGATGACCTTCTCGCGCCACGCGAAGATGTAGATGCCGGGGCGAACCTCCCACACGCTGTTCTCGTCGGTGTCGGCGAGGCCGCGCTCCGGCCCGGCGAGGCACTGCCACGAGTACCACCGCGACGACAGGTAGACGTGCTCATAGGCGTGCTCTTCGCTGTACACCCATTCGACGCGGCGGCCGATGAGGGTCGTCGTCGGGGCGGCCTCGCGTCCGCTGACCTCGGCGCCTTCGATCACGCCGGGTGCGAAGACGTGCTGCACGCGGGTGCGTCCCTTCTCGGGCGCGGGGAGGATGACGGAGATCACCGCGAGCGCGCGGCCCTGGCGCAGATCGAGGATCAGCGAGACGGCCTCGTTCGGCAGGTAGCGGTGGTGGAACTGCACGTAGAACAGGTCGTCGTCGACCTCGACGGCCTCGTAGTCGTCGGTGTCCGACGCGGCCGCCGTGGGGTCTTCGGCTCCCGGCAGGTAGTCCCAGGAGACGGTCGTGTCGTCGAAGCGGTGCACGATGCGGGTGCCGCGCGCATCGACGACCGTGATCTCACGACCGCTCAGGGCGGTGGTGTGCGGTGCCTTGTTCGCGTCGAAGCCCGGAGCGAGGCCCTCCAGCGGCAGCCAGGTCGACGTGTCAGCGGGGTTCAGGGTGGTCATTGCTTTCCTTCTGTTCGGAGGGGACTGTCGGGGAGCGTCAGCGAGTGCTGAACTTCTCCAGGTCGGTGGCGAGGCCGTCGTACACTGCCGGCTTCGCGCGTTTGAGGTACACGCCGTAGACGACGCCGCCGATCACGGCGAGCACGAGCAGGAGCGGCATCAGACGGATCGCGAGTTCCTCGGACCCGGCGACGATGTTGAAGTTCACGACGGCGAGGAACGAGATCGCGGCGATGCCGAGGAACCCGATGCCGGGGGCGATGAACGTGCTCCACCACCGCGGGTCGCGGCTGCGGCGGAAGTACACCACGATCGAGATCGCGGCGAGCCCCTGCAGGATGAGCACGCTCAGCGTGCCGAAGCCGAGCATGGCCGGCACGAGCGTGACGATCGGGTCGGCGCCGGCGATCGCGAAGATGACGGCGACGATCCCGGCGAACGCGGCCTGAACGATGCCGGCGAGCTGCGGTGCGCCGTTGGAGCGGGTGCGGGCGAGCGCCTGCGGCAGGATCCGTGCCCGGCCGAGGGAGTAGAGGTAGCGGGTCGCGGAGTTGTGGAACGCCAGCATCGCGGCGAACAGGCTCACCAGGAGCAGCACCATCATCACGGTCGTGAGCGGGCCGCCGAGGTACTGCTGCGAGAGGGTGAAGATCAGGTCCCCGGTGGGCAGGTGCTCCAGCGCGGTCGCCTGTGCCTGGGCGACACCGGTCGCACTCACCACGGCCCAGGTCGTGACGCCCAGGATGACGCCGATTGCGATGATCGAGGTGTACGTGGCCCGCGGGATCGTGCGCAGCGGCTCCTTGGCCTCCTCGCTGAAGAGCGCGGTGGCCTCGAATCCGAGGAAGCCGGTGGCGGCGAGCAGCAGGCCGATCGGGAGTGACCCCGAGAACACGGCCTCAGGGCTGAATGCACCCAGGTCGTACCCGGTCTGCACGAGCACCGAGATGTCGAACACGACGAGCATAAGCACCTCGAGCACGAGGCAGACCCCGAGCACCTTCGAGCTGAAGTCCACGCCGATGCGTGCCAGCACGAAGCAGACGACGATCGAGACGAGACCCCAGATCAGCCAGTGCACGTCGAGACCGGTCAGGTCGCGGATGATGTTCTGCATGAAGAACCCGCTCGTGCCGATCGTGCCGACGACGAAGAAGTTGTAGCCGAGCGTCGCGATGAGACCGGCGATCAGCCCGCCGGTGCGACCGAGACCCTTCACGACGAACGCGTAGAAGCCTCCCGCGTTCACGAGCTGCTTCGACATCTGCGCGTAGCCGACCGCGAAGAGCAGCAGGATGACCGCGACCAGGAAGAACGACATCGGCGTGCCGCCGCCGTTCCCCAGCGCGATCGCGAGCGAGGCGACGACCACCATGCCGGTCAGCGGTGCGACGGCGGCGAGCACGAGGAAGACGATGCCGGCCACGCCGAGGGCGCCGGGCCGGAGGGAGGTGTGCTCCTGCGAAGTGTCTGTCGGGGATGCCACGTCGGCTCCTTCGGTCGGTGACGGCCGCTCACACGGCAACGACGACGAGGGGATCGTCGATAGAGCGAGTCTGCTCGCGCCGCCGCATTCGTACTTGACCCTGAGTGAAAGACGATGGTGCCAGCGTGCACAGCCCGGCATCGAGCGTTCATGCCGCCCCGCGGGAAGAGCAGGATGACGGTGACGACATCGCCGTCCTCGCGGGCCGCCATCCCGGCGCCCGACGGCAGTCCGAAGGACGACATGGACCTGCAGCTCGATGGCACGACGGCCCTCATCACGGGCGCCGCGAGCGGAATCGGCCGCGCGACAGCGCTCGCGCTCGCCACGGAGGGTGTGCGGGTGGCGCTGCTCGATCGCGACGGCTCGGCACTGAAGGAGACGGCGAACGGATGCCGCGACGCCCTGGTCCTCGTCGGCGACGTCACCGACGAGGATCAGGTCGCGGCGGCGGTCGACGCGGCCGTCGGCTCCCTCGGCAGACTCGACGCCGTCGTCTGCTGCGCGGGGATCTCCGGCCCTGTCGGCTCCGGGATCGAGGACATCGAGCTCGCCGACTGGAACGCCGTGTTCGCGGTGAACGTCACTGGCGCCTTCTTGGTGCTCACGCACGCACTCCCGGCGCTGCGAGCCGCAGCATCCGTGTCATCGAGCGCCTCCGTCGTGCTCCTCGCCAGTGACTCGGCGGTCGTCGCCTCACCCGGGATGGTGCCCTATTGCGCCTCGAAGGCGGCGCTGGTGCAGTTCGGCCGCGCTCTGTCGGTCGATCTCGCCGGCAGCGGCATCCGGGTGAACACGGTGGCCCCGTCGATCGTGGATACGCCCATGAGCCGTGGCGATCTCGGATCCGCCGCCTTCGACGACCCCGGTTTCCCGGTGCAGACAGCGGCGGAGGTCGCGGCGCACGTCGTGTACCTGGTCTCTCCGCGCAGCAGGGCTGTCAACGGCACGACCCTGCTCAGCGACTTCGGGTACGCCGCTCGATCCGGATCCCCCGCATAGCGGGCCGCTTCTTCTACTCATCACCCACAACCACAGGGAGCATGCCATGACACTCGCAGTCGGATCGACGGTCTCGGGACGCGTCGTCGTCATAACGGGGGGCGGCACCGGCATCGGCGCGGCCATCGCGGAGCGGTACGCCGCCGAGGGGGCGCATGTCGTCGTCGTCGGTCGACGACCGGAGCCCCTGCACGAGGTCGAACGCGCCGTGGGTGCCGTCCCCGTCGTCGCGGATGCCGCCGATACGACCTCCGCGAAGGCCGCGGTCGCCGAGGTGCTGGCGACGTTCGGTCGCATCGACGTGCTGGTCGCGAACGCCGGCGGCCACGGTTTCTCCCCGGTCGCCGACACCGATGACGAGAGTTGGGATGCGGCGATCAGGGCCAACCTCACGACCGCGTTCGTGATGGCCAGGGAATCGCTGTCGGCGCTGATCGAGTCGAAGGGGCAGATCGTGATCGTGTCGTCCCTCGCCGGACTGTTCGCCGGGCCCTCGGTGGCCGGATACACGGTCGGCAAGCACGCGCTGATCGGGCTGACGCGCACGCTGGCGAGAGACTACGGACGACACGGGGTGCGCGTCAACGCGATCTGCCCCGGATGGGTGCAGACGCCGATGGCCGACGAGGAGATGGACGAGTTCGCCTCGCACGCGGGCCTCGGGTCACGGGAGGAGGCATACGCGAAGGTCACGGCTGACGTGCCGCTGCGACGCCCGGCGCGCCCCGCGGAGATCGCCTCGGTCGTGCGGTTCCTGGGGTCGGGGGAGTCGTCGTACATCACCGGTGCCGTGATCGTCGCGGACGGCGGCTCGCACGTGGTGGATGTGCCGACGATCGCCTTCGATCACGCCGGGATGTAGCGCGGCACCGCGAATCAGTCGATGGTGAGATCGAACCCGTCGGAGGTGGGAACCACGGCGACGGTGCTCAGATCGTCGACGAGATAGGTCGGCTGGTGCGCGCCGGCGTGCTTTCCGATGCCGATCACCCGCATGCCGGCGGCGAGTCCCGCCTGGATGCCGGCGCCGGAGTCCTCGAACACGACGCAGTCGGCGGGCGCGAACCCGAGCAGCTCGGCGGCGCGGAGGAACCCCTCGGGGTCGGGCTTCGACGCCGACACGTTCTCCGCGGTGATGGCCAGCGCGGGCACGGTGAGCCCTGCTGCCTGCATCCGCGCGTTCATGAGCGGCACGTTCGCCGACGTGACGATCGCGTGCGGGTAGGGGCGCAGCGCTTCGAGCAGGATCGCGGCCCCCGGGATCTCGATCACGCCATCGACGTCGCTCGCCTCGGTCGCGAGCATCTCGTCGTTCTCGCGGAGGTTGATCGCGTGATCGCGCTCCGGAAGCATGATGGACATGCTCTGGTGCCCCTGGCGGCCATGCACGACGTTCAGCACGGTCTCCGGCTCGAGTCCGTGCGGCTCCGCCCAGGCGAGCCAGAGCCGTTCGACGACCGCTGTCGAGTCGACGAGTGTGCCGTCCATGTCGAGGAGGACGGCGCGGGCGTGGATGGTCTCGGTCACCGCACCAGGCTATCCGTCGCGGGATCCGCTCTTCGCCGTGTGCCGCGCCAGACGCCTCCGGAACCTGCCTGTTAGGGTGGCGGACGGCAACCGAGGATCTGGGGGTTTCGATGGACACCGAGCCGACACGTCGCGTACGCGGCCTACTCATCGGCGCAGGGGTCGTGCTCGTCGGGGTCTTCCTCGGGTGGCTCGCGCTCCGCAAGCTGGACGGCTGGCCGTCGGCTCTGGAACTGGACTCCGTCCTGGGATGGATCGCGCACGGGCTGGTGCTGGCCGCACTGCCATGCGGCGTCTGGTTGATCGCCCGAGGCACCCTCCGTGTTCGCGAACGTACGGTCGATCTCGACGACTGAGGTCGCCGATTCAGCCACCAAGGTACGCGCGGTGCAGCAGCTCGGGGTCGTTCTGCAGCTGCTCCGAGGTCCCCTGAAAGGACACGCGGCCGCCGGCGACCACCACCGCCTCCTGAGCGAGTCCCAGCGCGAGCTGCGTGAACTGCTCGACGAGCAGCACGGCCACGCCCGAGTCCGCGATCGACTTCACGATCGGCATCAGCCGCATGAAGACGACAGGGGCGAGCCCGAGTGACATCTCGTCGATGAGCAGGACGCGCGGCTTCGCGGCGAACGCGCGCGCGAGCACGACCATCTGCTGCTCGCCGCCGGAGAGCAGTGCGGTCGGCGAATCGATGCGCTTCTCGAGTTCCGGGAACTGCGCGAGCGCGGCATCCTGCGCGGCGGTCGTCCGCGCCGTGAGGGAGATGTTCTCCCGCACGGTGAGAGAGGGGAACACCGCGCGTCCCTGTTCGATGTGCACGATGCCGCGACGCGCTCGTGCGACCCGTGACAGCTTGTCGATCGGCTCGCCGTCGAGCGTGAGCGATCCCGCGGAGTGCGGCGTCACGCCCGACACCGACTCGATCAGGCTCGTCTTGCCTGCACCGTTCGGGCCGACCAGGGCGAGCACCTCGCCGCCGGTGATCCGCAAGGAGACGTCCGAGATCACGGGGCCCGCGCCGCGGCTGACCGTCACCCCCTCCAGGATGAGTTCGCTCATTTCAGCAGCTCCGTCTCTCCCATGTACGCCTTGACGACCGCCGGATCGGCGAGCACCTCGGCCTGCGGCCCGTGTGCGATGACCCGGCCGAAGTCGAGGACGGTGAGAGTGGGGCAGACCGAACGGACGAGGTCGAGGTCGTGCTCGATGATGATCAGCGCGACGCCGTAGCGTGCGGGCAACTCGCGCAGCCGGGCCGCGAGCGCCAGGTGCTCGTCGTGCGAGAGTCCGGCGGCGGGTTCGTCGAGGATCAGGAGGCGTGGCCGGGAGATCACGTTCGCCGCGACCTCGACCAGGCGCCGCGTGCCGACGTCGACGCTCGAGAGCCGTGCCTGCGCGGGCGGGCACCCGAAGAACTCCAGCACCTCGTCGATGTCGGATGCCGCCAGCCGGCGTCGCGCGACGAACCTCACATACGCGCCGACGGTGAGGGCTGGCGGCACACGATCCTGCTGGAACGTGCGCCGGAGGCCGAGTCTGGCACGACGGGTGGGGGAGAGCCCGGCGAGATCTCGGTCGCCGAGCCGCACCCGACCGCCATGCCGGGGCAGGAACCCGCTGATCGCGTCGACGAAGGTGGACTTGCCGGCACCGTTCGGGCCGATGAGTCCCATGATCGACGCCGATGGCACCTGGAACGACACATCGTCGAGTGCCTTGAGCGCGCCGAACTGCACGGTCAGCCCCTCGACGGTGAGCACGGGTTTCCCATCGAGCGCCGCCGCATCGGCGGTGGCCGTCGTGGTGGTCGTGATGGCCGCGGCATCCGCTCCGGCATCCGGCGGAAGAGCGGTCAGGGCCGCTTTCGCGGTCTTCCGATCGGCGCGGCGCCAGATGAGGGTGCGGATACCCATGCCCAGGTTCGTGCCGCTGGTGAGCGCCTGCACGCCCAGCACGCCGAACACCACGAAGCCCCAGTCCTGCGGGATGCCCCAGCGCTTGAGGAGCTCGGGGACCAGCACCCAGAGGAGCCCGCCGAAGATCGCCATGTCGATGAGGTGCGCGCCCGACATGATCGCGAGCACGTAGAGGGCGAGGGACTGCAGGGGAGTGAAGCTCGAGGCGAAGGGGAGCTGCACCTGCCCGGCGAGCAGACCGCCGGAGATGCCGCCGAGCGCGGCGGAGACCGCGAACGCGGTGAGCTTCGCCGTCTGCACGCTCTGGCCGGCGGCTGCGGTGCCGCGCTCGGAGAATGCCACCGCCTTCCAGCTCGAGCCCCAACGTCCGCGCTGCAGGAAGAACACCCCGAGCGCGCACACCGCGAGCACGACGATCGAGAGGAAGAAGAACCCGCGATCGTTGGAGAACATCGCGGGACGCTCGATCGCGGTGCCGTCGGCAGAACCAGGGAACTGGATCTGCACGAGCGTGACGTCCGCTGCGGCAGCGAAGCCGAGCGTGACGACGGCGAGGTTCACGCCGCGCAGTCGCAGCGCGGGGAGTCCGACGAGGATGCCGACGAGCCCTGCGGCGGCACCGCCGAGCACCAGCCACACGATGAAGCCGCCGGGCGCCTGCAGGACGTTGAGGAGCGACACGATCCATGCACCGACGGCCGCGAACGTGAGCTGGCACAGCGCGATCATGCCGGCCGATCCGGTCACGATGCCGAGGCCGAGGATCGCGATGGCGGCGGTCACCGCGCTGATGGCGAGGAAGACGAAGTAGCCGGGGAGAGCCGAGCTCAGGATCGCGCCGACCCCGATGCCGATGGCGGCGACGGCGAACGGCCAGCTGATGCGGAACCAGGGACGGTCAGCGAGCGGCATCCCACACCTCCTTGCGTTGCGTCCACAGCAGCAGGACGACGATGAACAGGAACGGGAGGAAGTTGCGCACGAGCGCCACCTCGTCGATCTGCGCGACGAGGCCGCCGAGCACGCCGAGGACGACGCCGCCGATGACGGCGAGGTCCAGCCGTCGGAACCCGCCCAGCAGTGCGGCGGCCGCGGCGGGCACGATCAGCATCGACAGGCTGGTCGCGTCGTTGGACTGCGAGGGGGCGACGATCATGATCGCGATCGCGCTGATGACACCCGTCACGAACCAGACGGCGATCGAGAGCGGTCGAGAGCGGATGCCGAGCAGCTCGGCCGTCGTCGGACGCTCGGACAGGGCGCGGAGCTGGGTGCCGACGCGGGTGCGCCGCAGCACGATCCGCACCACGATCGCGGTGACGACCGCCATCGCGACCGTCGCGACCGTGACCTGGCTGATCACCACGCCGCCGAACGAGAACGCAGGCCCGGCGATGATCGGCGTGAACGGCTGCGGTTTGTTGCCGAACAGGATGAACGACATCGAGATGAGCAGCAGGAGCGGCCCGACGGTCATGGCGGACCGCGTGGTGGTCGACGCCTCGGAGAGCCAGGTCGCGGCGATGAAGCCGATCGCCGCGGCGAGGAGCCCCGCGACCAGCACGCCGAGCACCGAACCGAGCCAGATCGGCAGGCCCAGTTCGCGGACGAACCAGACGGCGGTGAAGGCGCCGAACATCCCGGTCGCGGCCTGCGCGAAGTTCACCACCCGCACGAGCCGGGACATCAGGGTGAGACATACGCCGAGAACGGCGTAGAGGCCGCCGGCGGCGAGACCGGCGATGGCGCCTTGCAGCATGAGTTTCCTTTCTGAGGGGCAGGGCCCTTCGTCTCGTCGCTCCGCTCCTCGCTCAGGAACCGGGGTGTCGCCGGTTCCTGAGCGAGCGAAGCGAGACGAAGGGGCGGGCGCTACTTCCCGATGCGCAGCCAGTCGTCGGCGACCTTCTCCCAGGCGTTCGTGCCCGACTTCAGGATGATCGGCCAGCCGGCGGTGTTCTGGGTGCCGAACGCATACGGCGTGCCCACCATCGGGTTCTCGATCGGGTCCATGCCCTTGAGTGCCTCGGACACGCTCTCGCGCGTGATGTCGCCGTCGATGCCCTTCAGTACCTCGATGAAGTAGGTCGCCGCGAGGTAGCCGCCCTGGCTGAACGAGGTGAGCGGAATGTCGTTGTCCTGCATCAGCGCGCGCCAGTCCGCGTTGATCTCGTCCTCGTCGGTGAAGGGGTAGAACTCTGCGGGCACGTAGATGCCGGCGCCGGCGTTGTCGATCGCGTCGGCGAAGTTCTCGCTGTAGACACTGGTCAGATACAGCCAGGTCACGTCGTCCCAGCCCTGCGCGTTCGCGGCCTTCAGCTGGCCGATGGCGTCGGGCTCGACCGGGTTGATCGCGAGTGCCTTGCAGCCTTGCTCGCGGGCCTTGACGATGTACGGCGTGTAGTCAGAGGCTCCGTAGGGCACGGTGTCGTCGACGTACTTCGGCTCCTTGCCCGTGATCTCGGTCCACTTGTCGATCGCGGCCTGGTAGGTCGGTCGGGTGGAGCCGGCGATCTCGAGCAGGATGCAGATGTCATCGAGCCCCAGTACCTCCGAGCCGTACTGCAGCGTCAGGGTCATGTCGTTGAACGGGCCGACGTTCGCGGGCGAGATGTTCTCACTGGCGAAGCATCCGGTGTCGACGCCGATGCCTGGCATGGAGAGGATGCCCTCCTGCTCGTAGTACTTCGCGTTGATCTCGCACTCGATCAGGCTGGCGGAGCCGACGAGGGCGACCGCGCCGTCGCTGCCGACGAGCTCGCGGGCGGATGCCGTGGCCGTCGCCGGGTCGCCCTTGTCATCGAGCATCTTGTACTCGATGGTGCGTCCGTCGAGGCCACCGGCCTCGTTGAACGCATCGAAGACGGCCGCTGCCGCCTGGGAGGCCTCGGGGAAGGTCGCCGGACCGCTGATCGTGTTGACGGAACCGACCACGATGGGGGCGCCTTCGCCGCCGCCGTCGCCGGATCCGCCGGCGCAGCCGGCCAGGGTGAGGGCTGCCACGGCGAGGAGCGCCGCGGTGCCGGATACTCGTTTGTTCATGTGATTCCTGCCTCTCGTGTGTCGCGCAGTGCGCGGTTGACCATCTCGGTGTCGGTGAACTGCTCGAACGCGACGACGAGGCCGCCGCTCAGACGCCACACATGCGCCACGCGGGCGGCGAAGAAGCGCCCGGTCCGGGTGTGCGTGCCCGAATACGTGCCGATCCCGACGACCACGTCGCCCCCGTCGACGACCTCGTCGATCGCCACGGTGTAGTCGTCCCAGTCGTCCTGGATGCGGGCGAAGACGTTCTCGGAGACGGCATCCGGTCCGACGTACGTGCCGGCGTACGGGAAGCCGGCCGCCTCCGTCCAGCGCACGTCGGGCGCCAGCGGTGCGAGCATGCCGTCGAGGTCGCCGCGGACGCTGGCGGCGTAGTGATCGCGGATGATGTCTGCGTTGCTCATGGGGACCTCAGACGGGTTGGGCGTCGGGGTAGTCGACGGATCCGAGCGGGTAGATGTGGCCGCCGCCGCGAGAGTGCTCGGCCTGCCCCTCGCCGTTGAGCCCGAGGAAGATGCCGGTGGTCATCAGCTGGTAGCCGAGGTCGTGCAGCCAGACGCTGGCGACGGCGATGCGGAACTCGCGGAAGCAGAACAGGTAGAGGCCGTCGGCGAACTTCCACACGGTGGAGAGATCCATGTCGCCGTGTCCGCGCTGCACGCCCTCGAGGCACTGCCAGGCGTAGCGCTGACTCGAGATGTACACGTGCTCGTAGAGGTGCTCCGGGCTGTACCGGTAGACGTTGCGCTTGCCGATGAGGTCGCGGCTCGGGCCCGGAACCTCTCCGGTTGCTTCGCCGCCGTCGGTCGTCGCGGCCCAGAAGTCCTGACCCACCTGAGGAGTGCCCTCGACCGCCTCGGCGGCGATACGGGAACGGATGACGGTGGCGCGGTGCGTCGCCGTGGAGAAGACCACCGTGAGCGCCTCGCGCTCGCGGCTCTCCAGCGGGATGTTCACGAAGACGACGTCCTCGCGCACGGCGACCGCGTCGTACGGATCCGTGCCGGAGGCGCCCAGCCCGCTCCACGTCACGGCGACGGAGTCGAAACGCAGGGAGAGCGGGGAGGCGTCGTCGAGGGTCAGCGTCAGCGCCGTGCCGGAGAGTGACACGTTCGGCAGCCGATAGGTGTCGATGCCCGCGGCGAACTCGTCGTAGGTGCGCCACTGGTCGAGCGCCGGGTCGAGGGTGGTGTCGGTCATGGAGGTCCTGACGTCGCACGAGGCGGGGCCGCTTCGCCCCGGGCACCGCGTCGTCGCGGTGCGCTTGCCTCATGCTCCGTCCGGGCCGGTCATCCTCTCAAGGGTGCAGCCGCCATCGCGCGCCGAGAGTCAACCGGCGTGCCCTCCGGGGCAAGGCTCCGCGATCAGAGCGTCAGTGCGCGGCGCGGTACTCGCTGGGGGAGACCCCGAACGCCGACTTGAACGCCCGGCTGAAATGCGCGGCGTCCACGAAGCCCCAGCGTGCGGCGACGGCCGCGACCGGACGGTCGGCGAGCATCGGGTCGAGCAGGTCGCGTCGGCACTGCTCCAGACGCCGGGTGCGGATCCAGGTCGAGACGGTCACACCCTGCTCCTGGAAGAGCCCGTGCAGGTGTCGGGTGGAGATGAAGTGCGCCGAGGCGATCGACGCGGGCCCCAGGTCGGTCGACGCGAGGTTGCGGTCGATGAAGCCGCGGATCCGCTGCACGAGGGCCCGGTGCGGGTCGGCGGAGACCTCGTCGAGTCCGAGCTCGCGCGTGAACACCGTGGTGACCAGGTCGAGGGCGCTGTGGGCCAGGCGAGCCCCCGTCGTACCGGCGAGCTGATCGAGGTTGCCGGCGAGCTGCGTGAGGTACGGCGCGACCATGCCGCCGAGGCCCTCCTGGCCGGAGATGCGCACGGCGGTGAGCTGGCCGATCATGTCGGACGGCAGGCTGATCAGGTGCTTGGGGAACATGACGACCATGGTGCGGAAGTCCTCGTCGAAGACGAGCGAGTACGGACGGTCCGTGTCGTACACGGCGAGGTCGCCCGCCTGCAGCACGGCTTCGCGGTCGTCCTGGATGAGCAGGCCGGTACCTGCGAGCATCAGGCTCACCTTGAAGTACGACCGGTCGCCGCGGGCGATCAGCTCGGGCGTGCGCTCGACGACGTGCGAGGTGGCGCGCACCTCGGTCACGTGCACCTCGTCGACGGAGGCACCGCGGATGATCCCGCGGAAGCGATCGGCGCCGGCACTCGACACCTGCAAGGGCACGAACGACTCCGATACCGCAGAGCGGAATTCGCTGATGTTGCGCGCGACGAGCGTCGACACTGATTCGGCGGGGGCAGCGGGTGCACCGTTCATGACTGATCACC
This sequence comes from Microbacterium sp. PMB16, assembly GCF_051294855.1. GTDB lineage: Bacteria > Actinomycetota > Actinomycetes > Actinomycetales > Microbacteriaceae > Microbacterium. Next base: position 2,599,724 of record NZ_CP145908.1, read on the forward strand.
TCGGGTGGTGGGAACGACGACGTTGTATACGATCCGTTCCGTGATGCTATCACCGGCGGCACTCGATCGTCACGGCTTCTAGGATGTGGTCCGGAGGAAGGCATGAGAGCACTCGCGGACAGGGTCCTGCAGATCCTGCGGCAGCTACGCGGACCGGCCACATCGGATGCCGTGTTCGAAGCGACCGCGTTGATCGTCGGGGGAGCGTTCCTCGTGCTGGGCTTCGTCGTCGCGCTGCCGGTGTTCTGGGGGCGGGAGCTCTCGATCAGCGGCGCGGGATCCATCGGCGTCTTCGCGTCGTTCGGCGGGGCGGTCGTCGCCGCGGCCGCGTTCGCCCTGGGGCGGCTCGCCACGCGCCCGGAGGAACCCGATCCCGACGGCGTGCGCGACGGCTTCAGCGTGCCGGGGGATCGGTTGCGCTGGTACGACCTGATCGCCATCGCCTTCGCCCATGCGGCCATCGCCGCCCTGGGCTGGCTCGGCGTCGCCCAACTGCTCGAGCGCAGCTTCACGGATGCTCCGGTCTTCGCCTTCCCCGGCGCGGTGCTCGTGGCCGTGGCGTTCGCCCTGACCGGGTACGTCTGCTTCCTCAGCGCCGTGGCTCTCACGCCGATGGTGCTGTCGCTGGTGCTCGCGGTGTTCCTCGTGGTGGGTGCCTTCGCGAGCATGCTCGCCTCCAGTGACGTGCACTGGTGGCGGGACAACCTGTCCGCCCTCGGGATGAGCACGAACAGCGCCTCGATCGCGTTCAACGTCACGCTCGTCATCGCGGGCGTCATGATCACGACCATCGCGCGCTATGCCACGGCCGGGCTGCCGGCGATCGACCCGCTCGATCGTCGCGGCCGATTCATCGTGCGGGGCGGGCTGATCCTGATGGGGATCTTCCTCGCCTGCGTGGGGATCTTCCCGGTCGACGAGTTCTTCCTGGTGCACAACACCGTGGCCACCGGCATGACGGTCGTCTTCGCGGTGGTCGTCGTCGGGCTGCCGTGGTTCCTGCCCAGCATCCCGCGGGTCTTCGTCGCCTTCGGCTGGGCGTACGTGCTCGTGATCGTGCTGCTCGCGGCGTTCTTCGCCGTCGGCTACTACAACCTCACCGCGGTGGAGCTCATCGCCGCGGTGCTGATCTTCAGCTGGATCATCGTGTTCCTGCGCACGGCGGGATCGGTGACGAGGGAGCCCGCAGCCGCGGAGGCGCCGGCCGAGCGGATGCCTCCAGCTCGCTGAGCGCGTGGGGCGGGCGCCTCACTCCTCGCGCAGGATCCTGGTCGCATCAGCCGTGCGCTGAAGCGCGTGCACCGTGTGGGCGTGGCGGCGTTGGGCGACACCGACGAAGAGGCAGTCGACGAGCGCCAGCTGCGCGATCCGGCTGACCATGGCTCCGGCCCGCAACCGCGGTTCGCGAGCGCGGGTGAACAGGGCGTGGTCGGATTCGAGAGCGACGGGCGAGTCGGTCACGCTCGTGACACTGATCGTGGTGGTTCCGGCTGCGCGTGCGGTCTGGAGGAAGTGCACGGTCTCCCTCGTCGAGCCGGAGTTCGAGAACCCGATCGCGACCGTCTTGGTCGCACTGAGCGCCGCGGCAGCGCCTGCTTCGTGCGCATCGGACAGGACGATCGCAGATCGCCCGATGCGGAGCAGCTTGTGCCCGAGGTCGTCGGCGACCAATCGGCTGGCTCCGATTCCGAACAAGAGGATGCGATCCGCCTCGTCGATCGCGGTCACGGCGTCGGCCAGGACATCGAAGTCGAGAGTCCCGATCGTCTCCTCGATCGCGAGCCGCTCGAGAGCGGCGATCTTCCCGACGGCCTCGGAGAGCGAATCGCCGGGGGCGATCTCCGAACCGAACCCTGCGGGCGCGTTGAACTGCACGGATTCGCGGCCCAGCTCCGCGGCAAGAGTCATCCGCAAAGCCGCGTATCCCCGGAGGCCGATGACGCGACAGAAGCGCACCACCGAGGCGACGGACGTGTCGCAGAGGGCGGCGAACTCGGAGATCGTGCTCTCGACGGCAGCTGACGGGTTGTCGGAGATGACGCGCGCGATCCGGGCGAGCGATGCCGGCAGGGTCTCGGCCGCCGTCGCGATGGTCGTCTGGATGCTCATGTCACTCCTGGGCTCGAAGATCGCCGGATAGACAATTGTTTCATGGCTGCCCGTGTCTGCGTAGACTATTTTCATGCACGCTTCTCGCCGCTCGGCAGCCGTCGACCTCGGCAAGTCCCGCTGCCGGGTCGCCGTGTTCGCGGACGATGCTCGCGACCTGCGAACCGGCGACGGCGCTCCCGGTCTTGCCGCGGCGGACGGCGTCGCTGCGGCCATCGGCGCGATCAGGCCTCTCCTCTCTGACGTGACAGACCTCGACCTCGTCGGGGTCGGTGCCGCGGGTGCGTGGCTGGCGCCCGGAGCGGCGCAGGAGCTGGCATCGCAGCTCAACCAGGCGACCGGAGCCGCGGTCGCCGTCGCGTCGGACGTCGTCACCGCACACGTCGGTGCGCTCGCCGGAGGTCAGGGAGTCCTGCTGATCGCCGGCACCGGTGCGGCCGCGCTGGGAGTCGACGGCGACGGCGCGCGGCTCATCGACGGCTGGGGACCCGAACTCGGAGATCTCGGCAGCGGTGCCTGGCTCGGAAGGGAGGCGCTGCGTGCGGTCTTGCGGGCTTCGAACGGGCTCGCACCGCGCACCGCCCTCGCGGATGCCATCGCCCTGATCGTCGGCGCGGAAGACCGGATCCCGGGCTGGCTCGCCCAGCCCGGTCCGCTCCCGCGTCGACTGGCCACGCTCGCGCCCACCGTCCTCGACACCGCGCGCTCGGGTGATCCCATCGCCGGCGAGATCGTCGCGGAGGGGATCCGGCTGCTCACCGCGTCGGCCGTCGCGGCATCACGGCTCACGACGGACGTCGTCGTCCACGGCGGGCTCACCGAGCACCATTGGTTCCGTGACCAGCTGACGACGTCGCTGCAGGTCGCCGGTCGCCAGGTGGTGGCCGCGAGCGGCGATGCCCTCGACGGCGCGCTGACGATCGCGCGCCGCACCGATCTTCCCCACGAAAGGTTCGTGCACCGTGCCGAATGACGACACCAGGCTGTCCGCCCTCCTCGCCGAGCTCTCCGCCCTCGACACCGAGGCGTCGACGACCGAGCGCGGCGACCTCGACCTGCTCGACACGGTCGAACTCGTCCGGCGGATGAATCTCGAGGATGCACGCGTCGCCGAATCCGTGGCGGAGCGCGCCGCCGAGATCGCAGCGGCGGTCGACGGCATCACCGAGCGGTTCCGCCGCGGCGGTCGTCTCGTCTACATCGGTGCCGGGACCGCCGGGCGCATCGGCGTGCTCGACGCGAGCGAGTGCCCGCCGACCTTCGGCACCGACCCCTCGATGGTCGTCGGACTGATCGCCGGGGGTGAGACCGCGATCCGCGCGGCCGTGGAGAACGCGGAGGACGACGACCGGGCTGCGGCCTCGTCGCTGCGCGAACTCGGGCTCACCGTCCGCGACACGGTCGTCGGCATCTCCGCCTCGGGGCGCACGCCCTACGTGGTCGGCGGGCTCGAGTTCGCCCGGAGCGTCGGCGCGCTGACCGTCGCGATCGCATCGAACACGGGGTCCGCGATCGGCGCGGCATCCGACATCGCGATCGAGGTCGTGACCGGGCCCGAGTTCATCTCGGGGTCCACGCGCCTGAAGTCCGGCACCGCCCAGAAGCTCGTGGTGAACATGCTCACGACCCTGTCGATGATCAAACTCGGCAAGACCTATCGCGGCGTCATGGTCGACCTGCTCGCCACCAACGAGAAGCTGCACGCGCGATCGCTCCGCACCGTGTCGGAGCTCGCCGGCGTCGGCATCGACGAGGCGTCCACCGCCCTCGCGGCGGCGAACGGTTCGGTGAAGCTGGCGCTGCTGCTGCTCGCCACCGGCGCGACGCCGAAGGACGCCGCCGCTGCGCTGGCCGACGCCCACGGCATCCTGCGAGAGGCGATCGCCGCCCTCGCCTGACTCCCCGGCTCGCTCAGTGCCCGCAGGTGCAGGCGGTGCCTCCGCCGCAGCATCCGCCGGTCTCCGCGCCGCTGTGGGCCTGCGACGACTCCGGCACGTCCATCGCCGGGTTCTGGTCGAGGAAACCGTAGGGCTTGAACCAGAACCCGGCGTAGTCGACGGGCATGATCGGCCAGTCCTCAGGGCGGGGGAAGTGGGTGAGGCCGAAGGTGTGCCAGAGTACGATGTCCTCGCCGTCCAGCGATCGATCGCCCGCCGTGTACTCGGGGAGCCCGGCTCCGCCCTGGTGCGCGTTCGGGTAGCGACCGGCCGGCCAGATCTGTCCCTGCTCGTGCCTCGTCGCCCAGAGGTGCTTGGTGGCGAAGGCGGCGCGCGCGGCCACCGATGATGCGGGATCCGCCATCAGCAGCGCGGTCGGCTCAGGCACAAGGTGGTACGCGGTCGGTCGGCCGACGCGGTTCGTGCGCGAGGCGCTCTGCACCTCCCAGACGCGCGCGACCGAGGTGTCGGCTTCTCGCTGGGCGGCGTGCTCAGTGGTGAGCGGCGTCTCCGACCAGGAGAACGCATTGCCGAAGGGGTTGTCCGGACCCATCGGCACCCGCTGGGCGTCGACCTCGACGAGACGGTTGTCCTCCCCGTCGATCGCGACGTCGAGGCGCGCGCAGAACAGGTGCTGGTGCACCGGGGCGAAGACGCCGGGAGCGAGCTCGGTCGCGTGCTTCTGACGGACGCCCGGCTCGCCGGCCGCGGCGAAGACGATGCCGGTGGCCTTCGCTTCCACCTCGATCGAGCCGTCCAGATAGAAGTGCCAGTAGAAGCCGTAGTCGTAGTTGCCGATCGTCGAGAAGTACGACACGACGAACCGGCGGGAGCGGCGCACGTCGGCGCGGCCGGCGAGATCGGTGTGCTTCCAGAGGATGCCGTAGTCCTCCTCGTGCATGCAGATCACGTTCGGGATGCGCACCGGGTGGCCGTGATCGTCGGCCACGTAGCCGTCGAGGTAGCGGATGACGCCGAGGCAGTCGCAGCCGAGCTCGAGATGGTTCGCGTTCTTGCCGAGCAGGTACTCACCGGCGTCGAAGTAGCTGATCCAGAATCGCCCGGGGGCGGTGTCGCCGTAGGGCACGACCATCTCGGGCACGCTCGCCCGGCTGAGCACCGAGCGCCCGCCGAACGACACGTCGTGCAGCACCAGTCCTTCGCGCGCGTTGAAGTCGACGCGCATCGACCAGCCTTCCCACTCGACCAGCGAGCCGGACACCGTGAAGCTCGGACCCTCGGGCTGGGTGATCTCGATCGGCTTGAGTGTGGTGCGGGCGGCGCCCTGGGTCTCCGGGTAGTAGTTGCCGTGCCCGGTGGGCACCGGCACGTCGCCGTGGTCCTCGACGCGGATGACGGTGTTCGCCGTGAGGTCGATGTGCACGATGAGGCCCTCGACGGGGTGCGCCCAGGGCGAGTCGGCCTCGTCGTACTTGAGGAACGTGAGCGAGCGGATGACCCGGCGTCCGACCTCGTCGGCGCGGCCCGTGTAGCCGGGGGCGAGCGGACCGCAGAACGCCAGCGCCATGTGCTCCTCGAGCCCGCGGCGCTTCATCGCGGCCTGCCACTCGGGCGAGGCCTTCGCGATGATCTCGGCGCGCTCGTACTCCTCGAAGAGGTACTGGGGCTGTCCGTACGGCGGAGCGTCGTTGGGCACGCGCTCGGCTCGGACGACCTCGCCGCGCGTGATCGAGACGACCACCTCGGTCGCGACGCCGGTGGCGATGTCGAGCAGCGTCGCGTCGACGCGTCGGTCGATCGGCGAACCAGGTCGCCAGGCAGCGCGCTCTTCCTTGGTCGGCTCGTCGGGGAGGAGCATCGGCACCCGGGTGGTCTCGGTCATGAGGCCGGCGGCATCGAGCACGGCGCGGGCGGCGGCGATGTCCTCGCCGGTGAGCGGGTCGAGCGGGTGCGGCTGTGGTTGCGCGGGAGCGCTCTTCTCGATGATGACGGGCTGCGGGCGGTGGGACATCGTCGACCTCACTATTTTCGAGCGAATGCTCAATAAACGGGTTGCGATGATCGTACGACGGAACGCCCGTCGGTGACAAGGGTGGCGTTCGTGTGCGGCTCAGGCGCGCCAGGGCGCGAGGATGCCGTCGAGTACGGCAAGGTGCGCGGCCGCGGGCTGAGGCTCGGTGACCTCGACGACCTGCTGCCCGTAGGTCACCGATCGCAGCAGTGTCATGACCGCCTCGCGCGGGGTGTCCGTGCGGAGTTCGCCTGCCGCGACAGCCTCGTCGAGGGCCGTGTGGATGCTGCCCTGCCAGGTGGCGAGGGTCGGGGCCGCGGCATCCGGAGTCGAGGCGAGCGCCGCCAGGCGCCCCCAGAAGCCCACCACCACATGCGCCTCCGTGCGCGTGCGCTCGTCGACGGGCAGCACCTCGCGCATGAGGGCGTCGAGGCGGGCGAGGCCCTGCAGTCCCTCGGTGGCGGCAGCGATGCGCTCGTCGGTGCGGCGGGTCACCTCTGCCGCTGCGGCGCGCACGACATCGTCGAATCCGTCGAAGTAGTGCCAGAGCGAGCCGGTGGCGATGCCGAGCTCCTTCGCGACCGCACGGGAGGACACGCTGTCGTGACCGTCGCGCGCGGCGACGATCAGCAGCGCCTCGGCGATCTGCCGGCGGCGCTCATCGTGATCGACGATGCGGGGCACCTGCTCATCCTGTCGCATCGAGAGGGGTATAGCTATATTGAGCAATCGATCAATATACTTCGCGAGTGGAACATCTCCTGCCCGCGGCGCCGTGGCTGATGGCCGCGGCGGCGACCGTCTCGGCCGCGGCCTGCGTGGCCGCCTGGCGCGCCGTGCCCTGGCAGGGCAAGCAGTCGGCGCTCGTGATGGCGGCCGCGATGCTGCTGGTGGCCGTGAGTGACGGAGAGCCGGCGACCGGTCTGATCCTCGGTGCCGTGCTGCTCGTCTCGGCGATGATCGGCACGATGGGGGTGCGCGGCACCCCCGCGGCGGCGACCTGCTGTCATCGCGCGCTGGTGTCGCTGGTCATGGCGATCTGCGCCTTCGAGAGCGCTTCGACGGGCGAGGCGGCGGTCTCATCGGGGCACGGTCACGGCCAGGGGCTGTCCGGTCTTCTCTCGGTGATCGTCGTCGTCGGCGTCATCAGCGTGGTGCTGTGGACCGTCGTGGCGGAGTGGTTCCTCGAGCCGGTGCACCACGGACGCACGGCGCGGCTGCTGACGACGGAGGCCTGGGCCATGGCCGCCGGACTCGCGGTCATGTGCCTCGGGTTCTGAGCGACTGCCGGCCCGCGGCATCCGATAGCGTGTGCGGATGCGTCTCGCACTGATCACCGGAGCCGCGCGCGCGAACAGCATCGCCGCAGGCATCATCCCCCGTCTGCGGGCCGCAGGCTGGACCGTCGTCACCAGCGACCTGCACGACGCCGACCACGTCGCCGACCTGTCGAGCCCCGACGGCCCCGAGGCGCTGATCGACGCGGTGACCCGTGAGCACGGCGTGATCTCGGCGCTCATCCTGAGCCACGCGCACGATGTCGACACCGGCATCCTCGACACCACGGCCGAGAGCTTCGACCGGCACGTCGCGGTGAACGCGCGGGCGAGTCTGCTGCTGATCGCGGCGTTCGTGCGTCAGGCCGGTGACGACGGCGGGGCGATCGTCGCGCTCACCAGCGACCACGTCACCGGGAACCTGCCCTACGGAGCCTCCAAGGGCGCCCTCGATCGCATCGTGATCTCCGCCGCGCGGGAGTTCGGTCCGCGCGGGATCTCCGCGAACGCGCTGAACCCCGGTCCGATCGACACGGGATGGATGGACGACGGGATTCGCGCGGAACTGCGTGGCATGACACCGCTGGGTCGGCTCGGCACCCCTGCCGACGTGGCGGCCGTCGTGGAGTTCCTCGTCTCGGATGAGGGGCGCTGGATCTCCGGACAGCTGCTGAAGTCGGACGGGGCGTTCTCGGCGGAGTTCTGAGCGCGGATGCTGAGCGCGGACTTCCCTCGCCTCAGTGCCCGCCGCCGAATTCGATCATCGCGACGCCCGCGGCGATGAGCACCACTCCGATGCCCATCAACAGCGAGAAGTGGTCCTTGAAGATCAGCCTGCCGAGCACGGCGGTGATCGCGACGCCGGCGGCGGCCCAGATGCCATACGCGACACCGACCGGCATCCCCATCGCCAGGATCGCGCCCAGCAGTGTGAACGCGGCGAGGTAGCCGACGACGATCACAGGGATCCATCGCTTGCGGCGCAGCCCCTCCGAGGCGCGGAGGCTGAGAGTCGCGGTGACTTCGCTCGCGATCGCGAGCACGAGCAGCACCCACGTCATGACGCGGCCTCCGCTGCAGGCTCCCGCTTGTGGGATCCGAGTTCGACCAGGAGCACGCCGATCACGATCACGCCGACCCCGACGATCTGCACGGCTCCGAGCGTCTCGCCGAACAGCGCTGTGCCGAGCACGGCCGTCAGCACGACGCCGATCGCCGACCAGATGCCGTACGCGACGCCCACCGGCATTCCGCGGTCCAAGACGATCGACAGCAGCCAGAGCGAACCGCTGTACCCGATCACGACCACGATGAGCCACAACGGATGCGTGAAGCCCTCTGCTGCGCGCAGCGCGAGAGTCGCCGAGACCTCGAGGCCGATGGCTATGAGGAGCGGTGGCCACGCCGACGGGCGGGGGCGGTCCGACATGGTGCGCCTTTCCAAGAGGTTCGACGGGAAGAACGTACTCGATGCTCGCAGGATTCCCTGACTGGCCGGTGAACTGATCGGCACCGGGACGGTGGATCGAAAATGCTGCTGCAGAGCCGGCATCCGATGCACTTCTGATCCAGCCTGGACGATCCCCGATTCGGATGCCGCGGTCGGCGGCGCGTACGCTGGTGGCATCCCCCGAAGCTCACCCGGCAAACTCGCGCGCCGGCGACCTCGGCGCGCTCACACATGCAAGGACGCAGATGAACGATTCGGCCGCACCCCACGACGACTGGACGGCGAGAGAAGAGCTGGCCGAGCAGATGATCCCGCTCATCGGCGCGCTCAAGCGCGAGAACGACGTGGTGACCTCGCTGCACGGGCACCGACTGCTCGGGCTGTCGGCCACCGGACTCGTCGAGGTGCACGAGCGCGTCGCCCAGCTCGGTCACGAGCAGCTGTCGCTGGAAGACACCCTCGCGGTGCTCGAAGGAATCCACGCCCTCGCGCCCGGCGCATCGTCGCTCGACGTCGCTCGTCTCGTCGCGGGTCTCGCCGAGAGCGGCCAGCCCCTCGACGCATACCTCGCGCAGGCGCTCGCTCCGGCCGTCGGCGCCGTCGCCGCCGCGCCGACCGACGTCGTGCTCTACGGCTTCGGCCGCATCGGCCGACTGCTCGCACGCATCCTGATCGCGCACACGGGTGGTGGCAGCGGTCTGCGCCTGCGCGCGATCGTCGTGCGCCGCGGTTCGGCGAACGACCTCGTCAAGCGCGCCTCCCTGCTCCTGCGCGACTCGGTGCACGGCCGCTTCGCGGGCTCGGTGACGGTCGATGAAGAGGCCTCGCAGATCATCGCGAACGGCACCCGCATCCAGGTGATCTACTCCGATGACCCGGCATCCATCGACTACACGGCCTACGGCATCCGTGACGCGATCGTGGTCGACAACACCGGCCGCTGGCGCGACGAGGCAGGGCTCAGCCGTCACCTCGAGTCGACGGGTGTCGCCCGCGTGCTGCTCACCGCTCCGGGCAAGGGCGCGCTCAAGAACATCGTGCACGGCATCAACGACTCGACGATCGGCCCCGACGACCGGATCGTCACGGCCGCATCCTGCACGACCAACGCGATCACCCCCGTGCTCAAGGCGATCGACGAGGCGTACGGCATCGCACGAGGTCACGTCGAGACGGTGCACTCGTTCACGAACGACCAGAACCTGATCGACAACTTCCACAGCGGAGATCGCCGTGGTCGGTCTGCCGTGCTCAACATGGTCATCGCCGAGACCGGGGCGGCGAAGGCGGTCGCGCGGGCTCTGCCGGAGCTGGAGGGCAAGCTCACGGGCTCCGCCATCCGCGTGCCGACGCCCGACGTCTCGCTCGCGGTGCTGCACCTCAGCCTCGAGCGTCCGGCCGTCAGGGACGAGCTGAACGACTACCTCCGTCGCGTCTCCCTGCACTCGAAGCTGCGCCAGCAGATCGACTACGTGGAGAGCCCCGAGGTCGTGTCCACCGACTTCGTGGGTTCGCACCGTGCGGGCATCGTCGACGGTCTGGCGACGATCGCGAACGACCGCGATGTCGTGCTCTACGTCTGGTACGACAACGAGTACGGCTACTCGTGCCAGGTGATCCGCGTGCTCGAGGTGATGGCCGGATCACATCCGATCGTGCTGCCAGAGCGTCGCGAAGTGACGCTGCAGAGCTGACCTGCTCTTCCCTTTCCTCCTTCCTTCTTTCGCCGAGCCGCCCCTTTCTGTGCGACCCGCCCCTTTAGCGACGTCCGCAAAGGGGCGGCCCGTACCGAAAGGGGCGGGTCGGCATGGAGAGTTCGAGGCATGATGGGGTCATGAAGACCGCGACCCTGCTGGCCGAGCGTCTCCGATCGCACCGTCTCACTGCACCGACGCGTACGGTGGCGGATGCCGCGCACCACATGCTCGCGGTGCAGAGCCAGGACTTCACCGCGGGGCGGTGGGCGCTCGCCGCCCGCACGCGCGGCGAGCCGACCCTGACCGACGTCGACCAGGTCTTCGATCGGGGAGACCTCGTCCGGGCGTGGCCGATGCGCGGCACGCTGCACACCGTGCCGGCGCGTGATCTGGGCTGGATCCTCTCCGTGACGGCGGCGCGTCAGCGGCAGCAGGCGGCGGGGCGGCATCGCGACCTCGGCATCGACGACGACATGGTCGCCCGCACCGTCCGGGCGCTCACGCCTGCGCTGCACGACGACGGGCGCACGCGTGCCGAGATCTTCGAGATCCTCGACGGCGTGGGTATCGACCCGACCGGCCAGCGCGGCCTCCACCTGCTCTTCGTCCTCACGATCGACGGGCTCATCTGTCAGGGGCCCGTCGTCGCCCGCGACGGCGTGACGCGCGAGCAGCGCTTCGTGTTGGTCGAAGACCACATCCGCGACCACGCGCAGCCCGACGATCCGCTCGCCGAGCTCTTCGTGCGATACGTGACGGGGCACGGTCCCGCGGGCGTCGCCGACTTCGCCTGGTGGTCGGGCCTCACGCTGGGCCAGTCGCGCGAGGCGCGGGAGCGCGCAGGTGGACGAGTGACCGAAGTGGCCGAAGGTCTCTTCCTGGCAGCGGATCGCCCGCGCCGTGCCGCCGGTGCGGCATCCGTCCTGGCCCTCGGGGCCTTCGACGAGTACTACCTGTCCTATGCCGACCGTACGACCGTCTGCGCCGCCGAGCACTTGGCAGGCGTCGGTCCGGGCAAGAACGGCATGGTCCGCGCCACGCTCGTCGAAGACGGACGGGTGATCGGATGCTGGATGCACGCCACCGCCAGCAGGGGAGCCCCGCCCGAGTTCTTCACGGCGCCCGCCGACCCGGAGGCCGTCACCGCGGCACTCGCACGCTTCGATCGGTTCCTGTCGAGCTGAGCGGGTTCTACTCGTCGGCGTGCCGCCCGAGGAAGTTGTAGACCTCGTTGTCGTCGACGCCCGGGAAGGCACCGCGGGGGAGCGGCGAGAACATGTGCGTGTGCACGCGGGCGCTCGGCCAGGCCTTCCCGTTCCAGCGCTCCGCCAGGTCGTTCGAGGGGCGCCGGCAGCACGCCTCGTCAGGGCAGGTCGACACGGCGCGGTCGCTCGTCTCTCGGCCGCGCCACCAGCGCGCATCGTCGAACGGGACGCCGACGGTGATCGAGAACTCGCCGTCGCTCGACGAGCCGGTCTGCGTCGAGCACCAGAACGTCCCGGACGGGGTGTCGGTGTACTGGTGGTGCTCCGTGGTGCGGTTCTGCTGCGTGAAGGCGGCTCGCGCCTGGAACTTGCGGCAGACGCGCTGGCCTTCGACGGCGCCCGTCACGTCCATGGGCAGGGGCAGGTCGTCGTTCTCGTAGACCCGGGTGATTGCGCCGGTGGCATCCACGCGGAGGAAGTGCAGCGGGATCCCGAGGTGCTGTGTCACGAGGTTCGTCATCCGCATGCCTGCGGCCTCATGGGTCACGCCGAAGGCGTCGCGGAAGTCCTCCACCGCGAGATTGCGGTCCTTCTTCGCCTGCTGCAGGAAGGCGACTGAGGCCGTCTCGGGCATCAGACAGCACGCGGCGAAGTAGTTGATCTCCAGGCGCTGCTGCAGGAAGTCCGCGTAGTCCGTGGGAGGGGTGTGTCCGAGCAGTCGGTGCGCCATCGCCTGCAGCGCCATCGAGCGCAGGCCGTGGCCGCCGGGGATGGATGCCGGCGGCAGGTAGATGCGTCCGTTCTCGAGATCGGTGACGGAACGGGTGGAGTGCGGCAGGTCGTTGACGTAGATCAGCTCGAATCCGAGCTTCTCGGCCATGATGCTCACGGTGCGGTGGGTGAGCGCGCCCTGCACGTGACCGGCGGCCTTGAGGTGCTTCTCGGCGAGCTTCTCGATGTCGGGCAGGTAGTTGTTCTGTGCCCGCATCCGCAGACGCAGCTCGGTGTTGCCGCGGCGTGCCTCTTCGGGGGTGGCGATCGCCTCGCGCTCGCGACGCTGCAGCTCGCGGTGCAGGCCGAGGACCGATTCGATCGTCTCGTCGCTCGTGCCCTTGGTGACCCGGATGGGCGCGATGCCGAGCTGGCGGAATACCGGGCTCTCCTGGGCGCGATCGAGTTCGATCTCGAGCGCGGCGCGACGGTTCGGCGGCTCGCCGGAGATGAGGTCGGTCACCTGGGTGCCGGTGGCCTGCGCGATCGCCTGCAGCAGCGACAGCTTCGGCTCGCGCTTGCCGTTCTCGATCAGGCTCAGCTGCGAACCCGCGACGCCGACGAGGGCGCCGAGCTCGTCGAGGGTGAAGCCGCTCTCCTGCCGGTGATGACGGATGCGGTGGCCGAGAGTCGTGAGATGAATGCCGGAGGACGCCATTCCTTGAGTCTAGCGAAAGAATTGACTTTCTTACCGCCTGTTTCGGCCGAAAATAGCTCACAACACGGAAGAAGATGGGTTCAACGCCCCACACTTCAAAGGAGCAGCAGTCATGGCCATCGCCGAAGTCTTCACCCCCCGCACGTCTCCCGTCGCCGCGACGCGCACGTTCGGCGCGGCACCGACCTACGACACTCCCGCGATGGCCGAACTGGCCGCCTGGGTGGAAGAGATCCGCGCGCTCACCCAGCCCGACTCGGTGCACTGGGTCGACGGCTCGCGTGCCGAGAACGACTGGCTGCTGCGCGGCCTCGTCGACGAGGGCAAGCTCATCAAGCTGAACCCCGAGTGGCGCCCCGGCTCCTACCTCGCCCGTTCGCACCCGAGCGACGTCGCCCGCACCGAGGGCCGCACCTACATCGCCTCCGAGCGCGAAGAAGACGCGGGCCCCACGAACAACTGGGCCGACCCCGCCGAGATGCACGCCAAGATGGACGAGATCTTCGAGGGCTCCATGCGGGGCCGCACGATGTACGTCGTGCCGTTCTCGATGGGCCCCGTCGGCGGCCCGCTCTCCCACATCGGCGTGCAGGTCACCGACAGCGCCTACGCCGTCGCATCCATCGGCATCATGACCCGCATCGGCGACGCCGTCACGCGACAGATCGCCGAGGGCGCGCACTGGGTCAAGACCGTCCACACCGTCGGCGCCCCGCTGGCTGCTGGCGAGCCCGACGTCGAATGGCCCTGCAACGACGAGAAGTACATCGTGCACTTCCCCGAGACGCTCGAGGTCTACTCCTTCGGCTCCGGCTACGGCGGCAACGCCATCCTCGCCAAGAAGTGCTTCGCACTGCGCATCGCCTCGGTGATCGCCCGCGACGAGGGCTGGCTCGCCGAGCACATGCTGCTCATCCGTGTGATCGATCCGCAGGGCAAGGCGTACCACGTCGCGGCCGCGTTCCCCTCGGCCTGCGGCAAGACGAACCTCGCGATGCTCCGCCCGACGATCCCCGGCTGGAAGGTCGAGACCCTCGGCGACGACATCGCGTGGATCCGCCCGGGAGAAGACGGCCGCATGTGGGCGATCAACCCCGAGGCCGGCTTCTTCGGCGTCGCACCCGGCACCGGTGAGTCGACGAACGTCACCGCGGTCGAGACCCTGTGGGGCAACACCATCTTCACCAACGTCGCGCTCCGCCCGGACGGCGACGTGTGGTGGGAGGGGCTGACCGACCAGGCGCCCGCGCACCTCATCGACTGGGAGGGCAACGACTGGACGCCGGATTCCGACCGTCCCGCCGCGCACCCGAACTCCCGCTTCACGGTGTCGGCGGCGCAGTGCCCGCAGATCGCCGAGGACTGGGAAGAGGCCGTGCCGCTCGACGTCATCCTCTTCGGCGGTCGTCGTGCCAGCAACGTCCCGCTCGTCGTCGAGGCGACGGACTGGACGCACGGGGTCTTCCTCGGCTCGAACATCTCGTCCGAGCGCACGGCTGCGGCCGAAGGCAAGGTCGGCGAGCTCCGCCGCGACCCCTTCGCGATGCTGCCGTTCTGCGGCTACAACATGGCGGACTACTTCGGTCACTGGCTGAAGGTGGGTCGCGGCCTGCGCTTCGACCGTGCGCCGCGCATCTTCCAGGTGAACTGGTTCCGTCGCGGCGACGACGGCCGGTTCCTGTGGCCCGGATTCGGCGACAACTCGCGTGTCGTCGACTGGATCATCCGCCGCATCTCGGGTGACGTGCCCGCGGTCGACAGCCCGATCGGTCGCCTGCCGAGGATCGAAGACCTCAACCTCGACGGTCTCGACATCCCGGCCGCCGACCTCGACGAGCTGTTCTCCGTCGACGCGGAGGCCTGGAAGACCGAGGCCGACCTCACCGAGGCGTTCTACGACACCTTCGGCGACAAGGTGCCGGCGGCGCTGCGCGCCGAGCTCTCCTCGCTCCGCTACCGCCTCGCCAAGGCGTAGCCCCCAGACCGGTGCCGACTCGGGGGAGTCGGCACCTCTTACCCGCGAAGGCGGGACGTCAGAGACGAACCCATGGCTGAGTGGTCTCCGGTGTCCCGCCTTCGCGTTTTCGCGTCTCGGCAATCCGCAGAGCGCGGCGATGGCTTCGCTAGGGTCGAAGGATCCGCGCCTGTGCGGTGCTGACGGGGGAAACGCGATGAGACGAGGTGTGATGCGGCACGGTGTGATGCGGCACGGTGTGATGCGGCAGGGTCTGATCGGGGGCGGGGTGCTCGCCGTCCTGTGGTTCGTCTGCGGTTGGCTGTCGTATCTCCTGTCCGGAGCCGGTGGCAGCCTCGCCACGCTCGCGTCCCTCGTACCGACGCCTCTGGGCCGCGGTGTCTTCGGGAGTCCTGTTCTGTGGGCGGTCGTCGTCCAGTTGCTGATGACGGCCGTGCTCGTCGCCGGTTTCGCGGCGCTCGCCTCCCGGCTCGCCGCGGGACGGGTCGTCTTCGCGGCCGCGTGGCTCGCCGCGATTCTGACCGCTTTCGGCGTCGGTGCTGCTCTGGATCTCGGGAACTTCATCGTCGGGGCGAGCGCCTTCGGGATCCGTGGCGCCATCGGCACCATGGGCGCGGCTTCGGAGACGACCTGGTGGGCCGTGGTCGTGGGATGGATTCCCGCACTCGTGTCCGCGCGGATGGGACGCCCCCGGGACGAGGCCGCGAGTCCTGCACGTCGCGCGGGTGCAATGACTCCGATCGCCGTCGTGTCGCTGATCGCCGGAGTCGCGCTGATTCTCCTGCCGTTCGCCGCTCAGGCCGGCAGCGACGCCATGCAGCAGCAGTTGCGCGACGAGCAGGCCGCCGCGCAGGCGGAGGCTGATCCGAGTGGAGCGGCGGCCGCGGACCCTTCCGCGTCCGGCGAACCTGTGCCCACGGCAGGGCCCTCCGATGGTGCAGCGGCCGAAGGGTCATGCACGGCGGAGAACACGACGATCATGACGCCTCCTCCGGACGGCGCCACCGGACACCGCGGGCAGGTGCTGCAGCTCGTCAATGTGGGGGAGGGGGCGTGCGTCCTCGACGGATACCCGGATGTCGCGTACGGCGACCAGAACGGGCATCTTCTCGACGTGGCCGTGGAGCACGGCCGTTCGTTCATGGCGGAGGATCCGGGCGCGGAACCGATCACTCTGCAGCCGGGCGAGTCGGCCTCGGCCGTGATCGGATGGGACGCGAACTCGGTGCAGGGACAGCTCGCCGCCCGCAGCATCTGGATCGCCGTGCTGCCCGGTGAGGAGCGGCTCTCCTGGGAGATGCCGCTCGATATCATCCCCGGCGCGACGGTGCACGTGACGGCCTGGCAGGCCATGGTGCTCCCCGCGGGGTGACGGTTCAGGCCAGGAGCTGGTGGCGCGCGAGGTCGCGGTAGAGCGGCGTCGACTCCACGAGTTCTTCGTGGGTCCCCTGGCCGACCACCACGCCGTCCTGCAGCACGACGATCAGGTCGCTGTCGACGACGGTCGAGAGGCGATGAGCGATCACGACGAGCGTGCGGTCGGTGGAGACCGCGTCGATCGCCTCGCGCATCCGCTGTTCGTTGACGCCGTCGAGAGACGACGTGGACTCGTCCAGAAGCAGGATCGGAGCATCCGTGAGCAGGGCGCGCGCGATCGCGAGGCGCTGACGCTCACCGCCCGACAGCATCACTCCGTCTTCGCCGACCGGCGCCTGCAGCCCGAGCGGGTTGCGTTCGAGCACATCGCCGAGGTTGACCGCGCGCAGCACGCGCTCGCAATCGGCGTCGGATGCCTGGGGAGCGGCGAGCCGCAGGTTCTCGGCGAGTGTGCCGGCGAGCGTGGGGGCGTCCTGTTCGACGTATCCGAACTGCGCACGGAGCTCGTCGCGCGGGTAGGTGCGCGCGTCGTGGCCGTGCAGGCGGATCGATCCGCCGGTCGGGTCGTAGAAGCGCTCGACCAGCGAGAGGATCGTGCTCTTGCCTGCGCCGCTCGGGCCGACGAGGGCGACACGCGTTCCGCGCGCCACCGAGAAGGAGACCCCGCGGAGGACCTCCCGATCCGTGGTCGAGGCGGCGTCAGCATCCGCAGGCTCCACGTGTGCGTCGGCGAGCAGCGTCCTGGCTTCCTTCGCCGCCGCCAGGCGGGCAGCCACGACGTTGTCGGGGTAGTGGAAGCGCACGTCGCGGAACTCGATTGCCGGTGCGGATCCGACCGATTCCGGAGCGCCGGGTCCCTGAGCTTGTCGAAGGGTCGCCGCGATCTTCTCGTCGTCCTGGGTCTCGGTGGGCAGGTCGAGCACCTCCTGGATGCGTCCGAGTGCGCCGAGCGCCTGGTTGACCGAGGTGATCGCGCCGAACGTCGAAGCGAGGGGCATCACGAGCAGGAACAGGAACATGATGAACGAGATCAGCGCGGCGATCGTGATCGCGCCGGCCGCCACCCGGAAGCCGCCGACGCCGAGCACGACCAGCAGGGACAGCTGCAGCGCGATGCCGGAGACGGGCACGACGAGGGACGAGATCTTGGCGATGCGCACGCCGATGCCGTAGGCATCGGACGCGAGTTCGGTGACCGTCTCGGTCTCGCGGTCGGTGGCGCCCGAGGCGCGGACCGTGCGGATCGAGCCGATCGCCCGCTCGACTCCCGAGGCCAGTTCTCCGACCTTCTCCTGCTGCGCAGTCGACGCGGTGCGGATCCGGCCGCTCAGCGCGACGACCACGACGACCGAGACGCCGATCACCACCACGATGAGGAGCAGGAGGATCGGGTCGATCACGAGCATCGCGATCAGCGCGCCGAGGAACAGCACAGCGCTGCCGACGGCATCCGCCAGTCCCTGCGTGAGCACGGCGTAGAGCAGGGTCGTGTCGGTGCCGACCCGCGAGACGAGGTCGCCGGTGCGGCGCGCATCGAACTCGGACACCGGGAGATGCAGGATGCGGGCGATGAGCTTGCGCCGACTGGAGTAGACGACGGCCGTGCCGGTGCGCTGCAGCAGGTAGTGCTGGAAGCCGGAGATGATCGACGAGACGATCACGAAGCCGACGAGCAGCCAGATCAGCAGGCCGAGCGCGCGCTGGGATTGCACGGCCTCGATGACCTGCCCGACCAGCAGTGGCTGGACGAGCGAGGTCGCTGCGCCGACGACGCTGAGCACCGCGACGACGATGAGCGTGCGCTTGTGCTCGAACAGGAAGGGGAGGAGCTGGCGGAACGTGGCGCGCGGGCCTTCGGGCTGCGTGCCGCGTCCGCGCCGGCGTGGTGTCGCCGTGCGGGACATGCGGGACCTCGATCTGAGAACGGTACTTCGACCGTACTTCGTGCGCGGCCGAATTCTGTGGATGGGCTGAGTGCGATCAGCGCCGGCCGAAGCGGCGATGCGCCGCCTGCTTGCTGACGCCCAGGGCGCTGGCGATCGCCTGCCAGGAGTACCCGGCGTTGCGCGCGCGGCGCACCTGCGCCTCTTCCGAGCGAGCGACCTCCTGGCGGATGCCGGCGAGCCGGTGCAGCTCGGCCAGCGGTTCGCCTCGGTCGTCCTGTCCGATCGCGGTCGGTGATGTCATGGTGACCTCCGTCGTCAATCCTTGTTGACGCTCGTGCAAAAGTCAATATGTGTTGACGGATGCTGCGGAGGAGATCTGCGGTCGGGAGGGAGTTCCGTCGCGATCCCGACCTCCCGAGCGCAGATCTCCTCCGCAGTGAAAGTGAGGATGCCCGCGCAACCCTCCTCCCCGGAGCATCCGCATCCGGACTTGTCCACAGCGCAGGGCCAGAAGACGGTGGCGGCTCTCGAGGGACGTGCCGGGCGGGACACCATCGGTGCATGGGGTGGAGCGAGATCGTTCAGGATGCCGGAGGTGTCGTGCCGGTCGCGACGTTGCGCGTGGCGGGCATCACGCGGCACGTCGTGAACAGAGCGGTCGAGCGCAACGAACTCGTGCGTGTGCGTCGGGGATGGCTGGCGCTACCCGATGCAGACCCGATGCTCGTGGCAGCGGCGAAGACCGGAGTCGTGCTCACGTGTATGACTCAGGCGCATCGGCTCGGGCTCTGGGTTCTCAGCGACGGAAGTACCCATGTCGCGGCGCGGCCACACGCAGGACACGTTGCGGTGCGGGCTCGCGTTCACTGGGAAGAGCCGGCGATCCCGCGTCCGCCAGGGTTGCTTGCAGACCCGGTCGAGAACGTGCTCGCGATCGTCGCGCGCTGCCAGCCGCGTGATACGGCGCTCGCCGTCTGGAACTCGGCTCTTCAGTCAGGGCAGACTGATCTCGCGATGCTCCGGCGATTGCCCCTCTCTCGAGAGTCCCGCTCCCTGCTCGATGAGGCGACGCCGTTCGCCGATTCGGGGTTGGAAACGATGGTCGTGCCGCGGCTCCGCTGGCTGAAGCTGTCTCTTCGGCGACAGATCTGGATCGCCGGTCATCGAGTCGATCTGCTGATCGGGGACTGGCTGGTGCTGCAGATCGACGGCGGACATCATGTCGGCGCGCAGCGCACCCAGGACATCGAGCACGACGCGAAGCTCCTGCTCCTGGGATTTCATGTCATCAGGGTCGGCTATGTGCAGATCGTCGAACGCTGGAGCGAGGTGCAGGACACCATCATGCGAGCGATCGCGCAGGGGCTGCATCTTGCGCACTGAATCGGCAGTCGGTCGGGAGGAGAACTGCAGAGCGGAGGGGCATCCGGCCTTATCCCATCCTCCCGAATGCAGATCCCCTCCCGACCGACGGCGTGCCCGATGACAGACTGGACGGATGCTGTCCGCACCCAAGCTCGTCCCCGGCGACCGTGTCGCCATCCTGTCGCCGGCGTTCGCGGCCCCGGCCGTCGCTCCGGCGCTGCACGAGCAGGCGTTGCGCCGCCTGCAGGAGCTGACCGGACTGATCCCGGTCGAGTATCCGACGACGCGCGAGCTCGATGCGACGCCCCAGGCGCGGGCGGCCGATATCGACGCGGCCTTCGCCGATCCCGGTATCCGTGCGATCCTCGCCACGATCGGCGGCAGCGACCAGGTACTCGTCGTGCCGCACCTCGATCCGGCGCTTCCTGCCGCCGACCCGAAGCCGTTCGTCGGCTACAGCGACAACACCAACATCCTCAACTGGCTCTGGGGGCTCGGAGTTCAGGGCTACTACGGGGGCTCGACCGCGGTGCATCTCGGACCCGGCCCGGCCGTCGACGACATCCACCTGCGGTCGCTGAGAGCCCTGCTCATCGATGGCGGAACGCTCGACATCACCGAACCGGGCGAGTCGGAGGATGTCGGAAGGCGCTGGGACGACCCACGCGCACTCACCGAGTTCGGCGATCGTGTCGCGACCGAGGACTGGACCTGGGCCGGACCCGCGGCACGCGTGGCCGGCCGCACATGGGGCGGCTGCCTCGAGGTGATCGATGGACTCGCGATGGCCGATCGCCTCCCTGCTGCCGCCGCGCTCGAGGGCGGGATCCTGCTGCTCGAGACGAGTGAGCAGCGCTCTCCCGCCGACTGGGTGGCGCGATGGCTGCGGGGGCTGGGGGAGCGTGGCATCCTCGGGGCGGTGGCGGGGGTCATCGTCGCCCGCCCACCGGTGAGCGACTTCGAGTTCCACCCGTCGCCTGCCGAAGCCGATGCGCTCCGTGCCGCGCAGCGCGATGCCGTGTTCGAACAGGTCACCCGCTACAACCCCGACGCGGTCGTCTGCATCGGCCCGCCGTTCGGCCACACCCGCCCGCAGTGGATCCTGCCCTACGGCGGTGTCATGACCCTCGACGGCGCCGCTCGCACGATCACGGCCGAGTACTAGCTCCAGTCGCAGAATCGCACGGATTCTGCCGTCGGGTGCCTGCCAGTTCGCGACCGGAACCACGGGGAACTGTTCTAGGGTGTCCGGATGAGCGAGACGAAGTGGGTCCTGTTCGACATCGGCGGCGTGCTGGAGGTCGTCGACGACGACACCTGGCAGGACGAGTGGTGGGAGCGCTGGCGCGATCGCAGCGGCCTCGATCGGCCGGACTTCGATGCGCGGGTCGCCGCGGCGGACCTGCCGTCCATCGACGTGACCGCCGGGCGCGAAGCCGAGTTCTGGCGGGCGCTCAGCACGGCGGTCGACCTCGATCCCGAGCAGCGGGCCGCCATGCGCGCCGACTTCTGGGACGCGTACTGCGGCACCGGCAACACCGAGCTGATCGAGTACGCGCGCTCTCTGCGCGGACGTGCCCGCACCGCGATCCTGTCGAACTCGGCAGACGGGGCGCGCGAAGAGGAGGAGCGGCGCTTCGGTTTCTCCGAGATCTTCGACCCGATCTGCTACAGCCACGAGCTCGGGGTGAACAAGCCCGACCCACGGGTCTACCGGCTCGCACTCGAACGACTCGATGCCGCCCCCGCCGACGTGTTCTTCATCGACGATCACACCGAGAATCTGGTCGGGGCTGCCGGTCTCGGCATCCGAGGCATCCTGCACCGCGACAACGCCGAGACGATTGCGGCGATCGAGACGTTCCTGTCCGGCGGTGCCCCCGCCGCCTGAGCACCTCCCGTCGCAAAAGGCACGCATCTGCGAACGAGATGCGTGCCTTTCGCGACCGGAACCGGGGAATCCGCGTCAGGGTTGCGACGCCGCCGCCACCCCGAGATCCTCCTCATAGTCGACGTCCTTGGTCTCCTTGCTGAGGAGCAGCGCCACGAACGTCAGCACGGCCATCGCCGACAGGTACAGGCCGACCAGCCACGGCGCGCCGTCTCCGAGCTCCCACAGCCACACCGCGATGAGCGGTGCGACGGCGGCGCCGAGGATCGACGACACGTTGTACGAGATCGCGGACCCCGTGTAACGCACGTTCGTCGGGAACAGCTCCGGCAGCAGCGCGCCCATGGGGCCGAACGTCGCACCCATCAGCATGAAGCCGAGCACCAGGAACGCCTGGACGAGTGTGGCCGAGAGCTGCGGGTCGGCGGCCGGGAGCAGGAAGGCATTGAACGTCAGGCCGAAGACGATGATGAGCCCGGTGACCCACAGCAGCAGCTTGCGACGACCGATCCGGTCGGCGACCGGTCCCGACAGCAGCGTGAAGATCCCGAAGAACACCACGCCGACGATCTGCATCAGCACGAAGTCGGTGTAACCGAAGCCGAGACCGGGGTAGAACTGCGCCGCGAACGCCGAGGAGTCGAAGTCCTTGCCTGCCGCCTCGGCGGCTGCCTGTGCTGCGGCCGAGGCTGTCTCGAGCGAGGCCGCCTTGGTGCCGTACGCCAGCGTGAAGTTCGTCATCAGGTAGAACAGCACGTAGGTCGCGAGCATGATGAACGTGCCGAGAAGCAGCTGCCTCCAGTGGAACCGGAACGCGGTCACAAGCGGCAGCTTGCGGATCGCGCCCTTCTTCTCCGCGTTCTTGAAGGTGTCGGACTCGACGAGCCGCAGACGCACCCAGAGGCCGATGATGACCATCACCGCCGAGAACAGGAACGGGATGCGCCATCCCCACGAGAGGAAGGCCTCCGACTTGAGCGCCGGGTTCTCACCGTGCGGCAGCAGCCAGTTGATGGCGAGGAAGAGAAAGTTGGCGATGATGAAGCCGAGGGGAGCGCCCAGCTGCGGGAAGGTGCCGTACCAGGCGCGCTTGCCCTTCGGGGCGTTCTCGGTCGCGACCAGCGCGGCGCCCGACCACTCGCCGCCGAGCGCGAATCCCTGCGCGAGACGCAGGACCAGGAGCAGGAGTGCCGCCCACCAGTTGATCTGCTGATACGTCGGCAGCACGCCGATCAGGAACGTGGCGATCCCCATCGTGAGCAGGGATGCGACGAGCGTCGCCTTGCGTCCGAACTTGTCGCCGAAGTGTCCGAACACGACGGCGCCGATCGGGCGGGCGACCATCGCGGCGCCGAACACGCCGAACGAGGCGAGGAGTGAGGTCGTGTCGTTGCCGGTGGGGAAGAAGAGCACGGGGAACACGAGCACGGCTGCTGTCGCGTACGCGTAGAAGTCGTAGAACTCGATCGTGGTGCCGACGAGGCTCGCGGTGATGACGCGCGAACGCGGATTCGCCGGCGCGGGTGCCGACGTGGGTGCGGTGCTCAAGGTGCTTCTCCGTCCAGTCCCCGATCTGCCGAGGGACTCGGGCGAGTTTACGCCTTCCTGAGTGTTGGCTGGGTGCGGTGGGCACGTCGGATAGCGTGTCGTCCATGACGACGCGGATGCTGCTGCTCGCCGACACGCACGTGCCGAAGCGCGCCCGCCGCCTGCCCGATGCCGTGCTGCACGCGGTCGACGATGCCGATCTGGTCGTGCATGCGGGGGACTGGGTGGACCTGGCGACGCTGGACCTGCTCGAATCGCGGTCTCACGCGTTCCACGGGGTCTACGGCAACAACGACGGGCCCGAACTGCGGGCGCGTCTGCCCGAGATCGCGCGGTTCACCGTCGAGGACGTCGAGATCGCGGTGATCCACGAGACCGGTGCGGCGACGCGGCGCGAGGAGCGGATGGATGCCGCCTTCGCCGGGGTCGACCTGCTCGTCTTCGGCCACTCGCACATCCCGTGGGACACGGTCTCACCCGCCGGCATGAGGCTGTTGAACCCCGGTTCTCCCACGGATCGCCGCCGGCAGCCGGTCTGCACCATGATGTGGGTCACGATCGACGGCACCGACATCGAGACGACGCTGGTGCCGGTCCTGTGACCGAAGACCGCTCCCGCTGTCACGCGGTGCGCTGTCACTCCTCGGTGTCGCCCAGAGAGAGCGCGCCGACGAACTGCGCGCGAGGAGCCAGGACGTTCTCCAGCTCGAGCACGACGAGGCGGTTCGATCCCGCGCGCGTCACCGGTGCCGGAACGTAGAGCGTGCGCTGCGGGCCGTTGCGCCAGTAACGACCGAGGAAGAAGCCGTTCACGAACGCGTAGCCCTTGCCCCACGCCGCGGTGTCGAGGAAGAGTGCCGCGTCCGTCTCCAGAGTGAACTCGGCGGTCCAGGCGGTCGGACTTTCACCCGCGGGCGCGCCGCCATCGCGTGCACCGACCTCCGCCGCGATCGGGCGGACGTCGAGGGGCGTCGAGCGCCATCCGGTCAGGGGTACGCCGTCGAGCGCGATGGCACCGATCAGCCCCTTCTCCTCGCCGAGCCGGTGGTCGTAGTTCACGCGTCCCTGGTCCTCGACGAGGATGCTGAGGCTGCGCCCCGCGGGAATCCGGAGCGCGCGGTCGTGCCGTGTGCGTGAGAGCGTGCCGACCGGCTGGCCGTCGACGCTCACCCAGGCGAGGTCGCGGACGTCTTCCACCGTCAAGAGGCCGCCGGCGCTCTCGGGGAGTTCCACGTCGTAGCGCACGAGCGCGCTGAGGTGGGCGAGCTCGTCGAAGGTCTGCGGGCGATCGGTGACGAGGGTGGATGCCGCGGCATCCGTCCACGCCCCGACGGGAGACAGGTCGACGTCGAGCTCCGGCGCCGGGGCCGCAGGAGCAGGAAGCTCTTCGGGAACGGGGGCGTACCGCGCGATGACCTCGCGGAACGCGAAGAACTTGCTGGTCGGCTCGCCCGCCTCGTCGAGCGGAGCGTCGTAGTCGTAGGAGGTGACGAGCGGGAGGTAGCGTCCCTTGTCGTTCGCACCGTTCGTGAGGCCGAAGTTGGTGCCGCCGTGGAACATGTAGATGTTGACCGATGCGCCCGCCGCGAGAAGGGCGTCGAGATCGGATGCCGCGGTGGCGACGTCTGTCGTGTGATGCACGCCGCCCCACCAGTCGAACCAGCCGTCCCAGAACTCCGAGCACATGAGCGGCCCGTTCGGCTGGTGCTTTCGCAGCGTCGCGAGGCGTTCTGTGCTGCGCGAGCCGAAGGATCCGGTCTTGTGCAGGTCGGGCAGGCTGCCGTCCGCGAGCATCTGGTCGACGGGCTGGTCGACCGTGGTCAGCGGCACGGTGATGCCGGCTTCTCTCGTGACCGCGACGAGCGCTTCGAGGTACGCCTTGTCGGCGCCGTACGCGCCGTACTCGTTCTCGATCTGCACGAGCACGACGGGGCCGCCGCGATCGATCTGCCGGGGAGCCACGATCTCGTACACGCGGCGGAGATACGCGCTGACATCCGCGAGGAACGCGGGCTCCGACGATCGCAGCTCGCGCTCGCCGCCGGTGAGCCAGACCGGCAGCCCGCCGTTGTGCCACTCGGCGCAGATGTAGGGGCCGGGGCGGACGATGGCGTCCATGCCTTCCGCGTGCACCAGGTCGAGGAACCGGCCGAGGTCGTTCCATCCGCTCGCATCCCAGTCACCGCGCCGCGGTTCGTGCGCGTTCCAGGCGACGTAGGTCTCGATGGTGTTCAGACCCATGAGCCGCGCTTTGTGGATGCGGTCCTGCCACTGATCGGGGTGCACCCGGAAGTAGTGGATGGCGCCGGAGATCACCTGATGGGGCTGGCCGTCGCGGAGGAAGTCGGTCGCGCCGATGGAGAAGGAGGTCACGTTTTCGTGGTGCTTTCAGTGGAGGATCGGGCCGCGCTGGGGACCCTGGGGTCCCCAGCGCGGCCGAGTGCGTTACTTGTTGACGGTGAAGCCCTGGGCGTTGCCGTACTCGACGAGCGCGTCCTGCCAGGCGGTGAGGCCCTTGTTCAGGTCGGTCCCGTTCTGGTACGACTGGCCGACGGTGTCGCCGAAGATGCTGTTGCCGTAGACCTGGTACGGGAGGTAGTTCCAGCCTTCGATGACATCACCGGCTGCTGCCGCGAGGACTTCGTTGATCTTCTGGCCGCCGAAGTACTCCGGCGCATCGGACAGGAACTCCTCGCTCGACAGCTCCGCGTTCGTCGACGGGAAGCCGCCCGACTCGAGGAAGATCGAGATGCTGTCCTCGGAGTTGTTCAGCCACCACAGGAAGCCGGCCGCGAGTTCCGGGTTCTTGCTCTGCGTGGTCACAGCCTGACCGCCGCCGCCGTTCTCGGCGCTGGCGGGCTTGCCGTCGTAGCTCGGCATCGGAGCGACGCGCCAGTCACCGGCGCCGTCGGGGGCGCCCGTGATCAGGTTGCCGGGCATCCAGGCGCCGATCACGAGGGTGGCGAGGCTGCCGTCGCCGAGGGCGCGGAACCACTCGTCGCTCCAGCTGCCGTAGGGCGCGACGAGGTCTTCCTCGACGAGGCGGTTCCAGTTCTCGGTCCACTTCTTCGACCCGGCATCCTGCAGGTCGATGGTGACGTCGGTGCCGGAGGTCTCGAACGGCTTGCCGCCCGCCTGCCAGATCATCGACGTCGCGAAGCCGGCGTCACCGGTGTCGTTGGTGATGTAGGCGTCGGGGTTCGCCGCGTGGATGGTCTTGGCGGCCTCGTAGTACTCGTCCCAGGTGGTGGGGACGTCCACGCCGGCGGCGTCGAACACTGCCTTGTTGTAGAACAGTGCCATGGGGCCCGAGTCCTGCGGCAGGCCGTAGACGGCGTCGCCATCGGTGACGGAGTTCCAGGTCGACGCGGTGTAGTCGTCTTCGAAGTCGGCGAAGCCGTACTGCGAGAGGTCGACGAACGCGTCGGTCAGGGAGAACTGCGGGAAGGCGTAGTACTCGACCTGGACGACATCCGGAGCGCCGGAGCCCGCCTTGATCGCGTTCTGCAGCTTCGTGTACTCCTCGTTGTTCGTGCCGGCGTTGACGAGGTTGACCTTGACGTTCGGGTACTCCTTCTCGAACGCCGCGACCTGGGCCTCGGCGGAGGGGGTCCACGACCAGTACGTGATCTCGCCACCCTTCTCGAGAGCCGCCTCGACGGAGTCGAACGAACCGGCGCCGGCGTTGCCGCCGTTGCCGGCATCGCTGGTGCCGCCGGTGCCGCAGCCGGCCAGCGCCAGCGCTGCCACAGTGCCTGCGGCGAGCACCGCGAGGGTGCGTCGCGCGGGGGAGGGAAGGTGCTTCATTGCTGTGTCCTTTCGGGAGGGACGGTCCAGCGTCGGACCGCTGTGGTGATGCCGGAGGTGCGGGGTTACTGCTTGACGCTTCCCGCGGTAAGACCTGACTGCCAGAACCGCTGCAGCAGCAGGAAGGCGATGACGATCGGGATGATCGTGAGGAGAGAGCCCATGATCACGAGGTTGTAGATCGGCTGGGATCCGGCGCCGATGGCCTGCGCGCTCCACTGGTTCAGACCCACGGTGAGCGGGTACCAGGCGGGGTCGGAGAGCATGATCAGCGGGAGGAAGTAGTTGTTCCACGTCGCGACGACCGTGAACAGCGCGACCGTGACGATGCCGGGGGCCAGCAGGCGCATGGAGATCGTGAAGAAGGTGCGGAACTCTCCTGCGCCGTCGATGCGCGCGGCCTCGAGGAGTTCGGTGGGCACCGATTCCGTGGCGAACACCCAGATCAGGTACAGACCGAACGGACTGATCAGCGACGGGATGATGACCGCCCAGGGCGTGTTCGTCAGGCCGAGCTCGCTGAACAGCAGGAAGGTCGGAACCGCAAGAGCGGTACCGGGCACCGCGACCGCGCCCAGGACGACGGCGAAGACCGCGCGGCGACCGGGGAAGCGGAACTTCGCGAGACCGTAGCCGGCCATCGTCGCGAGCAGCGTCGCGCCACCGGCGCCGACGACGACGTAGAGGAGCGTGTTGCCGAGCCAGCGGAGGAAGATGCCGTCGCGGTACGAGAAGGTGGCGACGATGTTGTCGAAGAACGCGAAGTCGTCGGCGAACCAGAGCCCGAACGAGCTGAACAGGCCGGACTGGGTCTTGGTCGAGCTGAAGATCAGCCAGACCAGCGGCACGAGGGTGTACAGCGCGTAGACGACCATGACGATCAGCAGCGTGTTCGACTTGCGCGGATTCATCAGGTCGTGGCGCTTGCGGGAAGGACGGGCGAGGGGGAGTGCCATGTCAGCGCACCTCAGACTTCGAGCCGCGCAGCTGCACGACGTAGGCGATGACCGCGGTGATGACGCCCATGATGATGGCGATCGTCGCGGCGTAGTTGAACTGCTGGCCTGCGAACGACAGGTTGTACGCATACATGTTCGGCGTGAAGAACGTGGTGATCACGTTCGGCGCCAGCGGGCGGAGGATGTTCGGCTCGTTGAAGAGCTGGAAGCTGCCGATGATGGAGAAGATCGTCGCGATCACGAGGGCTCCCCGGACCGACGGGATCTTGATCGAGAAGATCGTGCGCCATGCTCCCGCACCGTCCAGCGAGGCGGCCTCGTACATGTCGGTCGGGATCGTCTTGAGCGAGGAGTAGAAGATCAGCATGTTGTAGCCGACGAACTCCCAGGTCACGATGTTGCCGATCGAGACCAGCATCCATTCCTTGGCGAAGGGGGTGATCGCGTCGATCCCGAGGAAGTCGTTGACGTTGCTCGCGAGACCGAACTGGTCGCCGTAGATGTAGCCCCACATCAGCACGGCCACGACGGCCGGTACCGCGTAGGGCAGGAAGATGATGATGCGGAAGAACGATGCTCCGCGCAGGCGTGCGCTGTCGAGGGCGAGCGCCGCGCCGAGAGCGAGCACGAGCATGATCGGCACCTGCACGACGAGGAAGATCACGACGCGGCCGAACGCCTCCCAGAACTGGGGGTCTGTCAGTGCGCGGACGTAGTTGTCGAGGCCGACGAAGGCGTTGCCGCCGATGAGCTTCTCCTGGAAGAAGCTCAGGTACAGCGCGTAGGCGAGTGGTGTCAGGAACACCAGGGCGAACACGACCATGAATGGGCCGACGAAGGCCCATCCCTTCCAGTCGCGCTTGTCGCGGCGTCGGATGCCGAGGGCTCCGAGTGCTGCGGGGTTTTCAGTCGTCATCGACGAGACCTTCTTCGAGTAAGTGCGCTCGACGCGCCATGTGTCTACGTCAACATATGCGATCGACTGCTAGTGTGTCAACGTCAACATATGAATGGATGGTTGATCGTGTCCTCGGAGCATCTGACAGAGCCCTCGCAGCGTCGTCGCGAGCCGTCGATGGAGGATGTGGCGCGGGAAGCCGGCGTCTCCGGACAGACCGTCTCACGCGTGGTGAACTCCCGCGGATACGTCGGCGCCGCCACCCGCGAACGGGTGGAAGCGGCCATGCAGAGCCTCGGCTACCGCCCGAACAGCGCGGCGCGCGCCCTGCGATCCGGGCGATTCCGCACCATCGGCGTCGTGATGTTCTCCTTCAGCTCCTACGGCAACCAGCGCACGCTCGACGCGATCGCCGTCCGCGCGGCGCAGCTCGGCTATGCCCTCACCCTCATCCCCGTCGAGTCGAGCGCGGGAGAGACCGTCGCCGGTGCCTTCCGCCGGCTCGAGGAGCACGCGGTCGACGGCATCATCATCGTGATCGAGGCGCATCAGCTCGACGAGGCCGACATCGAGATCCCGGCCGGGCTGCCCGTCGTGTTCGTGGACTCGAATCGCGCGGCGACGCATCCGTTCGTCGACACCGATCAGGCGCAGGGCGCGAAGCTCGCGACCGAGCACCTGCTCGACCTCGGACATGACACGGTCTGGCACGTCGCGGGCCCCGCGAAGTCGTACTCCGCCGAGCGTCGGCGCGAGGCCTGGCGGTCGACGCTCGATACCCGCGGTCGCAACATTCCGGAGCCGATTCAGGGTGACTGGTCGGCAGAGTCCGGCTACGAGGCGGGCCTCCGGCTGCGCGAGATCGACGACGTCACGGCGGTGTTCGCCGCGAACGACCAGATGGCCATCGGCGTGCTGCGTGCATTCCGCGAGGCCGGGCGCGACGTGCCGGGCGACGTCAGCATCGTGGGGTTCGACGGACTGCCGGATGCCGCGCAGCTCTGGCCTCCGCTGACCACGGTGCAGCAGCATCCCGAGCGGGTCGGCGCGCTCGCCGTGGATGCCCTTCTCGTCGAGCTCGACGGCGACGAGCGTCAGCAGACCCCGCTGGTGGGCACCGAGCTCATCGTGCGGGAGAGCACGGCGCCGCCGAAGACGCGCTGACGCCCGATTCCCGCCGCGCTCCGGAGGAGATCGGCGTTCGGGAGGGCGAAATTAGGCAGATCGACCTCCGCACTGCAGATGTCCTCCCGAGCGGGCCGACGGATGCCGGGGCTCAGCGCCAGAGGAGCGCGATCGCGGCGTTCGTGACCGCCAGGATGCCGATGAGCCAGAACACCGCCGACGGAACGGTCTCGCCGCGCTTCTGTCGGGCGCTGCCGATGCCGAGCATGGCGCCGATGATGAGCAGCACGACGAGCTTGGTGCCGATCTTCACGTAGTTCAGCGGACCGTCGATGCCCCACGGCGCGGCGAGGGCGAGACCGGCCACTCCGGCGATCGCCAGGCCGTAGTCCATGATCCGGGTGATCTTGCGCTCCCCGCCGAAGGCCTGAGCGGCCCACGATCCGAACAGCACGGCGAAGCCGATGAGGTGGACGAGCACGACGATCAGGCGCAGGGTCTCCATGCCCTCACGCTACGATTCCGACCGATATTCCGCCAGCAAGGCGAGGCTGTCCTCGCTGTACCGGCGCTCAGCCGCGGAGCTCCCGCGTGACGAGAGCGGTGCGCAGCGCAGCATCCGCCGCTTCCGCGCCCTTATCTTCTTTCGACCCCTCGAGGCCGGCCCGGTCGAGGCCCTGCTTCTCATCGTCGAGGGTGAGCACACCGAATCCGACGGGCTTGCCCGCGTCGAGGGAGACCCGGGTGAGGCCGTCGGTGGTCGCCGCAGACACGTACTCGAAGTGCGGCGTGCCGCCCCGGATGATCACGCCGAGTGCGACGACGGCATCCGCCCCGCCCGCGAACGCGGCCTGGGCGGCGATCGCCAGCTCGAAGGATCCGGGCACGCGCACGAGCCGGTGCGTCGCCTGGGCCGCGTCGAGCACGCGCTCGGCCCCCGCGATCAGACCGTTCGAGATCGTGTCGTGCCAGGTGCCGGCGACGATGACGACGTTCAGCCCTCGTCCGTCGATCGCTCCGGCCTTCGGTGCTCCTGCGCCGCTCATTCGTTGTCCTCTCCGTGGGCGAGAGCCTCTGCGAGCTCGTCCGCGCCGATGATGTGACCCATGCGGTCACGCTTCGTCTCCAGGTACTGATGGTTGTTCGGTCCGACGCCGACGATGAGCGGCACCTGCTCGATGATGTCGAGGCCGAGGGCGCGCAGCTGGTTGACCTTGTCGGTGTTGTTCGTCAGCAGACGCACCTTCGAGATGCCGAGGTCGCTCAGGATGCCTGCCGCTGCCGCGTACTCGCGGGCGTCGGCAGGCAGACCGAGGGCGAGGTTGGCGTCGACCGTGTCGAGGCCCTCCTCCTGCAGGCTGTACGCCCGCAGCTTGTTGATGAGGCCGATGCCGCGCCCCTCATGACCGCGCATGTAGACGACGACGCCGCCGTCCTGCTCGATCGCGTCGAGAGCAGCGTCGAGCTGTGGTCCGCACTCGCATTTGAGGGATCCGAAGGCCTCTCCGGTCAGGCACTCCGAGTGCACTCGGACGAGCGCGGTCTCGGACAGCTCGCCGGAGACGACCGCGATGTGGTCGGTGCCGGTCACGCGGTCCTTGTAGGCGAGGAAGCGGAACGTGCCATGGGTGGTCGGCACCGTCGCATCGGCGCGCAGACTCACCCGGCGTCCGCGGATCGCCTTGGGCGTCGAGCCTTCGGGGTCGATCTCGTTGAGGTACGCGATCAGCTGTTCGATCGTGATGACGGGCACACCGTCGCGCGCGCCGAGATCCAGGAGCCCCGGCATCCGCATCATGCTGCCGTCTTCGGCGACGACCTCGGCGATCGCGCCGACCGGGCGGAGACCGGCGAGCTTCATCAGCTCGACGGCGGCTTCGGTGTGGCCGCTGCGCTCGCGCACGCCGCCGTCGACTGCCCGCAGCGGGAGCACGTGCCCCGGGCGGATGAGACTGGTCGCGGTCGATGCGGGGTTCGCCAGCACGTTCAGGGTGTGTGCGCGGTCGTGTGCGCTGATGCCGGTGGTCACGCCTTCCGCGGCGTCCACGCTCACGGTGTAGGCGGTGGAGCGGGCGTCTTCGCTGGCGGCGACCATGGGCGGCAGGTTGAGGCTGTCGGCGAGGTCGGTGGGCATCGGCGCGCAGAGGAATCCCGACGACCAGCGCACCGTCCAGGCGACCCACTCGGGTGTGGCCAGTTCCGCCGAGAGGATGACGTCGCCCTCGTTCTCGCGGTTCTCGTCATCGGCGACGAGCACAGGCCTCCCGGCGCGCAGCGCGTCGAGGGCCTCGGGGATGGTGGAAAGGCTCATCGCGAGCCTCCTTCCGGTGCGACGGCGGGGACCGCTCGGAACGCGAGCAGGCGCTCGACGTGGCGGGCGAGGATGTCGGTCTCGAGATTCACGCGGTCGCCGACAGCGCGTGTGCCGAGGGTGGTCGCGGAGAGGGTCTCCGGGATCAGCGAGATCTCGAACCAGTGCCCCGCTTCGGCCCCAGAGCCTGCACCCGCGGGCCCTGAGCCTGACGAAGGGCTGACCGCGCTCACGGTGAGCGAGGTCCCGTCCACCGAGATCGAGCCCTTGTCGACGACGAGCGGTGCGAGGTCGGCGGGCAGGCTGACTCGCAGGACGCTCCACTGCGCGCCGGGACGCACCTCGAGCACCTCCCCGACGCCGTCGACATGCCCCTGGACGATATGGCCTCCCAGACGCGCCCCGACGGGCATGGCCTTCTCGATGTTGACGCGCGTGCCGACGGTCGCCCCGCCGATCGCTGCGACGTCGAGGGTCTGCTTCATCACGTCGGTGTCGAACGTCTCGGCCGTCGAGCCGACCACGGTGAGGCAGACGCCGGAGACGGCGATCGACTCGCCGTGCACGGCATCCGCTGCGGCCTTCGGCGCGCGCACGGTCAGCCGCCAGCCGTCGCCGGCGGGTGCGATGGCGGTGATCTCGCCGATCTCCTCGATGATTCCGGTGAACATCAGAGTGCTCCTTCGTTCTGAGAGCGGTCTTCGATCGCGGGGTGGGCGATCGCAAGCAGGTCGGTTCCGAGCGGAACCCATTCGTCGACCGTGAGGCGTCGCGCCTGCGCGATCGAGGAGACGCCGATGTCGGTCAGAGCGAGTCGGTCGCCGCCCAGCAGCACGGGGGCGAGGTACACGAGCACGCGGTCGGCGAGCCCGGCGGCGATGAACGCGCTGGCCAGGGTCGGGCCGCCCTCGACGAACAGGCTCTGGATGCCGCGGGCATGGAGGTCGGCTGTGACCGCGTGGAGATCGTGGGTGTCGAAGAAGAGGGGAGGGTGCGGATGCCGGTGCACGGCAGCATCCGTCGGCGTCGGGCGTGAACCGATCACCACGGGAATCGGCTGGTGCGGCAGCAGGGCGTCGCCGTCGCGCGCGGTCAGTGCGGGGTCGTCGGCGAGCACCGTGCCGATTCCGACCGCGATGGCGTCTGCCGCGGAACGGCGCTGGTGCACGTCTGCGCGGGCGGCGGGACCGGTGATCCACTGACTGGAGCCGTCGGATGCGGCGGCGCGACCGTCGAGGCTCTGCGCCCATTTGACGGTGATGTGCGGGCGGCCGAGCCGCTGAGCCGTGAGCCACCCGTCGATCAGTGCGTGCGCGGCCGTGGCCTGCTCTCCGGCATCGACGCTCACGCCCGCACCGCGCAGACGTTCCGCACCGCCGCCGGAGGCCGCGCCGGGGTCGTCCAGCGCGTAGACGACCCGCGCGACGCCCGCTTCGATGAGCGCGACAGCGCAGGGTCCGGTGCGTCCGGTGTGGTTGCACGGCTCCAGAGTGACGATCGCGGTGGCACCGCGCGCGGCGCCGGGGGCGAGCTTCGACAAGGCATCGACCTCGGCGTGCGGGGTTCCGGCGCCGTGATGCCACCCCTCGGCGAGAACCTCACCGTCGGGGGAGAGGAGGACGGCGCCGACCTGGGGATTGACTCCGCGCGGGCCGAGGGCGGCGAGCTCGAGCGCACGGCTCATCGCCTGCCGCTCCGTCTCGTTCACTGCCATCCGTCGTCCTCCTGTGAGGCTCCGGAGCTTCTCCTGATCGGAGATGGAGGCAGAAGGCGCGCACAGCTGCGCCTCGTGCTGCCTCCCTTCCGGACTAGCGAGGTCTCCCTCACATCACCGTCGGTCCCGGAATTCCACCGGATCGGCATCTCGGGTGAACCGAGACGCTCGCGGACTGTCACCGCCGGTTCGGATTCTCACCGACCCCGGAGCACGTTTGATGCTCTGAGTGTACTCAACGCGTCTGCGCACATTTCATTCCGCGTCAGCGCGGCCGCGGGATTCCGCTACTTGAGCAGGCGCGAGAGGCGGCGATCGGCGAGCACCTTGCCCCCGGTCTGGCACGTCGCGCAGTATTCGAGCGAGCGATCGGCGAAGAACACGCTGCGCACGGTGTCGCCGCAGACCGGGCAGGTCTCGCCGCGGCGGGCGTGAACCTGCATGCCGCGACGCTTGGCGTCTTTCAGGTCGGCCGGCGGCTTGCCGGACGCTTCGGCCACCGCCTCCGTCAGAGTCTCCTGCATGGCGGTGAAGAGCCGGTCGACCTCGGCATCGTCGAGCTTTCCCGCGATGGCGTAGGGCGACATCTTGGCCGCGTGCAGGATCTCGTCGGAATACGCGTTGCCGATGCCTGCGATCACCGCCTGGTCGCGCAGCAGGCCCTTGATCTGCATCCGACGATCTTCGAGGAGCGCGGCGAACGACTCGCGGGTGAAGCCTGCATCGAGCGGGTCGGGGCCGAGCCGGGCGATCCCCGGCACGTCCTGTACGTCGCGTACGACGTACACGGCGAGAGACTTCTTGGTTCCCGCCTCGGTGAGGTCGAACCCGCTGCCGTCGTCGAGCGCGATGCGCAGGGCGATCGGCGACTTGCCCGGTTTGATCAGCGTGGTCGTCAGCGCTTCGTACCATCGCAGCCAGCCGGCCTTCGCCAGATGGAACACGAGGTGCAGCTCGTCGCCGCAGGAGAGCACGACGAACTTGCCCAGCCGAGCGGATGCTGTGACCTCGGCGCCCTGGAGAGCGGAGATGGGCGGGTCGTAGGTCTTCAGCGCGGCGATCGCCGCCACGGTCGCGCGCGTGATCGTGCGACCGACGACGCGCTCGCCGAGGAAGGCGGTGAGCCCCTGAACCTCCGGCATCTCAGGCATGGTGTCATCCTGCCACCGGGTGCCGACACTGTCACGGGCTCTGTGAGACCGCTCAGAGCACGGGCCAGGCCACCGGCGTGCGGTCATCGCCCACCAGCAACCCTGCGATCCATCCGTCGTCGCGCCCGCGCGGGCCGGTGAGAGCCTGACGCAGCAGGCCCTCGTAGCGGAATCCCACGGCGCGAGCAGCACGCGCGGAGGGCACGTTGCCCGCGACGGCCCGCCAGCCGATACGGACGAGCCCGAGGTCTGCGAAGCCCCAGTCGATCACGGCACGAGCAGCTTCGACGAGGTAGCCCCGCCCGCGCGACTCCGCCGTCATCCAGAACCCGATCTCGGCGTACCCGCCGGTGTCGTGCTCCTCGATGTGATGCAGACCGATCATGCCGGAGAGCTTGTCGTCGACGTAGATCGCCCACAGGGTCTCGGCGCCGCTGGCCCACCACTCGGCGACGAGTCGCACGAACTCCTCTGCGTCCTTCCGGGTGTACGGGCTCGGCACGGTCGTCCAGCGGGGGATCTCCGGATCCTGGCACGCCTGCTCGATCGCGTCGATGTCCGCGACGGTCGGCGCGCGCAGCACGAGCCGCTCGGTGGTGAGAGTGACCGGTTCCATCCCGAAAGCCTAGTGACTATGCGTCGACCCGCCCCTTTCTGTACGACCCGCCCCTCTATGAACGGTCGTAAAGGGGCGGCTCGCACTGAAAGGGGCGGCTCGGCGAAGAGGCGAGCGACGACGAGGCGGATGCTGCGCCGCACGCGCCGCCATGTCGGTGGGCGCGACTAGTCTTGTCCGGTGACTGTTCCGGGGATTCTGCGCGCCTTGGAAGAGGCGTCTCTGTACCGTGACGCCCTCGCCTGGGCGCACACCGACGCCGACCTGGGCCTCGTCGACGGGCTCGACGCTCCGGCGCTCGCCGGACTCATCGAGAAGCGCGCCGCCGCAGGGCACCCCGCGGCGCTGCTGGCGGTCGCACCGACCGGTCGCCGGGCGGAGAGCCTCGGACACGCACTCGAGGCGTATCTTCCCGATGCCGAGATCCTCACCTTTCCGGCCTGGGAGACGCTGCCGCACGAACGGTTGAGCCCGAGCCCCGATACCGTCGGCCATCGCCTGCAGACGCTCCGCCGCGTCGCCGAGTGGTCGGGAGAGCGTCCGCTCGTCGTGGTCGCCTCCGTGCGCGCGGCCCTCCAGCCGATCGCCGGCAACCTGGGCGAGATCGCGCCACTCGAACTGACCACAGGCAGCCGGGGAAACGAACTCGACCGCGTCGTCGAGCAGCTCATCGAGCGTGCGTACTCGCGTGTCGACATGGTGTCGCGTCGCGGCGAGTTCGCGGTACGCGGCGGCATCCTGGATGTCTTCCCCGCGATCTCCGAGCATCCGTACCGCGTCGAGTTCTTCGGCGACGAGATCGATCAGATCCGCGCCTTCTCGGTCGCCGACCAGCGCTCTCTGCCGGGCGACGTTCCCACCGTCGACCTCCCGCCGAGCCGCGAGCTGCTGCTCACGCCGGATGTGCGAGAGCGCGCTCGCGCCCTCGTCGACGGATTCCCGGCGATCTCGGGAATGCTCGAGAAGATGGCCGAAGGCATCCCGGTCGAGGGCATGGAGTCGCTGCTGCCCGCCGTCGCCGGTCCGCTCAAGTCCCTGGCCGAGTATCTGCCGGCGGGAAGCGCCACCGCGGTCGTCGATCCCGAACGCTCGTCTGCGCGCGCGATCATCCTCGGTGAGACGAACCGCGAGTTCCTCGATGCGGCCTGGAGCGCCGCGACCTCCGGCGCATCGGCGCCGATCGACCTCGGGGCGGGAGACTTCCTGACGATCGCGCAGCTGCGCGAAGTCGTGCGCGACCGCGGCGGTGTCTGGTGGCGGCTCAGCCCGTTCGGCGCAGGCCTCGGCGAGGGCGATGCGGATGCCACGAACCTCGACGCCGCCGTCATCCCGTCGTTCCACGGCAACGTCGACGGGGCGATCTCGTTCGTCGAGGCGAAGCTGACGGACGGATGGCGCGTCGTCGTCATCGCGGCAGGTCACGGCCTCGTCGACCGGGCGCGCGACGTGCTCGCCGACCGGGGCATGGCCGCGCGCATCGTCGAATCGCTCACCGAAGCGCCGGAAGCCGGAATCGCGACCCTCGTCACCGGATCGGTCGAGGCCGGGTTCCAGATCGCCGAGGCGAAGCTCGCCGTCCTCACCGACAACGAGTTCTACGGCCGCACGATCGGCGGCGACCAGCGGGTCGTCAAGAAGCTC
Organism: Microbacterium sp. PMB16; assembly: GCF_051294855.1. GTDB lineage: Bacteria > Actinomycetota > Actinomycetes > Actinomycetales > Microbacteriaceae > Microbacterium. Next base: position 2,637,064 of record NZ_CP145908.1, read on the forward strand.
GCCTCACGTCGCAAGAACGTCGTCGACCCGCTGCAGCTCAAGCAGGGCGACTTCGTCGTGCACAACACGCACGGCATCGGCCGGTTCGTCGAGATGACGCAGCGAGAGGTGTCGACGGGCGGACGGAACGCGACCAAGTCGCTCCGCGACTATCTCGTGCTCGAGTACGCGCCCTCCAAGCGGGGCTACCCGGGTGACAAGCTCTACGTGCCCACCGACCAGCTCGACCTGCTCTCGAAGTACGTGGGCGGGGAGGCGCCGACGCTCTCGAAGATGGGCGGCAGCGACTGGTCGCAGGCCAAGGGCAAGGCGCGCAAGGCCGTCCGCGACATCGCGGTCGAGCTCGTCAAGCTGTACTCCGCGCGGATGGGCGCGAAAGGCCACGCGTTCGGCCCCGACACGCCGTGGCAGCGTGAGCTGGAGGAGGCGTTCCCGTTCGCCGAGACGCCGGATCAGCTGCAGACGATCGACGAGATCAAGGCCGACATGGAGAGGCCGATCCCGATGGACCGCCTGCTCTCCGGTGATGTCGGCTTCGGCAAGACCGAGGTCGCGGTGCGCGCCGCGTTCAAGGCGATCCAGGACGGCAAGCAGGTGGCCATGCTGGTGCCGACCACTCTGCTGGTCAAGCAGCACATGGAGACGTTCACCGAGCGCTTCGCCGGCTTCCCGGTGAAGGTGCGGGCGCTGTCGCGGTTCCAGAGCGACAAGGAGGTGCGGCTCACGCTGCAGGGCCTCCTCGAAGGCTCGGTCGACATGGTGATCGGCACGCACCGCATCCTCACCGAAGGGGTTCTGTTCAAGGACCTCGGTCTGATGATCATCGACGAGGAGCAGCGCTTCGGCGTCGAGCACAAGGACACCCTCAAGAAGATGAAGACGAATGTCGACATCCTCGCCATGAGCGCCACGCCGATCCCACGCACGCTCGAGATGGCGGTGACCGGCATCCGCGAGATGTCGACGCTCGCGACGCCGCCGGAAGACCGGCATCCGATCCTCTCGTTCGTCGGCCCGCGCAGCGACAAGCAGATGGCGGCGGCGATCCGGCGCGAGATCCTGCGCGAGGGCCAGATCTTCTTCGTGCACAACCGCGTGCAGTCGATCCAGCGTGTCGCGGCCCAGCTCGCCGAACTCGTGCCGGAAGCCCGCATCGCGGTCGCGCACGGGCAGATGGGGGAGCACCAGCTCGAGCAGGTCGTCGACGACTTCTGGGAGCGCAAGTTCGACGTGCTCGTCTCGACGACCATCATCGAGACCGGACTCGACATCTCCAACGCCAACACGATCATCATCGATCGCGCCGACAAGTACGGTCTGAGTCAGCTGCACCAGCTGCGCGGACGCGTCGGGCGTGGTCGGGAGCGCGCATACGCGTACTTCCTCTACGACGAGATGAAGCCCCTGTCCGAGACCGCAGCCGACCGGCTGCAGACGATCGCGGTGAACAACGAACTCGGCTCCGGCATGCAGGTCGCGCTCAAGGACCTCGAGCTGCGCGGCGCGGGAAACATGCTCGGCGCCGAGCAGGCCGGGCACATCGCGGGCGTCGGCTTCGACCTGTATCTGCGCATGATCGGCGAGGCCGTCGCCACATTCCGCGGCGATGAGGTCGAGAGCGGGCAGGAGCTCCGCCTCGAGCTGCCGCTGGACGCGCGCATCCCCGAGCACTACATCGACAGCGAGCGGCTGCGCCTTGAGGCGTACCAGAAGCTCTCGGCGGCGTCGGCGGCCACGGCGAAGGACGAGGCCATCGACCAGGTCATCGAGGAGCTCGTCGACCGCTACGGCACGCCACCCGAAGAGGTCGAGGGGCTACTCGCCATCTCGCGTCTTCGCCGTCGGGCCGCACGCGCCGGTCTCACGGATGTCGTGGTCATGGGATCGAACCTGCGTATCGCGCCGGCACGCCTCGAAGACTCGATCAAGGTGCGGCTGCAGCGGCTGTACCCGAAGGCGAAGCTCGTCTCCGGTGCGGACGCGCTCGTCGTACCGATGCCGATGATCTCGTCCGCGGTGGGTGTGGGTCTCGAGCCCTTGCCCGACGCGCAGCTGCTCGAGTGGGTCGGGCAGCTCTTCACCGCGATCTTCCCGGAGCCCGTCAAGACCGAGTGAGCGGGCGCCAGAGCCAGTGCAGCGCATCCGGGAGGAGGACGCCGCCGTGGTTCGGGTGGTGCCCGCCATCGCCGACGACGAGACGCACGTCGGCCGCGGCGCGGGTGAGTGCAGCGGCCATTTCGAGGTTCTCGGCGAACCAGTTGTGTTCCGGTTCGTCCCAGCCGAGGTCGCGGTGCGCGGCGTGCAGGAACACCCGCAGCGGCCGTCGCGCGCCGGAATGGAGCAGCGCCGGGTAGAGATTGCCACCCGGGATCTGCGCGAAGCTCCCGTTGAACGAGATCACACGACGGATGCCGTCGGGGCGCTGCCACGCGGCCGTGAAGGCCGCGTTGCCACCGGAGCTGCCGCCGCAGATCCCGCGTTGCTCCGGCTCCGCGGTCAGCGCATGCGTCTCTGCCACCCGCGGCAGCACCTCATCGAGCAGGAAGCCCGCGTAGCGAGCATCCGCCGCGTCGTACTCCGCGTTGCGGTTCTTCGGCTCCGCGGCATCCGGGAAGACGCCGGGGTCGACGAAGACGGAGACGAGCGGCGGGATCCCTCCGTGGTGGGCGAGGTTGTCGAGCACGATTCCCGCCCGGACGTCGCCATCCGGATCCAGGTACCACCAGCCGTCGTTGAACACCATGACGGATGCCGGGGCAGAGCTGTCGTGACCGTGCGGCACGTGCACCCAGACCGTGCGCACCGTGCCCGGATACGTGGCGCTGTCCGTGATCTCGAAAGCACGGATGCTGCCCGGGATCACGCCGTCCCGGGGAGCGGAATCGGGCCCGTACGCATAGCTGACGGCATCCGACCCCCGCGGCAGCGCGCGAAACGGCACGACTTCGGTCATCGCTCGAGCGTACCCATGCGACTAGTCTGGCCGCATGTTGTACGAGCACCTCGGGGCTCGGCCCCGGATCCATGACACCGCCGTCATCGCTCCCACCGCCGTGATCTCCGGCGACGTGGCGATCGGCCCGGATTGCCAAGTGCTGCACGGCGCCGTGATCACCGCGGAGGGCGGACCGATCACGCTCGGCGAGAACGTCATCGTGATGGAGAACGCGCTGATCCGCGCCACGGCCGCGAACGCGGTGCACATCGGGGCGCACACGCTGATCGGCACGCTCGCGAGCATCGCCGGGGCAACCGTGGGTGAGGAGGTCTTCTTCGCCTCCGGCGCCCGCATCTTCAACGGCGCGCTGGTCGGCGACCGCTGCGAGGTGCGGGTGAACGCCATCGTGCATCGCCGCGCCGTGCTCCCCGCCGGAACCGTCGTGCCCATCGGCTGGGTGGCCGTCGGCGACCCTGTGCAGCTGCTGTCACCCGACAAGGAGGCCGAGATCACGGCCGCGCAGCCCGAACTCGACTTCCCCGGGCACGTGTTCGGCGTCGACCGCGACACCCCCGATCTGATGGTGCAGCTCACCGAGCGCTACGGCCGCTCCCTCGCTCGGCACGCCGACGACCGCGAGGTCTGAGCCGCCGCCGTTCGAATCGCGCACATGGTCGCCTTCGGGCCGGATTCGCGACCATTCAGGCGATTCGAACCGGGGCAGGTCAGATCACGCCCTGCGCGAGCATCGCGGCGGCCACACGCTCGAATCCGGCGATGTTCGCTCCGGCGACGTAGTCTCCCGCGACGCCATGACGCTCGGCGGCGTCGAACGCGGCGGTGTGGATGTCGCCCATGATCTCGCGCAGCTTGTTCTCGCTGTCGTGGAACGTCCACCGCTGGCGCGAGGCGTTCTGACTCATCTCGAGCGCCGAGGTCGCGACCCCGCCGGCGTTCGCGGCCTTGCCCGGTGCGAACAGCACCCCGGCGGCCTGGAAGGCATCAACGGCGTCAGGCACGCAGGGCATGTTCGCCCCCTCCGACACAGCGCGCACGCCGTTGGCGATCAGCGCCTCGGCATCCGCGAGGCTGACCTCGTTCTGCGTGGCCGACGGCACCGCGATGTCGACGGGCACCTGCCAGACGCTGCCGCCTTCGACGAAGCGGGCGCTCGGACGACGGTTCGCGTACTCGACGATGCGGGCGCGCTCGACCTCCTTGAGCTGGCGGAGAAGGTCGAGGTCGATGCCGGCGTCGTCGACGACGTAGCCGGAGGAGTCGGATGCCGTCACCGCGGTCGCACCGAGCTGGGTGGCCTTCTGGATCGCGTAGATCGCGACGTTGCCCGAGCCGGAGATCGCGACGCGCTTGCCGGCGAGGGAGTCGCCGTGCACGGCGAGCATCTCCTGCGCGAAGAACACCGCGCCGTAGCCGGTGGCCTCGGTGCGCACCTCAGCGCCGCCCCATCCGGTGCCCTTGCCGGTGAACATGCCCGACTCGTGCCGGTTGGTGACCTTGCGGTACTGGCCGAAGAGGTAGCCGATCTCACGGGCGCCCACACCGATGTCGCCGGCGGGAACGTCGGTGTGCTCGCCGAGGTGCCGGTACAGCTCGTTCATGAACGACTGGCAGAAGCGCATGACCTCGGCGTCGGACCGGCCGTGCGGGTCGAAGTCCGATCCGCCCTTGCCGCCGCCGATGCCCTGGCCGGTCAGCGCGTTCTTGAAGATCTGCTCGAAGCCGAGGAACTTGATGATCGACAGGTTCACCGAGGGGTGGAAGCGCAGTCCGCCCTTGTACGGGCCGAGCACCGAGGAGAACTGGATGCGGTAGCCGCGGTTGACCTGCAGCTTCCCCGCGTCGTCGACCCACGGTACCCGGAACAGGATCTGCCGCTCCGGCTCGACGAGTCGCTCGAGGATGCCGCCGTCGACATACTCCGGATGCCGCTCGAGCACCGGTGCGATGGAGTGCAGCACCTCGTGCACGGCCTGGTGGAACTCCGGCTCGTGCGGGCTGCGGGACAGCACCGTGTCGAAGACGGGCTGCACGGCGGCGGCGAGCGGGTGGAAGTCGGCGGCAGACGTAGCGGGCACGCGAGAGAGCTTTCTGGTCGGGAAGGAGCGCAGGCGATCGTGTCGCGTGAGGCGTGGGGATGTGTCGTGGCCGGATCCGACCGATATTTCACTCTAGCGTCGCCCCGGATGTGAGAACTCTCACGCCGACCGCAGCCCCGGTCACCCCGTGTTCTGCAGTCCGGCCGCGACGCCGCTGACCGAGAGCAGGAGGAGTCGCTGCTGTTCCGCATCGGCACCGGATCCGCCGGCCGTCTCGTCGGCGGAGCGCAGGGCTCGCAGTGCGCGCAACTGCAGCAGCGACAGAGCGTCCACGTACGGGCTGCGCAGCTCCACGGCGCGCTGCAGCACCGGCTTGTTCTCGAGGAGTCCCTTGCCGCCGGTGAGGCGGATCACCCACTCTCGGGTGAGCGCCAGTTCGTCGAGCACCAGCGTGGCGAGGTCGTCGCGGTCGCCGAGGGCCAGGTACTGGCGGGCGATGCGCTCATCGGTCTTCGCCAGGCTCATCGCGACGTTGTCGATCATGGTGCGCAGCAGCGGCCATTCCCGGTACGCCTCGGTGAGGAGCTCCGCGTCGCCGACGGCTTCGAGAGCGGTGCCGAGTCCGAACCAGCCGGCGAGGTTGATGCGCGCCTGCGTCCACGCGAACACCCACGGGATCGCGCGAAGGTCTTCGAGCGACTCGACCGAGAGCCCGCGCCGGGCCGGACGAGAACCGAGGGCCAGGAGGCCGATCTCCTCCATGGGCGTCACGGTCGCGAACCAGGACGCGAAGCCGTCGGCCTTCACGAGCGAGAAGAACCGCGCGCGCGATGTGGAGTCCATGATCGCGGCGACCTCGGCGTACCGGGCGGCAGCGCTGCTGGTGCGCTGCTCTTCCGAGGGGGAGGAGGCGAGGAGGGTCGCTGCCGCGACCTGATCGATGTGCCGCATGGCGATCGCGGGCTCGCCGTAGCGCGCGAAGATCACCTCGCCCTGCTCGGTGAGCTTGAACCGGCCGTCGACGGAGTGCGGCGGCTGCGCGAGGATCGCGGAGTTCGCCGGTCCGCCACCTCGACCGAGGGCGCCGCCGCGGCCGTGGAACAGGGTCAGCTCGATCTCCGACTCCTGCGCCCAGCGGGCGATCTTCTCCTGCGCCTCGTACAGGGCGAGGTTCGCGGCGACGGGGCCGACGTCCTTCGACGAGTCCGAGTAGCCGAGCATGACCTCGAGCCGGTTGCCTGTCGCGGCCATTCGCTCGCGGAACTCGGGGAAGGTCACGACCTCGGCGAGGATCTCGGGGGCTGCCTGCAGGTCGGCGAACGTCTCGAACAGGGGCACCACGTCGAGCACAGGGACATCGTCGCCGAGGGCGTGCCGGGCGAGGCGGTGCACGTTCGCGAGATCGGAGGCGGCCTGGGTGAACGAGACGACGTAGCGGCCCGCCGCGCGGAGGCCGCGATCGCGCTGGATCTCGGCGATCACCCGGAAGACCTCGAGGACCTCTTCGGTCTGCGCGCTGACGGCTTCGCCGGATTCCAGCTCCGCGAGCGCCTTCGCGTGCACCTGGGAGTGCTGACGCACCTCGAGCTCGGTCAGGTGGAAGCCGTAGGTCTCGACCTGCCAGATCAGGTGCTGCACGCCACCGAAGGCATGACGCTTGGCGCCGGCATCCGCCAGCGACGACTGCACGGCGCGCAGGTCGGCGAGCAGCTCCTCCGGGCGCGAGTACGGCTGCGCGCCGTCGCCATGGCGGGTCGCAGCGACGCGACGGGCGAGCGAGAGCAGCACGCGCCGGTGCGGTTCGTCAGGGGAGCGGGTGGCGAGTTCCGCCGCGACCTCGGGTTCGGCGGCGGCGAACCGCTCCCAGAGCGAGGTGACCTCGGCGCTCGGCGGGGTGTCGTCCGCGGCGAGCGTGAGCGTGCGGCCGATGCGGTCGAGCGCCCGCTCCAGGCCCCGGAGCACGTGGTCGGCGGCGATCTGCGACGCCTCGCGCGTGACGGATGCCGTGACGAAGGGGTTGCCGTCACGATCGCCGCCGACCCACGACCCGATGCGGACGAACGCCGGGACGATGGGGGCGCTGGAGCCCGAATCCTCACCGCGCAGCGCGTCGTCGATGCGGCGATACACGTGCGGCACCGTCGTGAACAGCGTCTCGTCGAAGACGCCCATCACCGTGCGGACCTCATCGGTGGGTGACGGCTTCTGCGACCGCAGCGGCGCGGTGCGCCAGAGCGTCTCGATCTCTTCGAGCATCCGGCGGTGGGCGCGGTGCTGCTCGGCGCCGCCCTCGCTCGCGGCGTCGTGCTGCGTGAGGAGTTCGGAGAGACGGCGGATGCTCGACGACACGGCGCGACGTCGGGCCTCGGTGGGGTGCGCGGTGAAGACGGGGTGGAAGCGGAGACCGGCCAGACGGCGGCGGGCTTCCTCGTCGCCGACCTCGGTGCGCAGCTGCGCGTACGCGGTGGCGACCGTGTCGGCCGTGCGCCCGGGGGTGCCCGAGCCGGACGACGACGCGGGCTGCCCGGCGCGTTCGCGCAGCACGCGCACGCGCTGGTGCTCCTCGGCGAGGTTCACCAGATGGAAGTAGCAGGTGAAGGCCCGGGCCACTTCGTCGGCGCGGGCGACGGTGAACGATTCGGCGATCGAGGCCGCGCGCTCGAACGCGCCGGACGTCTCTTCGTCATAGGCCTGGATCGTCGCGAGCCGCAGACGCTCGACATCGTCGAACAGCTCGTCACCCCCGGCTTCGCGCAGCACCTGCCCGAGGAGCATGCCGAGCATCCTGACGTCGGATCTCATCGCATCCGGGATGCCGCGACCGGCTTCGAAGCGGCCGATAACGCGGATGGCCTCGGTGTTCGTGGGCTCGGGAAAGTCGTGTGCGGGGGTCACCCCTCGAGAGTATCCCCGTCGGTCGGGGTGCTCTGCACGCATGACGTCCGGCGACGCCGGCCGCGGGCGACCTACCATGGAGGGGATGCGCATTTCAGCGAACCCTCTCCGCGGGCAGCAGTTCCCCGCCGTCCTTCTTCTCGTCGCCGCCGGCCTCGGCCTGCTGCTGGCGAACCTGCCGACGCACGATGCGCTCGCCGCGGTGCTCGACTTCCACATCGCGGTGCCGGGCACCGGTCTCGACCTCTCCATCGCGCACTGGGTGTCCGACGGCCTGCTCGCGATCTTCTTCCTGGTGGTGGCCATCGAGCTGCGACATGAGCTGACCCATGGCGAGCTCGATTCTCCGCGCAAGGCGGTGCAGCCCGCGATCGCGGCCGCCGGTGGCGTGCTCGTGCCGATCGCGGTGTACCTGCTGATCGCCGGCAGCGGCGACACCGCGATGGGATGGCCGATCCCGACCGCGACCGATATCGCGTTCGCTCTCGGAGTGCTGGCGATGTTCGGCCGCGGCCTTCCCTCGAACGTTCGCGTCTTCCTGCTGGCGCTGGCGATCCTCGACGACATCATCGGCATCATCTTCATCGCGGTGCTCTTCGCACACGACGTGCAGTGGCTGCTGCTCGGTCTCGGCATCGTCGGTGTGGCCGTCTTCTGGGTGCTGAGCCGTCTGCTGCATGAGCACGGCCACACGATCATCGCGGTCGCCATGGCCGTGGTTGCGATCGTGACCTGGGGACTCGTCGCGTCGTCTGGAATCCACGCCACCATCGCGGGCGTCATGCTGGGACTCGTGATGGCGCCGGTCCCGGCGGGTCGCACCCGACACCTGCTGGAGCCGACCGTGAACGGCGGGATACTCCCGCTCTTCGCTTTCGTGGCGGCCTTCGTCGTGATCCCGGCGGTCTCTCCCACGCAGTTGTCCCCGGCGTTCTGGGCGATTGTCGTCGCGCTCCCGGTGGGAAAGATCATCGGTATCTCGCTGTTCGGCTGGATCGCCATGCGCATCCGGCCGAAGGGCGCAGAGCCCGGCCTCCCGTTCGCCGACATCGTCGCTGCTGGCGCGCTGGGCGGCATCGGCTTCACGGTGTCTCTGCTGCTGGCGAACCTCGCGTTCGGTTCTCATGACGACATCCGCGACCAGGCGATCCTCGGAGTGCTCGTCGGCTCGCTGATCGCCCTCGTGCTCTCCGGCATCATCGTGTCGTTGCGTGCCCGCTGGTACCGTCGGGTCGCACCGGCGTCGTCCTGAGCCACCGTCGATACGAGGAGAGCACCGTGAGCGCTGAGACCGAACCGCAGGTCAGCGCGGATGATCCGCTCCGCCTCGCTGCGGAGACGATGCGTCAGGTGAGGGAACGCTGCGTCTGGTCGCAGCGCATCACCCACCGGGATCTCGTTCCCTACCTGATCGAAGAGTCGCACGAGGTGATCGACGCCGTCGAGAGCGGCACGCGCGACGACCTCCGCGAGGAGCTGGGCGATCTGCTCTGGCAGGTGCTGTTCCATGCGGCGATCGCCGCGCAGGACCCGGACGATCCCTTCGACATCGACGACGTCTCTCGCACGCTGACCGAGAAGATGGTGCGCCGGCATCCGCACGTGTTCGCCGGCGAGGTCGCCGAGACCCCGGAGCAGGTCCTGGTCCATTGGAACGCCGCGAAGGCGGCCGAGAAGCGCACCCGCACGAGCGTGCTCGACGGCGTGCCGCGGGGGATGCCCGCGCTCGCTCTCGCGCAGAAGATCACGGGTCGCGCGGCGGGCGCCGGCGTCGTCGTGCCGCGCGAGACCGCCGTCACGCCGGCATCCGAGGAGGAGCTCGGCGACGCGCTCCTCGCGCTGGTCGCGACAGCACGCGCCGAGGGATGGGACGCCGAGCGGGCGCTGCGTGAGAGATTGCGGATGCTCGAGGACGAGGTTCGCGCGGCCGAGACGCCCTCCTGACCGAACACGGACACGGAGCCTTCGGTCGACCTGGGAAGATGGAACCGTGGCTACTGTGAACCCGCCGCGCGGCATGCGCGACATCCTCCCCGCCGACAAGGCCCGCCGTGAGCGTGTGCTCTCCGTCATCCGCGACCGCTACCGCGCGCACGGATTCGACGAGATCGAGACGCCGGTCGTCGAGGAGTACGACCGCCTGCACGCCGGGATCGGCGGCGACAACGAGAAGCTCTCCTACAACGTGCTGCGCCGCGGCCTCGATGCGAACGCGATCCGCGCCGCCGCCGACGACCCCGCCGCGCTCTCCGACCTCGGCCTCCGCTACGACCTGACCGTGCCGCTCGCGCGCTTCTATGCGAGCAACCGCGGACAGCTCCCTGGCGTGTTCCGCTCGATCCAGATCGGACCGGTCTGGCGCGCCGAGCGCCCGCAGAAGGGGCGCTACCGGCAGTTCGTGCAGTGCGACATCGACATCATCGGCGATGATTCGTCGCGCGCAGAGGCCGAGCTGATGGTCGCCACGCTCGATGCGGTCGACGCGCTCGGACTCGAGGGTGCGACCATCCGGATCAACGACCGGCGGGTGCTCGACTGGATGCTGGACCACTTCGGCTTCACGGTCGACGAGCGCCCGGGAGCGCTGATCACGATCGACAAGCTCGATAAGGTCGGCCCCATCGGCGTCGCCGCCGAACTCCGCGAGCGAGCACTCCGGCAGGGGAGCAGTACGGACGCTGTGGACGCATTCGAGGCGTTCCTGCAGCGTCCGCAGACCATGGAGTACCACCCCTTCGGAGAGCGTCAGATCCGCAAGGCCCTCCCCGAGGGTGTGCCGGACGAGATCGTCGAGCACCTGGTCGGCATCGGCGAGGCTGTGGCCGCAGGGCGCCCGCCGACGGGCTCCGGAACCGCGGAGACGGAGATCCCGCTCGTCTTCGACCCGTTCCTCGTGCGTGGCATGGGCTACTACACGGGCACCATCTTCGAGCTCGCGCATCCCTCCGTCGACTACTCGCTCGGCGGCGGTGGTCGCTACGACGGGATGATCGGCCGCTTCCTCGGCCAGCAGGTCCCGGCGGTGGGATTCTCGCTCGGGTTCGAGCGTCTGGTCGACCTGATCGAGGCGGAGCCGGATGCCGCCGCGCACGCTGTCGTCCTCGTCCACGACGCGGATGTCCCCGTCGCCGAGCTCGCCGCTCATAAGGCCCGACTCATCGCAACCGGCGTCCGGGTGCGTCTGGAGCGTCGTACCAAGAACCTCAAGGCGCTGCTCGAGCGTTCCGCCGCGGACGGCTACACCGCGTTCGCGACGGTGTCGGCCGGCGCGGCAGAACTGGAACTCAAGCCGCTCTCCTGAGCACAGCGAACGGGGCGAGTTCACGCCCCGTTCACTGCCGTCGTGTCGAATCGCGGTGTGAGCCGCATCCGTGTCCTGTTCGTCGGAGGTCTCGCCGCCGGTCTCGTCGTGATCACCCTGCTCGCCGGCATCCGCCTCGTCCTGACCCGGCAGGCCGCCGTGGCCAGGGAGCGCATCGGCAAGCCGCTCGGCGAGGATTCCCTGGATGCCGATCGCGTGTGGCGGTCGTCCCTCGGTGGCGAACCGCTCGACCTGCTGGTCCTCGGCGACTCGATCGCGGCGGGGCTCGGTGCTGAACGGCGCAAAGAGACCCTCGGCGGGCGCCTCGCGAAGGGTACGGCTCGGCGGATGCGACGACCCGTGCGTCTGCACACCGCGGCGATCGTCGGCTCGGAGTCGCCCGACCTGCCCGCCCAACTCGACGCTCTGCCGGATGGCTATCGCCCGCACGTCGCGGTGATCGTCGTGGGCGGCAACGATGTGACCCATCGGCTGCCGGTGTCGCTCTCCGCCCAGCACCTGCACGAGGCGATCCGACGCCTGCGGGAGGGAGGTGCCGAGGTGGTCGTCGGCACCTGCCCCGATCTCGGCGCCCTGCGCCCGGTGCCGCAACCGCTTCGCCGGCTCGCGTCGAGCATGTCGCGCCGGCTCGCCGACATCCAGGCGGAGACCGCGCGGCACGCGGGAGCCGAACCCGTCGATCTGCGACGCGCGGTCGGCCCGATGTTCTTCGACGAGCCCGAGGCGATGTTCAGCCTCGACCGCTTCCATCCGAGTGCCCTCGGCTACCGGCGTACCGCCGAGGCGCTGCTCCCGGCGGTGTGCCGAGCGGCCGAGACCGCTCTCAGCTCGCGTCGTCGGCCGGCGCGGAGCTGAACGACTCGGCCCATTCGGCGACCCGGCGGCTGCTCTCCTCCTCGGAGATGTCCTCGACCCGCGCCATCACCGACCAGCGCACGCCGAACGGGTCGCGGATGCTGGCGAACCGGTCGCCCGAGACGAACGGCGCAGGCGCCTCGCGTACGGTCGCTCCGGCGGCGACGGCCTTCTCGACCACGGTGTCGACGTCGGAGACGTAGAGACCCATCGAGTAGCAGTCGTCGTCTCCCGCGGGCGAGGCGACGAGGTGGTAGTCCTGACTCGGCTCACCGAGCTGGAGGAGGCCGACTCCGAAGTCGAGATCGGCGTGCGCGACGACGCCGCCGAACTCGGTGACGTCGACGACTCGCGCCCCGAAGACGTCGCGGTAGAACTCGATCGCCTGCTTCGCGCCGGGGATCGCCAGGAACGGAGTGAGCGAGGTCGCGCTGTTCGGGCGCCCGTCGGTCGTGTAGGTTCCGGTCACGCCTGGGGTGGTGGTCTCATCGGTCATGTCTTCACGGTAGGTCGGGGCGGATGCCGGAGGCTTGAAGATCCGCGCCAGTTTCCGTCCGCGACGCGACGTCCGTACCGGCGCCTACGCTGAGCCCATGGTGAACCCGACCCGCGGCGTGCTGTATCCCGCCCGCCTGCCGCAATTCCATCGGCTGCCGGCACCGGCCGAGGCGGCAGAGCTCGTCGCATGGTTCTGGATCCCCGAGTGGGACATCGAGCCGGGACGCTCCTCCCGCCAGGACGTCGTCTCGTACCCGGCCCTCAATCTGGTGGTCGAACAGGGTGCGGTGTCGCTGTCGGGTGCGACGACCCGCGCTTTCCATCGCGACCTGCGCGGACAGGGGTGGGCCGTCGGCGCCCTGCTGCGACCGGCCGCCGTCGCGGCGCTCATCGACGAACCGGCGTCGCTGGTCGACTCGGAGATCGATGTGGATGCGCCCGAGCTCGCCGAGGCCGTCACCGTGGCGATGGCGTCCGGGAACGGTCACCGTGAACGGGCGGTCGACGTGTTCGGACGCTGGCTGCAAGAGCGGGTGGGCCCGACCGAGGATGCGGCGCGGCTGGCCAACGCGGCGGATGAGGTCTTGATGGGGGAGCGCGCCGCGCTGACCCCTGAGGAAGCGGCGACCCGACTGGCGGTGTCCGTGCGCACGCTCCAGCGGCTGACGCACCGTCACGTCGGGCTGTCGCCGGCCGCGATGATCCGGCGGCGGCGTCTGCAGGAGGCCGCGCACTTGGTCCGCGACCAGCCCGACAGCGACCTTGCCACCATCGCGGCCGAGCTCGGCTACTCCGACCACGCGCATCTGACTCGCGACTTCCGTGCGGTGCTCGGAATCGCTCCGCGCACGTACCGCTCGGAGACGGGCTCCGAACCTCCGGCGGCGTCAGCGGCGCGCGAGGCGGAGGCGCAGCATCCGGTATCCGACGCCGACGATCACGGCGGCCGCGCCGACGAGTGAGGCGATCACCGGGAGCGTGCTCACGAGAACCAGGCAGCCGACTGCGCCGAGCACCTGCAGTGCGCGGGGGTACCGTCGCGCCGGGCCGGTCTGGCGGAACGCCGCCGCGTTCGCGATGAGGTAGTAGAGCAGGACGCCGAACGACGAGAAGCCGATGGCGTCGCGGAGGTCGGCGATCAGCACGATCGCGACAACGATGAGCGAGATGGCGATCTCCGCACGCTGCGGCACCTGGTGGCGCCGGTCGAGCTTCGCAAGGAACCGGGGGATATCGCCCTCGCGCGCCATCGCCAGAGTCGTGCGGCCGATCCCGGTCAACAGGGCCAGCAGTGCGCCGAGGGACGCGGCCGACGCGGCGATCTGCACGACCGGCGCCAGCGCCGGCCATCCGGACGCGACGACGAGGTCGGCCAGGGGTGCCGGCGAACGGACCGCGTCGGCGCCGAGTACGAGAACGACCGCGAGACCGACCAGCGCGTAGACGAGGACGGCGCCGCAGAGCGCGAGCACGATAGCGCGGGGAATCGTGCGGGCGGGGTCGATGACCTCCTCGCCCATGGTCGCGATGCGCGCATATCCCGCGAACGCGAAGAACAGCAGCCCGGCGCCCTGCAGCACGCCGTACGCCGTGGTATCCGGCAGCGGTGCGGGAGACGCGGCGGATGCTGATCCGAGCCCGACCGCGACCACCACGGCGAGTCCGAGCAGCGAGCAGACCACGAGAATCCGCGTCAGGAGGGCGGTGCGAGTGACGCCGAAGCAGTTGACCGCGGCGAGGGCTGCCACCGCGGCCACCGCGACCGGCACCTCCCACCCCGCCGGCGCCGCGTAGGCGGCGAAGGTCATCGCCATGGCGGCGCAGCTCGCGATCTTCCCGATCACGAAACTCCACCCCGCGACGAACCCCCACCACGGGCCGATCTCGGCGCGGGCGTACGCGTAGGTCCCGCCGGCGACGGGATGAGCGGCGGCCAACTGTGCCGAGGCCGTGGCATTGCAGTAGGCGACGACAGCGGCGATCGCGAGCGCGAGGAGGATGCCGCTCCCGGCGGCTCCGAGCGCCGGTGCCCAGACCGCGAAGACGCCGGCGCCGATCATCGACCCGAGGCCGATCGCGACGGCATCCGCGAGTGTCAGGCGACGGGCGAGGGGCATCCCGTCATCGTGGCATGTCGCGGTGAACGGTGAGTGACTGGGTGCCGGCAGGCGCGGCGGCAGCCGCCCATGCGGGCAGCGTCAGCGTCGCCGGTGTCGAGCCTCCCAGCCGCACGGTCTGTTCGCTGGGGATCAGGCGCGAGTGATCGCGCACCGGGTCGTCCGTTCCGGAGTTGCGCTGATGCAGGGGGTGCGCGCCGGACGACACCTGCACACGCAGGCGCGAACCGGCGGCGAAGCGGTGGGCGAGCGGAGCCAGCTCCAGCCGGACCCTTCCCGCGGCGTCGGTCTGCGCGCCGGGGGAGAGCCGTCGATAGCCGTCGGCGAGTGCCCGCGACACGCCCTTGGCATCCACTTCGCAGAGGCGCACGAACAGGTCGCCCCGCGGATTCGACGACACGAACGACAGCGCGATCTCGGGAGTTCCGATGACGACGAGCTCCTCCGTCAGGGGATCTCCGGTGAACACGAGCACGTCGTCTCGGCGTTCGCGGCTGCGCTGCTCACGGCGCCCTGCGGAGAACGGGTTCAGGGTTCGGCCGCCCGCATCCGGCGTCGGATCCGCCGGGTCATACCGGTACGTCAGTTCGGCGGCGCGGGTCTCGGCACCCCGGCGATCGAGTCGGCCGTCGGCGGTGAGCTCGGCGGTGATCGCTGCCTGCGGCGGGGGCCAGCTCTCGAAGTCGCGCCATCCGCCGCCTCCGGTCACCTCGAGGCGCACGCCCTCCACCGGCACGGTCCCTGAGAAGGACTGCAGGACCTCGCGGACTCCGATGACGGTGATCTCCGGGGCGCCGTGCACCCAGTCGCCGACGATGAGGCGCACAGGACGCTCGGCGTCGCGGAGTGCGGCGTAGTCCGCGAGCTGCCCGACCAGGAACAGGTCCTGCCAGCCCGCCACCAGGGTCGCCGGCGGGATGGTGTCGATGTCCTGTGCAAAGTGCATCGGCTCCCACCACGGGTCGCCCCGATCGCTGTGCTCGACCCAGTCCCGGAAGAACTGCGGGTCTGCGCCGCGTGCCACCCGCACCGCGTCCGCGGGAGGGACGGCGAGTGCGCCGCGCCGGAATCCCCGTCGGGCGCGCAGCAGCGCCCAGGCTTTGGATGCCAGCGACCGCTCCTGGATGTCGAGTGCGTACGCCCAGGTGAGGGGCGTGTCGATCGAGAATCCGCCGCCGGGGTAGAGGATCGCGTCGTCGAAGCGCCGCGCCGAGATCGCGATGCCCAGCGCGTCCGGACGCTCGTCACCGTCGCAGTAGGCCCACTGGGTCACGCCGAAGTAGCTTCCGCCCCAGGAGTGCACGCGGCCGGTCGCCCAGGACTGCGACCGCAGCCACCGCATGGTCGCCTGCCCGTCAGCCACCTCGTCGTGCAGCGGGTCGAAGGCTCCGCCGGAGCCGAATGTGCCCCGGCAGCTCTGCACCACCACGTGGTGCCCGCGCTCGGCGAGGAAGAGTGCCACTCCGCCGATGCCGTCGCGCCCGTACGGGGTGCGGATCAGCACGGTGTGCCCGCCGGCACCTTCCGCATGCCAGTGGTCGGTGAGGAGCGCGGTGCCGTCGTCTGCGAGCACCGGGATGTCGCTCGTGCGTGTGACGGCCCGGTGAGTTCGCGGGGGCATGTCAGCGGCTCGGGAGAGGCGCCGGTACTCGCGGCGCGCCGCGAAGCCGAGGCGGGGAGCATCGGTCATCGCACGCCCTCCACTCCGGCCGTGACGCGTTTCTTCTCGCGGATGTACACCTCACGTCGGACCTTCGCGACCACGTCGCCGTCGCGGTCGGTGATCACGGTCTCGAACCACTCGAGCACCTTGACACCGCCACGGGCGCGCTCGCGGATCTCGGCGGCCTTCTCCTTCGACACCTCGAACTCCGCGGTCAGGACGCCACGGCCGGGCTTGACGAACTCGATCTCTCCGCGGGTGTCCCACACGACATGATCGCGACCCAGCTGATGCATCACGAGCATGAAGAAGTACGGGTCTGTCATCGCGGACATCGACCCGCCGAACGCCGTCTTGACGTAGTTGCGGGTGAAGACGTTGACGTGCAGTTCGACGGTCGCATGGGTCCAGTCGTCGCTGAAACGGCGGATGCGGATGCCGCTGAACAGGTTGGGGATCCAGAGGCTCATGCCGATCGCGAGGCGGCGGGGAGTGATGCGCATGGCGCCAGTGTCGCGGAAACCTCGTTCGACACAAAGCTCGATGGAGGGTTGATACAGTTGTTATAGTTCAATTAGAATAAGTAGAGATTCGAAGGAGGGGTCCGAATGCTGATCAGAGTCGACGCCGACAGCTCGCGGCCGCTGTACGACCAGGTGGCGGCGTCCATCCGCTCCGACATCCTCACCGGAACCCTCGTGCCCGGCGATCGCCTCCCCGCGGCGCGTGACGTCGCCGAGGCTCTCGACATCAACCAGCACACCGTTCTGCACGCGTACCAGCGGCTGCGCGACGAGGGACTCATCGACCTCCGCCGCGGCAGGGGAGCGGTGATCGCGGCGTCCGCGGCGCCGCTCGCCGAACTCGCGCAGGAGATCGATGCGCTCGTACGTCGCGCGGGCAGCCTCGGCGTCTCCGCCGAGACGCTCGCGGGCATCGTGCACGCCCACCGCGATCTCGGATCCGACACGAACCCCGCCACCCCCGAGGAGGAGCCGTCATGACCACTCACGACCTGACCCGCACGCCCCCGCCGCTTCTTCGCCGAGCGCGGCTGACCTTCTTCGTGGTGGCGCTGGTCGTTCCGCTCGTGATCTCGACCATCGGGGTCATCCTCACCCTGACCTGGCTGCCGTCCTTCCAGAACCCGGTCGCCACGCACTGGGGGATCGACGGCGCCGACGCGTTCGGACCGGCATCCACCTACATCTGGATCCTGCTCGGCGTGGGACTGGGAATCCCCGTGTTCCTGGCGGTCGTGACGCTCGCGGCCGTCGGCGCCCACTGGGGAGGTGCCGCGCGACTCATGGGTGCTATGGCCGCCGGGCTCGCCGCGCTCACGGCCACGCTGAGTCTCGGCGCGCTCGCGATCCAGCGGGGCCTCGCCGATCCCACCGAAGTCCCGGGCGTCGGAGGCGTGGTCGCGCTGTCCTTCAGCGCCCTCCTGGTCGTCGGACTGGTCGCCTGGGCCGTGCAGCCCCCGGTCAGCCCTGAGCCCGGACGCACGCTCGAGCCCCGCCACGCGGTGCACGTCGCCGAAGGGGAGCGGGTCGTCTGGCTGGCCACGACCGCGATGCCCCGTGCGGCCGTCGCAGCCATGCTCGTGCTGCTGCTCGGGCTCGTCGCGCTCGCCGCCTTCATGCTCGGCACGGGGGTGCAGGGCGGATGGGTCGTCGCCGTCGTGGTGGTGGTCGTCGCGTTCGCGATGGCGGCGACGACCACCTTCCGGGTGCGGGTGACCCCCGAGGGCTTCGCCGCCCGTGCGCTGCTGGGGTGGCCGCGCGTCTCGATCCCGCTCGATGAGATCGAGTCGGCGAGAGCGGTCGACATCTCGCCCTTCGGCGAGTTCGGCGGTTGGGGATGGCGCGTCGGGGTGAACGGTCGCTCAGGCATCGTGATGCGCCGTGGTTCGGCCGTCGAGATCTCCCGCCGGGATGGTCGAACGTTCATCGTCACGATCGATGGGGCGGAAGAGGCAGCCGCGCTCCTGCAGGCCTATGCCGACCATGGAAAGGCGACCTCGTGAACGGCATCACCTTCCCGACGACACGACGCGTTCCCTGGCTCGCCGTCATCGTCTTCGCGGTTGCCGCCTGCGGCCTCGCCTGGCTGGTCGCTCTGCCGCTCTGGCTCGGCGACGGACTCGCCGAACCGATCTCCGGCGTGCTGCTGCCGGTCATGATGTTCACGCCCGCGGTCGCCGTGCTCATCGTCACCGTCGTGATGCGCGTCCCGGCTCGCGGCGAACGCGCACGGTTCCTCGGTCTCTGGCCGCTGCGACCGGCGAAGCGCGTGGTCTGGCTGATGGTCGTCGCCTGGCTGATGCCGCCACTGCTGGTCGCCCTGAGCATCGTCACGGCCGCCGCGCTCGGATTCGTGCAGCTCGATCTCACCTTCGCGGCCTTCTCCGCGCAGATCGAAAGCGTTCTTCCGCCGGGGACCCCGATGCCTCCGGTCGGCGTCGTCGTGTTCGCGCAGATCGCGTTGATCCCGGCTGCCGCGCTCCTGAACGCGGTACCCGCGTTCGGTGAGGAGATCGGGTGGCGCGGCTGGCTTCTCCCTGCGTTGCGCCCCCTCGGCACGTGGCCGGCGCTCCTCATCAGTGGTGCGATCTGGGGCTTCTGGCACAGTCCGGTCATCCTGCTCGGGTACAACTTCGGACGCACCGACATCACCGGCGTGCTGTTCATGATCGGCGGATGCATCGCCTGGGGCGTTGTGCTCGGGTGGCTGCGGCTCCGTTCGGCATCGGTCTGGCCCGCGGTGATCGCCCACGGGTCGCTGAATGCCTCGGCCGGCCTCGTCCTCCTCTTCGCTGCCGCCCAGCCCGACCTGGGGCTCGCCGGGCCCCTCGGCGTCGCCGCCTGGATCGTGCTCGCCATCGTGGTCGCCGTGCTCGTGCTCACCGGACAGTTCCGGCGCCAACCCGAGCTGGCCGATGCGCCGGGAAGACTCCTCTCGCAGCCGCGCTCTTGACGCCCTGCCGGCCCGAGGGTTGGCTGAGGTCATGGAATCCACCCCCGCAGCCTGGTCCCAGACCGACACCTTCCTCGTCGACACCCTCGTCGGACCCGACGCAGACCTCGAGGCCGCACTCACCGCGCAGCGCCGGGCCGGCATGCCGGAGATCGAGGTGGCGCCGGTCGCGGGCAAGCTCCTCGACCTCCTGATCCGCATCAGCGGTGCGCGCCGGGTCCTCGAGATCGGCACGCTCGGGGGATACTCCACGATCTGGATGGCGCGCGCGGTCGGAGATGAGGGACGCGTCGTCACGATCGAGGCGGAGGCGGCCAACGCCGCCGTCGCCCGCGCGAGCATCGATGCCGCGGGTGTGGGGGAGCGCGTCGACATCCGCATCGGCCGAGGTGCGGATGTCCTGCCCACGCTGGTGGGCGGTTTCGATCTGGTCTTCATCGACGCCGACAAGGAGTCCAACACCGTGTACCTCGACTGGGCGGCCAAGCTCGGCCACCCCGGCACCGTGATCGTGCTCGACAACATCGGTCGCGAGGGCGAGATCGTCCGCGACGACTCGACCGACCCGAAGGTGATCGGCACGCGAGACGGGCTGAGGATGCTGGGCGAAGACCCCCGCTTCGATGCCACGGCGCTGCAGACGGTCGGTGCGAAGGGCTGGGACGGCGTCGCGCTCGCAGTCGTCGTGTGACACCGGACTCCATCGACCCCGCCCGAGCGGTCTCCGGCGCCATCGGAGGGCGGGACTAGACTGAGCGCGGACCGACGACGCTCCACACAACCTTTTCTCTGAGCAAGGAGCACATCAGTGGCACTGATCGAGGCTGTAGGCGCACGCGAGATTCTCGACTCGCGCGGAAACCCGACCGTCGAGGTGGAGGTGCTCCTCGACGATGGCATCGTCCAGCGGGCCGCCGTCCCCTCCGGTGCATCCACCGGTGCCTTCGAGGCGTACGAACTGCGTGACGGCGACAAGAGCCGTTACGGCGGCAAGGGCGTGCTCAAGGCCGTCGATGCGATCATCGACGAGCTCGGACCGGCTCTCGAAGGCGTCGAAGCCAGCGAGCAGCGCATCGTCGACGAGATCCTCAACGAGGTCGACGGCACCGAGAACAAGAAGCGCGTCGGCGCCAACGCGATCCTCGGCGTGAGCCTCGCGGTCGCCAAGGCCGCAGCCGACTCGGCAGACCTGCCGCTGTTCCGCTACCTCGGCGGCCCGAACGCGCACGTGCTGCCCGTTCCGCTGTTCAACGTCATCAACGGTGGCGAGCACGCCGACAACGGCATCGACATGCAGGAGTTCTTCCTCGCGCCGATCGGCGCCGAGACGTACTCCGAGGCGCTCCGCTGGGGCGTCGAGACATACCACGTGCTGCGTGCCGAGCTGAAGGCCGCCGGCTACGCGACGGGCCTCGGCGACGAGGGCGGCTTCGCCCCCGACCTGCCCAGCAACCGCGAGGGTCTCGACTTCCTGGTGAAGGCGATCGAGAAGGCCGGCTTCACGCCGGGTACCGACATCGCTCTGGGCCTCGACGTCGCTGCGACCGAGTTCTTCAAGGACGGCGTCTACCGCCTCGACAACAAGGACTGGGACGCGGCAGCGCTGACCGAGTACTACGTCGGCCTGGTCAACGACTTCCCGATCGTCACGATCGAAGACGCCCTCGCCGAGGATGACTGGGACAACTGGAAGCACCTCACCGACGTTCTGGGCTCCAAGGTCCAGCTGGTCGGCGACGACCTCTTCGTCACGAACCCCGAGCGTCTGGCCGAGGGCATCAAGCGCGGCGTCGCGAACTCGCTGCTGGTGAAGGTCAACCAGATCGGCACGCTCACCGAGACGTTCGACGCGGTCAGCCTGGCGCAGCGTTCGGGCTACACGGCGATGCTCTCGCACCGCTCCGGCGAGACCGAGGACACCACGATCGCCGACCTGGCCGTCGCGACCAACGCGGGTCAGATCAAGGCGGGTGCGCCTGCTCGCAGCGAGCGCGTCGCGAAGTACAATCAGCTTCTGCGCATCGAGGAAGAGCTGGGCGATGCCGCGGTGTTCGCCGGTCGTTCGGCCTTCCCGCGCTCGCAGGCCTGAGTGCAGCTGAGTTAGACGAGACCGCCGGCAAGACGGCGGAACGAAGGAGGAGCCGTGGTACGACGACCGGCTCCTCCTTCGGCGTCTCAGCCGACACCCGCGGCACAGCCCAGGTCGGCGAAGAAGAAGCGCGCCGCGGCGAAGACGGCAGCCGCGTCCGGCGCGATCGCGCCTCGGAACGCCGCGCGGGGGACCACGCCTCGTGTCGACGTGAGGGAATGGGCCGCCGGCATCCGCCTGTCCGCCTTCTCCGTCATCATGCTGTCACTCGTGGTGCTGGGCGCCTGGGTGCTGGTGCCGACCCTCGGCACCTTCATCGACCAGCGGCAGAAGATCGCCGCGCTCGAGGCGTCGGTGAAGGTGAGCGAGGGGGAGATCGCCGACCTCATCGCGGAGCGCGAGCGCTGGAGCGACCCCGCCTACATCACCACGCAGGCGCGAGAGCGGCTGTACTACGTCAAGCCGGGCGAGGTCGTGTACCTGATCGACAACGACCTCGACCCCTCTCAGCTCCCGCGAGAACAGACCCCTGTCAGCGACACGCTCGAGGAGAAGCCCGCCGACTGGATGCCGCAGCTGCTGCGCACCCTCGTCTCGTCCGGCCTGAGCGACACCGCGGCGATCGTTCCCTGAGCCTTCGCTCCGAGCATCCTCCCTGGCGGCTCCCCTACGCTGGTGGGGTGACCACGCCGCCGTTTCCTGCCCCCACGCCCGCCGAGCTCGCCGTCGTATCGGCCCAGCTCGGTCGCCCTGCGCGCGGGGTGGTCGGCATCGCGGCACGATGCGCGTGCGGCAACCCGACGGTCGTCGCGACGACGCCGCGGCTGCCCGACGGCACGCCGTTCCCGACCTTCTACTACCTGACGCACCCGGCGGCGACGGCGGCGATGTCGACGCTCGAGGCGACTCAGGTGATGCCGGAGCTCGCCGCACTCCTCGGTGGCGACGACGCGGTCGCGGCGGCATACCTCGCGGCCCACCAGGCGTACCTGTCGGATCGCGGCCAGTTCGGCGACGTGCCCGAGATCGACGGCATCTCCGCCGGCGGGATGCCGACGCGCGTGAAGTGCCTGCATGCCCTCGCCGGCCACGCTCTCGCCGCGGGTCCGGGCGTGAACCCCATCGGTGATGCCGCCCTCGAACGCTCTTCCTGGTCTCCCGCCGTGTGCCGGTGCGAGGCTCCGGGAGCCGCGATGCGCGCAGAGGCGACATCCACGGCATGAGTTCTCCTCGGACGCTGCGCGGCGTCGTCGCCCTCGTGGTGGTGGCGGTGTCCGTGCTGCTCACCGGAGCCACGGCGACTCCTCCGCCGATCCCCGACGACCCGGCCGACCCGGTGCGCGCATCGGAGTACTGGCTCGACGGCGCGCGGATCCGCGAGGCATGGCAGACGACCCGGGGGAAGGGCGTCACGATCGCGGTGATCGACACCGGCATCGGCAAGGTGCCGGAGACATTCGGGGATGCCGTCGTCGGCGGCACCGACGTCTCGGGCACCGGCACGCCTGACGGGCGCACGCCGCTCGGAGCGGTCGACGGCAACCACGGATCCTGGGTGGCGTCGCTCGCCGCGGGTCGCGGTGCGGCCGACGGCACCGGGATGATCGGAGTGGCCCCCGAGGCGAACCTCCTCTCGATCTCGGTGGGCTTCGGCGCAGCGGCAGCCGTGCCGTTCACGGAGCAGGTCGCGAAGGGCATGCACTGGGCCGTCGACAACGGCGCAGACGTCATCAACCTCTCGTTCACGACCAACACACTCGACTGGGACGAGAGCTGGGACGACGCGTTCCTCTATGCCTTCGAGCACGACGTCGTCGTGGTCGTCGCGGCCGGGAACCGGGGGAGCGGGACGAGCATCATCGGCGCTCCGGCGACGATCCCTGGCGTGCTGACCGTGGGCGGCGTGGACCAGACCGGAACAGCGAGCGTCGAGGCGTCGACGCAGGGGATCACGATCGGCATCTCGGCTCCCAGCGAAGGGCTCCTCGGAGTCTCCGCCGACGGCAAGGTCGTCCCGTGGCGCGGCACGAGTGGCGCGGCTCCGATCGTGTCGGGCATTGCCGCGCTGATCAGGGCAGCGCACCCCGACATCAAGGCGATCGACGTGATCAATCGCATCATCAAGACCGCCATCCCGGTCGAGGGCGCGAAGAAGCCGCAGGATCCGCTCTACGGATACGGACTCGTGGATGCCGCCGCGGCGATCTCCGCCGACATCGCGCCCGTGGAGAAGAATCCGATGGGAGATCTCGCCGAATGGGTGCACTACTACCGGCGCGCGGAGACCGCACCCCAGCCCGAGCAGACGGTGGCGCCGATCGAGGTGCCGCCGCTGCCCGCTGCCGACGCGCCCACCGAAGCGGGTTCACCGCTGCTTCCCAGCGCTGAATCGCTGCGCTACGGTACCCTGCCGCTCGTAGCTCTCACAGTCCCTGGTATCCTGGTAGCGCTTGGCGTCACCGCAGCTGCCCGGCGCATCCGATCGGCGCGCGTTTCTCGTACGCCACGTCCCTGACTCCAAGGAGTTTTCCCCTGTGCCTCAGAACAGCACTGTGCCCAAGATTCTGATCGTCGGTGGAGGCTACGCGGGTTTCTACAGCGCGTGGAAGCTCGAGAAGCACCTGCGCAAGGGCGAGGCCGATGTCACCATGGTCGACCCGCTGCCGTACATGACGTACCAGCCGTTCCTCCCGGAGGTCGCTGCGGGCTCCATCGAGGCGCGTCACTCCGTCGTCGCGCACCGTCGACACCTCAAGCGCACGAACGTGCTCACCGCCAAGGTGACCAACATCAACCACGCGCAGAAGACCGCCACGATCACGCCGCCGATGGGCGAGCCGTACGAGTTCGAGTACGACCAGATCGTCGTGACCGCGGGCGCCGTCTCGCGCACCTTCCCGATCCCCGGCATCGCCGACAACGCGATCGGCCTCAAGACCATCGAAGAGGCCGTCGCGATCCGTGACCGCGTCATGTCGAACTTCGACAAGGCGGCGTCTCTGCCTGCCGGCCCCGCGCGCGACCGTCTGCTGACAGTCGTCGTCGTCGGTGGCGGTTTCGCCGGCATCGAGGTGTTCGCCGAGCTGCGCTCGCTGGCATCCTCGCTGGTGTCGAAGTACCCGCAGCTGCGCTTCGAAGACACGCACTTCCACCTCATCGAGGCAATGGGCCGCATCATGCCCGAGGTCTCGCTGAAGACCAGCGAGTGGGTGCTCAAGGATCTCGCGAAGCGCGGTGCCAACGTGCACCTCGACACGCAGCTCACCAGCGCGGTCGACGGCAACGTCGAGCTCTCGACCGGCGAGGTCATCCCGACCGACCTGATCGTGTGGACCGCCGGTGTCATGGCGAACCCGACCGTCGTGCGCGGCGGCGACCTGCCCGTCGAGGAGCGCGGTCGTATCCAGACCCGCGCCGACCTGCGCGTCGGTACCCCCGAGGCCTTCGTCGAAGGCGCCTGGGCTGCCGGTGACGTCTCCGCGGTTCCCGACCTCTCCGGCGGCGGTGTCGGCGGCTTCTGCGTGCCGAACGCCCAGCACGCCGTCCGCCAGGCGAAGCTGCTCGCGAAGAACATCGTGGCCGTGCTCCGCGGCGAGAACCCGAAGGAGTACTTCCACAAGAACCTGGGCGCCGTGGCCGGTCTCGGTCTGTACAACGGCGTCTTCCAGTCCGGCAAGATCGCTCTCAAGGGCTTCGTCGCGTGGGTCGCTCACCGCGGCTACCACGGTCTCGCGATGCCGACGTGGGAGCGCAAGTTCCGCGTGGTCTGGGGCTGGTGGAACAACCTGTGGCTCGGCCGCGACCTCGTGAACCTCGAGACGGTGCAGAACCCGCGCTACGTCTTCGAGGAGTTCGCGGCTCGCCCGCGTGCGGCTGCTCCGGCTGCCGCTGCTGCTCCGGCCGCTGCTGCCGCTCCGGCCGTGCCCGGCTCTCCGTCATCGGATGCTGCCACGACCACCGCCGCTGTCGTGGACAATGCGTCGGCGGAGAAGGCGGCACCCGCGGCGAAGAAGGCTCCGGCCAAGAAGGCCGCGGCTGCGAAGGCTCCTGCCGCGAAGCGCACTCCCGCGAAGAAGCCGGTGACGGATGAGAACGTCGCCGAGGAACTCGCGGAGAAGGTTTCCGCCAAGTAGTCCCTCGGTTTCGCACGTCCGAACGGCCCTCCCCATCCGGGAGGGCCGTTCGTTTCTCCCTGGCCGATCGTCGCCGTGGAGGTGGCGCATAGCTCCGCTCGATAGTGTCGAAGACGCAAGGGGAGTACTCCCGTCTGCGGCGGTGTCGTCAATACGGACATGAAATCGTGTCCCGGCCCGTCGGCCCGCGAGGGCGGAGGAGACCTTGGCACCCGCTGTGCGGGCTGCCCTGTGACCCCTGCCGTCGTCCGACGTCGTGGAATCGCGGTAGCCAGCGCGCTCCACGAAAGGGACCCCCATGGGTAAGCTCTCCCGCCTGATCGGCATGGCGACCGACGCGATCGAGAAGAACGGCAATTCCTCGCGCGGTGGACAGCACACGAACGACTCCCGATCGACGGACTGGGGTGGCATGCTTCGCGGGGCCGTCGACGCCGTTCGCGGGCCCGCTGATCCGGCGGCACCGGCTGGTCGCCAGCAGGCCGAAGGGCGGTCATCTGCTCCGGCATCCGCCGATCCGTACGCGCCGCCGCCCGCAGCCGCCGGCGGGGCCGCGCCGCGTGTCCGCTCGACACCCGGCGCGGGTCGGACCCGCGCCGGAAGCGACGCGGATCGCACTGCAATCGCCCGCTACGACTACCTGCTCCAGACGGCGGAGCCCGCGCAGGTCGAGCAGATCCACCGCGACGCGTTCGCGCGACTGACTCCGCATCAGCGGTCGCTCGTCGAGGAGCGCATGCGCCACGAGCTCGCGCCGGGAGAGCGGCCGCGCTCGTCGTCTCCCGATGACCTCGGCCGTGCGGCCGGGCGTGCGGAGGCCATGCGTCCCGGCCGGATGCGGGGGCTGCTCTCCCGCGTGCGCGGGGCAGGCGCCGGCGGAGCAGGAGGTGCAGCGGTCATGGCAGGAGGGGCCGCGCTCGGTGTGCTCGGCGCGGTGGCCGGCGGAGCGGTGCTCAGTACCGTCGCCGCTCCGCTTCTGGAGCAGGCTGCCGGACTCGGCGTCGACTTCACTGCGTTGGCCGAGGGCGTCGATCTCGAGTCGCTCGCCTCGGGGGTCGATGTCGAAGGGCTGACGGGCGGTGCGGAGGACATACTCGGTTCCGCCGGAGAGGCCGTATCAGGACTCGGTGAGAATGCCACCGGGTGGGGCGAGAAGCTCGGCGACCTCGGTCTGCCGGGGATCGGCGACCTCTTCGGACGGTGACCGATGACCCTTGCGACCGCCGATCACGGCTTCACCGGACTCACCGGCTTCGCGGCGGATGTCCTCACCTCGCTCGGCGATATCGGCGTCGGCGTGCTGGTGTTCATCGAGGTGCTGGTTCCGCCGATCCCGAGCGAGGTGATCCTCCCGTTCGCGGGCTACCTCAGCCAGAGCGGCGACCTCCATCTCGGATGGCTCATCTTCTGGAGCACCCTGGCATCGTTGACCGGCGCACTGCTGCTCTACGGTCTGGGAGCAGCGATAGGCATGGACCGCGCCGTCCGCCTCCTCGCCGCGACCAAGCTGGTGAGCCGGTCCGACCTGGAGCGAGGCGCTGAGTGGTTCGCGCGCAGCGGGGCATGGACGGTGCTGGTCGGGCGGATGGTCCCCGGTGTCCGCAGCCTCATCTCGATCCCGGCCGGCGCTGCGCGGATGAACCTCGTGCGATTCAGCATCTACACACTCGTCGGCAGCGGGGCATGGAACGCCCTGCTCATCGGCGTCGGCGCCGCTCTCGGGACTCAGCATGAGCGGCTCGAGCAGTATCTCGGCTATATCGACTACGTGGTGTACGCGGCCATCGTGATCGCGGTCGCGGTCCTCGTGATGCGGCGAGTCCGCGAGGCGAGGGCGCTTCGCCCGCGCGAAGACTGACGGGCCCCGGCTGCGACGGTGCCCCCGCTGGGACTCGAACCCAGACTGAAGCGATTTTAAGTCGCCTGCCTCTGCCATTGGGCTACGGGGGCCTCACGCTCAGCCTAGCGAGGCCTGACTCTTGCGACGGAGTACCGCAGGGGGTGAACCGGAGTACGTCGAAGCCATAGGGTGGGGGAGTGCTCGACCTCACCGATGAAATGAGCCCCCTCGAGGGTGCCCCCGCGGTTGCCCCCGAGTGGCAGGATCCCGGTCGCTACTGGCCACGCCTCTCTGCGGCGACAGGGCACCTCTCCGCGCCCGTCGCCGTGATCGATCGGGAGGCCCTGCGCTACAACGCGATGGATCTCCTGGTCCGGTCCGGCGGCCTTCCGATCCGCGTCGCTTCGAAGTCGGTGCGCGTGCGGGCGGTGCTCGACGCAGTGCTGAAGCTCCCGGGCTTCCGCGGCATCCTCGCCTTCACGCTGCCCGAAGCCCTGTGGCTCGCCGAGGAGCACGATGACATCGTGCTCGCCTATCCGACCGTCGATCGGGCGAGCCTCGAGCAGCTGTTCGCCGACGAGCAGGCGGCGCAGCGGATCACGCTCATGGTCGACGATCTCGCGCATCTCGATCTGATCGACAGTGTCGCCGCACCGGGAGCGCGTCCCGAGATCCGCGTCGCGATCGATGTCGACGCCTCCTGGAAGTCGTCGGTCCTCGGACACATCGGCGTGCGACGCTCCGCGCTGTTCACCGCCGGCGAGGTCGCCGCCTTCGCCAGGAAGGTCGTCGCCCGCCCGGGATTCCGGCTCGTGGGACTCCAGATGTACGACGCGCAGATCGCCGGGCAGGGCGACGACGCCGGCCCGGACGCCCCAGTGATCCGCCTCGTCCAAGCCCGATCCCGCAATGAACTGCGTGAGCGGAGGGCCGCGATCGTCGAGGCCGTCTCGGCAGTCGCTCCGATGGAGTTCCTCAACGGCGGCGGTACCGGATCGCTCGAGTTCACCGGCAGCGACGAGTCGCTCACCGAGGCGAGTGCCGGGAGCGGGCTCCTCGGCGGGCACCTCTTCGACGGGTATCGGTCGTTCCAGCCCGCCCCGGCATCCGCCTTCGCCTTCGACGTGGTGCGGCGCCCCGCTGCCGACATCGCGACGGTGCTCGGCGGCGGCTGGATCGCGTCCGGCCCCGCGGTCGCCTCGCGTCAGCCGAAGCCGGTGTGGCCCGAAGGCCTGCACACTCTCTCCCGCGAAGCCGCGGGCGAGGTGCAGACCCCGCTGCAGGGCCCGGCCGCCAGGCGCCTGGGTGTCGGAGACCGCGTCTGGTTCCGGCACGCCAAGAGCGGTGAACCGGCCGAGCGCATCGAGCGTTACCATCTGGTCTCCGGCGACGAGGTCATCGACGAGCTTCCCACCTACCGCGGTGAGGGAAAGGCGTTCCTGTGACGAGAATCGGCGGCACCTGGCAGAACTGGGGGCGCACGGCTCAGGTGCGTCCCGTGCGTGTGGAGCGCCCGCGCAGCCCAGAGGGCGTGCAGCGGGCTGTCGTCGCTGCCGTGAACCACGGCCTCACCGTGAAGGCTGTCGGCGCAGGGCACAGCTTCACCGGCATCGCGGTCGCGCCCGGCGTTCTGCTGGAACTCGATGACATGCAGGGGCTGGTCTCGGCGGATGCCGCCAGCGGGCGGGTCACGCTCCTCGCCGGCACCCGGCTGCACCGCATCCCCGCGCTCCTGGCCCCCTTCGGGCTCGCGATGCAGAACCTCGGCGACATCGATCGCCAGTCGATCTCGGGCGCCATCTCGACCGGCACGCACGGCACGGGCGGCGGATTCTGCGGCCTGGCCGCCCAGGTGGTCGGCATCATGATGGTCACGGCGGCGGGCGAGTTCCTCCGTATCGACGAGGAGCAGAACAGCGAGCTGCTCCCGGCGGCCGCGCTTGGTCTCGGCGCACTGGGCATCATCGTCGAGGTCACGCTGCAATGCGTGCCCTCCTTCGTGATGCACGCGATCGACGAACCGGTTCCGCTGGACGACGTGCTCGCGACGATCGACGATCGCGTCGCGGCATCCGATCACTTCGAGTTCTACTGGTTTCCGCACACCGACGTCGCGCTCACGAAACGGCAGGCGCGCCTGCCCGAATCCGCTGTGCGCAAGCCGCTCCCCGCGGTGGGGAAGTGGGTCGACGAGACGCTGCTCTCCAACGGGGTGTATCGGGCCGTGTGCGCGGCGGGCCGCGTGCTCCCCGTGATCACGCCGCCGTTCAGCAGGCTCGCGGTGAAGCTCACCGGAGACCGCGAGTACACCGATCTGTCGCATCGTGTGCTCACGCAGAGCCGCACCGTCCGGTTCCGCGAGATGGAGTACGCACTCCCCGCAGAGAACGTGGTGCCGGCCTTCGAAGCGGTGCGCGCCCTCATCACGCAGCGCGGGTGGCGGATCGAGTTCCCGGTCGAGGTGCGTTTCGCAGCGGAGGACGATCGCTGGCTGTCCACTGCCCATGGCCGTGCGAGCGCCTACATCGCGGTGCACCGCTACTGGCGCGTCGACCCGACGGAGTATTTCGCCGCCATCGAGCCGATCATGCTCGAGCACGGTGGGCGGCCGCACTGGGGCAAGCTCCACACCCTGTCCGCAGAGACCCTGCGGGAGCGCTATCCGCGCTTCGACGACTTCATCGCGGTCCGTGATCGACTCGATCCGGAGCGCCGCTTCGGGAATCGCTATCTCGAACGCGTCCTCGGCGACTGATCAGGATCGACGGCGCGTGCGTCGTCCCCAGTGCACGTGCAGACTGCGCGTCTAGGATGAGAGAAACCGAGGAAGGGTGGGCCTCTGATGGAATGGCTCGTGCCAGTACTGATCGTCGTCGGAGTGATCCTGCTCGTCGGCATCTATCTCTGGGCCACGTACAACTCGCTGGTGCAGTTGAACGTTCGCGTCGACGAGGCGTGGAGCGGCATCACGGTGCAGCTCAAGCGGCGAGCCGACCTCATTCCGAACCTCATCGAGACGGTGAAGGGGTATGCCTCTCACGAGAAGGCCGTCTTCGAGAACGTGACTCGTGCGCGTGCGGAGACCCTGTCGGCCGGTGGCCCGGGTGAAGCCGGTATCGCCGAGGGGCACCTCCAGCAGGCGCTGCGCAGCCTGTTCGCGGTCGCCGAGGCGTATCCGCAGCTGCAGGCGAGCCAGAACTTCCTCCAGGTGCAGCAGGCGCTGGTCGACACGGAAGACAAGATCCAGGCCGCGAGGCGCTTCTACAACGGCGGAGTGCGGGAGCTGAACACCAAGATCAAGGTGTTCCCGAACAACCTCTTCGCCAAGGGTCTCGGCTTCACCGAGCGGGAGTTCTTCGAGGTCGCCGACAGCGGTGCGATCTCCGAGCCGCCGCGCGTCCAGTTCTGACACGCCGCCGCTTCGCGGCCATGCTCACCAGGGGGTGAGCACCAGGTCGGCGGCGGTGAACGAGACGTCGCCCCGGATGCTCCACGACTCGGTTCGATAGGTCGCCGTCCGAGCGGCGCCGTCCTGACCGGTGCCGGTCACGGTAGCGACCAGCACTCCGTCGGCGGCGGAGAACTCGGTCGCCGTGAGCGTGATCGCGGGCGCTTGCTCGATGCGATAGCGGATCTCGCTGACCGATCGGAACTCCGTGCCCCAGGGGATGCGGATACCGCAACCGGCCGCGGGTTCGCCGGCGGGCTTCATGCAGTCCTCGAGATGATCGTCGAGCTGCTTCTGCGCAGCATCCGTCGCCGTGTCGCGGAGCGCGACCTCGACCGCGAGATCGGTCTTCGTGCCGGGGAGCACGACGAGCGCGCTCTCGCCTTCGAGAAGCTCGGCGGGAGTTGCGGCGACGGCGTACTCGGCGGGGAGCAGCGGCACTGCCTCGCCCACGGGCAGTCGCGTGTCGCCGATGCCGACGAAGCTTCCGACGGTGGTCGTCGCCGTCATCGCGCCGAGCGCGGCAGCATCCACTCTCCACCGGCCGTCGACGATCGACAGCGGGATCTGCGCGGTTTGCTCCTCTCCTGCGAGGCGGAACGCGATGTCGGCCGTCGCGGTGCCGTCTTCGCTCTCGGCGACGGCTTCGACCTGCCCGGCTTCCATCCATCCCGTCGCGTCGGCGAAGGCCGCCAACGCGGTCTCCGACACCTCGATTCCGGTCGCCTCGACCGCTTCAGGACTTCCGGACTCCAGAGCACGTACGTACGACGACGCCGCTTCTTCGGCCGTCGGGACGCGGGTTGTCGCCTGCCAGATCCACACGCCGGCCACGGCGGCGACGATCAGACCGGCCATCCCGCCGACCGCCCACCATCGGCGCCGGGTCATGGCGTGCTCTCGCGGGTGTGCACGTGCCGTCGCACAACGGAACCCGCAGTGGTCGACAACGCACCGTGGATCGCAGCGGTCGCATCGCCCCAGCCCGAGACCGAGATGTGCTCGAGGCCCTGCCATGTGGCGGCGAGGGCGAGCTCGGCCGCGATCCGCTCGGCGTCCTCGACACGCGCCTGCGGCTCCCACCACGCGGACTGCACCTGCAGGGTCGACGTGGCACGGTCGGCCTTGAGGTCGACCCTGGCGACGATGCGGTCGCCGACGAGCACGGGCAGCGAGTAGTAGCCGAACCGTCGCTTCTCGGCGGGAACGTAGATCTCGATGCGGTAGTCGAGCTCGAAGGCACGGAGCGCACGATCGCGGAACCAGACGACCGGGTCGAAGGGCGTCAGCACCGCAGCCGCATCGATTCTGCGGGGGAGCACCGCATCACGATGCCGCCACGCCGGCAGCGGGCGCCCGGCGCGGTCCCAACCGCGCACACGGACGGGTTCGAGTTCGCCGGCGTCGACGAGATCGGCGATCGACTGCGAGATCTGCGCGCGATCGCGGATGCGGTAGTAGTCGGCGAGGTCGGACTGCGTCGCGACACCGCTCGAGCGGGCGGCACGCCGGGTCAGTTCGCGGATCGCATCTGCTCGCGAGATCTCCTGCGAACGGATGCTGTCGGGGATGACGTGCTCCGCGAGCGCGTACGTGCGCTCGAAGCCGCGACGACCGCTCACCGCGACATCTCCCGTGCGCCAGAGGTGCTCCAGCGCGAGCTTGACCTCGTCCCAGTCCCACCAGGTTCCGCGCTCGCGGGGCGCGTCCTCGCGGAGATCGGCCGGGCGCAGCGGACCGCGCACGCGCAATTCGTCCTGCACCCACTGCACGGTGCGCGCATTGCTGCTCATCCACGAGTCCTCGCCCTCCCATCGACGTCGGAAGGCGTCCATGCGGAACCGCCACAGGGGCCAGTCCTCGATCGGGATGAACGTCGCCTCGTGGGCGATGTACTCCACGTAGTCGGTCGCGCGGGCGAGGAACACCCGGTCGAGGAGGGCCG
Organism: Microbacterium sp. PMB16; assembly: GCF_051294855.1. Lineage (GTDB taxonomy): Bacteria > Actinomycetota > Actinomycetes > Actinomycetales > Microbacteriaceae > Microbacterium. Next base: position 2,669,840 of record NZ_CP145908.1, read on the forward strand.
GCTCGTATATGCCGAGCCGCGAGAACAGCGGCAGATAGTGCGAACGCGCGAAGACGTTGACCGAGTCGATCTGGAGTACGCCGAGCCGGTCCATCACCCTGTGCAGGTGGCGCCGCGATACCGACGTCGGGCGTGCGCGGCTGAATCCCTGAGCGCCCAGAGCGATGCGTCGAGCCTGGGCGGAGCTGAGGGTGTCTGTCACGTCGTCAGCGTATCGCCGGCGTCGGACATCACGTCATGAGCCCGCCTGCGGCCACCGTAGACTTGGGCGATGAGCGAGGATCAGCGACCCCGGCTGCGAGATCTGTTCCGTCCGCGCCCGGTCTCCATCGACCGGATCGTGACGACCGACGCCGACGAGGCAGTGCCACCGAGACTGCGGATCACCGCGGCGTACGCCTGGCGTCTGCTGCTGATCGCGGCGGCGATCGGGGTGTTCATCTGGCTGGTCATGCTGCTGAAGCTGCTGGTCATCCCGCTCATGGTCGCGATCCTCATCACCGCCCTGCTGTGGCCGGCGTTCGAATGGATGCTGCGGCATCGGTTCCCGCGCTGGGCCGCGATCGCTGTCTCCCTCCTGGGCACCACCGCCATCGTCGCAGGTCTCGTCTGGCTCGTCGTCTGGCAGGTGCGGCTCGAGCTCCCCGCGGTTCAGGCGAGCACCACTGAGGCGCTCGACAACTTCCAGGTCTGGCTGCACGAAGGACCTCTGCAGCTGTCCGACAAGCAGATCGCCGACTACATCGATCAGGGCTTCGCGATGATCGAGGAGCAGACGCAGGCGCTGCTCTCGGGTGCGCTGGCGATCGGCACCACGCTGGGCCACGTGCTCACCGGGGCACTGCTGGCGCTGTTCAGCCTCATCTGCCTGCTCGCCGACGGCGGCGGGATCTGGCGCTGGACGGTCAAGCTGTTCCCGCGCAACGCGCGTCCTGCTGTCGACGGCGCCGCTCGCAACGGCTGGCGAACGATCGTCAACTACGCGCGGACGCAGCTCTTCGTCGCGACCATCGACGCGGTCGGCATCGGCCTCGGCGCGTTCCTCCTGCAGGTGCCGCTCGCCCTGCCCGTCGCCGTGCTGGTCTTCCTCGGATCTTTCATCCCGATCGTCGGTGCGGTCGCAACCGGCGCGGTCGCCGTGTTCCTCGCCCTCGTCTACAACGGGCCGCTGATCGCGCTGTTCATGCTGCTCGTCGTGCTCGCGGTCCAGCAGATCGAGGGGCACATCCTGCAGCCGATCATGATGGGCTCGGCCGTGAAGGTGCACCCGCTGGCCGTCGTGCTCGTCGTCGCCGGCGGGGCGATGATCGCCGGCATCCCCGGGGCCCTCTTCGCCGTGCCCCTGGCCGCATTCGTCAACGTCGCCGCGGTCACCCTGAGTTCGGGGTCGTGGCGCACCGGCGCCGCCCCGCGTGGCGACCTGATCTGGAGCACTGTGCCCCGCGAGGCACGACGGAGGAATCGATGAGCGAAGTCCCCAGCCTGACCGAGTTCGAACGTGCGGCTCAGAGTCTGGCTGAGGTGATCTCGCATACGCCGACCCTTCCCTCACGAGCGCTCTCCGACGCGCTCGGATCCCCGGTGCTGCTCAAGATGGAGAATCTGCAGCGCACCGGATCGTTCAAGATCCGCGGTGCGGCGTATCGCCTCTCGCGGCTGAGCGCCGAAGAGCGCTCGCGCGGCGTGGTGGCAGCGTCCGCCGGCAACCACGCGCAGGGCGTCGCACTCGCCGCGCAGGCGCTCGGCATCACCGCAACCATCTTCATGCCGCTGGGTGTGCCGGTGCCGAAGCTGCTGGCCACACGCGGCTACGGCGCCGAGGTGGTGCTGGAGGGCGAGACCGTGGCCACCTCGCTGCGCCTCGCGGCAGAGTTCTCCGAGCGCACCGGCGCGGTGCTGATCCACCCCTTCGATCATCGCGATGTCGTGATCGGGCAGGGGACCCTCGGCCTGGAGCTGCTCGACGACGCTCCGGAGGTCGACACCATCGTGCTCGGGATCGGCGGGGGCGGCCTCATCGCGGGCGTCGCCGCCGCGGTCAAGGCGCGCGCGGCCCAGCTCGGCCGCACCGTCCGGGTCATCGGAGTCCAGGCCGAGAACGCGGCCGCGATGCCGCCGTCGCTCGCGGCCGGCGAGCCCGTCGACATCGTCACCCGTCCGACCATCGCCGACGGCATCCTGGTCGCGCGCCCCGGTGCGATCCCGTTCGAGATCATCAAGGACCTCGTCGACGAGGTCGTCACGGTGTCGGACGACGACCTCGCCCGCGCGATCCTCATCCTCCTGGAGCAGGCCAAGGTGGTCGTCGAGCCGGCGGGCGCCGCAGGGGTCGCGGCGATCCTCGCGGGAAAGGTGTCGGCGACGGGCACCACGATGGCGGTGCTGTCCGGCGGCAACATCGACCCGCTGCTGCTGCAGCGCGTGGTGTCGCACGGACTCGCGGCATCCGGCCGTTACCTCACGATCCGCGTGCCGCTGCCCGACCGCCCGGGCCAGCTCGCCCGGGTGTCGGAGCTCATCGCCGCAGCGGGAGCGAACGTCATCGAGGCGATGCACACGCGGCACGGCCACGGGTTGCAGATCAGCGACGTGATCCTCGAGCTCAGTGTGGAGACGCGTGGCCCCGAGCACTCGGAGCACACGCTCGATACCCTGCGCGACGCGGGCTTCGCCCCGATCATCGTTCCCGACTGAGCGTCTGACGATCCCGCGCCTGCGCTGCGCGCACGAGAACGCCCCGGCATCCACAGGACACCGGGGCGTTAGACGTGTGCGGAGCGTCAGCCCGTGTAGGTCTGCACGTCGACGATCTCAACGGCGATCGAGCGGCCGTTCGGCGCCTCGTACGACGACTTCTCGCCGACCTTGAGGCCGAGGATCGCCTGGCCCAGCGGGCTCGCCTCGCTGTAGACGTCGTGGTCGCTGCCTGCCGCGATCTCGCGGCTGCCGAGAAGGAAGACCTCTTCGCCGCCGGCGACGACTGCGGTCACAACTGTTCCTGGCTCGACGATGCCGCGGCTGGCCGGAGCCTCGCCGACCTTCGCGGTCTTCAGGAGACCCTCGAGGGTGCGGATGCGGGCTTCCTGCTTGCCCTGCTCATCCTTGGCAGCATGGTAGCCGCCGTTCTCCTTGAGGTCGCCCTCTTCGCGGGCCGCCTCGATGCGCTTGGCGATCTCATCGCGGCCGGTCGTGGACAGGTGCTCCAGCTCGGCGACGAGCCGGTCATACGCTTCCTGCGTGAGGAAGGGAACCTGAGCGTCGGTGGACATGACGAAGCTCCTTCTTTCGGGATCTTGCCGGCGTCCTGCCGGGGATATGCCAAGACGCCCCGGCACGGTGCCAGGGCGTCGTCTGTCTGCGATGAGTCTAAGCGACCCAGCAGGTGTTCACCAAACCTGTGGTGGCCTCTGAGACGGTCGGGACAGAGGCCGACAGGGCCTGTGCATGACTCTCTCCGGCCGGAATCTCCATGACCTTCCAGCCGACCACGCCGAACTCCTCGTCGAGCGCCTCGATGATGCAGACGACGTCCTTGCCCGCCACTCCGGTGATCTGGAATCGCACGTCGACCGTGTGCTCGTCGACGAGGTCGAAGCCGAGATCGTCGGCATCCACCGAGTTCATCGACTGGTCGACGATCATCCATCCGAAGATGCCGACCACGAGCAGCGCCGCCGCTCCGCCGACGATCCAGGGCAACCGGCGCCGTCGGGTGCGGCCGTAGCGGTCGTCGAGCTCTTGTGCGGTCGTCACTGGGGGTCTTCCGGTCGTTAGGCTGGTGGTACCAGGTTATGCGACCTGCGTACGAAAGGCCGATTCATGCTCGTTCTGTCCGAGACCCCGATGCCGACGCCCTCGATGACGGTGAATCCGGACACGGTGAGTCCCGGCTTCGTGGGCTTCGCGGCCGTCGTCGTCCTGGTGATCGTCGTCATCCTCCTGATCTGGGACATGAACCGTCGCATCCGTCGGGTGCGGTACCGCGAAGAGGTGCGCGACGAGCTCGACGCCGAGGAGGCCGCACGCGCCGCTGACGAGGCGACCGAGACCGACGCGGATCTGCCGGTCACCCGCGAGGGCGACGACGACCCTCGCGCCACCTGAGCGCAGGTCAGGCGCCCAGCGAGGGCACCAGCGGGTCGAGCGTGATCAGCAGGCATGCGGTCCAGTGGCAGAGGAAGGCCAAGACCGTGCAGACGTGGAAGATCTCGTGGAATCCGAAGCGTCCCGGCCACGGGTTGGGCTTCTTCATCGCGTAGACGATCGCGCCCCCCGTGTACAGCAGGCCCCCGACGATGACGAGGACCATCATGGTCACGTTCGCCGCGAGCAGGTCGGCCATGAACATCACGGCCGCCCACCCCATCAGCAGGTACAGCGCGACATAGAGCCAGCGCGGTGCGTGGATCCAGAAGACGCGGAACAGGATCCCGACCACGGTCCCGCCCCACACCAGTGCGAGCAGCAGACTGCCCTTCGCCGGCGGAAGCGCCAGGACGGCGAGAGGCGTGTACGTGCCCGCGATCAGCAGGAAGATGTTGGCGTGGTCGATCCGCTTCAGGAGCAGTTTGACCGGCGGGCTCCAGTCGATGCGGTGATAGAGCGCGGAGTTGCCGAAGAGCAGCAGGGAACTGGCCATGAAGACGGCCGCCGCCCACTTCGCTGCTCCGCCCTGCGCGACGATGATGAGCACCACCCCGACGACGATCGCGACGGGGAAAATTCCCGCGTGGATCCACCCGCGCCAGGTCGGCTTGATGTCGACCGCGGCATCGTCCGCAGCTTCGTCGAGAAGCGGCAGCTGGGGGAGATCGGGGGTCGACGGCTCGGGAGTGCTCACCTGCTCACTCTAAGCGGCCGCCCATGCCGCGCACTGCACATATCCTCAGCATCCGCACCGCTCCCGTGGCGCCGAGCACGGTAGCGTAAAGAGGTGATTTCCCGCGACAGCCAGGGGCGAGGGCCGCTCTACCGGCTCTACACCAGCCGGCTGCGACGCCACCTCGATCCGGCCTCCGTTCCGCACCACGTCGCCATGATGATCGACGGCAATCGCCGGTGGGCCAGACAGCTGGGCTACACCACGCCGGCGGAGGGGCACCGCGCCGGTGCGGCGAAGATGCGCGAGTTCCTCGGCTGGTGCGACGAGCTCGGTGTCGGCGTCGTGTCGCTCTACCTGCTCTCCAGCGACAACCTGCTCAAACGCGACTCCGCCGAGCTCGCCGATCTGATCGAGATCATCGCGGAGCTCGCCGAGGCGCTTTCCCGCGAAGGCAACTGGCGCGTGCAGCACGTCGGACGAGCGGACATCCTGCCGCCGGAGCTCGCCCGGGTCCTCGCCGATGCCGAGAAGCGCACGAAGGATCACACCGGACTCCACGTCAACCTCGCCGTCGGCTACGGCGGACGCCACGAGATCGTCGACGCGGTGCGGAGCATCATCACGAAGCACGAGGCGTCCGGTGGCACCATGGAAGACCTCGCGGCGCACCTCACGCCGGAGATGATCGGCGAGCACCTCTACACCGGGGGCCAGCCCGATCCGGATCTCGTGATCCGCACGAGCGGCGAGCAGCGATTGAGCGATTTCCTGCTGTGGCAGAGCGCGCACAGCGAGTTCTACTTCGTCGAGGCGCTCGGGCCGGACCTCCGCCAGGTCGACTTCCTGCGTGCCATCCGCGACTTCGCCGACCGCGATCGCCGCTTCGGCCGGTGACTGCGCGTGCCACAATGACGCGGTGAGCAATTTCGAGGACTACGTCGGCACATTCGACAACGAATCCGGATACCTGAACTGGGCAGCGTTCGGTCCGCTGTCGCCCTCGGTGCGGGAGGAGATCTTCGCCGACGCCGATCTGCTGGGGAGCGGGCGGCCGTCGTCGCTCTCGCTGGTCGCCGAGCGCATCGGCCAGGCACAGGAGCTCATCGCCGAACTCCTCGGTGGCGATTCGGAAGACGTCACCCTGCAGCCGTCGTCGACACAGGGGCTGATGCACGCCCTCTATGGTCTGACCGGCACCGTGATCGCCAGCACGGCGGAGTTCCCCAGCGTGAGCCTCACCCTCGAGCGGGCATCGGCGGCCTCCGACCGTGCGCTGTCGCCTCGCTGGATCACGCCCCCGGACGCACGGGTGACGACGGATGCCGTCGCCGAGGCCCTCGACGACGACGTCACCGCGCTTGCCGTCAGCCACGTGGACTTCCGCACCGGGTACCGCACCGACCTCGCAGCCCTGCGCGAACTCATCGGCCCGGACCGGCTGCTCATCGTCGACGCCGTGCAGTCGTTCGGCATCGTGGACGTGGACTACACGGCGGCCGATGTCGTCGTCGGACACGGGTACAAGTGGCTGCGCGCCGGCCGCGGCAGCGGCTTCGCCTGGTTCTCGCCCAGGGCCAGGGAGCGGATCGTGCCCGTGCTCTCCGGGATCACCGGCTCCACGGCCACGGGACTCGTCGTCGACGAGCTGCCCCCGCCGGCAGCATCCGCCCGTGCCTTCACGGTGAGCTCGCCCGACACGCTGGCGGCCGGACGACTCGCCATCGGTGTGCGCGACGTGCGCGACGCCGGGGTCGCGGCCATCGAAGAGCGGATCGCCGAGCACGTCGACACGATGATCGAGATCGCCGACCGCCACGGCATCCCCGTGAGCTCACCGCGGGCCCGCGGGGAGCGCGCAGGCATCGTCGTGCTGGCACCGGAAGAGCCCGGCCGCCTGGCGGCCGCCCTCGCCAACGCGGGGCTCGTGGTCACGGCACGCGGCGCCTCGGTGCGCGTCGCCGCGCATGCCGGGACGGATGCTGCGACCTTCCAGCTCCTCGACGATGAGCTTGCCGCCTTCGGAAACGAGACGTTCACCAGCGCTTAACAATCGTTGGCGTGTCGACGCAGGGTTAAGCCCCCGCGCGGTCGTACGTTCTAGGCATCGGGCAAGGAGCCCGGTCGGGTCGGCCTCAGGTTCGCGACTCGTGACCCCCTGGTCGACTCGTTCGAATAGCCGGGATTTCCCGGGTCGGGAGTGGGTCGTGACCACACGTACAGCGCAGCAGTCCACCAGCACCGCGCAGCAGTCCACCCGTAAGACCACGAGGCGTGCATCGTCCGCCGAGCCGGATCAGGATCTGCGCACCTATGTGCTCGACACCTCGGTGCTGCTGAGCGATCCGCAGGCGTTCTTCCGCTTCGCGGAGCACTCCGTCGTCCTCCCGGTCGTCGTGATCACCGAGCTCGAGGGCAAGCGCCACGACCCGGAGATCGGCTACTTCGCACGGCAGGCTCTGCGCCACCTGGATGACCTGCGCGTCGAGCACGGTCGTCTCGACTTCCCGGTCGAGGTCGGCGAAGGCGGCACGCTGCGCGTCGAGCTCGCGAACACTGACCCTTCTGTTCTGCCGGCGGGCATCCGTCTGAGCGACAACGACACCCGCATCCTCTCGATCGCGATGCATCTGGCGCAGGACGGCCAGGACGTGACGATCGTGTCGAAGGATCTTCCGATGCGCGTCAAGGCTGCGTCTCTCGGCATCCGGGCCGAGGAGTACCTCGCCGAGCAGGCCATCGACTCCGGGTGGACCGGCATCGCCACCCTCGACCTCTCGGGCGACGACATCAGCGATCTGTACGAGAGCGAAGTCGGGATCAGCGAGAACGCACGTGGGCTGCCGATCAACACCGGACTCATCATCCACTCCGAACGCGGATCCGCCCTCGGGCGGGTCACCGGCGACGGCGAGTACCGGTTGGTGCGCGGCGACCGCGACATCTTCGGGATGCACGGTCGTTCCGCGGAGCAGCGCATCGCGATCGATCTGCTGCTCGACCAGGAGGTCGGCATCGTGTCGCTCGGCGGCCGCGCCGGTACCGGCAAGTCGGCGCTCGCGCTGTGCGCCGGGCTCGAGGCGGTGCTGGAGCGGCAGCAGCAGAAGAAGATCATCGTCTTCCGCCCGCTGTTCGCCGTCGGCGGGCAGGAACTCGGATACCTCCCCGGCGACCAGGGCGAGAAGATGGGGCCGTGGGGTCAGGCGGTGTTCGACACTCTCGGCTCGGTCGTCTCAGGCAATGTCGTCGAAGAAGTCATCGAGCGCGGACTCCTCGAGGTGCTGCCGCTCACGCACATCCGCGGTCGCTCGCTGCACGACGCGTTCGTGATCGTCGACGAAGCCCAGTCGCTGGAGCGCAACGTGCTCTTGACGGTGCTCAGCCGGATGGGTCAGAACTCCCGGGTGATCCTCACGCACGACGTCGGACAGCGCGACAACCTCCGGGTCGGACGCCACGACGGCATCGCCAGCGTGATCGAGAGCCTGAAGGACCACGACCTGTTCGGACACGTGACGCTGATGCGCTCCGAGCGCTCGGCCATCGCGGCCCTCGTCACCGAGCTCCTGGAGGGCGGCGAGCTCAGCTGACGGGCGCTGTCCCGATCTGCTCACCCCGTCCCGATGCGCTCATCGGTCCGGACCGACGGTGAGCGGATCGGGACAGGTTGCGCGGATCGGGACAGGTTGCGCGCTCAGGCGCGGTCGCGCAGACGGATGAGGGCTGCGAGCACGGCCGCCTGGACGGTCGGCCAGTCGTGCACGACCTGTGCGTAGTCGAAGCGCAGGCTCTCGTAACCCAGGGCGGATGCTGCGGCATCACGCGTGAGGTCCTTGTGCCGCATCGACGCCCCATCGTGATTCTCCTTGCCGTCCACCTCGAGGATGAGGCGCTCTTCGATCACGAAATCCACACGGCCGACGCCGAGGATGTTCACCTGGCGGTCGAGGCGGAGGCCGAGCAGGTGCAGTCGCAGGCGGAGCAGGGATTCGAGCCCGCTGTCGGCATCCGCACGGGCGAGGTCGAGAAGCCAGCGCGCGGATGCCGGAACGAGCTGCCTGATGCGAAGTCGCGCTGCGGCCGACAGGAGGCGGAGGCGGAGGGCCGATTCATACGCGGCGAAGAAGGCTTCATCGCCCGCGCAGCGCAGGAAATGGACGAGCGCCACGTCGACGGCGACACTTCCGAGCGGTGGCCGACCCCGCGAGAAGTGGGATACGCAGGAACAACCATCGTGCGGACGCGCGCGCCGGTGAGCGCCGACCCACACATGGGGAACGATCGAGGGGGCGAGTACCCAGACCTTCAGCATCCTCAACACGCTTGCGCAGGTCAGTGCGCCGCCATGGGCGGTGGCGAGCCTCACCTGCGGGTCGATGGGACCGGAGGCGAAGACACCATCCCTGATCCGCTCGATGTCGCCCCGCGCGACAGCTCGAGAGAGTGAGCGCCTCGTGAAGCCCAACCGCTGCAACTCGGTACCTCGAGCGAGGCCGCCGAGTCTTCTGACGGTGTCCGTTACTGGGAGCATGTCTGGCAGGATGCCCGAGTCTCGGCATCCGCTCGCCCGTCATTCCGGCGTCCGTGGGTAACTCGTCGCCAGACGGCCGCCGTGCAGAGGCCCGTGTGCCCGTGCCACTCCGCTCACCGCGTCCCGATTCGCTCACCGATCCCGGGAAGCAGTGAGCAGATCGGGACCAAGTGAGGAGATCGGGACCGGCGGCGGGCACGAAGATGACGGATGCCGCGAGGACCGAAGTCCCCGCGGCATCCGTGCGTCCGGTCCGGCTCAGCCGGGGTGCGTCATGGAGAGCAGGTCGAGCTTCTCGTCGAGCTGCTCGAGGGTGAGGTCGCCGCGCTCGACGTAGCCGAGGTCGATCACGGCGTCGCGCACCGTGATGCCCTTGGCGACGGAGTGCTTCGCGATCTTGGCCGCAGCCTCGTACCCGATGAGCTTGTTCAGCGGGGTCACGATCGACGGGCTCATGCCGGCGAAGGCGGCGGCACGCTCGACGTTGGCCTGCAGGCCGTCGATGGTCTTGTCGGCGAGCACGCGCGAGGCGTTCGACAGAAGGCGGATCGACTCGAGGAGTGCGGTGCCCATGACGGGAATCGCGACGTTGAGCTCGAAGGACCCGGATGCTCCGGCCCAGGCGACCGTGGCGTCGTTGCCGATCACGCGGGCGCAGACCATCAGCACCGCCTCGGGAACGACCGGGTTGACCTTGCCGGGCATGATCGAGGAGCCGGGCTGCAGGTCGGGGATGTGGAGCTCTCCGAGACCCGTGTTGGGCCCCGATCCCATCCAGCGCAGGTCGTTGTTGATCTTCGTCAGCGAGACCGCGATCGTGCGGAGCGCGCCGGAGGCCTCGACGAGACCGTCGCGGTTCGCCTGAGCCTCGAAGTGGTCCTTGGCCTCGGTGATCGGCAGCTCGGTCTCGGCCGCGAGGAGCGCGATGACCTTCTGCGGGAAGCCGAGCGGGGTGTTGATGCCGGTGCCGACCGCGGTGCCGCCCAGCGGGACCTCGGCGACGCGGGGGAGGGCGGACTGCACGCGCTCGATGCCGAGACGCACCTGGCGCGCGTAGCCGCCGAACTCCTGGCCGAGGGTGACGGGCGTCGCATCCATGAGGTGGGTGCGACCGGACTTGACCGCGTCCTTCCACAGCACGGCCTTCGCCTCGAGCGCCACGGCGAGGTGGTCGAGCGAGGGGATGAGCGTGTCGATGAGCGCCTGGGTGACGGCGATGTGCACCGAGGTCGGGAACACGTCGTTCGACGACTGCGAGGCGTTCACGTGATCGTTCGGGTGCACATTCGCGCCGAGGATGCGGGTCGCGAGGGTCGCGAGCACCTCGTTCATGTTCATGTTCGACGAGGTGCCGGAACCGGTCTGGTACGTGTCGACGGGGAACTCGCCGTCGTGGGCACCCGAGGCCACCTGGTCGGCGGCCTGCGCGATGGCGTCGGCGATCGCACCGTCGAGGGTGCCGAGCTCCTTGTTCGCGAGAGCTGCGGCCTTCTTGATGCGGGCGAGGGCGGCGATCTGCGTCGATTCCAGCCCCTTGCCCGAGATCGGGAAGTTCTCCACGGCACGCTGGGTCTGTGCGCCGTAGAGCGCGTTCACGGGCACCCGCACCTCACCCATGGTGTCGTGCTCGATGCGGTAGTCGATGTCGGTCATTCCGAACCCTCCTCGGTTGCGGGGCTGTCGCCCTGGATAGCGTCGTCTTCGGTGTCGATTCCGACCGTGATCACCGGCACCGCGGTGCCCTCGGCCAGACGGTAGTTGGCGCCGACGATGCCGAGTCGGCCCTCGGCGACGGCAGTGCTGATCAGTTCGGAGGACTGCAGCAGGTCGCTCACGGTGTTGCGCAGGTGCTCCGTGCCGACGAGCTCGGCGTCGATCTCGGCGACCGTGGTGCCACCGTTCTCGGCCAGCACCTTGCGTGCAGCGGGCACGATCGGGGCGATGAGCCGCCAGATGTGCGGGGGGAGGGGCGCGGCATCGATGGCCGTGCCGTCGATCGCGGCGCGCACGGCACCGCACGAGTCGTGTGCGAGCACGACGATGAGCGGCACCTCGAGGACCGCGACCGCGTACTCCAGGCTCGCGACGATCGATTCGCCCAGCACCTGACCGGCGTTGCGCACGACGAACAGGTCGCCGAGGCCGAGGTCGAAGATGATCTCCGCCGCGAGCCGCGAGTCGGAGCAGCCGAAGAGCGTGGCGACCGGATGCTGCGCCGCCTCGAGGTCTTTACGCCGAGCGACGTCCTGGTTCGGATGCCGGGGCTCGTCGCGCACGAAACGGCGATTCCCCTCCTGCATCTGCTTCCAGGCAGCGGCGGGGGTGAGGGTGTTCGTCATGAAGCCTCCGAGAGGGCGCGGATCTGCGGGACGAGGGATTCGGCGAGTTCGGCCGTCGAATCGGCCGAGCGCGCGCCGTAGAGCAGTACGTAGTCATCGCCGGCCTGTGTGCCGATCGCGTAGGTGACGTTGGCGTTCGAGTCGGCGTTGCGAGGCTGGAAGACATCCCATTCCAGCCCGCCGATGCGCACCGAGTCGGTGGGGGCGATGCCGTTCAGCACCTGCGGAGCCCACGAGGAGTCGGCGTCGAAGGCCTGGGCGATCTTGAGGAAACCGCGTTCGTCGTCGGCCGCGGGGGCGAGCGTGACCTCCCAGACCGGGGTCGCGCCGTTCTGCAGCTCCGCCTTGTTGACCCGCCAGAAGCCGGCGAGGTCGGGAACGATGACGGGGCGCTCCATGGAGGATTCCACGTTCGCGGAGATTCCGGCGAGGTCGATCTTCGGCGCGTTCGCCGGCTCGCCACGAGGGACGGCGAAGATGATGACGGCCACGACCGCGACGGTGACCAGGAGCGCCGCGATCAGGTTCCGGAACGTCTGGCTGCCGCGATACGCCTTGCTCGACGCGGCCTTGCGTGCGGCAGTCTCGTCCGGTGTCTCGGGACGACCGAGCTCGGCGACGATCGGAGCGCGTTTGTTCACGCGGTGCCGCCGGGGGCCTCGGAGTCGGATGCCGCGGCTCGGGCTGCTTCGAGACGGCGCTTCGCGCCGAGCAACCACTCTTCGCACCGGGCGGCGAGTGCTTCGCCGCGCTCCCAGAGGGCGAGCGAGTGCTCGAGGGTCGGAGAGCCCTGCTCGAGCTCGGCGACGACCTTCACGAGTTCGTCACGGGCTGCCTCGAACGACAGTGTCTCGACGGGGATGTCGTTCAGGGCGCTCACTCCTCCATCTTACGGCGTGGGGCGGACCGGCCGTCTCAGGATCCCTCGGCGATCTCGCCCTCGGAGCGCGCGGCGAGCGAGCCCCGATCGACCGTGATCGTCAGTGCGCTTCCGGCGGGAGCATCCGCCGCGTCCCGCAGGATCACGCCGCCCTCGAGGTGAGCGATCGCGTAGCCGCGAGCCAGGGTCGCCGCGGGCGACAGGGCGCGGAGCGAGGCGCGGAGCTCGCTCGTGCGGCGACCAGCGGTGTCGAACTGCCGGGTGAGCGAGTCCCTTCCACGGGAGATCAGCAGCCACAGTTCCTGCGCACGCGCGTCGATGATCGGCGCAGGCGAGCGCAGCACCGGACGCGACCTCAGTTGCTCGAGCTGCGCGATGTCGTGGGACAGCCTCTGCGTGAGCCGGGTCGTCGCACGCGACCGCAGCTGCCCGATCAGCGCGTGCTGTTCGCCGACGTCGGGCACGACGCGCTTGGCGGCATCCGTCGGTGTCGACGCGCGGAGGTCGGCGACGTCGTCGAGCAGCGGATGGTCGTTCTCGTGACCGATCGCGCTGACGATGGGAGTGGATGCCGCGGCCACGGCCCTGACGAGCCGTTCGTCGCTGAAGCCGAGCAGCGTCTGCGGATCGCCGCCGCCACGGGCGATGATGATGACGTCGACCTCGGGGTCGGCGTCGAGGCGTCGGAGGGCAGCGAGCGTGTCGGGTACGCACCGGTCTCCCTGCACGGCGGCGTACTCGGTGCGGAAGCGCACCTGGGGCCAGCGCAGCTCGGCGTTGCGATGAACGTCTTTCTCCGCATCCGATCGCTCGCCCGTGATCAGGCCGACGACGTGCGGGAGGAAGGGAAGGCGCTTTTTTCGCGCGGGGTCGAACAGACCCTCCTGGCGCAGCTGTGCGCGCAGCTTCTCGAGCCGCTCGAGCTGATCGCCCAGGCCCACGTGCTTCATCGCCGAGACCGCGAAGCTGAAGTCTCCGGACTTGACGAAGTAGTCGGCCTTCACGGCCGCGACCACGTGATCGCCCACGCCGAGGTCGGCCGGGATGCGCCCCCGGACGCTCGACCACACGCGGATCGAGATCTGCGAATCGGACTGCGTGTCCTTCAGGCGGGCGAAGACGTTTCCCCCGCGGAGATTCCAGGAGGTGATCTCGCCCTCGACCCAGACCGTGTTCCACCGCGCGATGAAGTCACGGATGGTCGCGTTCAGCCGGGCGACCGAGGTGGGCGCGGCCGACGTCGAGTCGCGCGGCGCGACGGCGTCGGCGGGCGGCGATTCGCCGGGACCTGCGGCCGCTTCGAAGACTGTCATCTGCTCCCGTTCCGTGCAGTCGCGCCGTGCAGAGGCTTCCCGGCCTTCCTCAGGCGTGCGCCGGTAGAATCAAGGGGTGACTTCGACTGCCGTTCATCTCCCCGTCCCTCGCATCCCACGCGTGCGCGCGGCGGCAGGGCGGCTTCAGGATAACCCGATCGTCGGACACAAGCGGATTCTGCTCGCTGCTCCACGCGGGTACTGCGCGGGTGTCGACCGTGCCGTCGTCGCGGTGGAGAAGGCCCTCGAGCGCTACGGCGCTCCGGTCTACGTGCGCAAGCAGATCGTGCACAACATCCACGTCGTCACCGAACTCGAGGCGAAGGGCGCCATCTTCGTCGAAGAGGTCGACGAGGTTCCGGCCGGCGCGCACGTCGTTTTCAGCGCGCATGGCGTGTCTCCCGCGGTCGTGAACGCGGCGGCCGACCGAGGGCTGCACGCGATCGATGCCACCTGTCCGCTGGTCACCAAGGTGCACCGCGAGGCTGTGCGCTTCGCGCGCGACGACTTCGAGATCCTCCTCATCGGTCACGAAGGCCATGAAGAGGTCGAGGGCACCGCGGGCGAGGCCCCCGAGCACGTGACCGTCGTCAATTCCCCGGAGGAAGCCGACACCGTGCAGGTGAAGGACCCGTCGAAGGTCGTCTGGCTCTCGCAGACCACGCTGTCGGTCGACGAGACGATGGAGACGGTCAACCGGCTGCGCCTTCGCTTCCCCGAGCTGCACAGTCCGCCGTCGGATGACATCTGCTACGCCACCCAGAACCGTCAGGTCGCCATCAAGAAGGTGGCCGCGAACGCCGACCTCGTCATCGTCGTCGGCTCGTCGAACTCCTCGAACAGCGTGCGGCTCGTCGAGGTGGCCCTCGAATACGGTGCCAAGGCGGCGTATCGTGTGGACTACGCCGAAGAGGTCCGTCAGGAGTGGCTCGACGGCGTGGAGACCGTCGGCGTCACCAGCGGAGCATCCGTCCCCGAAGTGCTGGTCCGCGAGGTCCTCGATGCACTCGGCGACGCCGGTTACCGGGACGTGGAAGAAGTGAAGACGGCGGAGGAGGATCTGATGTTCTCGCTTCCCAAGGAGCTGCGCCAGGATTCCGCAGGCCAGCGCGATGCGCGTGCCCTCGGTGGTCGCGCCTCGGGAGCCGGCGCGTAGCGATGAACGCGGCGGAGGCCGAGCCCACCCTCATCGGGTCGGTGCAACGCGCTCTCCGCCTCGTCGACATCGTCGCCAATTCGCCGCGGCCTCTGCCCGCGAAGATGCTGGCGGCCGCCACAGGCCTGACGGCGGGGACCACGTACAACCTGGTTCGTACGCTCATCCACGAGGGCTACCTCGCCCCCGAACCCGATGGTCTCGTGCTGGGCACCCGATTTCCCGCGTTTCAGCAGCAGATCGACTCGCGTGGAGTTTTCCTCGCCCGCGTGCGAAGTGCGCTGCGAGATGTCACCGAGGAGATCGGCGCCACCGCGTATCTCTCGCGTTTCGACGACGGGGAGATGCACCTCGTGGACATCGTCGATGCGGTGCACAATCCGCGCGTCGAACTCTGGGTGGGACTGCAGTCCAGCGCCCACGCGACCGCGCTGGGCAAGCAGATCCTCGCGGAGTTGCCCGATGAGCACCGCCTGGACTACCTGTCGCGGCATCGGCTCGAGGAGCTCACACCTCGCACCATCAGCGACCGGCAGACACTCCTGACCCAGCTCGAGCACTCTCCGGGGTGGGTCGTCGATCAGGAGGAGTACGCGATCGGTGCCACCTGCGTCGCCGTGCCGGTGATCGCGCCGAACATCACCGCCTCCCTCGCGATCTCGCTGCCGTCGGATCGTGCGGTCGTCGACCAGACGCTGGTGGAAAGTCTGCAGAGAGCGGCTCGGAGGCTCTCGCTGCAGCTCGGCGCGGACTCCCTCGACGTCCCAGGGGCAGGTACCGAGTTCACTATCTGAAGTTCTTGCTCTAGCGCGTCGACTATTGCTTTCCTATGATCAGAAATGTAGTCGTCTGTGCAAACGGCACTGCAGGTTCGTGGAGGGTCCCCAGCCTTCCGCAGCCCATTTGGATGAAGAGCGTCCCCAGCGTTCGGAATCCGCGGCCCCGAGGAGTCCCCACTTCTCCGGGGCCGCCATCGTTTTCGGCGCCGGATGCCGCAGCTGCGGCTGCGGACCTGTGAAGTGCGCGGAGCCGGGCGGATTAGCATGGCGTGATGACCGATCAGCGCCCTCAGTACGGTGAACTCGCGACCCCCGAGGAGCAGCGGAAAGCCGCGGGCCTCCCGCCGCTGGACCAGGTCGAGGTCACGGTCGAGCCGATCGCCCCGGTCGCTGCTCCAGGCCCTGAGTCCCTCGCCGCCGCCGCACCTGCGCGTCGGCCGCATCCTGTCGATCGGTTCGTCACCATCGGGCTGCTCGCCTACGGTCTCGTCAATGTGGTCATCAGCGCGCTGTCGTATCTCGACATCACGGGCGCGATGAACCAGACCATGAAGGTTCTCGGGATCGATGGCGAGTTCACGAACTTTGCCCAGGGCAAGCTCTGGGGGACTATCGCGGCCGTCGTCCTCGTCATCGGCTGGTCTCTGACTGCGTGGGCGTCGATCCGGCGTCTCCGGCGCGGGAAGGTCACCTGGTGGCTTCCGCTGGTCGGTGCCGTCGTGACGATCCTGATCGCGTCGATGTGCGTGGCGGTGCCGATGCTGGGCGACCCCGCATTCGCGGCGTACCTGGAGCAGATGGGCGCTCGCTGACGGCTTGATCCGCACGCAGAAGGGGTGCCTGGCCGATCGGCCAGGCACCCCTTCTGTTCGACTGACTCAGCTCTGGGACTGGCCGTACGAGCCCAGCTGACGCGTGGACTGAGCGACGCGGGCGGCCATGGCGGTCTCCGCGATCTTGCCCCAGGCGCGCGGGTCGTACTGCTTCTTGTTGCCGACCTCGCCGTCGACCTTGAGGACGCCGTCGTAGTTCTTGAACATGTAGTCGGCGATCGCACGCGTGTAGGCGTACTGGGTGTCGGTGTCGATGTTCATCTTGATGACGCCGTTGGCGACCGCGAGTGCGATCTCGTCGTCGGTGGAGCCGGAGCCGCCGTGGAAGACCAGGTCGAGGGGCTTCGCGCCGGTGTTGTACTTCGCGGCGACCTGCTCCTGGATCTCGCCGAGGAGTTCCGGGCGCAGCTTCACGCCACCGGGCTTGTACACACCGTGCACGTTGCCGAAGGTGAGAGCGGCGATGTAGCGGCCCTGCTCGCCGAGACCCAGCGCCTGCACGGCCTGGTCGACGTCGGCGAAGGTCGTGTAGAGAGCGTCGTTCGAGCCCTCGTGCGCGACGCCGTCCTCTTCGCCGCCGACGACTCCGATCTCGACCTCGAGGATCGCGTTGATCGCCTTCATGCGGGGCAGGATGTCCTTCGCGATCTCGATGTTCTCCGCGAGGGGAACGGCCGAGCCGTCCCACATGTGGGACTGGAAGATCGGGTTGCGACCGGCCTTGACCTCTTCTTCGGAGGCGGCGATCAGCGGCTCGACGAAGCCGGCGAGGGCATCCTTCGGGCAGTGATCGGTGTGCAGCGCCACGGTCACCGGGTAGTTCTTGGCGACCTCGGTGGCGTAGCGGGCGAAGGCGAGGGCGCCGGTGGCGCGGGCCTTGACGGTGTGGCCGGCGAAGTAGTCGGCGCCACCGGTGGTGACCTGGATGATGCCGTCGGAGCCGGCCTCGGTCAGGCCCTGGAGGACGGAGTTGATCGTCTGCGAGCTGGAGACGTTGAAAGCGGGGTACGCGAAGCCGCCGGCCTTCGCGCGGTCGAGCATTTCGGCGTACTGATCCGGGGTGGCGACGGGCATGAGAACTCCTGCGTTAGGGGAAGCCGGGACAGCAGTCACTCTATCGGGGTGCGTGAGCGGATGCCGCGGGCCGGGGCTGTCGTCGCCGCCCGCTCGCCTACGTCAGTGTTAAGAATCGCGTTTCCTTCGCGAGATATCCGCCGAAAGGCCGATGGTTTGATTCCTCCGCTGGCTAGGCTGGCCCCATGGTGAGTCTGACAGCCGATCTGAGCCCGCTCCATCCCGACCGCAACCTCGCGATGGAGTTGGTGCGCTCCACGGAGGCGGCGGCCATCCGCGCGGTGCCCTTCATCGGACGCGGCGCGAAGGAGGCGGCCGACGGGGCTGCCGTCGACGCGATGCGCGCGTTCCTCGGCACGGTCGACTTCCAGGGGAGAGTGGTGATCGGCGAGGGCGAGAAGGACAACGCGCCCATGCTCTTCAATGGCGAGATCGTGGGCACCGGACGTGGTCCGCTCTGCGACATCGCGGTCGACCCCATCGACGGCACGTCGCTGACCGCTGCTGGTCGCCAGAACGCCCTGTCCGTGATCGCGGTGTCGGATCGCGGAACGATGCTCGACGCATCGAGCGTCTTCTATATGGACAAGCTCGTCACCGGCCCCGCAGGAGTAGGTGTCGTCGACATCCGGCTGCCCATCGGGGAGAACATCCGCAAGCTCGCCGGAGCGCTCGGCAAGCCCGTCGACGAGATCGTCGTCTCGGTGCTGAACCGTCCGCGCCACGAGCAGCTGATCCAGGACATTCGCGATGCCGGCGCGGGAACCCGCCTGATGAGCGACGGCGACGTCGCCGGCGGCATCAACGCGGCGCGCCATGACGCGCGTACCGACATGTGCGTCGGGGTCGGAGGCAGCCCGGAGGGCATCGTCACGGCCTGCGCCATCAAGGCACTCGGCGGACACATCCAGGGCATTCTCTGGCCGCGCGACGACGATGAGCGCCAGCGTGGCATCGACGCCGGGCTCGACATGGACAAGGTCTATGAGGCCGACGACCTCGTGCAGGGGAAGAACACGATCTTCGTCGCGACCGGCGTCACCGATGGCCAGCTGGTCGCGGGTGTGCGGCGCGAGCGCGGATTCGTCTACACGGAGAGCGTCGTCCTTCGCGGAGCCTCCGGCACGCTGCGTCGGATCGCGTCCGAGCACCTCGTCTCGAAGTGGCTCTGAGCCGGCGCTGAGGCGCACTGCCCCCGAGCGCGGGCCTGAGCCGACGGCCATCGTTACCGACCCGGTATCGGGTCGAATGGTCGCGATCCCCGCTTCCGTGGAGTGCCGTGTCACAATTGTTTCTGGGTTTGTCGCCGTCGACGGAGCCGCCAGGCACCGCAGGCACAGGAGGGCGAACAGATGACAACGCAGCACACGAGCGGCTCGAAGGCCGCCCCGACGAAGATCGTCACGACCAACACCGGGCGCATCCTTCGGGTGAGCGCCGACGCTGAAGTGGTCGCTCCCGCGCCTTCCGCAGCGAACCCGCCGACCGTTGTCAGCGATCCCGCTCGACGTGCCGACGTGCTGTTCCGTGTGCGCCGCGACGAGGGCCACGAGATCAGCGCCTGGTGGATGATCGGCGCTTTCCTCGCCACCAGCGGCCTGGTGATCGTGCTGCTGAGCGGCGTACCCGGCGCTGCCTGAACTACGCCTCGTTCAGTCGCGTTCGGACCTCGCCGACGTCGGCGATCAGCGTCGGCTCTTCTGAGTCGTCGGCGGCTGTCATCGATCTGGACCCCTGCGCCACCCTGTCGGTGTCGGTCGACGTGTCCAGGTCGGCGCCGATCAGCTCGGGAGCGGTGAAGCGCCGGGTGACGCCGGCCGTCACCACCGGTGCCGTCGCAAGCGCCGAGGCGTCGATCCCGGGGAACTGCCGAGCGGTCACGAGCACGCGCGTCTCGAGCGAACCCGCGAACTTGTTGTAGCTGTCGACGGTGCGCTCCAGCGCGCGACGCAGGTCATCGGCGTGCCCCGCGAGGGTGCCGAGTCGGTCGTAGAGCTGGGTGCCGAGGTTGAGCAGCGTCCGCGCCTCGGTCGACACTTCCTGCTGGGTCCAGGTGTAGGCCACGGTCTTCAGCACCGCCCAGAGGTTCACGGGCGATGCCAATGCCACGCGGCGGCTGAAGGCGTAGTCGAGCAGTGTCGGATCTTCATCGATGGCCGCAGCGAGCAGAGACTCGCTCGGGAGGAAGCAGATCACGAACTCCGGACTGGCATCGAGCCCCGACCAGTAGGCCTTTTTGGCAAGGGCGTCGATATGCGCACGGACCGCTTTGACGTGTCGCTGCATGTGCGCGCGCCGCTGCGCTTCGTGCGCGTCGCCTGCGGGCAATGCAGAGGCCTCGAGGTAGGCGTCGAGCGGGACCTTGGCGTCGACGGCGATCGAGGTGCCGCCGGCCAGACGCACGACCATGTCGGGCCGACCGGTGCCACGATCGGAGGAGATCGTCGACTGGAGGTCGAAGTCGACGTGCCGCGTGAGCCCGGCCGCCTCCACGACGCGACGGAGTTGAGTCTCTCCCCAGACGCCGCGGGTCGAGGTCGAGCGCAGTGCCCCAGCCAGCGACTCCGTCGTCGCACGGAGCGCCTCGTCGGACTCTTGAGCTCGCCGCAGCTGCTCGGCGAGGGTGCCGAACTGCGCCTGCCGCTCCTGCTCGATGGCGGTGACCTTCGACTGCATCTGCTGCAGACTCTCGCGCACCGGGGCGAGAGCCGTGAGCACCGCGTTCTGCTGCTGCACGCGCTGTGCCTCTGCGCGCTGCTCGGTGCGGGCGTGCTCGACGGCGTCGCGGTAGAGGTCGTACTGGCGATCGCGGTCATCGCGCGCAGCGGCCAGCTCGGCTTCGGTGCGCGCCAGGTCGGCGGCTCCGCGCCCCGCGTGCAGAAACCAGCCCAGGGCGATACCCGCCGCGAGTGCGGCCAGGACCAGAACGAGCGACAGAGCATCCATGTGTCCATGATGCGTCCGGCATCCGACATTCCGGCGCAGGCCCGCTCGGGCCGGGCGAGACGCTCAGGCGACGGCGCGCTCCAGGGCAGGCGTGGAGGGTGCGGCGGGTTCGGTCACTCGCAGGCGCAGGGCGTCTGCGAGTGCGAACACATCGGAGGCGCCGATGCGGCGGGCGGCATCGATCACGATATGCGCGCAGGCGCGGGCATCGGCGAGCGCATCGTGGTGTGAGAACTCGGCGAACCCTGCGGCGGCCGCGGCCTTGGGCAGACGGTACGACTCGAGCTGGTACGTCTTGCGGGCGACCGCGAGGCTGCAGAGCGACCGGTAGGGCGGGCACATCATGCCAGTGACCTCGGCCGCGCGGCGCAGCACGTTGAGGTCGAAGCCGGCGTTGTGCGCGACGAGGACGTCTGCGCCGGCGAAGTCGCACAGACGATCGAACTGGTCCGCCCAGGTCGCCGCGGAGAGCACGTCGGTCGGCTGGATGCCGTGGATGCGCACGTTCCACTCCTGGAACTCGTCATGGCCGGGAGGGGGCTGGATCAGCCAACCGGCGGTGGCGACGACTTCGCCGCCGCGCACGCGGACGAGTCCGACGGAGCAGGCGGAGGCGGGGCTGGAGTTCGCGGTCTCGAAGTCGATCGCAGTGAAGTCCAGTGGCACGAGTCCACTCTCTCTCGCGACTTCTGCGTCGGATCGCAGGCTCGCCGTAGGCTGGCGACATGACGGAAGAGCAGGCGACATCGTTCGGCGTCCAGGCCCACAGCTACGAGGTCGGGCGTCCGGAGTACCCCTTCGAGGCCGTCGCGTGGATGCTGGATGCCCTTCCGCACGGCTCCCGCAGGATCGCCGATGTGGGGGCGGGCACGGGCAAGCTCACGCGCACGCTGATCGGTGCACCGGATGCCGAGGTCGTCGCGGTCGACCCCGACCCGGAGATGCTTGCGACGCTCCGCACGGCCGTCCCCGGCGTCCCCGCATTCGTTGGGACGGCCGAGCGCCTGCCCCTGCCGGACGACAGCGTCGACGCCGTCGTCCTCGGCCAGGCGTGGCACTGGGTGGAACCGGTCGCCGCGTCCGTGGAGATCGGGCGGGTGGTGCGGAGCGGGGGAGTGCTCGGCCTCATCTGGAACATCCGCGACGAGCGCGTCGAGTGGGTGCGGCGACTGACCGAGATCATGCACGGCAGCAACGCGGAGATCATGCTCGCCGCGGGCGATCCCGTCGTCACCGCACCGTTCGGCCCGCTCGCCCAGCAGAGGTGGGAGTGGAACCGTCCGATCACCCGCGATCTGCTGCACGCGATGGCGTCCTCGCGGAGCTACGTGATCACGGCATCCGACGAAGAGAAGGCGCGAATCCGCCGCGATATGGACGTGCTGTTCGACGAGCTCGGGCTCCACGGCGACGCGACCATCGATCTCCCCTATGTGACGCGGGCTTTCCGGGCCGTGCGCGACTGACCCTGGGGTCCTCCGACGTTCGCCTCTGTCGCCGTCGCAGGGTGGCGCATCGCACGACAGGTAGACTCGTCCTCCGTGGCTCTCACTATCGGCATCGTCGGCCTGCCCAACGTCGGCAAGTCCACCCTCTTCAACGCTCTCACCAAGAACGACGTGCTCGCGGCGAACTACCCGTTCGCGACGATCGAGCCGAACGTCGGCGTGGTGAACCTGCCCGACCCGCGCCTCGACACGCTCGCCGAGATCTTCGGCAGCGAGCGCATCCTGCCCGCAGCGGTGTCGTTCGTCGACATCGCGGGCATCGTGCGCGGGGCGAGCGAGGGCGAGGGGCTCGGCAACAAGTTCCTCGCGAACATCCGTGAGGCGGACGCGATCGCGCAGGTCGTCCGCGGCTTCTCCGACGACGACGTCGTGCACGTGGACGGTGCGGTGAACCCGGCATCCGACATGGAGACGATCAACGCGGAGCTCATGCTCGCCGATCTCGAGACGGTCGAGAAGGCGATCTCCCGCTATGAGAAGGAAGTGCGCGGCAAGAAGGCCGAGCCCATCGTTCTCGAGACCGCCATCGCCGTGAAGGATGCGCTGGAGCGCGGCGTGCTGCTGTCGGTCGCGGGCATCGACCTGACGCCGATCCGCGAGCTGGGGCTGCTCACCGCGAAGCCGGTCATCTTCGTCTTCAACGTCGACGAGGGTGTGCTGACCGATGTTGCCCGCAAGGCGGAGCTCGCTGCTCTTGTCGCGCCGGCGAAGGCCATCTTCCTCGACGCGAAGATCGAGTCCGAACTGATCGACCTCGACCCGGAGGATGCTGCGGAGCTGCTGGCATCCACCGGCCAGGACGAGTCGGGCCTCGACCAGCTCGCCCGGATCGGCTTCGACACCCTGGGTCTGCAGACGTACCTCACCGCCGGCCCCAAGGAAGCTCGCGCCTGGACGATCCCCAAGGGGTCCAAGGCGCCGCAGGCCGCCGGAGTCATCCACACCGACTTCGAGAAGGGCTTCATCAAGGCCGAGATCGTCTCCTTCGACGACCTGGTCGAGACGGGCTCCGTCATCGAGGCCCGCGCCAAGGGCAAGGCGCGCCTCGAGGGCAAGGACTACGTCATGAAGGACGGCGACGTCGTGGAGTTCCGCTTCAACAACTGACGGATAGCATCTGGTCATGGCACACGGGGGAGCGGCGGTTCGCTGGCCGAGCGATTGGCAGCCAGAGGCGTGTGAGGCGCTGGCCCCGTACTTCGGTCGGGATGTACGCGTCGATCTCCTCCTCGGTCCGACGTCGTCCATCGACGGTTCCAGGATGGCCGGTTTCGTCTACTTGGACGACGGGGTGCCGATGATCATCCACGATCGGAGTGGAGGCCCCGGCGTCTACCCTAGGCGGCTGATTGCTGGCCCCGTGCTTCGAATCTCTGAACTTCGGCCGCGACGAACGTCTGCCGTCGTGTTCGCCCATCCGGATTGGAGTCCGCGTCGCGGCCAATGACGATGTGGTGGAGTTCCGCTCAACGACTGAACGGGACTCGCAGGTTCAGAGTTGTCTCAGACCGACCCATGTTTCGCGGCCGCGCGCCTGATCGTTGCCACCTTCGGGTTGTCCGCACGCCACGGGGGAAGACTGTCGAGGATCGTGACGTCGGCTCGGGCTGCGAGCGTCAACAGGCCCCACATTCCGATCGAGTCGAGTTCCAGATCGACCTCTTCAGGGGTGGCCGTCGCGAACGCCGCATGTGCGCTCGCTTCGAGCTCGGGGTCGCTCGGCCTCTTCGCTGCGCCCTTGACCGCGTTCGGCTGATTCGAGTAGTTGTCGAGCTTCGTCAGCAGCTGATCGGCGCGTTCTGTGCCGAGTGCCAATTCCAACTTGGCTTGAATCGGGTAGGTCTCCGTCATGCGGGTCTCCAGAGCTCTGATCATGCCAGCGGGTGAGAGCCGCTGGGCGGCCATCATCCGGGTAGCGTACCCAACTCGAGGACCTTCGGGGTTCGCCGGGAGATCGGTCGAAGGCGGCGTGAACAGCTGGACTAACCTCGACGACCGACGTCTCGCCGAAGGATCTCAGGCCAGGCTTCGACATCTCCCGGCGTGCGGGCGACGGTCAGCGTTGCGTGCGGGAGCAGTGCGGCGAGGGATTCCGCGGTCGACAGCGGGTGGCCCGGATCATCCACCCACGCCAAGATCGTCGTCGGCACACCGATTCGCGCGACGGCCTCGGGAGCAGGCAGGTCGCTGAGCCCCGCACCCCGAAGCAACGACGGCAGGACAGCATCGGCGACGTCGGGCCACGTCTCCGGTGCACCGACGGTGGCCGGGGGCGGTGTTGATCCGCGCGTGGCGGCGAAGAATGCCTCTACGCCGTCGGATTCGATGAGCGCAGCCGCTGCTCGGTATATGACGGCTTGATCGGGTCTGGTCTCCCAGGCGGTGGGCGGCACCATGAGCGTGAGCCCGGTGAAGCGGTCCGGCTCGAGCGAAGCAGCGTGCAGAAGGGTCGCGGCCCCCATGGAGGGTCCGACTCCGTGGACGCGTTCGCCGGGGAACCAGTGATCGAGCAATCGCAGAAGATTCTCGGCGAGGTTCTTCCAGCGATAGTCCTCGGGGACCTTCCGCCCCGTCGACCGGCCATGGCCGCGTGCGTCGTACCGCAGCAGTCGGGTTCCGCTGAGCCCCCGACCGAGGTCGAGATTGAGCACCCGATCGCGGGCCCGACTCGACGTGAGGCCGTGCAGCTGGACGACCGGGTGTCCGCCTTCGTCGCTCAAGGCGACAGCCAGCTCGGCTCCGGCTACCTCGAAAGTGGGCATCAGGCTCCTCGATCGTTGACTGACCGCGTCGGCTCGGGCAGTCGTGTGGAGTTTTCAGGTTATCTGTGGGCGATAAGGTACTGCCCATGCGACTGACCAATGTCACGCACCTCCGCCTCCCGTTCGGACGGCTCTGGGGTTACGACGTCAGCGCGTCTGCGCCCGGACGGCGCCTCCCCGTGTCGTTCGATCAGCGACTCCATGTCGGGGCCGGCGATCGCCCCGGCTCCTGGATGGCGCTGTCCTTCCGGCTGCCGGCACCGACTCGCCGTGAGTCGATCGCCGAGGCATGGCTGGCTGTCGTCGCTCGACATGGCACGCTGCGATCGGCGTTCGAGCTCGGCGCGGACGGCGAGCCGGTGCTTCACGAGATCGAGATCGGCCCCGGAAGCTGGGTCGAGCATCAGGTGGCCCCCGGCCAGGCTGTCAACGACGCGTTGCGGGACATTCTGGATGCGGCGTGTTCGCCGTACCAGCATCCTTCGCACCGGCTGTGCGTGTTGGAGACTGCCGCGGGGCTCACGGTCGTGATCGCAGCGGACCACGCGCACGTCGACATGTGGTCGATGCTCGTGATCGCGCGCGACCTGTTGTCTGCGCTCGACGCGGGCAGGGCGGGCGCGAAACCGATCCCGGGGCCGGCCCCGGCGTTCGTCGAACACACCCAAGCACTACTGGATCGGGATGCTGCACCCGACCACGTGCGCCAGCGATGGGAAGACATCATCGCGGACAGCGGTGGCGTGATGCCACAGTTCCCGTTGCCGCTGGGCCCGCCCGAGCCTCATCGCGAGCGCGTCGAAGTACGCGATGTGTTCGATGTCGACGACGCCGCAGCATTTGCTGCGCAGGCGCGCGACGACGGCGTCTCGACCCTCGCGCGCGCCGTGGTGGCGATGACGGCGGTGACCCGCGAGTTGGCGGGTACCCCGCTACGAGCCGTGTTTCCCGTGCACAGCCGCTTCGAGGAGAACTGGCATGACTCGGTCGGTTGGTTCATCACCAACTCCGTCCTCGAGTCGGATGTCGCCGAACCGCACGCGGCAGCGGCGGCGGTGAAAGAGGCGGTGCAACTCGGCGCGTGGCCGCTCGCAGACGTGCTCGCTCCGTGGGGTGGCATGCCCGTAGCTCCCGGAATGTTCGCGATCTCATGGCTGGACCTGCGCCGGCTGCCCGTGCGCATCGACTCCGTCGGGCTCGACGCCCAGTATGTGAGCGCGGCGACCGATACCGACGGCGTCATGCTGTGGTTCATCCTGGATGAGTCCGGTCTGCACCTGAGATGCCGCTACCCCGACACCGCTGAGGCGCGTGTCAACGTCGGCGGATGGCTTGACATGCTCGTCGCCAGGTTGCAGGCAGACGCGCGGTCCTCTGTTCGTGGACGACTGCAGGTGGGGGGCCGGACTTTCCGGCTCGAGCGTGCGAGCCGCGACGATATCGAGGCCATCGCAGCGCTGCTGTTCGATGATCAGTACGGCTCGGACCGTGAAAGCGTCGAGCTCGAGCGGTACGAGACGGCCTTTCGCGCGGTCGCTCGCGACAGCTCCAACTATCTGGGGGTTGTCCGCGACAGTAACGACCGCATGGTCGCCACGATGCAACTGACCGTCATCCCGGGCCTTTCTCGCAGTGGCTCCACCCGATTGCAGATCGAGGGCCTGCGAGTTGCGCCAGGGGAAAGGTCACAGGGCCTGGGCGCGGCGATGCTCGAGTGGGCACACGAATTCGGTCGTGTGCGGGGAGCGCAACTGGCGCAGGTGACCACCGACGAAGCACGGGACCGGACTCGCGCGTTCTATGCCCGTCTCGGATATCAGACTGCCCACGTCGGGCTGAAGCGGCACCTATAGCGGCGTACGCTGAGCGTGTTGCCGACCGAAGGATCCGCCGTGTCTGACCACAACGAGCACATACCCGCCCCGGGCGAGCCGTCTGTGCCGGAGCTCGAACTCGACGAGACCATCGCGCCGCGACCGGAGGAGGAGATCGCCGATGTCCTGCGGGCGAAGCCCGATCTCGACGACCACAGCCGGGATTCCGAATAGCTACGCGGATGCCGAAGCCATGGGGGATGGCCGCTCCGGGATGATGGAGTCATGCTCGACGATGCTCTCGACTTTCTTGTCGGATACAAAGCAGCCCACGGGGACGCAGACAAGGCCGAGATTTCTCGCGCCTACATCGAGGCCTTTGCTCCACACCGCGCTCGGAGCGTCCTCGTGGGTGAGGGATACGCGCTTCGGTTCTGCCAAGCGAAGGGCGAGGGGTTCTCGAACACGGTCCTGTCTCTCTCGGCGTTACGCCTGCACGACCACCTTCCTGTGGTCGTCGTCGTTGTCCGTCCGAGGGGTCTGCAGTTCCTCCTGGCGAATTCATCGATGCTCGGCAACGTGAGTCACAGTTCTGCAGCTCTGCGCGTCGACAACATCCGAGGCAGTTTCAACGGATGGGATATTCGGCGCTCGTCCGGAGGGCTGGAGAACTCGCGAGACAACTTCGACGCGCTGTTCGCGCTCCACCAGGCTTCCCGGTGGGAAGAGACTGTTGAGCGTCTCGTCGACGCCTCTGCTGCGATCACAGGTCGCGAGTCGAAGCTGCGCCTCACGCCGCAGCAGACCGGGGTGATTCTCGATGCTCCTCGTCGGGCGCGTGCGGCGCTGACGGATCCTTGGTTCATTCGAACAGCGGCCGACCTCGAGGCACGAGTTCAACGGGCCGCACCGGCCATCCTCCAGGCGGCGTATGACGATAACAGCAACCTGCGCGGCCAGCAGATCGAGCAGATCATCACGGGAGATCCGGGCGCTCATCGTCTGGACGATCTCGAAAGCCGGTTGTCCGATGGGCGGCTGTCGATTGACATCAAGTCGAAGCGTTTGGATCGGTCCTCTGCGCCGAAGGCCTACAACGTCGACAAGATGTTGGCCTTCCTCGCGCAGTCGGGGAGTGTTGCTGCGGTCTTCGCTGTCGGTATCGACACCCGGCGTGACTCCGTCGTGTCATCTCTGGTCCCCGTCCTTGACGAGGGACTCGTTCGAGTCACCGGCGTGCAGCACCACTGGGCGGGGCGTGAAAGCCGCGGTGTCGCACAGTTCGGATACGAATGGAGCGATGTTCTGAGAGATGATTACGTCGCATCCATCGACATCGATGGCGCGACGGAGTTTCTTCGAGACCTGATAGTGCTCTGAAGCTGCGCGCCGCTTCCGGGTGGCGAGCGGCGACGTCGTGAATTTTCGCTTCAACAACGAGACGCCAGTTGGAGGCTGACGATGGCAACAGATGAAACGCGACCGGCTGTCGCTGCGGCCGAGGTCTTCGGAGACCTGCGAATCGCGCCACTGCCGGAGGGCACCAGGGCTGAAGCCGTGTTCGTCTTGGTGAAACTCGATGACGGCGATTGGTGCGCGAGAAGCGTCGGCGGCGACGCCTACAACCGCGTCGAGTTCCTCGGGCAGTTGACTGCCTACACTCACAGCCTGATGCAGAGCGAGGCGACCGGCTGGCAAGACGACGGCGACCCCTCCGCGTGAATAGCGGCGACGCGATGGAGGTCTGTCACGACACGTCTCCCGAGACAACCTGAGGGGGACTGGTGAGGCAGAGGCACCGAACGCGTTCTCTGGTTGCTCTTATAGGGACCGCAACTGTCAATGTCGGTCGGGTGCTCTTCTTCGTCGTCATGGGGGCAGTCGCCGTCGCCGGGCTCTACTACGTCGTCGCAGGCATCATCGATGCGAACGAGCCTCGGTACTGGGGGACGTTCACCGAAGAATTCTGCGAGGAACGCCCCCGTCGTGGCTGCCAGAGTGTCGGCACCTGGGTCAGCGATGACGGCTCTATCCGGTTGGAAGGCGTCTCACTCGACGGTGTCCCGGGCGACGATGGGACGGTCGCTGCGCAGTATCAGCCAGCGGGCGTCGCGAACGATGCCGATACCAACATCGTCCACACGTCGTTCGGCGTTTCGGTCGAGCCATTCGTCACGGTCGGCCTCGTCGTCCTCGCGGGAGGCGTCGCCTTCATGCAGTGGCGGAAGTGGCGGGGCACCTGGACGTTGAAGAAGGATGTGGGAGAGGCTCGATGAGGGTGATGCGTGCCGACCCCACAACTGAGACAAGTGGAGAAGGAATGGGATGGCGGTGACGAGACACAGAGGGTCCGCGCACACAGAGACGCGACTCACCTTCGTCGCGTTGACCGTCGTCGCGGTCAGCGCAGGTCTCTACCTCGCGCTGACGACGCCGGCCTCGTTCGGCCTCACGTTCGACCGGGCATCCGTGATCATGGACGCCCGGCCATGGGCCTGGACCCTCGGATGGGTGCTGTTCGCGGTGGTCGTTCTCGTCGCCGCCCTGCGCCGGGCGTCGATCCTTCGAGGTCGAGGTCGGCCCGCGCGCTCGACGACGATTCGCGGCGCGGTCTGGCTGTGGGGATCCGTCGTCGGCAGCTGGGTTCTGGTCTGGGCGGTCTGGGACCTGCAGATGGTAGATGTCCTGGCGTTGGAGGCGCGCGGGATCGGCGTTTCTTTCAACCGTGTCTACGCGCTCAGCGGGATCGTCGCGCTTATCCTGGCGCCGGTATGGTCGGTCGTATCCGCGTCGTCTTCTGATCGGACGGGTCTCGCAAGAAATACAAGAACTGGAAGGCACGAATGACCACGGCAACAGCAGCGCCGCGAACGAACACGCTCGCCCTTGTGGGGTTCATCGCGGCTTTCATGATTCCCATCGCCGGATTCGTGCTCGGTGTGCTCGCTATCCGGCAATTGCGAGTCCCGGGCAACGGCGAGTCAGGTGCGGGGCTCGCGCGGTGGGCGCTCATCATCGGATCCGTGGGGACCTTGGTCCAGCTGGTTTTCTTCATCGTCTGGATCTCCCTCTTTCTCTCCGCCATCAACGGCCAACCGTTCGTGCGCTGACAGCCCCCGCACCCTCGTGGATCGGACGCCCCATCACGGGTGACAGGATTGACGGATGACCGCAACGCTCGTGGCCCAAGGGCTGGCCGGTGGCTACGGCCACCGCACCCTCTTCGACTCGCTCGACCTGACCGTCGCGGCAGGCGACGTCGTCGGCCTGGTGGGCGCCAACGGTGCCGGGAAGTCGACGTTGCTGAAACTGCTCGCCGGGATCGACGAGCCGCAGGCAGGCACGATCAGGCTTGCACCCGCCGACGCCTTCGTCGGCTGGCTTCCGCAGGAGCACGAGCGGGTCCCCGGCGAGAGCGTCGCGGCGTACATCTCCCGCCGCACCGGGTGCACGGCAGCGAGTATCGAGATGGACGCCACGGCGGCCGCGCTCGGTGACCCTTCGCTCGCCGCGCCCGGCATCGACCCCGCCGATGCCTACTCGGCCGCGTTGGAGCGCTGGCTGGCCAGCGGCGCCGCCGACCTCGACGACCGGCTCCCGGTCGTGCTCAATGATCTCGGTCTCGAGCTGGGCGGCGATCCGGATGAGGCGATGATGACGTCGCTGTCAGGGGGACAGGCGGCCCGCGTCGGACTGGCTGCGCTCCTGCTCTCGCGGTTCGACATCGCGCTGCTGGACGAGCCGACCAATGACCTCGACCTCGACGGCATCGAACGACTCGAGGCTTTCGTCCGCGGACTCCGGGGCGGCGTCGTGGTGGTCAGCCATGACCGCGAGTTCCTCGCGCGCTGCGTGACGAGGGTTCTGGAGCTCGACCTCGCGCAGGGCAGCAACCGCGTGTTCGGCGGTGGATACGACTCGTACCTGGAGGAGCGGGCGACGGTGCGTCGCCACCAGCGCGAGCAATACGACGAGTTCGCCGACAAGAAAGCCGATCTCGTCGCTCGTGCCCGAACACAGCGGGAGTGGTCGAGCCAGGGCGTGCGCAACGCGATGAAGAAGGCGCCGGACAACGACAAGATCAAGCGCAAGGCGTCGGCCGA
Source organism: Microbacterium sp. PMB16 (assembly GCF_051294855.1). GTDB lineage: Bacteria > Actinomycetota > Actinomycetes > Actinomycetales > Microbacteriaceae > Microbacterium. Next base: position 2,700,697 of record NZ_CP145908.1, read on the forward strand.
ATCGAGTGAGAAGCAGGCGCAGAAGGTGCGTCAGATGGAGAGCCGGATCGCCCGTCTCGACGAGGTCGAGGAACCGCGGAAGGAGTGGCAGCTCGAGTTCACGATCGGCTCGGCGCCGCGATCCAGCTCGGTCGTCTCGACGCTGAGTTCCGCGGTGTTCCGGCAGGGCTCCTTCACGCTCGGGCCCGTGTCGCTCCAGGTGAACGCGGGGGAGCGGATCGGCATCACCGGCCCCAACGGCGCTGGAAAGTCGACGCTGCTCCGCGGGCTGCTGGGGAGGCAGGAGCCGGACGAGGGAACGGCGAGCCTCGGCGCGAGCGTGCAGATCGGCGAGATCGATCAGGCACGCGCGCTTCTCACGGGTACCCAGCCGCTCGCGGCGGCGTTCGAAGAGCTCGTCCCGGCCCTGTCATCGGCGGAGGTCCGGACCCTGCTCGCCAAGTTCGGGCTCAAAGCCGACCACGTGACCCGTGCCGTCGATGAACTCTCGCCGGGCGAGCGCACGCGAGCCGGGCTGGCGCTGCTGCAGGCCCGGGGCATCAACCTGCTCGTGCTCGACGAGCCGACGAACCACCTCGATCTGCCGGCGATCGAGCAGCTGGAACAGGCACTCGAGTCCTACGAGGGAACCCTGCTCCTCGTCACCCATGACCGGCGGATGCTGGCGACAGTACAGACGGACCGCAGTTGGCGGGTGGATGCCGGTCACGTCTCCGAGTTGTGACGGACTAACGCTCGACGGGCCAATCGACCTCGGTCATAAACTCGATGTGTGACAGCCGACCCCGTGACAGACATCGCTGACGGTCTCGCGATCCTCGACGCTCTCAAGGCGGTCGGCGGCCGTCCGTTCGAGTGGACGGAGATCGACGACTGCGTGATCGATCGCGGCGCACACGCGATCTTCCCCCTCGCGGTGGCGCCGGCGGAAGATGCTCCCGATCCCACGGCATCCGGACTCCTGAAAGAGCGAGCGCAACGCCTCGAGCAAGACTGCATCCATCTTTACGGCGGCGACTGGTTTCACGCCGAGGTGCGGCTCGACGTCGAGACCGGCTTCGGGCGGCGGCTCGTGGAGTCGTCGATGCTCGCGAGCGTTCCGAGGTATCGGTGGAGCGTGGGCAGGTTCTCCGCCGTCATCGCGCGTGCCGTCGATCAGACTCGGGCCTTCGAGACGCTGGCGCTGCACATCATTCCGAAGGAATGGGTCTGGGTCTCGCCGATCGCCCCGAGCACGAAACGCGATGTGTCTCACACGCGACGAATCCTCCGCGAGCAGGAGACCATCGCGGGAGTGGCCGACCTCGCGTGGTCGTGGCCGTTACCGGAGGGTGGACCAGCGACCTCCGGATAGCATGTCCCGCGGGCGCGAGAGACAGGCGACCGCGCATCGAGAGGAAAACGTGGCATCCAAGAAGTGGCGAGCGCGCCTGCAACAGGCGATGAGCTCGCAGACGATCGTCCGAGTCGAACGGAAGCCGAAACACGCCGACCGCGTTTACGGGGTCGTTCTGCGAATGGGCTCGAAGTGGGTGCTGATGCGGCAGATCACCGATGGCGGCTATCAGGAAGGGCTGTTCGCTCTCCGGCTGAAGGACGTGAAGCGGGTCTCTGAAGACGAGACGGTCGCCACGCCTTTCGCCCGATCCTCGCCTGATTGGCCGCCGTCCTATTCGTCGGAGATCGACCTGGATTCGACGACCGGCGTGCTGAACGGTCTCGGGCAGTCCGGCGGACTCATCGGCATTCAGAAAGAATTCGAGCGCAGCGCGATGTGGATCGGAACTCTCGACTCCATCCGGGGTCGGTTCGTATACCTCCACGAGGTGCGGACCGATGCCACGTGGTACCCCGAAGCGCTCGGATATCGGCTGACGGCCATCACCTCTGTCGAGACGGGGTCGCGGTACATCGTTGCACTTTCCGCCATCGCGGGGGATGGTCCCGAGTCCGGCTCGGACTAGATACCCTGGAACGAGGCGGCGCGAGCCGCGGTCCGGCCACAGGCGTCCGCCGAGTTCTTTCCGCCTGCGAACCGACACCGACGGCACGAGGAGATTGACGCCGATGACCGACACCCAGATCTTCGAACCCGAAGGCCGCGCCGTTCCGTATGTCGACGAGGGCGACGGCCCCGTGAAGCTCGTGCTGGTGCAGGAACGCGGCCTCGCCGCCGACGTGCTGGGCGTCGTGGCGCACTACCTCGCGGAGGAAGCCGGATTCCACGTGCTGCGGATCGGCTACCGCGCCGACGACGCCGACGTGGCGCTCGAGACCCGGGTCGGAGACGTGCTCGCCGTGATCGACCACGTCGGCCTTCAGGACACCTGGGTCGGCGGCCACGGCTTCGGCGGCACCGTCGCGCGTGCGCTGGCCGCGGCCCACCACGACCGCGTCAACGGACTGCTGCTCCTCGGCGTCGAAGAGAGTGACATCCCGGTCGCGCCGGTGATTCCCGTGCTGATCATCCAGGGCTCGCAGGACGCCCTCTACGCGCCCGCCAACGGCGAACGTCTGCAGTCCACCGTTCCCGAGCGAGCGAGCGTCAAGAGCATCGACGGCGGAGACCACCTTTTCCCGATGACGCACCCGATCGAGACCGCGGTGAACATCGAGGAATACCTCGACTGGGACTGATCCATGACATCGACGTCCGAAGGCGGCGGATCACCTCCCCGCAGCGCGGTGATCATCATCGATGTGCAGGTGGGAGTAATGCGCGGAAGCTTCGACGAGCACGGCGTGCTCAGTCGCACCGCGAGCCTCGTCGAACGGGCGCGCGCCGCCGCGGTGCCCGTCGTGTGGATCCACCACGACCCGGTCGGCGTCGGCACGCCGGATTGGGAACTCGCCGCTCCGCTCGTCCGACACGAGGGTGAGCCCTTGGTGCGCAAGAGCTATCGCGACTCTTTCGCTGAGACGGATCTTCGCCAGACGCTCGACAGCCTCGGCGTCGGCCACCTCGTCGTCGCCGGCGCCCAGTCCGACTTCTGCGTGCGCACGACGACGCAGCGGGCCGCGGCCGAGGGGTATGACGTCACCTTGGTCGGCGACGCGCACACGACGGTCGACACGGAGTGGAATGGCGTGCCGATCTCGGGCGAGCAGATCGTCGCCCACACGAACATGTACTTCTCGGGACTTCGGTATCCGGGGCAGAGCTTCGCGGTCGCAGCGCACGACGCGGTCGTGTTGTGACGCGAATCGTGCCGTGCCGCTACCGGCCCTGGCGCTTCTTGTAGGGTTTCGGCTGCCCCTTGACGGCCGGGGCGCGCCCCTTGCCCTTCGAGGCCTTGGCCTTCCCGCCGCGCGGAGCAGGTGCGTTCTTCACCGGCGCGGGAGCCGCAGCGACCTCGACGCGGGCCTCCTCGAGGAGCAGCTCGCCGACCTTGGTCAATCGTGTCGGTTCGCCGGGATTGAACAGCGGATGCCCGACCTCGGCCTCGAGCTTCTCGATGGACGTGTACAGCGAGGCCAGCGGGATGCCGAGGCTCGCTGCCGCACGGGGGAAGTGCAGTTCTTCCGCGACGACGATGAAACGGCGGAGCAAGGAGATCTTCACGGTGGCCCTTCGACAGTCGCGCGGGAGCGCGCACTTCCCAGGCTACGCGGTGCGGCTCCCGTGACCGTGACTCACAGGTCGCTGAAGTCGTTGGACGGCGACATGATCCGCGTCACTTCGTCGCCATCGAGCACGAACAGCACGTAGATGATCCCGACCGATCCCGGGTGCGTGAGCGACTGCGTGTCAGGAACTTCCCGTCCACCGAGGCCCAGTTCCGTGGCCGTCGCAGGGTCCTCGGTGTCGACGAGCGCCCACGCTTCAGCGGCGAGGAGATCGGCGCGGGTCGACCCGACCGTGAGACCCTCCTCGGTCGCGATCGGGATGCCGTCCACTTCGGCTCCGGTCACCGTGACCCAGGAAGGGCTCTCGCCTGTGCTGTCGGCGGTCACCTGCAGGCCATCCCAGGTGTAGGTCTCGAGATTGAGCTCGTAGCCGGGCATGTCTTCCACGGCTTCGGGAGCGGGGAGCTCTCCCGTCGCCTTCTCGAGCAGCGACAGGAGCGCATCCGAGTCTTCGAAGGTGGCCTCGGTGGTGCCGTCGTCGTCGGTGAAGGTGAGCCCGTCCAGCGTCACGGTGAGTTGCGGGTCGACCTCGGGCTCCGCGCTCGCGGTCGAACTGGGCGCCGATGATGGGCTGGAGCTGGGAGTGCTCGACGGGGTCGTGCACGCGGTGAATGCGAGAGTAGAAGCAGCGAGGACCAGGACGGGGAGAAGACGACGGCGCATGGCCCAAATCGTAGGGGCTGGCTGTCGACGGAAGCGCCGGCGATGGGCGGCGGGTCGCGATTGTGATGATCTTGAATTTATTCCAACCCCTCGAAAAAACGCCGGATGCCGCGACCTCCACGGCCGCGGCATCCGGAATTCTGTGGTCAGGCGACCTTCGCCATGACAGCGAAGGACACGGCGCCCTCCTCGTCGACACCGGCGTCGAGCACCTTGTCGTCGAGTGCCGAGGCGGCCGTCTCGTCGAGGAACAGGCGGGTGCCGGAGATTTCTACGACCTGATCCTGGGGTTCCGGATCGGCGGCGACCAGCACAGCCAGACGCGCGCCACCTTCCGCATCGGGGGCGGCGGTGGTGTGGATGCGGAGACCTGCATCCGGGGCTTCGCTCTGACGACTCACGAGGGTCGTGACGATGGCGGTGGCGTTGTCGGTGAGGGTGAGCACGAGACTCTCCTTCCGGTTGGGGCATGCCGCGGTCGCGACACGTCCGGGCCACGATGCCGGACCTCGTCGATCGACTCAACCCCCTTGCGGGGATTGTCAGGAGCCTCTCAACCTCGCAGTGGCCGCTCTCTGGTCGTCGCGTCACATTCGAGCCTGAGAGCGGCCGGTGTCAACCCCCTCCGACCGGATGCCACCGCCGCGCTAGCGTCGCCGCAGGAGGTCACACCATGGCTGAGACGAAGACGACCAAGAAGGCTGCCGGCACGACCAAAGGCGGAGCGAAGACCACTCGACGGCAGAACGCAGAGAAGGGATTCACTGCTTCCCCCGACCTCGCGGCCAACCTGCAGTCGGTGCTGGTCGACCTGCTCGAACTCGCGACGCAGGGCAAGCAGGCGCACTGGAACGTCGTCGGACGAAACTTCCGCGACACGCATCGCCAGCTCGACGAGATCATCGATGACGCGCGAGCCTTCAGCGACACGGTCGCCGAACGCATGCGCGCGCTGCACGCGGTCCCGGACGGCCGCAGCGTCACCGTCTCGGCGACCACGACCCTCCCGGAGTTCCCGGCGGGCGAGGTGTCGACGTCGGAGACGATCGACCTGGTCACCGTGCGCCTCGAGGCCGTCGTCTCGACCATGCGCGATGTGCACGACGACGTCGACGAAGCGGATCCGACGTCGGCCGACATCCTGCACGCGGTCATCGAACGCCTCGAGCAGTTCGCGTGGATGGTCAGTGCGGAGAACCGGAGTCCCGCGGGGCGTTGAGCCTGATGCGTGCCGGGTGTGACCGGCTCACTCCTCGCCGGTCACGTCGGAACGTCGCCGGCCGCGCATGACTCGCGGCAACGCCAGCCAGAGGGCGATGACCAGCACCAGAGCCGCCACGAGCGCCACGATCCCGGTCGTACGGTTCACCGTGAAGTCGACGATGAGCGTGGTCACCCCGATGGTCAGCGCACCGATCACCGCGAGGTCGATGCGCACGATGCGGGCGGCGATCCGCACCAGATCCGGCTTGCGGCGGTGCCCGAACAGAGCCCGGTGCATGCCCACCGGTGCGAGTGCGAGGATGGTCGCGATCGCGGAGAGAGCGACCAGGACCACGTACAGGTCGCGCTGCAATTCGTCCATGTCGGAGAAGCGCGGCTGGAAGGCGACGGCGAGGAGGAACCCGGTGAGGATCTGTGTGCCGGTCTGCATGACCCGCAGCTCCTGCAGGAGCTCGAGCCAGTTGCGGTCCGCCCGTTCGTTGGGCGTCTCATCGCGACCGTCCGCCCGGTCGTCGACGTCGGGCTCGTCCCGGGGCAGATCTACTGTCATGCTCTCAGTGTCCTGCCCGCGATCCCGTGATGTCCAGCGTCGCGCGCTGCCCGCACGAAAGAAGGAACGATGACCCTTCCCCCGATCGACGACTGGTGGTCGGAGCTGTCCATCGACGCCCAGCGTGCCGTGCTCGGCAGCGGTACTCCGCATCTCGGCGAGGCCGTCCGCGAGGAGATCCGCGAGATCACCGGCGCGGTCGTCGGGATGCTGGAGACGCTGTCAGACGACGAGCTGAAGTACGCGCGCGCTCATTTCGACTCCGAGTCAGACGGCTGAATCCTCTTCGCGGAGGCGCGGTTCGGTGCGGCGGTCGGGCCGGACCCCTGCTTTATCGGCGTAGAAGGCGCGGATCCGGTCCATGTCGGCGGCGACGTCGCCGCTGAGATCGAGTGTCGGCCCGAGACCGGTTGTCATCGTCGTGCGATCGACGAAACCGAGAGTGACCGGCATCCCGGTCTCGCGGGCGATCCGGTAGAAACCGGACTTCCAGTATTCGTTGCCGCCGCGCGTCCCGTCGGGAGTCACGACCAGCCCGAACACGGTACCGGCATGCACCTGTCCCACGACCTCCTTCACCACGCGGGCAGGGTCCGTGCGATCGACCGGGATGCCGCCGAGGCGGCGCATGATCGGCCCACGCCATCCGCGGAAGAGACTCTTCTTGCCGAGCCAGTGCACGTCGATGCCGAGTCGCCAGGCGATCGCGAGCATCAGGACGAAGTCCCAGTTGGACGTGTGCGGAGCGCCGACCAGCACGGTCGGACGCGTCGGTGCGGGTTCGCTCGAGAGTTTCCAGCGGCTGAACGCCCAGAACAAGCGGGCGAGGAGTCGTTTGAGCATGGATCAACCGTAGGGGAGTGGGCTATCGATCCGCTGCTGGGGCCGACGCGCGGGTCGAAGCGGCCGCGGTCAGAGCGGCCGCCGTGCGCGGGTCGAGTCCGGGGACCGCGTCCACCGGAACAGCGAGCGCCAACAGCGCGCGGCTGAAGTAGTTCCGCGCCGAAGCCGCAAGGGTGATGTCGACGATCTGCCTGTCGGTGTAGCCGGCGTCGCGCAGCGCCTGCGTATCGGCATCCGTCATCGATGCGGCATCCGCCGACAGCCGCGCCGCGTAGGCGACGACCACTTGCTCTTCGGGTGTGAAGCCGCGGTCGTCTCCGCTCGCGAACGCGTCGAGGTCGCTCGCATCGAGCACGCCGGCGCGCAGCGACTTGCGGCCGTGGGCCAGGAGGCAGTGCGTGGAGCCGATGGCGCGCGCCGCCCCCAGCGTGGCTGCTTCGTAGACGCGGATGCCGATGGAAGGCACGATCGCGCGGATCAGGTTCTCGAAGGCGACGTGAGCGTCGGGATTGATCGCCATCGCCCGGGTGTGGGTGAACACGAAGCCGTCGTCATCGAGGTCGCCCGCATACATCTCGGCCGCATGGCCCGTTGCGGTATCCGGATCCGGTGGAGTGATGATCATCGGAGCTCCTTCGCGTCCCTGGCCGAGGCAGTCACGGACACCGTCGCCCGGGCCCCCTGCGAACGATACGCCGCGTCGATCGGGCACGAAAGAGCGAGTCGGCGCCATCGCTTCCCGGCAGGCGTACCATCGAAGGATGACGAAATCGCAGCAGGACTCCGTGGAGCAGGACGCGCCGCTCGCGCCATTGCCGCTCGCGGACGCCCTGAACCTGCTCGACGCTGACGCCGCCGGCTATTGCAGCAATGGCGTCTGCCACTTTCCTGCGCCGAAGACGCAGTAGGAAGCAGACGCCATCGCGGCGGAACTCAGCCGGTCAATGACCCTGGGTCAGTGACCGCCGTGGAACCCTTCGCCGGCATCGTCGGCGGGCTTGCGGACGAACGGACTCAGAGCGACGGCGGCGAGCGAGATGATCGCGGCGATCAAGAACGCCATCCGCGCTCCGGGTGCGCCGGCCACGGCCGTGGTCAGTCCCTCGTCCTCGCCCGCGTGCAGGATCGACGAGTAGGTGACCGTGAGCAGTGCCACACCCGCGGCGCCACCGACCTGCTGCAGCGTGTTCAGCACGGCCGAGCCGTGCGAGTACAGCGAGCGCTGCAGTGAACCGAGCGATGCGGAGAACAGCGGCGTGAACGACATGGCCAAGCCCACCGACATTCCGGCCTGGACGATGATCAGCACCCACCAGACCGTGTGCTCGCCGACCGTCGAGTAGTAGAACAGTGCGGCCGACACGAGGATCGTTCCGGGGATCAGCAACGGTCGCGTACCGCGGGAATCGTAGACGCGGCCCATGATCGGGCCGAGCAGACCCATCAGCACCGAGCCGGGGAGCAAGATGAGCCCCGACTCGAGTGCTCCGAGCCCGGCGACGTTCTGCAGGTACTGCGGGAGCAGCGTGAGCGTCCCGAACATCGACAGCGCGAGGATCGTCATGATGATCACCGAGAACGTGAAGTTGCCGGCGCGGAACACCCGCAGGTCGAGCAGCGCATCGTCGACCCGCTGCAGCAGCAGCTGACGCCACACGAACAGCGCGAGCGACACAGCGCCCACGACGAGCGCGATGATCCCGGCCGTCTCACCGGAGCCACCTTCGCCGCCGAACTGGCTGAGTCCGTACACGATGCCGCCGAAGCCGAGAGCGGCGAGCGGGATGGAGAGCACGTCGAGCGGGACGATGCGGGTCTCGCCGAGGTTCGTCATCCACTTCGCGCCCATCGCCAAGGCGACGACCGCGATAGGGAGGATGATGGCGAAGAGCACCCGCCAGTTGAACGCCTCGAGCACGGCGCCGGCGAGCGTCGGTCCGATCGCAGGCGCGAGCGAGATGACCATGCCGACCCGGCCCATCATCCGACCGCGCGACTGCGGCGGCACGACGTTCATGATCGTCGTCATCAGCAGCGGCATCATGATGCCCGTGCCCGCGGCCTGGATCACACGGCCGACGAGCAGTACGCCGAATCCCGGCGCGACGAGCGCGACGAGCGTGCCCAACGAGAACGCGACCATCGCCGCGATGAAGACCTGTCGGGTCGTGAAGCGCTGCAGGATGAATCCGGTCGTCGGGATGACGACCGCCATGGTCAGCATGAACGCGCTGGTCAGCCACTGCCCGAGCTCGGGCGGGATGCCGAGATCCGTGTTCAGATGCGGGATCGCGATGCCCATCGTCGTCTCGTTGAGAATGGCGACGAAGGCGGCGACGAGGAGCAGCCAGATGACCCGCATGTCGCTCCGGGAGATCTCACCCGGAGCGGTGGCGGTGGTCGGAATGGAGCCGGTATCGACGGCAGACATGAGCGGCCTCCTGGGCGATGAGAATGAGGGGGATGGTGCGAGAGATCGCGAAGTCATTCAGCGTAACCACAGGTTCCGACATTTCATTCCGATCTTCGTGAAATCCGCTGTGAGCGGAGGGCGCGGCCCTCCATGTCTCCGGGGCTGGGTACGCTGGCGCCATGAGCATGGGCGGCGGCAGGGGCGGAGGACACGGCGGCGGCTTCCGCGGTGTCGATGAGGATGCGCAGCGCCGACTGAACGCCGAGGCTCCGCGCATCACCGGGCTCGGCGCGCGTGTGATCGCGCTCTTCCGCGCCTACCGCTGGCGCATCTTCTTCACCGGCATCCTCGTGGTCCTCGGCGCGGGCATCGCGGTGATCCCTCCGCTGATCGTGCAGCGCATCTTCGACGACGCGCTCTTCCCGGTAGAGGGAGGGGGCCCGCACCTCGAGGTGCTGGGCTGGTTGGTCGCGACGATGGTCGCACTGTTCCTGTTCTCGGCGGTGCTCGGCGTCGGGCAGACGTGGCTGACCGCGACGGTCGGCAACAGCGTCACGGGCGACCTGCGGGTGCGGTTGTTCGAGCACCTGCAGGCGATGGAGCTCGGATTCTTCACCCGCACCAAGACAGGCGTGATCCAGTCGAGGCTGCAGAACGACGTCGGCGGCGTCTCCGGGGTGCTGACCAACACGGTCACGAGCATCCTGGGCAACGTCGTGACGGTTGCGGCCTCGCTCGTCGCCATGATCCTGATCGACTGGCGGCTCACTCTGATCGCCGTCGTCATGATGCCGTTCCTCATCTTCGTGCAGCGCCGGGTCGGGCAGGTCCGAGCCCGGATCGCGGGCGAGACGCAGGAATCGCTCTCGGAGCTCACCTCGATCACGCAGGAGACGCTGAGCGTCTCGGGCATGCTGCTGTCGAAGGCGTTCAACCGGCAGCGCACCGAGTCGGAGCGCTACCAGTCCGAGAACCGCAATCAGGTTCGACTCCAGGTGCGGCGGGCCATGAGCGGGCAGGGGTTCTTCGCGGTCGTGCAGGTGCTGATGGCCAGTGTCCCGGCGGTCATCTACCTCGTCTCCGGCTACCTGATCGACGGCGGCACCGACGCGATCACGGCGGGCACCGTCGTGGCCTTCACGACCGTGCAGGCGAGGTTGCTGATGCCGCTGATGGGGCTGATGCGGGTGTCGCTCGACCTGCAGACATCCTCCGCCCTCTTCGCCCGCATCTTCGAGTACCTCGACCTGGTGCCCGAGATCGAGGACGCGCCCGACGCGATCACGGTCGACGAGGCGCCGGGGCCGCGGGGGCGCATCGAGTTCACCGACGTCGTCTTCCGGTATCCGGATGCTGCGTCGGATTCGCGCCCGACGCTCGACCACGTGTCCTTCATCGCAGAGCCGGGGCAGCACGTCGCCTTCGTCGGACCGTCCGGAGCGGGGAAGACCACGATCCTGTATCTCGCGCCGCGGCTCTACGAGGCCAAGGGCGGTGCCGTGCTGTTCGCCGGAGCGGACGTGCGGTCGCTCACGCAGGAATCGATCATCGACCACATCGGCATCGTGTCGCAGGAGACGTATCTCTTCCACGCGACGATCCGCGAGAACCTGCTGTACGCGAAGCCGGGCGCGAGCGAAGCGGAGCTGATCGAGGCCTGCACCGCGGCGAACATCCACCACATCATCGCCGGGTTCGAGAACGGCTACGACACGGTCGTCGGGGAGCGCGGCTACCGGCTCTCCGGCGGGGAGAAGCAGCGCATCGCCATCGCCCGGGTGCTGCTGAAAGACCCGCCGGTGCTGCTGCTCGACGAAGCGACCTCGGCCCTCGACACGGTGTCGGAGCGCGTGGTTCAGGAGGCTCTCGACGAGGCGGCGAAGGGGCGTACGACGCTGTCGATCGCACACCGGCTCTCGACGGTCATGGGCGCCGACGTCATCCATGTCGTCGAGGCGGGTCGGATCGTCGAGTCCGGCACCCATGCCGAGCTTCTGGCGGAGGGCGGGCTCTACGCCGACCTCGCGGCGCAGCAGGTGGCGGCGTCGCGTGTGCTGGCCACCGAGGTCGAGGTCGAGGATGCCGCGACAGGGGGCGTCGGAGCGGCGTTCGCCGACCGTCGCGCCGATCGCGCACCACACGACTCCGCGGGGGCCGATGCGGTCGCTGCGCTCACGGCAGCGGTTCCGCTTCTCGCCGAGCCGCGCGCGGATGAGCGGGTCTATCCTCCCGAGACCTGAGCGGCACTCCGCCGGACTCAGTGGACCGAGAGCCCACCGTCCACGAAGAGCGAGTGGCCGGTGACGTATCCGGAGCCCGCGCCCGCGAGGAACACCGCGGCTCCGGCGAAGTCGCTCGGCAGGCCGTTCCGCCCGATCATGGTGCGGGCGGCGAGTTCCGCGATCTTCTCCGGATCCTGCTGCAACCGCGCGTTCAGCGGCGTGAGCACGAACCCGGGGACGAGGGTGTTGCTGGTGACCCCCGTGCCGCCCCACGCTTCGGCCTCCGACCGCATCAAGGACTCCACCGCGCCTTTCGACGCACCGTAGATGCCGCTGCCGACGAAGGCGCGGTGCGCCTGCTGGCTGCTGATGTGGATGAGTCGGCCGTACCCGCGCTGAGCCATGCCGCGTGCGTAGCGCTGACCGAGCAGGAACGGGGCGAGGGCGTTCACCGTCATCGTCGCGTCCCAGTCGTCCTCGGTGATCTCGGGGTACGGCGGACGGATGTTGATGCCGGCGGAGTTGACCAGGATGTCCGGTTCGCCGAAGGGCTCGGCGGCCGCCTCGGCGACAGCGTGGATGCCGGCGCGAGTGCCGAGATCGCCGATGACGCCGGCGGCGCGGCATCCGCTCTCCTCGAGGTCGCGGACCGTCTCATCGATGCGCTCGCTGCCGCGTGCCACGATGACGGTCGCCGCTCCCGCGCGGGCGAGGGCGGTGGCGATGCCGCGGCCGATGCCCGAGCTGCCGCCGGTCACGACCGCGGTACGCCCTTCGAGCGAGAAGAGCGAGGCGAGATAGTCGTTCATGGATTCACCGATCGTTCGATCACCAGGAGAGCGCCGCCGCGATGGCCTCATCGGGCGAGGCGTCGGCGTATTCGGGAAGGGTCTGGAGCTCGTCGATGAACACCGCGACTTCCCTGGCGTACTCCGGGTCGTCGTGCGTGGCGGCGATGTCGAGCAGCGACGGCATGTCCATCGCGAGGATCAGGTCGAGCCGCGCGGTGACAGCGGCGCGCTCACCGGCATCCTGCAGCACGCGGATGCCGCCGCGGAGCGCCCCGAGGTAGTCGCGGAGCACCGGGAGCTGAGATTTTCCCTGCGTGATCGAGGTCCCGTCGGGGCGGATTCGCCACCGCACCACGACGTCGGGGATCGCATCGAACGACCGCGCCCTGGTGTACATCTGCTGGGCGACGATCTGGTCCTCGTACGCGACGCCCTCCGGAAAACGCAGGTCATGCCAGAAAGCAGTGCGACTGACCTTCGACCAGGCGACGATGTTCGACACCGCGCGCGGGTGGTCTGCGAGCGAGGTGCCGAGTCGTTCGGGGTCGGTCGCCGCTGCGATCCACGGCTGCACGCGGCCGGCGGTGTAGGCGTCACCGTGCGGGCGCAGGCGCACGTAGGCTCCCGCCACGAAGTCGCTGCCGGTCTCGTCCAGCGTCGCGGTCAGGCGCGCCAGGGCGTCGGGCGTGAGCTCGTCGTCGCCGTCGAGGAACCCGACGTACGGGGTGTCGACGAGAGCGAGCCCGACGTTCCGTGCCGCGCCGAGCCCGCGCGAGGCCTCATGCCGCACCACGGTGAAGCGCGGGTCGTCGCGCGCGGCGTCGGCGAAGATCGATCCCGTCTCGTCGGTCGAACCGTCGTCCACGAGGATGGCGCGCCAGCGCTGCTCACTCTGCGCACGCAGCGAGTCGAGGGCGGCCGGGGCGAACGCCGCGACGTCGCGCCCGGGGACGATCATCGTCACGATCGGTGCGGAGGCAGTCACCACGCGAGTCTACGGCCGGGGAGTCAGCCCGAGACCGCCTGCACAGAATCCGCGACGAGAGCGGCCAGACGCTCGGGGTCGTCGCCTGCCAGGGGGTGCCGTCCGAAGGTGAATCGCACCGATGTCTGCGCGACCTCCGGTGCGATGCCGCAGGCGAGCAGCATGTGCGACGGCTCATCGCTGCCTGCCGCGCAGGCCGAGCCGCTCGACGAGATGACACCCCGGCGTTCGAGCTCCAGCAGCACCGACTCCCCGCTCGTGCCGGCGAACGTGAAGCTCGCCGTCCCCGGTAGACGGTGCTCGGGATCGCCGGTGAGCGCCGCCTGCGGCACCCCCCGCAGCACTCCGGCGATGAACCGCGCGGTGGCAGCGCCGACCGCCGCGGACGCGGCCTCGCGGTCGGCCTCGGTCAATTCGAGCGCGGTGGCCAGCGCCACGGCTCCGGCGACGTTCTCGGTACCCGACCGCCGACCTCGCTCCTGGCCACCGCCGTGCAGAAGCGGCTCGAGCGGGATGCGCCCGCGCACGGCCAGCGCGCCGATGCCCTTGGGGGCGCCGAGCTTGTGTCCCGCGATCGAGACCGCATCCGCCCCGATGTCGCGAAGCGGCAGCCATCCTGCCGACTGCACGGCATCCAGGTGCAGCGGGACGCCGGACGCATGCGCGGCCTCTACCAGGGCTGCTGCATCCTGGATCGTTCCGATCTCGTTGTTCGCGTGGCCGACGGAGACGAGAGCGGTGTCTTCCCGGATCGTGTCGGCGACGTGTGCGGGAAGGATGCGTCCCGCAGAATCCACCGGGAGCATCGTCACCTCGACTCCATGGAAGCGGCGGAGGTAGTCGGCGGACTCCAGGATCGACTCGTGCTCGATGGGCGAGACCACGAGGTGCCGTCGCCCGGCGCTGAGGGCTGCGAGGACGATGCCCTTCACGGCGAGGTTGTTCGCCTCGGTGCCTCCGGCTGTGAACACGACGTCGCCGGCGCGCATACCCAGCACCTGCGCGACTCGCTTGCGCGCATCGTCGAGGGCGCTCGCCGCAGCTTCGCCCGCCGTGTGGTGGCTGGAGGGGTTGCCGAACACCCCGGTGAGGTAGGGGCGCATCGCGTCCAGCACCTCCGGTCGAACCGGGGATGTGGCTGCGTGGTCGAGGTAGAGCACCGTGGTCAGTCGATCCGCAGGTCCAGGCCGAGATCGAGGGCGCGTGCCGAGTGCGTCAGTGCCCCGACCGAGACCACGTCGACCCCGGTCTCCGCGATGGCGCGCACGGTCTCGAGGTTGACGCCGCCGGATGCCTCGACGGTCGCGCGGTCACCGATCACGGCGACGCCCTCGCGCAGGTCGTCGAGCGAGAAGTTGTCGAGCAGCACCGTGTGTGCGCCGCCGTCGAGGACCGCGGCGATCTGGTCGAGGCGATCCACCTCGACCACCACATGGGTGGTGTGCGGCAGGCGCGACAGCGCATCGCGCAGGGCGGTGGCCAGGTCTGCGCCGGAACGCTTCAGCACGGCGAGGTGGTTGTCCTTCGCCATCACCGCGTCGGACAGGGAGTAGCGGTGGTTGCGGGCCCCGCCGGACACGACGGCGTGCCGCTCGAACGCGCGGAGGCCCGGCGTGGTCTTGCGCGTGTCGGCGATGCGCGCTCCGGTGCCTTCGACCGCGTGGACGTAGGCGGCGGTCAGCGTCGCGATGCCGCTCATCCGCTGCGTGAAGTTCAGTGCGACGCGCTCGGCGGTGAGGATGCTGCGCGCCGAACCCGATACCGACGCGAGCACGTCGCCCGGGGCGAACTCATCGCCGTCGCCGACGTGCAGGTCGACGACGAGCGCGGCATCCGTGAGGGCGAAGGCCGCGGTGAACACTTCGCCGCCGCTGAAGACCCCCGCCTCGCGAGCAACGAGGTCGGCCGTGGCGGTCGCTTCCGCGGGCAGCAGGGTCGTGCTCGTCAGATCGCCCCAGGGGGCGTCTTCCTCGAGGGCGGCTCCGACGACGCGCGTGAGATTGGTGGGTGTGAGCATCAGACGGTCTCCAGAATCGGTGCGGCAGCGGGCGCGGTGCTCTCCGAGAGGCGGAAGTGCGCGCCGACCGAACCGGCGCGCGAGAGGGCGGCGGATGCTGTCGCCTCGGCGATCAGCAGCAGGTTCGCGTCCTCGTGGTCGGCGGCGGTCTGCGGCACGGACGCGCTGGCGCGCCACCCGCGCACCGTGTCGAGCGCAAGCTGCAGCCCTTCGTCGGTACGCAGCAGCCCGACGTGATCCCACATCAGCTGCTGCAACGACGCGCGGGAGAAGCGCTGCGCGGAGCGAGACGAAGGGTGCTCAGGAGCCGCGGAGCGAGACGAAGGGCGCTCAGCGGTCGGCCCACGCCACGGTTCACCGAGCACGGCCGCGGCCCTGGCGCCGAACACCGCGCCCTCGAGCAGGGAGTTCGACGCGAGGCGATTGGCGCCGTGCACGCCGGTGCGCGCGGCTTCCCCGACGGCGAAGAGTCCGGGAATCGTGCTGCGGCCGTGGAGGTCGGTGACGATGCCGCCCATCAGGTAGTGCGCCGCCGGGGTCACCGGGATCGGCTCGCGCGACCAGTCGAAGCCGCGTTCCCGCGTCACCCGGTCGATCGTCGGGAACCGTGTCGCGAGGGTTCCGGCACCGAGCATCGTGGCATCCAACCGCACCGGCGACCCCTGCGCCGCGGCCTGGCGGGCGATCGCTCTCGACACGACATCGCGCGGTGCGAGCTCGCCGTCCGGGTGGCTGTCGAACGCGAACCGTCGACCGCGGTCGTCGATCAGGGTCGCGCCCTCGCCGCGCACGGCCTCGGAGATGAGGAAAGCGGCGCCCGACGCGAGGATCGTCGGATGGAACTGCACGAACTCGAGGTCGTCCACGGCCGCGCCCGCGCGGATCGCGGCGGCGATGCCATCACCGGTGGTGCCTGCGGGGTTCGTCGTATGGGCGAAGAGGTGCCCGGCCCCGCCGGTCGCGATGATCACCGCATCGGCCCGGAGTTCGGTCGTCGCATCGTCGAGGAGCAGACGGATGCCGCGCACCGCGCCTCCCTCGACGATGAGGTCTGTCACGAACGCGTGCTCGACCACGCCGATGGATGTGCGTCGGACGGAGTCCACGAGTGCGCGGGAGATCGCGGCCCCGGTGGCGTCTCCGCCGGCGTGCACGATGCGCGCATGACTGTGCGCCGCCTCTCGTCCGAGCAGCAGAGTGCCGTCAGCATCGCGGTCGAAGGCGACGCCCCGGGCGATCAGCTCGGCGATCCGCTCCGCGCCGTCTGCGACGAGGACGTCGACGGCCTCGGCCTCCGACAGCCCGGCGCCGGCGACCATCGTGTCTGCGGCGTGCTGCCGTGCGGAATCACCGGCCCCGTAGACGCCGGCCACTCCGCCCTGCGCGTAGCCGGTGCTGCCGTCGCCCAGACCGCCCTTCGTCACGACGGTCACTTCGTGCCCGGCTTCGTGCGCGTGCAGGGCCGCCGTGAGCCCCGCGATGCCTGAGCCGACGACGAGGACGTTCATCGTGCTCCTGCCATCACCGGCGGCTTGGCCGCCAGCATCCGCTCCAATGCCACCCGCGCCGGGTCCGCGACGTCGTCGGAGACGGTGATCCGGTTGGGCGTGCGCCCGGCGACCAGCTCCTCGAGCACCCACGCGAGGTAACCGGGGTGGATGCGGTACATCGTGGAGCAGGGGCAGACGACCGGGTCGAGGCAGAAGATCTCGTGCTGCGGGTACTGGGCGGCGAGGCGGCGGACGAGGTTGATCTCGGTGCCGATCGCGAAGGTGGTCGGCTCGGTCGCCGCATCGATCGCCCGGCGGATGTACTCGGTGGAACCGGCCTCGTCCGCGGCGTCGACGACCTCCATCGGGCACTCCGGGTGCACGATGACCCGCACACCGGGGTGCTCTGCACGCGCCTGATCGATCTGCCCGACCGTGAAGCGGCGGTGCACGGAGCAGAAGCCGTGCCACAGGATCACGCGGGAGTCGACGAGCTCCGCCGCGGAGGAGCCGCCCAGCGCTCGCCGCGGGTTCCACATCGGCATCTGCTCGAGCGGCACGCCCATGGCCTTGGCGGTGTTGCGCCCCAGGTGCTGATCGGGGAAGAACAGTACGCGCTGCCCGCGCTCGAACGCCCACTCCAGCACCGTCTCGGCGTTCGACGAGGTGCAGACGATCCCGCCGTGGCGCCCGACGAAGCCCTTGATCGCGGCGGAGGAGTTCATGTACGTCACAGGGATCACCGGCACACGGCCGTCGGCGTCGGGCGCGTCCAGGTCGCCGAGCACATCGGCGAGCTGCTCCCAGCAGTCCTCGACCTGGTCGATGTCGGCCATATCGGCCATCGAGCAGCCCGCGGCGAGGTTGGGCAGGATCACGGCCTGCTCGGGGCGGGAGAGCAGATCGGCGGTCTCGGCCATGAAGTGCACGCCGCAGAACACGATCGCCTCGGCATCCGTCCGGCCCTTGGCCGCCGTCGCGAGCTGGAACGAGTCGCCGACGTAGTCCGCGTGCTGCACGACCTCCTCGCGCTGGTAGAAGTGGCCGAGGATCACGACGCGGTCGCCCAACGTGGCCTTCGCGGCCCGGATGCGCTCATCGAGGTCGTCGTCATCCGCCTCGCGGTACTCGGCGGGGAGCTCTCCCTGGCGCGGCGCGCCGGTGGGGATGACGTCGCCCATCGACGAGCCTGGCCCGTAGCCCGGGCGGGTGTCGAAGTCCCAGGGCCCGACGGCGAGGTCGGTCGTACAGGTCGCGTCGGTCGATTCGCCGGCGACGATGGCCTGGATCGCGTGGTCGACGGAGGGATCCAGGGAGGGGACCGCAGGCGTCGGGACGAAGGTGATGCTCATCGGGTGCTCGTTTCTTCGGAACCGAGCGGGCCGCGGTCGGCCAGCTCGACATCGGTGTTGTAGCGGTACAGACGTGCAGGTCGGTGGTTGCCGGTGCGGAACCGGTCGGTGGGGAGCAGATTGCCCGCGGCCTCCACCTGGCGGCGGAAGTTGGCGGGGTCGAGATGCTTGCCGAGGATCGCCTCGTACGCCTCGCGCAGGTCGGCGAGAGTGAACTCGGCGGGGAGGAATCCATGCGCGACGCGGCTGTAGCCGACCTTGTTGCGCAGGCGCCAGAGGGCGTATTCGATGATCTTCGCGTGGTCGAAGGCGAGTGCGGGCAGGGCGTCGATGTCGAACCACTGCACGTTCTCCGGAGCGTGCCCCGATGCCAGGTGCGCGGCGCTCTGCGCGACCACGTCGTCTTGCCGGAGCAGTGCCCAGTACACGATCGAGACGACGCGGGTGGGGGAGCGGTCGACCGCGCCGAAGGCGTAGAGCTGCTCGAGGTAGCTCGGCGCGAGGCCGGTGGTCTCGGCGAGGGTGCGCGCCGAGGCGTCGACCGGCGATTCGAGTGCCGTGAGCCACCCGCCGGGGAGAGCCCACTGCTGCGCGAAGGGCTCACGCGTCCGCAGCACCAGAGGCAGTGAGAGAACGGGGGCGCCGGTCTCCGCGCGGCGCAGCGTGAGGATCACCGTCGAGACGGCGACGCGGATGCTGCGACTTTGAGTCATGGTTACCTTAACCTCCCGAAAACGATCTTAGTGTCATCCAGACTCTTAGTGCGCGCAGATGACGCTTTTTCTCGCCGAGTCCGAAACGTTATCTCCGGACCGTGAGGAGGCTTGTCCACCGCGGGAGGGTTTGTTAGGTTACTGTCCTAACAAACCCTTCGAGGTCGGCGTTTCGCCCCTTTCGGGTTTCCACGAACCCCGAAAGGGGTTCAGCTCCATCCGGAGAAATCCCTCCTGCAGTGCAGCACCGAGAGGAAACACAGAATGATCCGTAACGGAAAGCGCAAGATTGCGCTCACCGCCGTCGCGGGGGCATCCGTCCTCGCCCTGGGCCTCGCCGCCTGCGGCACCGGCGGCGGCGGCGATGACGGCAATGCCGACAGCGACCGTGCCCTTCGTGTCTGGGCGGGAAGCCAGACCCCGATCGCCGCGAACTACAACCCTTTCGCCCCGACCGTGCTCCACGGCGCGCTCGGTCCCATCTACGAGCCGCTGTTCTTCTTCAACAAGACGTCGGACTCCGAGCCCGTCGGCCTGATCGGCGACTCGTACGAGTACAACGAGGACGGCACGGTGATCACGATCACCATCAAGCCCGACCTCAAGTGGAGCGACGGCGAACCGCTCACCGCGAAGGACGTCGCGTTCTCGTTCAACTACGACGCGAACAACCCGGAGGGCAACGGCCTGGTCTCGGCGGAGGCCACCGACGACACCACCGTCGTGCTGACTTACTCGGCCGCGCAGTACACGACCGAATTCCAGCGCCTCGGCTCGACGTACATCCTGCCGGAGCACGTCTGGGCCGAGGTCGACGACTTCGCGAACTTCGCGAACGAGGAGCCGGTCGGATCCGGCGCCTACGTCGTCGACAAGACGACCAGCGAGTCCTACACGCTCGTCGCGAACGAGAACTTCCGCGATGCTGACAAGCTCGGCGTCAAGAAGGTCCAGTACATCGCGGTGGACAACAACCAGACCGCGCAGGATCTGCTGGCCGCGGGCGAGCTGGACTGGACGGGCATGTTCATCCCCAACCCGGATGACGTGACGGGCAACGGGAAGATCAGCTGGGTCAACACCCCGCAGGACCCGACGGTGCTCTACACCTGCTCGAACGCCGACCTCGGCTGCACCGGTCCGCAGACCGACGTCGCCGTGCGTCAGGCGCTCAACGTCGCGATCGACCGCGCCACGATCAAGGACAAGGCGTTCGTCGGTCTCACCGGCGACATCTCCCCGACCTTCGCCCTGCTTCCCCGTGACGAGAAGTGGGTCGCGGACTCCGCCAACGAGGTCAGCCCGCAGGAGGCGAACGCCGCCGAGGCAGGCGAGATCCTCGAGGCCGCCGGCTACACCAAGGACGGCGACTTCTACGCGAAGGACGGCGTGCCGCTCGAGCTCACCCTGACCTCGGTCGACGGATGGACGGACTACAACGACGCGGCCAAGCTGATCGTCGAACAGGCTGCGGCTGCGGGCATCAAGGTCACCGCCTCGACGGTGCAGTGGCAGGAGTTCTCCGACTCCCGTCAGGGCGGCGAGTTCCAGCTGATCGTCGGCGGAATGATCGGCACCTCGGTCGCAGACCCGTTCCAGATCTACCGCGACTGGGTCGGCGGCACCGCCGTGCAGTCGACGAGCCCCGTCGGCACCGAGATCCCGGCCGGACGCTGGAACTTCAGCCGTTACGACAACCCGAAGGTCGACGCCGCCATTCAGGCAGCCGTCAGCACCAACGACGAGGCGGAGAAGAAGGAGCTGTACGGCACGATCCAGACCGAGATCGCTCGTGACCTTCCTTACATCCCGCTCGTCATCAACGCCACGCAGACCTTCTACAACACGAAGGACTTCACCGGCTGGCCGACCGAGGAGGAGATGTACGCCTTCCCGCCGTCCTGGGGTGCGATCGCGGCAGGGTACATCCTGACGCAGCTGCAGCCGGCCAAGTAAGCGGAAGGGATGGGGAAGCAGGAAGTCAGGAAGAAGTGACATGAAGTTCTATGCACGAAGAATCGGGTTCTACGCGTTCACGCTCTGGGCCGCGATCTCCATCAACTTCCTGCTTCCCCGTCTCATGCCGGGGAACCCCGCCGACATCATGATCGCCAAGATGCAGCGGGCCGGCGGTGAGGTGTCTGAGACCACCATCCGCAACATCAAGCTCCTGCTCGGCGGTGACGATGCTCCGCTCTGGGAGCAGTACATCTCCTACTGGGGGCGGATGTTCCAGGGTGACCTCGGCGTCTCCGTGACGAAGTTCCCCACCCCGGTGGCGGAGCTCATCGCCGGCGCGATCCCGTGGACGCTCGTCCTGGTCGGCACCACCACCGTCATCTCCTTCGTCCTGGGCCTCGCGCTCGGCGCGTGGGCGGGATGGAAGCGCGGCACCTGGGTCGACCACCTGATTCCGGCGACCACCGTGCTGCAGTCGATCCCGTACTTCTGGTTGGCGCTGATCCTGGTGTCGGTGTTCGCCGTCGGCCTCGGCTGGTTCCCGCTCTTCGGCGGGTACGACGTCTTCGACTTCCCCGACGGGCCGGAGCCGACGTGGGCGTTCCTCTCCGATGCGTTCGCCCACTCGCTCCTTCCGGCGATCACGATCGTGATCAGCTCGGTCGGTGGCTGGATGTTCGGAATGCGCAACATGATGGTCGCCACCCTGGCGGAGGATTACGTCCTCACCGCGGAGGCGAAGGGACTCCGCCCGCGGCGCATCATGACCACGTACGCGGCGCGCAACGCCGCCATCCCCTCCATCGCCGGGTTCTCGATCACGCTGGGCTTCGTCGTCGCCGGCTCCATCGTCATGGAGCAGGTGTTCACCTATCCCGGCATCGGCAAGCTGATGTTCCAGGCCGTGACGAACAACGACTACTCGCTGATGCAGGGACTGTTCCTCGTCATCACCATCACGGTGCTCGCCGCCAATTTCTTCATGGACCTCGTCTACGGGTTCATCGATCCGAGGGCTCGCCAGAATGTCTGATCCGCAGAACACCGCCGGGCTCCTGAGCCTCGAAGAGACGCCGACGACCGCGCCGGCCAGCACCGTCTTGCTCGCGACGCAGGATCCGAAGCGCCGCCGCATCCTTCCGAGCGCCTCGCCGAAGTTCATCATCGGCTCGATCCTGGTGCTCGCCACCATCCTCTTCGCGATCGTCGCGCCGATCTTCTCGCAGGATCCGCGCAGCACCGCCAACCCGGCGCTCCAGCCGCCGTCGGCGGAGCACTGGCTCGGTACCACGAAGCTCGGCAACGACATGTTCGCCCAGCTTGCGATCGGTGCGCAGGGCTCGCTGCTGATCGGCGTCGTCGCCGGTGGCATCGCGATCGTGCTCTCGCTGCTCTTCGGCGTTCTCGCCGGCTACCTGGGCGGCTGGCGCGAAGACGCGCTCGCGCTTCTCACCAATGTGATGATCGTGATCCCCGGCTTGCCGCTCGTCATGGTGATCGCGTCGTTCGTGCCGCAGCGCAGCTGGCAGCTCGTCGCCTTCGTGCTCGGCATCACCTCCTGGGCGGGAGCAGCATACGTGCTCCGCCTTCAGACCCGCTCGCTCCGCACCCGGGACTACGTCTACGCGTCGAAAGTCGCCGGCGAGCGGTCGTTCCGCGTGATCCTCGTCGAGATCATGCCGAACCTGCTGCCGCTGCTGACCGCCCAGTTTCTCTTCGCGATCATCTTCGCGATCCTCGGCGAGGCCGGTCTCTCGTACCTCGGTCTCGGGCCGAACTCGTCGATCACCTGGGGCTCGATCCTCAACGACGCGCAGTCGGGTCAGGCGCTCGGCCGCGGAGCGTGGTGGTGGTTCGTACCGCCCGGCCTGATGATCGCCATCCTCGGCGCGGGCCTCGCGCTCATCAACTTCGCCATCGACGAGATCATCAACCCGAAGCTTCGCAACGCGCCCGAGGCGGCCCGTCGCGTGCGCAAGGCCGCCAAGATCAAGGGGATCACCGCATGAGTGAGGCTGTGTTGACTGCGACGAATGTGTCGATTGAGTATGAGGTGGATCCGCCGGTGCGGGCGGTGCGTGGTGTGTCGTTGACGTTGAACCGGGGGGAGATCCTGGGGTTGGCGGGGGAGTCGGGGTGTGGGAAGACGACCCTCGCGTACGGCATGAACAGGTTGCTGAAGGCTCCCGCGTTGATGACCAGTGGCGAGATCGTGTTCCATGACCGTGACGGCCATGACATTGACATCGTGGGTTTGGATGGGGAGGGTTTGCGGGCGTTTCGGTGGGACAAGATTTCGATGGTGTTCCAGGGGGCGATGAACTCGTTGAACCCGGTGATCGATGTGAAGGCGCAGATCTTCGACATTTTCGACACGCACCGGCCCGGGATGTCGCGGAAGGCGAAGACGGAGCGCGCCGAGGAGCTGCTGACGTTGGTCGGGGTGGACCCGTCCCGGTTGACGAGTTTCCCGCATGAGCTGTCCGGTGGGATGCGGCAGCGGATGATGATCGCGATGGCGTTGGCGTTGGATCCGCAGGTGATGATCATGGACGAGCCGACGACGGCGTTGGATGTCGTGGTGCAGCGGGGCATCATCCGGGAGATCATGCGGTTGCGGGAGCGGTTGGGGTTCGCGGTGATTTTCATCACGCATGATCTGCCGATGCTGATCGAGATCAGTGATCGGATCGCGATCATGTTGCAGGGGGAGATCGTGGAGCAGGGCACGGCGGAGGAGATCTACCGCACCCCGCAGCACGCCTATACGAAGAAGCTGTTGTCGAGTTTCCCGTCACTTCGGGGCGAACGCGGAGACTTCGTCCGCACGGGCGTGAGCCAGGAGGGGACCCGATGAGCACCACAACGGAGGCGAAGACGGATGCCGCGCGCGGCACGGGCACGCTGGAGGCCCGGAATCTGACCAAGGACTTCCACCTGCGGTCCGGGTTCAAGACCACCACGTTGCATGCGGTGAAAGACGTGTCGTTCACGTTGGAGCCGGGGAAGACCGTCGCGCTGGTGGGGGAGTCCGGGTCGGGGAAGTCGACGATCGCGCGGATGCTGATGAAGCTCGAGACCCCCACCAGTGGCGAGATCCTCCTCGACGGGAAACCGTCCGGGACTCGGGGGCGGGGGTTGGAGCGGTATCGGGGGGATGTGCAGATGGTGTTCCAGGACCCGTTCGCGTCGTTGAACCCGTTCCACACGATCGTGCATCACCTCGAGCGACCGATCCGCCTGCACCACCCGAAGCTGTCGACTGCCCAGGTGCGCGAGCGCGCGATCGAACTGTTGGAGCGGGTGCGGCTCACGCCGGGGGAGAGCTTCGCGGAACGCCGCCCGCACGAGCTGTCCGGGGGGCAACGCCAGCGTGTCGCGATCGCCCGCGCGTTGGCTCCGGGGGCGCGGTTCATCGTCGCCGACGAACCCGTGTCGATGCTCGACGTGTCGATCCGGCTCGGCGTGCTGAACCTCCTCGCCGATCTGCAACGTGAGGAGAACCTCGGCGTCCTCTACATCACGCACGATCTCGCGACGGCGCGGCATTTCAGTGACGAGATCATGGTCCTCTACAAGGGCGATGTCGTGGAACGCGGTCCCGCGGACGAAGTCATCCTGAACCCGCAACACGAGTACACGAAGACACTCCTCGGAGCAGCGCCCGAGCCCGACAACCTCGGCCGCCTCCGCGACGAAGTCCGCCACGAACTCGGCATCACCACCTGACCGCATCCTTGACCTAGACTGAACGGACAACTGAAGACAGGCCGAATGAACCCCGCGGGAGAGCCCCGGCGAACGCAGCCGGGCACCGAAGGAGCAAGCCTCCCCGCCAATCTCTCAGGTAACGCGTACCGCGCGGTTCCGGCCACTCTGAAAAGCGATCTCGAGCGCAGCTCGGGATCCGCCGACGGTGAAAGCCCCCCAGCGCGGGCGAAACTCTCAGGCCCATGACAGAGGGGGAGTTCCGAGGAACGTCGACGACGTCGTTCCGCCCGATTCCGCACGGGAGAACTCCATGTCCGATCCCCGCTATACCCCGCTCCGAGAACGCCACGAGTCGCTCGGTGCGTCGTTCACCGACTTCGGCGGCTGGCAGATGCCGGTGCGCTACACGTCCGACCTCGCCGAGCACCACGCCGTCCGTCAGGCCGCCGGGCTCTTCGACATCTCGCACATGGCGGAGTTCCTCGTCACCGGTGAGAGCGCGGCGGAGTTCCTCGACTACGCCCTCGCCGGTCGTCTGTCGACGATGGCCGTGGGCAAGGCGAAGTACTCGCTGGTGCTCGCCGAATCCGGCGGCATCGTCGATGACGTGATCGTCTACCGTCTCGCAGATGACCGCTACCTGGTGATCGCGAACGCCGGCAACCGCGGCTTCGTCGACGCGGCTTTCGCCTCGCGCGTGCGTTCCTTCCCATCGCTCATCGAACGCGAGAGCCCCGCCCGCGCTGAGGGGGAGGAACGCAGCTTCGCCGGCTTCCTCGGAGATCGCGGCGTCGACGTCGAGGACGTGTCCGACTCCTACGCACTGCTCGCGGTCCAGGGCCCCGCGGCCGAGGCCATCGTCGCGGCGACCGAGGGCATCACCGAACTCGGCACCCCGTGGGGCGAGCAGAGGTACTACGCCTGGGCCGATGCCTTCTTCCTCGGTGAGCCGCTGCTGATCGCACGCACGGGCTACACCGGTGAGGACGGCTTCGAGCTGCTGGTCCGCGCAGCCGACGCCCCTGCGCTCTGGGACGCCGTCGCCGCTGCGGGTGCGCCGCACGGTCTCGTGCCCGCCGGTCTCGCCGCGCGTGACACGTTGCGACTCGAGGCCGGGATGCCCCTGTACGGTCACGAGCTGTCTCTCGACACGAAGCCCGCGCAGGCCGGCCTCGGCCGCGTCGTGGTCTCCGACAAGGAGAGCTTCATCGGGAAAGAGGCGCTCTCTTCGGTCGCTGAGACTGACGAAGGGGCGCAGGCTCCCGTGCTCGTCGGGCTCGTCGCCGAGGGCAAGCGCGCGGGCCGCGCCGGCTACGCCGTGGTGGATGCCGACGGTGCCGTGCTCGGAGAGATCACCAGCGGCGCCCTGAGCCCCACCCTCGGCCATCCGATCGCGATGGCCTACGTGCATCCGTCTTCCGCCGAAGAGGGAACCGCAGTATTCCTTGATGTACGGGGAACGAAGATCCCCGCGACCGTGACCGCTCTGCCTTTCTACCGGAGGACCAAATGACCGACCTCAACGCACTCAGCTACACCGAAGAGCACGAGTGGATCGCCGGCAACGGCGACACCGTCACGATCGGCATCACCGACTTTGCCGCCGAGAAGCTGGGCGATGTGGTGTTCGTCGAGCTTCCCGCCGTCGGCACCGAGCTCACTGCCGGAGCCGTCGTGGGCGAGATCGAGTCGACCAAGTCGGTCGGCGAGCTCTACGCGCCGGTCGCCGGCACCGTCGTCGAGATCAACGATGCGGTCGTCGATGACCCTTCGCTCGTCAACGCCGAGCCGTTCGAAGCCGGCTGGCTGATCAAGGTGTCGGTCGCCGACGGTGCGCTCGACGGCCTGCTCGACCGTGACGCGTACGTCGCACTGACGGAGGGCTGATCCCGTCGTGGTCTCTTTCGCCGATCGTCACATCGGACCCACCGACGCCGCGCAGCGCATCATGCTCGAGGCGCTCGGGCTGGATGCTTCGCAGGCTTCAGGGGTCGACTCCGCGGAGGGTTCCGTCGAGGCGCTGATGCGCCAGGCCGTGCCGTCCTCGATCTTCACGGGCCCCTCCGCGGGCTCCGGCAGCGATGGCGCCGACGCCCTGTCGTCGATCATCCCGCCCGCCGCCAGCGAGACCGAGGCGCTCGCGGAGCTCCGTGCTCTCGCGTCGCGCAACGCGGTGAACCGTCCGATGATCGGCCTCGGGTACTACGGCACGATCACGCCGCAGGTGATCCAGCGCAACGTGCTCGAGAACCCCTCCTGGTACACGGCCTACACGCCGTATCAGCCGGAGATCTCGCAGGGGCGCCTGGAGGCGCTCATCAACTTCCAGACCATGGTCGCCGAGCTCACCGGGCTCACCACGGCCAACGCGTCGATGCTCGACGAGTCCACGGCGGTCGTCGAGGGCATGCTGCTCGCCCGTCGCGCGTCGAAGTCCACGTCGAACGTCTTCGCCGTCGACGCCGATGCGCTCCCGCAGACCAAGGCACTCCTGGAGACGCGGGCGGATGCCGTCGGCATCGAGCTCGTCTCCGTCGACTTCGCCGCGGGCGAGGAACTGCCGGCCGAACTGTTCGGCGTCTTCGTGCAGTACCCCGGTGCATCGGGGCGGGTCTGGGATCCGTCTGCGGTCATCGACGCGGCGCACGTCGCGGGTGGCCTTGCCGTCGCCGCCGCTGACCTGCTCGCCCTCACGCTGATCGCGTCGCCCGGCTCGCTCGGCGCCGATGTCGCGGTGGGTACGACGCAGCGCTTCGGGGTGCCGATGGGCTTCGGCGGCCCGCACGCCGGCTACATGGCGGTGCGCTCGGGACTGGAGCGTCAGCTTCCCGGCCGTCTGGTCGGTGTCTCGGTGGATGCCGAAGGAAAGCCCGCGTATCGCCTCTCGCTGCAGACCCGCGAGCAGCACATCCGCCGTGAGAAGGCGACGTCGAACATCTGCACCGCGCAGGTGCTGCTCGCCGTGATGGCCTCGATGTATGCGGTCTATCACGGACCCGATGGGCTCGCGGCGATCGCTCGGGGTGTGGCCACCAAGGCCGCGCTGCTGCGCGACTGGCTCGTCGAGGCCGGAGTCGAGGTCGTGCACGACGCGTTCTTCGACACCGTGTCGGTGCGGGTCCCCGGCCGTGCGGCCGAATTCGCGACGCAGGCGCACGACGGCTTCGGCATCCTGCTGCACGTTGCGGATGCCGACACGATCAGCATCGCGGTCGACGAGACGACCACCACCTCCGAGCTGCACCAGGTGGCGCGCGTGTTCGGCGGTGCGCACGAGCGGGTGTTCGGCTTCGGCGACGGCGACGACTCGCTGCCGGCGGCGCTCCGGCGTCAGGACGAGTACCTGACCCACCCGGTGTTCCACGCGCACCGCAGCGAGACCGCCATGATGCGGTACCTGAAGAGCCTCGCCGACCGCGACTACGCGCTCGACCGCGGCATGATCCCGCTCGGGTCCTGCACGATGAAGCTCAACGCGGCCACCGAGATGGCGGCGATCACGTGGCCCGAGTTCGCGGGCATCCACCCGTTCGCACCGGCATCCGACGTGCAGGGCTACCTCGACCTGATCGAGCAGCTCGAGGGCTGGCTCGCCGAGGTCACCGGCTACGACGCGGTCTCGCTGCAGCCGAACGCCGGCTCGCAGGGCGAGCTCGCCGGTCTCCTCGCCATCCGCGGGTACCACCATGCGAACGGCGACGAGCACCGCACGGTGTGTCTGATCCCGTCGTCGGCGCACGGTACCAACGCGGCATCCGCCGTGCTCGCGGGCATGAAGGTCGTGGTCGTCGCGACCGACGAGCTCGGCAACGTGGATCTCGACGACCTGCGCGCGAAGATCGCCGCGCACGCCGACACCCTCTCCGCGCTGATGATCACCTACCCGTCCACGCACGGCGTGTACGAGCACGATGTGGTCGAGATCACCACGGCGGTGCACGATGCCGGCGGTCAGGTGTACGTCGACGGCGCCAACCTCAACGCGCTGCTCGGCTACGCGCGGTTCGGCGATCTCGGCGGCGACGTCTCGCACCTCAACCTGCACAAGACGTTCGCGATCCCGCACGGCGGCGGCGGGCCCGGTGTCGGGCCCGTGGCCGCGAAGGCTCACCTCGCGCCGTTCCTGCCGTCGCACCCGCTCGCGCAGCGCGCCGAGCACTTCGGCGGCTTCACGTTCGAGGGTGGAGTGGTCTCTGCCGCACCTTACGGATCGGCCGGCATCCTGCCGATCTCGTGGGCCTACGTGCGCATGATGGGGGCCGACGGCCTGCGTCGCGCGACCGCCGCTGCCGTGCTCTCGGCGAACTACATCGCCGCCCGCCTCGGCGAGCACTTCCCGGTGCTCTACACCGGAGAGAACGGCCGGGTCGCGCACGAGTGCATCCTCGACCTCCGTCCACTCAAGGAAGCCACGGGCGTCACGGTCGACGACGTCGCCAAGCGCCTCATCGACTACGGGTTCCACGCCCCGACCATGTCGTTCCCGGTCGCGGGCACGCTCATGGTCGAGCCGACGGAGTCGGAGGATCTGGGTGAGATCGACCGCTTCATCGAGGCGATGATCATGATCAAAGCGGAAGCGGATGCCGTGGCGGCAGGTCGCTGGCCCGCCGACGACAACCCGCTGGTGCACGCGCCGCACACCGCGGTGTCGCTGATCGCGGGGGAGTGGAACCACGCCTATACGCGTGAGGACGCGGCGTACCCCGTGCACGCCCTCGTCGCGGGCAAGTACTGGCCCCCGGTGCGACGCATCGACCAGGCATACGGCGACCGCAACCTCGTGTGCGCCTGCCCTCCGGTGGAGGCCTTCGCCTGACGACGGACTGATCCCTGCGACGACGTCGCGCTGCCTGGACGGCAGCGCGGCGTCGTCGCGTCGTTTCCCCGTCTTTCCCCGTGTTTCACGGGTGTTACAGATGGTCACCACTCAGTAACAGTTCGTTAGCCGAGTGCTTCGGCGAGCGACTCTGCGGGTTACGCTCGACTATCCCTGCGTGCTCGACGATGCGCACGCAGACTCAGTACTGTCCACAGGAGGACGAAAAGTGAAAAGAAACAGGATTGTCTTCACCGGCACCGCGCTGCTCGCAGTGAGCGCGCTCGCCCTGGCTGGCTGCGCTTCAGGCGGCGGCGATGAAGGAAACGGCGAAGAAGGAGGCGAAGCCTCGACGGGCATCGTCACCGTTCAGAGCAACGAGCCGCAGAACCCGCTTCTCCCCGCTGTGACGAACGAGGTCGGTGGCGGCCTGGTTCTGCAGAACATCTTCGCCGGTCTCGTCTACTACGAAGCAGACGGCGCAGTCGCCAACGATGTCGCCGAGTCGATCGAGTCGGACGACAACCAGACCTGGACGATCAAGATCAACGACGGCGAAGAGTTCAGCGACGGCACTCCCGTCAACGCCGAGTCGTTCGTCAACGCCTGGCAGTACGCGGCATCCGACCCCGCGTTCGAGAACCAGTGGTGGTTCGCGAACTTCGAGGGCTACAGCGCCGACGCCGTGAAGGAAGACTCGCTCTCCCTCGAGGTCGTCGACGACACCACCTTCACGGTCGAGCTCGCTGCTCCGCAGTCGGACTTCCCGTCCACGCTCGGCTACCAGGTGTTCGCTCCGCTGCCCGAGTCCTTCTTCGAGGACCCTGAGGCATTCGGTCAGGCACCGGTCGGAAACGGCCCCTACGTGCTCGACAAGTGGGAGCACGACGCGCTCATCGCGCTGCTGCCGAACAAGAGCTACGACGGTCCGCGCAAGGCGATGAACGGTGGCGTCGACCTGGTGTCGTACGCGACCGCAGAAGCCGCCTACGCCGACCTCATCTCGGACAACCTCGACGTCATCAACCCGGGTGTTCCGCCGACGTACCTCGCGACGTACAAGGACGACCTCGGCGACCGCGCCGTCGATCAGCCCGCCGCCATCTGGCAGGGTCTGACGATTCCGGCACGCCTCGCCCACTTCGCAAACGATGAAGAGGGCAACCTGCGTCGCCAGGCGATCTCCTACGCGATCGACCGCGAGCAGATCACCGACGTGATCTTTGAGGGCACCCGCACCCCGGCCGTCGACTTCACCTCGCCGGTCATCGCCGGGTTCAACGAGGACATCGCCGGTTCCGAGGTCACGCACGCCGACGCCGACAAGGCGAAGGACCTGTGGGCCCAGGCTGACGCCATCTCCCCGTGGAGCGGCAAGTTCACGATCGCGTACAACGCCGACGGTGCCGGAAACCAGGCATGGGTCGACGCGGTCGCCAACCAGATCAAGAACACGCTGGGCATCGACGCGGCTGGTCAGTCGTTCCCCGACCTGGCGACACTGCGCGAAGAGATCAAGAACCGCTCGATCGACGCCGCGACGCGTTCGGGATGGCAGTTCGACTACCCGGGTGCCTACAACATCCTGGGTGCGCTGTTCACGACGGGTGCCGGCTCCAACGACGGCGACTACTCGAACCCCGAGTTCGACGAGCTCGTGACGAAGGGTGCCACGGCTCCTTCGGTCGAGGAGGGCAACAAGTTCTTCGAGCAGGCGCAGGAAGTCCTGTTCAAGGATCTTCCCGTCATCCCGCTGTGGTACCAGTCGACCAACGCCGGCTACTCCACGCTCGTCGACAACGTCGAGTATGGCTGGGACAGCTGGCCGATCGTCTACTCGATCACCAAGGCCGGCGAGTAACACTCACGCCGTGATCTGAACCCGCCGTGCGGGGTGACGCCCAGTCGCCCCGCACGGCGGAGTTCGGTCTGCTGCCATGACTGCATACATCATTCGTCGCCTGCTTCAGGTGATACCCGTCTTCCTCGGGGCGACCTTCCTGATCTTCTCGATGGTCTTCCTGCTTCCCGGCGACCCGATCCTGGCGCTCTTCGGCGACAAGACGCCGACCGACGCGCAGTACGCCGCGCTCCAGGCCGAGTACCACCTCGACCAGCCGTTCTTCACGCGCTACCTCATCTACCTGGGCGATCTGTTCCAGGGCGATCTGGGTACGACGTTCCGCGGCCAGAGCGTCAACGAGATCCTCGTCGCCAAGTTCCCGGTCACGCTGCGCCTCGCACTCCTCGCGATCATCATCCAGCTGCTGTTCGGTGTCGTCGTCGGACTCATCTCGGGCCTCCG
This sequence comes from Microbacterium sp. PMB16, assembly GCF_051294855.1. GTDB lineage: Bacteria > Actinomycetota > Actinomycetes > Actinomycetales > Microbacteriaceae > Microbacterium. Next base: position 2,732,381 of record NZ_CP145908.1, read on the forward strand.
CAAGAACAGCCTCTTCGACCACACGTCGATGCTGATCAGCCTGGTGTTCATCTCGATCCCGGTCTTCGTGCTCGCCTTCATCGCGCAGTACATCCTGGCGATCGAGCTGCACCTCTTCCGACCGACGGTCGGTCGAGGGGCGCCATGGTCCGACCTGATACTCCCCGCGATCGTGCTCGCCGCGCTCAACTTCGCCTACGTCGTCCGGCTCACCCGCAACTCGGTCATCGAGACCCGGCAGCAGGACTTCGTGCGGATGGCCTTCGGCAAGGGGCTTCCGGCTCGGCGCGTCATCCCCGTGCACGTGCTCCGCAACTCTCTGATCCCGGTGACGACGAACCTGGCGGCCGACTTCGGCATCCTGATCGTCGGCGCCACGGTCACCGAGGGCGTCTTCAACGTCCCAGGCATCGGCAATGAGCTCTTCCGAGCCATCAACCAGCACGACGGGCCCGAGATCGTGTCGATCGTGACAGTGCTCGTGGTCATCTACGTCCTGGTCAACCTGATCATCGACTTGCTCTACGGTCTGCTCGACCCGAGGATCCGCTATGTCCGATAACTCCCCCCGTCGCCGCATGCCGCATTTCGTGGCCGAGATCGATGAAGTCGGTCTGGGAGCCGTCGACGCCGTCCGCGTGAGCGAGCGCAAGAGCAACCTCTGGCTCGACGCCTGGCGCGATCTCCGCGGCCGCTGGATGTTCTGGTCCGCCGGTGTCTTCGTCGTCTTCCTGATCGTCGTCGCGACCTTCCCGAACCTGTTCGCGACGGTCGACCCGTTCCTCTGCCAGCTCGAGAATTCGAACGACGGCCCCCGCGCCGGGCATCCGTTCGGGTTCGACTTCCAGGGTTGCGACGTGTACTCGCGGGTCGTGCACGGCGCGAGCACATCGCTCATCGTCGGCATCCTCGTGACGATCATCATCGCTGCGATGGGCATCATCATTGGCGCGTTCGCCGGGTTCTTCGGCGGGTGGGTCGACTCGTTGCTCATGCGCATCGGCGACATGTTCTTCGCGATCCCCTACGTGCTGGCAGCCGTCGTCATCATGTCGATGTTCCTGCAGGACCGGAACATCCTCGTGATCTCGCTCGCGATCGGCTTCTTCGGCTGGCCCGCGACGGCACGTATTCTGCGCGCCGAGATCCTCCGGGTCCGGGCCGCCGACTACGTGATGGCGTCCGAGGCTCTCGGGGTCTCCCGGGTGCGGACGATGTTCAGCCACGTCATGCCGAACTCGATCGCCCCGGTGATCGTGCTCAGCACCGTCGGCCTCGCGGCCGCCATCACGGCGGAGGCGACGCTCTCCTTCCTCGGTGTCGGCCTGCCGGCGGAACAGTTCATCTCCTGGGGTAACGACATCGCGAAGGCGCAGCAGCGCCTTCGCACCGACCCCATGCCGCTGATCTACCCGTCGATCGCGCTCTCCCTGACCGTCCTGTCGTTCATCATGCTCGGCGAGACGGTTCGCGACGCGCTCGACCCGAAGGCGAGGGCACTCCGATGAGCGCCGATTACAACCCCGACGTCCCTCTGCTCTCGGTCGAGAACCTCGAGGTCGCGTTCAAGACGCAGGACGGCTTCGTGCCGGCCGTGCGCGGCGTGAGCTTCGACATCTACCCGGGCGAGACCATGGCCATCGTCGGCGAGTCCGGATCGGGCAAGTCGACGACGGCGCACGCGATCATCAACCTGCTGCCCGGCAGCGGGAAGGTGACCGGTGGTGCCGTCAAGTTCGAGGGTCGAGATCTGACGAAGCTCGGTCGCGCCGACATCGAGGATGTTCGCGGCAGGCTCATCGGACTTGTTCCGCAGGACCCGATGAACAGCCTCAACCCCGTGCACCGCATCGGCTTCCAGGTCGAGGAGACGATCCTCGCCAACGGACAGGCCGACGGGCGCAAGGCCGCGCGCAAGCGTGCGATCGAAGTGCTGAAGGAGGCGGGTCTCGCAGATGCCGACCGGCGTCTGCGCCAGTTCCCGCACGAGTTCTCCGGCGGCATGCGCCAGCGGGTGCTCATCGGCATCGGGCTGTCCTCGCATCCGAAGCTCCTGATCGCCGACGAGCCGACCAGTGCGCTCGACGTCACGGTGCAGAAGCGGATCCTCGATCACCTCGAAACCCTGGCCAAGGAGCGCAACACCGCGCTCCTCTTCATCACCCACGACCTCGGCCTCGCCGCGGAGCGGGCGGAGAACCTGGTCGTGATGCACCGCGGGCGCATCGTGGAATCGGGCCCCGCGCTCGAGATCCTGCAGAACCCGCAGCATCCGTACACGCAGCGTCTGGTCGCGGCGGCACCGAGCCTGGCGTCCAAGCGGATCCAGACCGCGGTCACGGGTCACGAGGATCCTCTGGCCGAAGTACTGACCGAGTCCACGGGTACGGTCGACCTCGCGTCGATCGCGCACACCGAGGTCGTGGCTGCGGAGCCGGTGATCGAGTTCCGCGATGTCACGAAGGTCTACAAGATCCGGGGGAGCGGGTTCCGGTCGACCGCCTTCACGGCGGTCGACAAGGTGACGTTCCAGGTGCCCAAGGGCTCGACGATGGCGATCGTCGGCGAGTCCGGTTCGGGTAAATCCACAGCGGCCAAGCTGCTGCTGCGCCTGGAGACCAAGACCGAGGGATCGATCCTGGTGAACGGCCGCGACACCGACACGCTGTCGAGACGCGAGCTGCAGTCGCTGCGTCAGCAGATGCAGCCGGTGTTCCAGGATCCCTACGGATCTCTGGACCCGCTGCACAACATCGGCAACACGGTAGCGGAGCCGCTGCGCATCCACGGTACGGGTGACCAGGCGTCACGTCGGGCCCGCGTGCGCGAGGTGCTCGATCAGGTCGCCCTACCGTCGAGCGTGATGGAGCGGTATCCGAACGAGCTGTCCGGAGGTCAGCGTCAGCGCGTGGCGATCGCGCGAGCGCTCGCTCTCAAGCCCGAGATCGTGGTCCTCGACGAGGCGGTCTCGGCGCTCGACGTGCTGGTGCAGGCACAAGTGCTGAACCTGTTGGCCGAGCTGCAGTCCGAGCTCAACCTCACGTATCTGTTCATCACGCACGACCTCGCGGTGGTGCGTGTGATCGCAGACCGCGTGTGCGTGATGGAGAAGGGGCGTGTGGTCGAGCAGGGCACTGTCGACGACATCTTCGCCAACCCGCAGCAGGAGTACACGGAGCGCCTGCTGCAGGCGATCCCGGGTGCTTCGATCACGCTCGGCGGTCACTGACGGTGACGGACGACGATCAGTCGGGGGCCGCGCGGACATTCCGCGCGGCCTCCGGCCCCGTCGCGATCGTGGTCGGTGCGGGTCTCGCCCTGTTCCTGCTCGGCGATGCCGTGGCGCGGGCGGGCTGGGGGCAGATGCTGCTCTTGGCGCCCTGGGTGCTGCTGCTGCTGTGGGTCGTGTACGTGAACTCCTTCGCCTCGTCTGTGCGCATCGATGACGACGGAGTGACCGTGGTCAACCTGCTGCGGCGTACGACCTTCGGCTGGTCCCGGGTGCGAGCGGTCGATCTGCGCTGGCAGCTGGTGTTCTCGCTGGACGACGGCAAAGACCTGTCGTGCTACGGCGGTCCGGCGAAAGCCGGCGTGATCCGGTTACCTTCCCGCAGCGATGGCGAAGAGAGAGTGCCCGCCGGGGTCCGCGCACTCGAAGAGATCGAGGAACGCCGGGAGGCAGCGCCGGACACCGCGGATGCTCCCATCCGTCGCAGTTGGGATCGGGTCGCCGTCATCTCACTCGGCGTGATCGTGGTCTGGGCCGTCGTCGCGATCCTCATCGCGAACGCCGGCTGACCGCCCGGCTCACCCCGGCAGCCCGAACAGGTCCGGCCAGGTCGCCGCCGCCCACGGGTAGCCCACGAAGACGGTCGCATCGATCAGGAAGTGCGCGACGAGGAACGGCAGCAGTCGCCCGCTCCGCTGGAAGAGCCAGCCGAACAGCAGGCCCATCGCCAGGTTCCCGACGAATGCACCGGGGCCCTGGTACAGGTGGTAGCTCGCGCGCAGCACCGAGGTGGACACGATGATGGCCCACGGGCTCCAGCCCAGCTGCCTCAGCCGTGCGAACAGGTAGCCGAGCACGACGAACTCCTCCTGCAGCGACGCGCGTGCGGCCGCCAGCAGCAGGACCGGCACGGTCCACCAGTGGGTGTCGAGCCCTCCGGGGTTCACTGCGACGAACCACCCGAAGGCGCGCCCGACGATGTAGAGCCCCAGGCCCGGGATGCCGATGGCGAGCACCAGGAGGGTACCGCGCCCGGCATCCGCTCCCACCCTGGTGCCGTCCAGCCCGAGCCGCTCCAGATGCGGGCGCCGCGACTGCCAGAGCAAGAAGCACACCAACAGGATCGGAACGAGCGAGAAGCCGATCGAGAGCACCTGGTAGATCAGATCGAAGATCTCGCGGTCGCTGCGGGAGGGATTGAGGGTCGCCGTCTGCTCGGCGAGGGGAGTCTCGTCCGTCAACCGGTAGGCGAGCTGCACGATCGCGTAGATCGCGGACTGGCCGAGTCCGAGCGCCAGGACGATGGTGATCTCCCACCAGAGACGGGCGCGGGACGGCGCGGGGGAGTCCACGAAGGCCATCTCCGGGGCGCGTCGAGAAGTCACGATTCCGATGGTATGACCTTCGCTCAGGAATCAGCCCTGAGCTTGCGTTATCCTGGAACGTCGGCTTCCCGACAAAATCCCACACCTCTTTAGGACTTCTGCATGGCGCACGCCCTTCGCTCTGACCTCCGCAACGTCGCAATCGTCGCGCACGTCGACCACGGCAAGACCACTCTCGTCGACGCCATGCTGCGTCAGACGGGCTCCTTCGGCGAACACGCCCACGTCGACGAACGCGCCATGGACTCCAACGACCTGGAGCGTGAGAAGGGCATCACGATCCTCGCCAAGAACACGGCGATCACCTATAAGGGCGCGCACGCCACGGACGGCGAGGTGACGATCAACGTCATCGACACCCCCGGTCACGCCGACTTCGGCGGCGAGGTCGAGCGCGGCCTGTCCATGGTCGACGGCGTCGTGCTGCTCGTCGACGCCAGCGAGGGTCCGCTGCCGCAGACACGCTTCGTGCTGCGCAAGGCGCTCGAGGCGAAGCTGCCCGTCATCCTCCTGGTCAACAAGACCGACCGTCCGGATGCTCGCATCGCCGAGGTCGAGGAAGAGGCGCACGACCTGCTGCTGGGCCTCGCGTCCGACCTCGTCGACGACGTGCCCGACCTCGATGTCGACGCGCTGCTCGACGTGCCGATCGTCTACGCCTCCGGCCGCAACGGGGCCGCCTCGCTCAACCGTCCCGAGAACGGCACGCTGCCCGACAACGATGACCTCGAGCCGCTCTTCGGCGCGATCCTCGAGCACATCCCGGCTCCGTCCTACGACGACGAGGCCCCGCTGCAGGCATGGGTCACGAACCTCGACTCGAGCCCGTTCCTCGGTCGCCTCGCACTGCTGCGCGTCTTCAACGGCACGCTGAAGAAGGGCCAGACGGTCGCCTGGGTCCGCGCCGACGGCACCCACCAGAATGCTCGCATCACCGAGCTGCTGAAGACCCGTGCTCTCGAGCGCTACCCGGCCGAGTCTGCGGCACCTGGCGACATCGTCGCCATCGCCGGCTTCGAGGACATCACGATCGGCGAGACGATCGCCGACCCGGAAGACGTGCGTCCGCTCCCGGCCATCACGGTCGACGATCCCGCGATCTCCATGACGATCGGCACGAACACCTCGCCGCTCATGGGCAAGGTCAAGGGCCACCGCCTCACCGCCCGCATGGTGAAGGACCGCCTCGACAAGGAGCTCGTCGGCAACGTCTCGCTCAAGGTCGTCGACATCGGGCGTCCCGACGCCTGGGAGGTCCAGGGCCGAGGCGAGCTCGCACTCGCGATCCTCGTCGAGAACATGCGCCGCGAGGGCTTCGAGCTCACGGTCGGCAAGCCGCAGGTGGTCACCAAGCAGATCGACGGCAAGACGAACGAGCCGTTCGAGCACCTCACGATCGACGCTCCCGAGGAGTACCTCGGCGCCATCACGCAGCTGCTCGCGAACCGCAAGGGTCGCATGGACGGTATGTCGAACCACGGCACCGGCTGGGTGCGCATGGAGTTCATCGTCCCGTCGCGCGGCCTCATCGGCTTCCGCACCGAGTTCCTCACCACGACCCGCGGCACCGGCATCGCCAACGCGATCTCGCACGGCTACGAGCCGTGGGCGGGGCACATCACCACGCGTCAGAACGGCTCGATCGTCGCTGACCGCATGGGTGTCGTCACGCCGTTCGCGATGATCGCGCTCCAGGAGCGCATGTCGTTCTTCGTGCAGCCCACGCAGGAGGTCTACGAGGGCATGGTCATCGGCGAGAACTCGCGCGCCGACGACATGGACGTGAACATCACCAAGGAGAAGAAGCTCACCAACATGCGTGCAGCGAGCTCCGACACGTTCGAGTCGATGACGCCGCCGCGCCAGCTCACGCTGGAGGAGAGCCTCGAGTTCGCTCGCGACGACGAATGCGTCGAGGTGACTCCGGAGGTCGTGCGCATCCGCAAGGTGAACCTCGACCAGAACACCCGTGCCCGCGAGACCGCGCGTCTCAAGCGCCAGGACGCCAACGCCTGATCCTCGTTCCACGAGCATCCCGAAGAGGGCCTCGCACCGCTGACAAGCGGCTGCGGGGCCCTCTTCTCATGAAAAACCCAGGTGAGACAGATTTTTCGTTCAGGAAGACAGGGCAGACTCGGACACTTGTGCCGGGGACGAACTCCCGATGAGTCTCCTGTAACGGCATACGACGACCCGAAAGTCGAACCTGTGCTTCATGAATCCCGTGCGCTTCGGCGCGCCTCCGCTGCGGCATCCGCCCGCGCGACCGTCACTGCCCGCCGTCCGATGATGATCCTCGGTACCGCCGCTGCGACCCTTCTCGGCATCACTCTCACCGCCGGCATCGTCTCCGCTCCGGCGGCCGGTGCCGAGTCCCCGGACCCGACCGCTGCCGTCGCCCAGCTCATCACCGGCGCGGAGCCGGTCGCTCGAGTGGCTGACGACGCAGCGATGCCTGTCGCCGAGGCCCAAGATGCCGTCCTGACGGCACAGGCGCTCGCCTACGACGTCGCTGCCTCCGGTCTCGACGTGACTGCGGCGCCCGCTGTCGACGTGACCGGTCTGCAGGACGACATCGACGCTCTCGCAGATCGCGCGGAGATGCCGTCGATCGCGGTGACCCTGCTCGCAGGTCATGCGGAAGCGGAGACCGCAGACGTCGTCGCCGACACTGCTGAGCTCCAGAAGGCCTTCACTGCGGCGCAGGAGAAGAAGGCAGCGGATGACGCTGCCGCGGCTGCCGCCAAGAAGGCGGAGGAGGCTGCGGCCGCGCTCGCCTCGGCGAACACGGTCGACGGCGCCAAGGCCACGGCGCAGCAGATGATGTCCAGCCGCTACGGCTGGGGCGGCGACCAGTTCTCCTGCCTGAACTCGCTGTGGAACAAGGAATCCGGTTGGAACTACCAGGCGTACAACCCGAGCGGCGCCACCGGCATCCCGCAGGCGCTCCCCGGCAGCAAGATGGCATCGGCGGGCGGCGACTGGCAGACGAACGCCGCCACACAGATCGCGTGGGGCCTCGACTACATCTCCGCGGTCTACGGCACCCCCTGCAGCGCGTGGGGCCACTCCCAGGCGATGAACTGGTACTGATTCCCCGCGCTCAGCGCAGCTCTGAGATCAGTACGGCGCTGGTTCCCGGTGCGGTCGCCTCGAACACGTGGGGGGCGTCACCTGCGTAGGTGAGGTAGTCGCCCGGGTTCAGCGTCACCGGGTCTCCGATCGGACCGACCTGCGCCTGTCCGGCGATCATCACCACGTGCTCGATCGTTCCGGGGTGGTGCGGCACGGACTGCCGCGGGTCGCCGGGCTCTGCCTGGATCAGGTAGATGTCGCGTCGTGCACCCGGGGGACTGGCGGCGAGCAACGTGGCGCTGTAGGCGGACGCGGAGGAGGGGACTCCGGCGAGGTCGTGGGCGCGGATGAGCGTGGGCGCGTTCGTCTGCTGGTCGACGAGCACGGCGAACGGCACGCCGAGCGCGACTCCCAGGGCCCACAGTGTCTCGACGCTCGGGTTGCCTGCTCCGCTCTCCAGTTGCGACACCGTGGCTTTCGAGATTCCCGCCCGACGTGCGAGCTCGGACACCGACAGGTTCGCGGCCTCCCGCTCTCGTTTCAGAGTGCGGGAGATGCGGGTGCGAAGATCTTCCATGCGTTCATCATGTCAAACGATCGTTCGCTTGACTATGCGCGCGCCGGTGTTCAGAATGATAGTCATGTGTTCACCGAAGCGAACGATCGGCTCGAGGGCCCGAGATGACGGCTGAACGCGAGGTGTGGCGCGAAGCTCTCGGGGTCGTGCTCGCCACAAGTGCGTACGGCATCTCGTTCGGAGCGCTGGCCGTGGCAGCCGGGCTCGACGTCTGGCAGACGTGCGTGCTGAGTCTCCTGATGTTCACCGGCGGGTCGCAGTTCGCCTTCGTCGGAGTTCTCACCGCGGGAGGGCTGGCGGCGCTGCCGTCCGCGATCGCCTCCGCCGCGCTGCTCGGGGTGCGCAATGTCGCCTACGGCATGCGCATGTCGCCCATCGTCGGAGGGGGACCACTGCGTCGGGCTGCCGCCGCCCACTTCACGATCGACGAGTCGACCGCCGTGGCGATCTCGCAGACGATGCCGCGACTGCGCCAGCTGGGCTTCTGGGTGACCGGGATCGGCATCTTCGTGGGCTGGAACATCACCACCCTGATCGGTGCGCTCGTCGGCGACGTCCTCGGCGACCCGAAGACCTGGGGATTGGATGCCGCGGCCGCCGCCGCCTTCCTCGCACTGCTCTGGCCGCGTCTCCAACAGCGGCAGGCGATCGCCGTCGGCGTCGCCGCTGCAGTCGTGGCCGCGGCACTCACGCCTTTCCTGATGCCCGGTCTGCCCGTGCTCATCGCTGCGTTCGTCGCGATCGTCGTCGGCTGGTTCAACTGGATGGGGCGTGCCCCCGGAAAGACGAATGCGACGGATGCGCGGGATGCCGGAACGGAGCCCGCCTGATGAGTCTGTGGAGTGCCATCCTGCTGGCGGCCCTGATCTGCCTCGCTCTGAAGGCTGCCGGATACCTCGTACCGCCGAAGGCCCTCGAGGCCCCGCGCACCGCTCGCATCTCCGATCTGCTGACCGTTGCGCTGCTGGCGGCCCTCGTGGCCGTGCAGACGCTGGGCGACGGCCAGGCGATCATGGTCGACGCGCGGGTGCCCGCCCTGCTCGTTGCGGGCGGACTCCTCTGGCTGCGGCAGTCGTTCCTCGTCGTCGTGATCGCCGCGGCGGCCGTGGCTGCGCTGCTGCGGTTCTTCGGCCTCGCCGGGTGATCGCCCGAGCCCCCGAGGGGCATAGGTCTCGCCGGTAGGATCGACATGTGCGTGTGAACTGGGTGTCGAGGGTCGTGTCATGGGTCGCCGTCGCCGTGGTGGGCGGCGTCTACGGCGTCGCCGGCACCATCGCGCACAGCCTGACCTGGGGCCCGATCCCGGTCGGGCTGATCGTCGGGGCCATCGCCTGCGGAGCGATTCTCATCGCGGTCCGCGCGCTCACCCATGACCGAGGAGCGGCGGTCGCCGCCGGCCTCGGCATGCTCGGCATGCTCGTGCTGATCTCCGGGGTCGGACCCGGCGGATCCGTCGTGGTGGCCGACTCGCTCACCGGCCGCATCTGGACCTACCTGACCGCCGGTCTGGTCCTGCTGGTCGTCGCCTGGCCGTCGTTCTCACGGCTGCCGGTGCGCACGCAGGCAGCTCCCACGGAGGATCGCGCGGTCCGCGAGCCGTAGACTGGAGGGGTGACGTATGTGATCGCCCTCCCGTGCGTCGATGTCAAGGATCGCGCCTGCATCGACGAGTGCCCCGTTGACTGCATCTACGAGGGTGAACGCTCGCTGTACATCCACCCGGACGAATGCGTGGACTGCGGCGCCTGCGAACCGGTGTGCCCGGTCGAGGCGATCTACTACGAAGACGACCTCCCCGACGAGTGGCAGGACTACTACAAGGCGAACGTCGAGTTCTTCGACGAGATCGGCTCGCCCGGCGGCGCCGCCAAGGTCGGCGTCTACACCTTCGACCACCCGGTCATCGCCGCGCTGCCGCCGCAGGGCGAGTAGGCGACGTCTGTGAGCGTCCGCGACCTCGCCGACTACCCGTGGGACGCCGTCGTCCCGTTCCGGGACCGTGCCGCACAGCATCCGCACGGACTCGTGGATCTCTCGGTCGGCTCGCCGGTCGATCCGACCCCGGAGATCATCCGTCGCGCGCTGGCGGAGGCCACCGACGCGCACGCGTACCCGCAGACCGTCGGCACCCCGTCGCTTCGTGAGGCGATCGTGGCCTGGTACGCGCGCCGTCGTGGCGTCGCCGACCTGACCGTCGACAACGTGCTGCCCACGATCGGCTCGAAGGAGCTCGTCGCGCTGCTGCCGACGCTGCTCGGACTCGGCGTCGGCGACATCGTGGTGCACCCGCGAGTCGCCTATCCGACGTACGAGGTCGGTGCGCGCGTCGTCGGTGCCGAGCCGGTCGCCGCGGATGACCCCGCCGACTGGCCGCAGGGCACGAAGCTCATCTGGATCAACACACCCGGCAATCCGGACGGTCGCACCTGGACCGTGACCGAGCTGGCCGCCGCAGTGCAGCGCGCGCGCGAACTCGGCGCGGTGCTGGCGAGCGACGAGTGCTATGCGGAGCTCGGCTGGGACGGCCCCTGGGCGACCGAGTCGATTCCCTCGGTGCTCGACCCGCGGGTGACCGGGGGCAGTCGAGCGAACCTGCTCAGCGTGTACTCCCTGAGCAAGCAGTCGAACCTCGCCGGGTATCGGGCCGCGTTCGTCGCGGGCTGCGCCCGCATCGTGGGCGATCTGCTCACCGCACGCAAGCACCTCGGCCTGATGCCGCCGGCACCCGTGCAGCAAGCGATGGCTGTGGCGCTGGGCGACGACGAGCACGTCGCGGCGCAGAAGGAGCTGTACCGCGCACGCCGTGACACCCTGCGCCCCGCGCTGGAGGCGGCCGGCTTCCGGATCGACGGATCCGAGGCGGGGCTGTACCTCTGGGCGACGGAGGGCCGGGATGCCTGGGACTCGATGGGCCGTCTGGCTGATCTCGGCATCCTCGCCGGCCCCGGACCGTTCTACGGCGCCGATTCCGGCCAGCACATCCGCCTGGCCCTGACAGCGCCGACCGACCGGATCGCCGAGGCCGCACGTCGCCTGCATGGAGGAAAACTGTAGCTTCCCTCTTCAGTGAGGCGCTCTGTTTGGTGGTTGTCACAGTAGGCCGGTGTGACTACTAGGCTGTAAAGGCGATTCGGTCGTAACCCGACCTGGCGCTTCGGCGCCGTGAGATCGCCACTTCCGGCATGACCTAGATCTTTGTCTACACCGACGCCACGCGCGGACGGCCAGACACCACGAGGAGGCCCGCGTGAGCGCAGCGGCAGACCAGACGGCGAAGCTGACGATCGGCGACACGACCGCCGAGTTCCCGCTGGTGCGCGGCACGGCCGGCCACGACAGCATCGACTTCTCGACCCTGACCCGCCAGACCGGGTACACGGGCTTGGACTACGGCTTCGTGAACACCGCGTCCACCAAGTCCGACATCACGTTCATCGACGGCGACAAGGGCATCCTGCGCTATCGGGGCTATCCGATCGAGCAGCTCGCCGGCACCACGAGCTACCTCGAGGTCGCCTGGCTCCTGATCTACGGCGAACTCCCGTCGGCGTCGGAGCTCGCCGAGTTCGACGAGAAGATCCGTCGTCACACGCTGCTGCACGAAGACCTCAAGCGCTTCTTCTCGGCGCTGCCGCACACGGCGCACCCGATGTCGGTGCTCTCCTCGGCCGTCGCCGCCCTCTCGACCTATTACGAGGGCCAGACCGACCCGCACAACCCCGAGCACGTCGAGCTGAACATGGTGCGCATGCTCGCCAAGCTCCCGGTCATCGCGGCGTACGCGCACAAGAAGAGCGTCGGCCAGGCCTTCCTCTACCCGGACAACTCGCTGAGCTTCGTCGACAACTTCCTCAAGCTCAACTTCGGGGTGCACAGCGAGGAGTACCAGGTCAACCCGGTCATGTCGAAGGCGCTCGAGTTGCTGCTCATCCTTCACGAAGACCACGAGCAGAACGCGTCCACGTCGACGGTGCGCCTGGTCGGTTCCACCGGGGCGAACCAGTTCGCGTCGATCTCCGCCGGCATCCAGGCCCTCTCCGGCCCGCTTCACGGCGGTGCGAACGAGGCCGTGCTCACGATGCTCGGGCAGATCCGCGACTCCGGTCAGAGCGTCTCGCGCTTCGTCGATCGGGTGAAGAACAAGGAAGAGGGCGTGAAGCTGATGGGCTTCGGGCACCGGGTCTACAAGAACTACGACCCGCGCGCCAAGCTCGTCAAGGATGCCGCTGACGAGGTGCTGTCCTCGCTCGGCGTCACCGACCCGCTGCTCGACCTCGCGAAGGAGCTCGAGGAGCTGGCGCTGGCCGACGACTACTTCCGTGAGCGTCGCCTGTACCCGAACGTCGACTTCTACACCGGCGTCATCTACAAGGCGATGGGCTTCCCGACGCGGATGTTCACCGTGCTGTTCGCGATCGGCCGCCTGCCCGGCTGGCTGGCGCAGTGGCGCGAACTGCAGCTCGACCCGCAGACGAAGATCGGCCGCCCCCAGCAGCTGTACACGGGGTCACCGGAGCGCACCTTCCAGACCCGCTGAGGCCTGACACGATGCCCGTCGTCAGCGCCGAGGTCATCGTCCCGGTCAACCCTGCGACGGCATTCGCCGTCTCGCAGACGACGGGAGCCATCCGCCGGCGCTGGGATCCGTTCATCAGCGAGCAGCACTTCCTCGATGACGCGGATGCCGCGGCCAAGGGCGTGCGCACCTTCACGCGCCAGCGCTTCGGCTTCAGCATGGTGAGCAGCTACGTATCCTACGCGCCGCCGACGAACGTGGGCATGGTGATGGAGAGCGGACCGTGGTTCTTCGAGAAGCTCGGTGGTGGCTGGCGGTTCACCGCTGTGCCCGAAGGCACGCTCGCGGTGTGGAAGTACAACTTCTCGTGCCGACCGGCCTGGCTGGCGCCGGTGGCCGAGTGGATCGGCAAGCGCGTGCTCGGCTTCGAGATCCGCCGTCGGCTGGCCGGGTTCGTTCGCGGGTGCTCGGATCCCGTCGTCGTGGCGGCCGTTCGGTCCTGACGACGGCAGGGTGCGCGCGGCGGAAACGCGAAACGGCCGCCGGCACGAATGCACGACGACCGTTCACGGTGTCAGGGCGCCGGCTTCACACCGGCGCCCCCGAGATTCAGCGGCCCTGGTAGCCGCGGCCGCCCTGACCCTGGCGTGCGGCGCCGCCCTGACGGGCCGCACCGCCCTGTCCGCCCTGTCCCGAACGGGGACGACGACGGCGAGCCGGGGGAGTGGAGGCGCCGGCGCGCTCTCCGCCGGCCGGACGCTGCTTGGCCGAACGCTGCGGCTGCTGCGCCTGGACGGGCGCCGGGCGCACGTGAGCTGCACGCTCGGGCACGAGACCGGTGATGGCGTCCTGCGTCGCGTTCTCGAGCGGCGCGCTGATGGCGGCCTTGCGGAGGAGGTCCTTGACGTCACGGCGCTGCTCGGGGAGCACGACCGTCACGACGGTACCCGCGGCGCCGGCGCGCGCGGTGCGGCCGGAACGGTGCAGGTACGCCTTGTGCTCGACGGGCGGGTCGACGTGGACGACCAGGTCGACGTTGTCGACGTGCACGCCACGGGCTGCGACGTCGGTCGCGACGAGCACACGCACGCCACCGTCGTCGGGAGCAGCGGAGAAGGCGCTGAGGTTGCGTTCGCGAGCATTCTGCGAGAGGTTGCCGTGCAGGTCGACAGCGGGGATGCCCGCCGCGGTGAGCTGCTTGGCGAGCTTCTTCGCCTGGTGCTTCGTGCGCGTGAAGAGGATGCGGCGACCGGTCCCGGACGCGAGGTCGCGCACCAGAGCGGTCTTGTCGTCCGTCGAGTCGACGACGAGCACGCGGTGGGTCATCTCGCCCACGGGCACGCTCTCTTCGTCGACCTCGTGGCTGACCGCGTTGGAGAGGAAGCGGCGGGCGAGGGTGTCGATGCCGCGGTCCAGCGTGGCGCTGAACAGCAGGCGCTGTCCGCCGGCCGGAGTCGCGGTGAGGATGCGGGTGACGCCGGGCAGGAACCCGAGGTCGGCCATGTGGTCGGCCTCGTCGAGCACGGTGACCTCGACGGCGTCGAGCTGGACGACCCGCTGCTTCATGAGGTCTTCGAGCCGGCCGGGGCAGGCCACGACGATGTCGACGCCGCTGCGCATCGCCTGCTCCTGCGGACGCTGGCTGACGCCGCCGAAGACGGTGGTGACGCGCAGGCCCTTGGCTGCGGCGAGCGGCGCGATGGTCGCGGCGATCTGGGTGGCGAGCTCGCGGGTCGGAGCGAGCACCAGGCCGCGGGGGTGACCGGCACGGCTGCTGCGGGACGAAGCGGCGATGCGCGCGACCAGGGGAAGCGCGAAGGCGATCGTCTTGCCACTGCCGGTGCGGCCGCGGCCGAGGAGGTCACGACCGGCGAGGGAGTCGGGAAGCGTGTCGCGCTGAATCGCGAACGCCTCGGTCTTGCCGTCCTTCGCGAGGATGGCAGCGAGGTCGGCGGGCACGCCGAGATCGAGGAAAGAAGTCATAGGGGTATTTCTCCGAGATTGCACGCACGAACCATCAGGGCCGGGTGCGGGAAGGTGGGCGACGGCGCGGGATCGCGCATCGTTTCGCCGTTCGAAATGGCCAGAACCAGGCTAGTGGCGCGGGAGCGTGTCGACGACGCAGACGCCTCGCATCGCGAGGAGCGTCACGCCGACACTATCACGCACTGCCTGTGAACCGGCCCGCCGCGCCCCGCGCGCCGCGCCGCATCCGGTCGCGGAGTCAGGCGTGCAGTGCTTCGTTGAGGGTCACGCCGACCCCGGCACGACGCACAGCCTCGACGGCGCCGCTGAGCGAGTTGCGGCGGAAGAGCAGCCCGTTCTGCCCGGAGAGTTCCGCTCCCTTGACGGTCTTCCTGCCGCCGTCGGCGGTCACGGGGCCGTCGACGAGCACGATCTTCGTGCCGGCGGTGACGTAGAGCCCCGCTTCGACCACGCAGTCGTCTCCCAGCGAGATGCCGATACCGGCGTTCGCGCCCAGCAGGGTCCGTGCTCCGATCGAGACGCGGTGCGCCCCACCGCCCGACAGCGTCCCCATGATCGAGGACCCGCCGCCGATGT